>NZ_JBFUFX010000009.1:0-492320 GCF_056403215.1 Mesorhizobium sp. P2_H9 | reverse complement strand
AGCCTTACGGAGCCAATGCTTTAGCTTTGCAAAGAGCTTCTCGATGGGGTTCAGGTCAGGCGAGTATTTGGGCAGCAAGAACAGCCTGGCGCCGGCCGAGCGGATGGCGCGGCGCACGGCCTTGCCTTTATGCGAGCCGAGATTGTCCATGATGACGATGTCGCCGGGTTCGAGGGTGGGGACGAGAACCTTGTCGACATAGAGCTGGAAACGCTCGCCGTTGATCGGCCCGTCGATCAGCCACGGTGCTTCGACGCGGTCGTGGCGCAGTGCCGCCAAGAAGGTCATGGTCTTCCAATGGCCGTGCGGCACCATGGCTTTGATTCTCTCGCCGCGCGGCGCCCATCCCCTGAGTGGCGCCATGTCGTTGGGGCCGTACCTGCGCTGGCGTGGGACGATGGCGAGGGTCTCAATCGTTGGAGCGAGATTGCGCCCCAATGCGAAGCTGGACCGTGGTGATCCTGATTGCACAATTCTTCATTTGGTCAGAATGCAAAGATGATCCGACGCTCTCTTGCCGCAAAGGCTTTCGGTTTCGCCGTGACGTTCCGCGGCAATCGACGGCGACTAGTGGCGGGCGCCTGCTGCAAGGCGGCTGGCGCTTAGAACTCGCTTTCGCTGAAGCGGAGATCGACTGGATAGGCTTTGCCCGATCGCTCTTCGGTTCGAAGCCGGAATCCGAAATGCTCGCCTATCATGACCGTGACCCCGGCCAGCACCAACCGGCCGCAAGCGGCCAAAACTTGCCCAGGCCGCGTCGAAGGTCAGATCGGGCCAGGCCAGCAGGCTTGCCACCCAGACGCCGATGAACGTGCCGACCATGGCCCAGATCATGGTGAGGATGACGCCCACCTTGCTCGGGTCGTCATAATAGCGATCCAGGCATTCGGCGGAGGGCTCGGGGGCATAGAGCGCCGAAAGCATAACAAAGAGCATCGCAAGGCGTGCCACAACGACGATGAAGCCATGCACGCCGATCGGATCGCCGCGACTAGGCGCCGCCATGGCCAACCCGACCATGGTCAGCAGGATCAGCACCACGATGGAAAGCTGGCGTTCGCCGGATGTCAGTTGAGCGAGCATATGCAGCCACCTCAGATGCCCGTCAGGGCGAAATCGTCGCTCGGGTGTCGCATGGCCGCAGGCAATTTGATCTGGCGCAAAAACGAGGCTGATTGCACCCGGAAAAGGGAGTGCAGCTTTCGGGCGGCCGGCCTGACGGGAGCGACGGACGAGCTCCAGTTCAGCCGCCTGCAGCAGTGTTGCCCTCCGGTGAACCGGCAAGCGGAAGGCGAAAGAACATCGCCAGCTTCAGGCTTTTCGCAATCCGCTCAGCGCGGTCGACAAATACCGCAGCCGTTTGCGGGGCAAAGTGCGCCGCCGCGGTTTCGCCGAACAGGTCCAGCCAGATGTCGAAATCGGCCTCGGTCACATCCCTAAGTTTCAGATGCGCAGGCACCGGGCGTCCGTGATAGTCGCCGGTCTTGAGAATGACGGAACACCAGAAGTCGGTCATTTTCTCAAGATGCGGTTCCCAGTCGCCGGTGATCTCGCGCGCAAAAATTGGCCCGAGCCGTTGGTTTTGCCGCAGCCTGGAATAGAACGCGCGGACCAGCGCGCCAATGCTCGCCCTGTCAACGCCCGGATCGGCCAGAGGCTGCTCGGCAGCCGGTCGCGGCTGTTCGATGGCCGATGAGCTCATGTCGATCCTTTCGGGTCAGGAAAATCCCAGTCGCCGCAAGGCAGCCCTTAGGACGTTGAGACGTTCGCGGACAAGGCGGAAACCCAGATTGTCGGGCGGCGTGCCGACAGCGCAGCCGCCACTTTTCCCGTCGCGGATGAAGTTCGACATGTAGGTGCGGTGGAAACCTTCCACGACGTGCACCCCGCAATTGTCGACTGAACTCACAATGCTGGTGCCGTCGGCGGCTATCGTCGCATGGACGTAGCAGGTCGATGTCCATTCCCAGACATTGCCCGCAACGTCCGCCAACCCTTTTGAGTTGGTGCCAAAGGCCCCTTGAAACCTTGGCTCGGGATCGGATTTCCGTCCGAGCGAAGCCTCGGTGCGATACTGGGCGAGCCAGCGCAGCGCCGGGTTGTTGGGGTCGTCGGCGCCGCCCTCGATGTCACCGCGGAACCGTTCGCCGGCGGCATAGGCCCATTCCGTGTCGGTCGGCAGCCGCCATGTCGCGCCCGTCTGGGCCGACAGCCAGGCCGCATAGGCTTCGGCGTCGATATGGCTCACGCCGGTGACCGGAAAATGGCCACTGCCCGGAGTATCCGATGCCTTGCAGTTGCCTGATGTCACGCACCGTCCGTATTCCGCGGCAGTCACCTGGTATTTCATGATTTTCAGCGGTGAACCGACCGTCGCCAGGATACGCGGCGCGGCGACAGGGTGGCCCTTCCCAAGGAATTCACCCGGCTGAGGATGGTCGAACGATCCGGGCGCGAGGGTCACGAGTTCGGGGCTCGCAACGAGCCGGCCGGCCGCGGAGAATCGGTCTACGGCACTGGTCGCGCCCGTGACGATCAGCGCGGCAGCCGCGATACTTCCGAGAGCTACGAGAGGGTTGAAGGACATGGCATTTCGTCCGGGAGCGCACGCGACCTTGCGCAGAGGGCGCAAGGTCGCGTCGATGTTCAGGATCAGACCCTCGTCACTGCGTCGCTATGGCCCTTGGGGCTTCGACCTGTGTCATCAGGTCGTCATTCCAGGTTCCATCGACCGTAAAATGTGCAGTCGCGCCGAGTTCCACGGCCTCGATCAGATTGTGGTTCACATAGGCGTAGACGCCCGGCTGCAGGAACGTATAGAGGGCCGAGCCGGCCGAGCCGCCGCGGATGAACCAGGTTTCCAGGTCCTTTGCCGGAGGGTTGGCGAACTTGCCCTGTTCCCAGACATAGTCGCCATGACCACCGATCAGATGCGGCCGCGTATCGCGATTGGCCTGCGAATGGACGATCAGGACAGTCTCGCCGACCTTCGCCTTCATCGCATTCTCGCCGGTCAGCGATCCGGCCTTGCCATTGAACACGACGTGAGTCGGGATCAATGCGCGCATGACCTTGACGGTATCGTCATAGTTGTCGCCGGCCGTCTCGTATTTCTTGAATTTTCCCTGCTCGTCGCGCGGGATGTAAAAGTCGTTTTCGCCGATATAGTAGATGTGGTCGTAACGGATGGGTTTGCCCTTGTCGTCGCGCAGGCCGTCACGCGGCAGCACCATTACCGCACCGCTCATGCCAGACACGACGTGCCACGGGATCATCGGTCCGCCGGGCGCGCAGTGGTAGACGAACGTCCCGGTGCGCGTTGCCTTGAAGCGCAGCGTTGCCTGCTCGCCAGGGTTGACCAGTGTCAGTGCTCCGCCGCCGAGCGCCCCTGTGGCAGCGTGGAAGTCGATGTTGTGCGCAAGCGTATTGGTGTCGGGATTGATGAGGGTGAGCTCGAGATAGTCGCCTTCATGGACAACCATCAAGGGACCGGGGATCGAGCCATTGTAGGTCATCGCGTTGAGCTGCGTTCCATCGGCGTCGATGACGACGGGCTTTTCCTCAATCGTCATCGTGAACTCGACGACTTTCGGGCCGTCCTTGGCCACCTGGTCGTGCGCGTGGACGAAGGGTGGCGCGACGAGGGTGACCTTTTCGCGCGGCAGTCCGGCCACGTCCTTGGCGCTGGCCACAGCCGGCATTGCGCCGATCGTCGCCACCGCGGCGGCGGTAAGGACAGATCCCAACAGAGCTTCACGTCGCGTAAGCATTTCAATCTCCTTGTGCGTCGACCATTTGATGACCGGAGAATAGCCTGCTTGGGGGAGCCGTCTTTGCGCTGGCGCAAACCGCAATTCATTTCAATGCGACTTGTGGAACTGCGGAGTGGCGCGGATCGTGTTTCGGAGCGCTCCATATGAAATAGGCCGGACTGGACCTCCCCGTCTGGTCCGTCCGGCCGTTTCCCTCCGGCTATCGCCAACCGGAGGGTATCCATCATCGAGATGTCAGTTGGAGGCGGCCTTGGTCGCCTCGCCGAACAGCTCCGCGAACACCGTTTTGGCCTTGCCGGTCTGTTTGACGGCTTGTGCCGCATCGAGGTTCACAGGCTTGCCGACGACGATCAGCGCCACCATGCCCATGCCGTAATGCGGGGCGCATTTCACGCCATAAACGCCTTCCTGGGTCATGGTCACGGTGATCTCCTCGCTTGCCTTTCCCTTGAAGGCTTCAGCGCCGTCCGGCATCATTCCCTTGATGGTCTCGGCATTGTGGGACTTGTCGGTGGGCACGAACTTGATCGTGTCGCCGGGCACCGCTTTGATGTAGGCGGGCTGGAAGACCATCGAACCCTTCTCGCCCTTGTTGAGCATCTGGACGACGTGTTCTTCAGCGCTTGCCGCGCCGGCCAAGGCCAACAATGCGATGGCCGCGGCGATCAGGGGCAGTTTCATGGGATAGTCCTTTCTGGGTTGATCACGGCGTTTGCCGTTGCGCCCTTGTACCGTGCGGGACGGCGTTGCGGTTTGCGCTGGCGCAAACCGGCACACGAAATATCTGGATACGACGTGGCGATCTGGCGCTGGTGAGGAGCCTTGGCCGGCTCGCTTGCATCGCGCGGCCTGCGCTTCTTTTCATTCTGTTCGGGACGGATGGAAAAAATGCCCTAAATGAAAGACGTTCAGTTAGTTTGGCTGAGCTTGGCAGTATCCTTTCAGCTCAGCGGTAACGAATTTCATGCCAGCGCGGGACATTACCGGCATCAAAGGACCTCTCCTGCAAGCGGTGCCGTCTCGCCGCTTCGAGGGACGCAATGGCTATTTGCTGGCGATTTTCATCGTCGCAGCCGCTGTCCTTGTCCGGCTTCTGCTGGAAGGACTGCTCGAAGACCGGGCGACTTTTACCCTCTTCACGCCGGCCATCCTCGTCGCATCGATCGCCGGCGGCATCTGGCCTGGACTGTTGTCCGTGGCGCTTTCGTTGGGCGGAGCGTTCTGGCTGGACAATCTTCAGTCCGATCTCGCCCACAATCCGGTTGAATTCGTCGTCTTCGCCGCTGTCGGCCTGGCAATCGCCTGGATGGGCGAAATGCTGCACCACGCTAGCAAGGCAATCGACCGGGCTGAGAGCGCGCTGGGGGGCCGCGAGGCCCATCTTCGCTCCATTCTCGATACAGTGACCGACGCGACCGTCGTCATCGAAAAGGACGGCACGATCGTTTCATTCAATGCCGCCGCGGTTCGGCAGTTCGGCTATGCCGAAGCGGGCCCTGCATCATCGTCGATGAAAGTGCGATCCGGCTCAGCCCAGCTGGGCGCCAGCCGCTTGCCGGTTTTGCCGGGCGGGTGATCCTGCTCGTCGAAGACGTCGATCCAACCGGCACCGAGGGGTTCGCCGTCCTGACCAAACCGATCGAGGGGAACGATCTGATCGATATGGTGCAGGCCTTTTCGGCCCGCCACGTCCTGGCTGACTAAGCCAGCCACCTCGCTGACTACGTAGAATCCCTTAGGACATAACCCAATTTCGCAGACCGGCATTCCGCGCGATGGCTATTCCACCGAAATTAAGGGAACAGCCATGAACGCCATCGTCGACACTCGGGTGCCCTTCGAAATCCTGACCGCCCTCGTCCCGCGACCGGACGTGTCGAATGATGGCCGGCCGGTGCCGCTCTCGTTCTTCCACGCAGGCTCGGAGATCTACGCACAGGGCGAAAAGGTCGCTTCCCACTACCAGATCGAGTTCGGCGCGGTCCGCATCTACCGGCTGCTGGCTGATGGGCGCAGGCAGATCACGGCCTTCCATCTGGCGGGAGAGACGTTCGGCTTTGAAGCCGACCTTACCCACCATTTCTTTGCCGAGGCCATCGTCACGACAGGACTGCGGACATTCCGCCCGGTGGCCGGCCTGGACAGATCGCGGGAACTTTTGCCGCTAGCCCTTCGTTGCATGGTGCGGGCCCAGGAACATTTGCTGGTTGTCGGCCGGCAGACGGCGATCGAACGCATCGCTGCTTTCCTGGTCGACATGGCCGCACGACAGGGAGATCTCGACCAGATCGAACTGCCGATGTCCCGCCAGGATATCGGCGACTACCTCGGCCTTACGATCGAAACGGTATCGCGCGTGTTATCGAGATTGCGCGACAAGGGTGTCCTCAAATTTCACGGACTTCGAACCCTGGAAATCCGCAAGTCTGAAGCGCTCCGCTCCCTGTGCGAGTAATCTATACGTTCGAGTCGTTGCAGCAGCCGACATGGCGCATGCGCGGCACAGCCCCAGATGCATCCACTGCGAACCGCTCTTCGGGTATCGTCCCAGTGCGCTTCGCAATTGTCGAAGACAGATCGGCCAAAAGCGATGAACAGGCGGCAATATCTGGTTGGCGGAGGCGCCCTGATGGTCGCCGGCGCCGCAGCAACTTATTTTGGGCTCCGAAACATGGGTTCGATGGAGGAATACAACGCCTCCGTGGCCGCGACCCGCTCGGCATTGGCGCAGGCGCCTGGGACGAGCGACTTGATCCGCTACGCGACGCTGGCGGCGAACAGCCACAACACCCAGCCTTGGCAGATCAAGATCAGTGATGTCGGGATAGAAATCCTGCCCGACATGGCGCGACAGACCGCGGTCGTTGATCCGGACAATCATCATCTGTTCGCCAGCCTCGGTTGCGCGGCGGAAAACCTGGCTATCGCTGGCAGCGCGCGCGGAAAGCCGGGCGAACTTAGTTTCAGCCCGGCGAATGACGGTGCCGTGACGTTCGCGTTCGGGAGCGGGTCGCCTGTCGAACCGGCGATGTTCGATGCGATCCCGAAGCGGCAATCGACGCGTGGCGACTATGACGGCAAAGCGGTCAGCCGCCGCGACTTGCAGACGCTCTCCGCTGCAGCGGCCGTGCCGGGCGTCGATCTGGTTCTTATCACGGATCGGCCACAGATCGAGCGCGTGCGCGACCTGGTCGTCGCGGGCAACAATGCGCAGATCGCCGACGCCGCGTTCGTCCAGGAACTGAAGAGCTGGCTGCGCTTCAGCCCCCGGCAAGCGATCGCGACCGGTGACGGTCTCTTCAGCGCATCTAGCGGCAACGCCGCCCTTCCGGCATGGCTTGGTCCGGTTATGTTCGATCTCGTTTTCAAAGCCAAAGCCGAGAACGAAAAATACGCACGACAGCTCGCCTCTTCGGCGGGCGTCGCCGTGTTCGTCGCTCAGAAGGAAGACCCCGAACATTGGGTCCTGGCAGGCCGCGCCTGCCAGCGTTTCGCTTTGCAGGCCACCGCACTCGGCCTCAAGCACGCCTTCATCAATCAGCCCGTTGAAGTCGCTGGCCTGCGGCCGGAACTGGCGAACCTTGTCGGCTTGCCCGGGCGACGTCCCGACCTCGTCATGCGCTTCGGCTACGGAGCCGCGCTCCCCTTCTCGGCGCGCCGGCCAGCAGAAAGTGTAATCATATCTTGAACGGTCCCGTTCAGAGCTCATCGCCGATGCGGCTCGTGACAATCAAGGCCATTCACACTGTCGTCTGGGCTTTTTTCGTCGCGTGCATTCTCGCAATCTGGGTGTTCGCCTTGCGGGGCGACTATTTCTACGCGGCGCTGTCGATCGGCGTCGTCCTGGTGGAGGTGCTCGTGCTGGTTCTGAACGGATGGCAGTGCCCTCTCACATCCGTTGCCGCGGGCTACACCGACGATCGACGCGACAACTTCGACATCTATCTTCCGGAATGGCTTGCGCGTCACAACAAGCTGATCTTCGGGACCCTCTATGTGGCCGGAATAGCGGCCACGCTGGCGAAGTGGAGCAATGCGTCAACATAGAGGAAGGCCGCATGATGGCTGAGGATGATCGTCTGATCAGGCAACGGTTGCCTGCCGCTGTCTATGACCTGGCCTTGCGACTCGGCGTCAATCCCGAGATGCGCCGAACGACGGTCAGGCTCAAGCAAACAGGACGGAGAAACAGCGGCTTGGAGCCACGTCCTGGATGTCATTTACCGCAACGCAAACGATCGACACGGGCGAATGTGCCTTCGATTGGCGGGCACGGGTTGGTCCCTTCGGTATGATCTCGGTGCGCGATGCGTTGCAGGGCGGCCAGGGGCGGTTGGATGTCATGGCGCTCGGGGTCATCCCGGTCGCCCGCGCCGAGCGCTCGTCGGCGCTGATGCGCGGCGAGCTGATGCGATACCTTGCCGAACTTGCCTGGGCGCCCGACGCTATTCTGCTCAACACCACGCTGCGCTGGCGTGAAGACGGTCCCGACAGGCTGGCCGTGAGCGCCGGCGTGGGAGAGACAGCAGCCGAAGTCACGCTCACCCTCGACGGCGAGGGGAGGATCGCCGGTGCCTTTGCGCCCGATAGGCCGCGTTCGGCTACGGCACCAGTCCTGCCAACTCCGTGGCGCGGCCGTTTCTCCGACTATCGTCGTCACGGCAATATTTGGCTTCCGTTTGCCGGAGAGGTCGCCTGGGAAATCGACGGGAAGGAAACCATCTACTGGCAGGGCCAGATCGAACATTGGGAGGCGTCCAACGATGGTGCTTGATCCCGGTGTCAGGAATCACGCTGTTGGACCTCAGCGTCAACGGCAAAAGTCGCTGCATTGATGTATCTGAGCGATTTCTACATCTGCGTCGACCCGCCCGTCGCTCTTCGACAGTGGCGATGTTTTGAGGCACTGAAAACTGCCTACTCGCTTGCTTCCCGGCCCGACACCTGCTCGACGAGGATGCGGAAGAATACGTGCGGCGTGCTGTCCGACACCGGAGGCGTCACCGGTTTGAGGGCGCCGGGCTCCCACCAGTCGGCGTGTTTGCTAAGCATCGTCCACGCATGGTCGCGCTCGAGCTTGTGGCCTAGCCGGTCGGGCAATTCCTCGTAGCGGCCATCAACAACCACACTTCTCCAGCCCCGCCCTTCACCGCGT
This sequence comes from Mesorhizobium sp. P2_H9, assembly GCF_056403215.1. Classification (NCBI taxonomy): domain Bacteria; kingdom Pseudomonadati; phylum Pseudomonadota; class Alphaproteobacteria; order Hyphomicrobiales; family Phyllobacteriaceae; genus Mesorhizobium; species Mesorhizobium sp. P2_H9. The sequence goes on along the minus strand of NZ_JBFUFX010000009.1, from coordinate 483,392 downwards.
TCGTCGACCTGGACGGACACCAGTGGGTTGGCGCGTATCCAGTCGATCTTCTTGCCAGGCATGGAAAACGCGTAGAGATGATTGTCGGCGTACGCATAGTGCACGGGCACAACATACGGCTGCCCGTCCTTGGCGCACGCCAGGCGGGCCACACGATTGGCCGTCAGCATCTTGGTGCATTCCAGGGCAGAAAGTGCGCGGATGTGCATCGTGCGATCTCCTGCCAGGGTTGAGCGTCCTCAGCCAGCCCTTAGCCTGTCATCCAATGTCGCGAGCACCGAACCGGGTTCGATGACGGCATTGGCTGCCGCAACAATCGTCGCTCGCCCGCTTACTGGCGCGACGATCTCGTGCAGCGCGTCTTCAATTCGAACTTCCGCGATCCGCTCGCCAACCTTGATTGTGGCACCGCTGGCGATGAACCATCGCTCTACAATGCCCTCAGGCAACATGCTGGACGCCCATAGCGCTTCATCGACCTTGATGTCCTGCATCGTGGTTCTCCTTCAGGCGGGAAGCATAGTCCACTCGCCAAGGCGATCTTTGATCATGATCAAGGAGCCGGATTGGCGTTCGCTGGCGGCTACGATCGGAAAACCGAGCTTGCATCTCGCGGTCGGTGAGGCCTTGCATTCGGTGGTGGTTTGAACGGCAATCAGAAATGCTCCCCCGCCCTGAACGGGCCGATTCGGGTCCCCGCAGCGATCAGGTAGGCCGTCGACCACCCAATGAGCAGAAATCCGTTCACGCCCTCCAGTGCCGCCAAGACGCGCCATGCGTGAGCGGGTACGACGTCGCCATAGCCGACCGTTGAAAAGGTAATGGTCGAGAAGTACAGCGCGGTCTCGAAGTCGGCGAAGATATCAAGCAGCCGGTACAGCCCGGCCCAGAGCCAGATCTCGGTTGTCATGACGGCGAAGAGCCCCATCACGACGCTGATCATTGCGACCGTGCGGCTGTGACGCCCGTGCATGCGAAACCGGGCCACGAGATATCCCATCGCATGAGTAACGGCGATCAGACCAAACGTATGGACCAGGACCGTCAGACTGATGACGACGGTGCCGATGAGCAGATTGAGGATCATGCGCGGGAACGTAGACGCTGCTGATGCCCCGGTCCTTGTGCGAGATCAATCCCGGTGCCGGCGGCCTAGCCTCGATTGAATCGAGATGCTCGGCCGCCGCCGGATGTCGTTAGGCATATGCAGCTTCGGTCTTCCTAGCGCTCGTCTCTATCGGCGCGGTGAGGTCCAGAACCACACGGCCCTCGATCTTGCCCGCCTTGAGCCGCGCGAGGACCGCGTTGATGTCGCTCAACGGGACCTTGGTGATTTCAGCGTGCACCTTGCCCTCGGCCGCGAAGGCAATGGCCTCGTCGAGATCGCGTCGTGTACCCACGATTGATCCGCGCAAGGTAATGCGCTTCAGCACGACGTCGAAGATCGGGGTCGGAAATTCTCCGGCCGGAAGACCGACAAGAGCGACCGTACCCTTGCGGCGCACCATGCGCACGGCCTGGGAGAAAGCCGGTGGCGATACGGCCGTCACCAAAATGCCGTGCGCGCCGCCGCCCGTCGCCTTGAGGACGTCGGCCACTGCGTTTGGTGAGCCAGCATCGATCGCGACGTCCGCTCCGGTCGCTCGTGCCAGAGCGAGCTTGTCCGGCGTGATGTCGAGAGCCACAACCTTGAAGCCCATCGCCTTGGCATACTGGACCGCTACATGGCCGAGGCCGCCGATGCCCGAGATCGCCACCCATTCGCCCGGACGTGCCTCGGTCTCCTTCAATCCCTTGTAGGTCGTGACGCCGGCGCACAGGATCGGGGCTATCTGGGCGAAATCAACGCCGGCCGGAAGTCGCGCGGTGAAGGCCGCCGATGCGATGACATATTCGGCGAAGCCGCCATCGCAGCTATAGCCGGTATCGTGCTGATGCTCGCACAGCGTCTCCCAACCGGTCTCGCAATATTCGCAGCTCAGGCAGGCGTCGTGCAGCCAGGCTACGCCGACCGGATCGCCCTCCTTGAAATCTGTCACACCCGGCCCGAGCGCAGCCACGACGCCCGCCACTTCATGGCCGGGAATGAAGGGCGGCACAGGCTTCACCGGCCAGTCGCCGGAGGCGGCATGCAGGTCGGTGTGGCAAACACCGCAGGCGATAACCTTGACGAGCAGTTCACCTGGGCCCGGTACGGGCACCGGCACATCCTCGATCGTAAGCGGCTTGCCGAATGCCCGTACGACGGCGGCCTTCATCGTCTTGACCATGATCCAACTCCTTTGTCGATGAAGGCAGACTAAGCATCGGGGTGGAAGGTGGCTTTGACCGAAATCAATGTGCGGATCGGGGCAGGGCGTAAAGCTGGGGTTTCCGTGACCCTGGGATGTTCCCGGGCTTCAAGACAAGGAAGTTGCCATGTCCCAGCACGCCCTCGAACTCGTCCGCTCCAAGGGAAACATTCCGGCCCGCTACGGCAACTTCATCGGTGGGAAATGGGTCGCGCCGTTGGACGGGCAGTACTTCACCGACTACAGCCCGATCAACGGCCAACGCCTCGTCGAGGTGGCGAAGTCGACGCCTGCGGACGTCGAAGCGGCACTCGACGCGGCCTACAAGGCCAAGGACGGCTGGGCACGCATGGCACCTGCCGAGCGGTCGCGTCTGCTCAACAAGGTCGCCGACCGCATGGAGGAGAATCTCGAGTTGCTGGCGCTGGCCGAAACGCTGGACAACGGCAAGCCGATCCGCGAGACGCGGGCTGCCGACGTGCCACTTGCCATCGATCATTTCCGGTACTTCGCTGGTTGTATCCGTGCCGACGAAGGCTCGATTTCCACAATTGACGACGACACTGTCGCCTATCACTTCAAGGAGCCGCTGGGCGTCGTCGGCCAGATCATTCCCTGGAACTTCCCGCTGCTGATGGCGGCCTGGAAGATTGCCCCGGCGCTTGCCGCCGGCAATTGCACGGTGATCAAACCGGCCTCCAACACACCGCTAACGCTCTTGATCCTCGCCAATCTTACCGCGGACATCCTGCCGCCCGGCGTGCTCAACGTTGTCACCGGCCCGGGCGGATCGGTCGGGCGGGCGATCGCCGCCAATCCGCGCATTTCCAAGGTGTCGTTCACCGGCGAGACGACGACGGGGAGGCAGATCATGGGGTATGCGGCAGAGCACCTGATTCCGCAGACCATGGAATTGGGCGGCAAGTCGCCGAACATCTTCATGGCCGACGTGATGGATGCCGACGACGAATTCTTCGACAAGGCGCTTGAAGGCTTTGCCCTTTTTGCTTTCAACAAGGGCGAGGTCTGCACCTGCCCATCGCGGGCGCTCGTCCAGGAATCGATCTTCGACAAATTCATGGAGCGCGCGGTGGCCCGCGTTGCAAAGATCAAGGTCGGCGATCCGCTCGATGCCGCGACGCAGATGGGTGCGCAAGCCTCCGAGGATCAATTGACCAAGATCCTGGACTATATCGAGATCGGCAAGCAGGAGGGCGCCAAATGCCTGACTGGCGGCGAGCGCGCCCATCTCGGTGGCGACCTGGACAAGGGCTACTTTCTGAAACCGACCGTGTTCAGCGGCGACAACAGCATGCGGATATTCCAAGAAGAGATTTTTGGCCCGGTGCTGTCGGTTACGACGTTCAAGACCGTCGAGGACGCGATCCGTATCGGCAATGATACCATCTACGGTCTGGGCGCCGGCGTCTGGTCGCGCAACGGCAACGACGCCTACAGGGTAGGGCGCGGCATCCAGGCCGGGCGGGTGTGGACCAATTGCTACCACGCCTATCCCGCCCACGCAGCCTTCGGCGGTTACAAAGCTTCCGGGTTCGGGCGGGAAAACCACAAGATGATGCTCGACCACTATCAGCAGACAAAGAATCTACTAGTCAGCTACTCGACCAAAGCGCTGGGATTCTTCTGATCCTTGATCTGGCCCCTGGAGGGTGGCGCTGGATGCGCCATCCACCCCAAGGCCGCCAAGACGTGAGGTAATTGATTTCGGATGGGGCAATTGATTTTAATACCACAGCGGTTGTGCGGGACCATACGGAACGATACGGGAAGACTTCTAATTTTGGCCCACGAAAAACCCAATGAAATCAATGACTTTAATATGCCCTCCGGGCCCACCAAAATATCCGCGCAGCATCAATTGGATATCGATACCTGCAACCGGCTAGGTAGTTGGCTAAACCCCGACGACGAGCGCACCGCCGCTGAGACCCGCACCGGCCGCCGCCAGCAGGATTTTCTCGCCAGACCGAAACGGCTCCGTCTGATTGGCCAGCGACAGCGACAGCGGGATCGTCGCGGCGGAAGAGTTGCCGTAGTCGGCGATCGTCTTGACGATCGCATGGTCGGCAATGCCGAGGTTTCGCCCGACCGCATCGAAAATACGAGCATTCGCCTGATGCGGAACGAACCGCCCGATGTCCTGTGATCGCACTGCGGCAGTGGCAAGTGCGCTTATCGAGCAATCGGTCATCATCTCGACAGCCTTGGCGAACACTTCGCGGCCGTCGGTCATCGTCATGCGGGTTTGTCCGAGATCCAGGCCGCCATGAAACGGGATGTTGCTTCCGCCCGCCGGGATCTGGATCAGCCCGTAGCGCGAGCCATCCGAATCCACGGAGGCGCCGAGAATCCCCCGATCAGCATCCTCGCATGGGCCAATCACCACGGCGCCGGCGGCATCGGCAAAGAGGACCGAGCTGGCGCGCTCGGCCGGATTGATGCGGCGGCTGAGGATGTTGGCGGCAATGACAAGGGCCGCCTTACCTTGCAGGCGGGTGAAGCCGTCGGCGAACATCAGCGCGTAGATGAAGCCGGCGCAAGCGCCGGTGAGATCAATCGCACCGGCACGGCCCAGTCCCAGCCGATGTGCGACCAGCGGCGCGCTCGGTGGCAGGAGATGATCGGGCGTCGAGGTGGCGAGCAACAGAAGACCGATGTCGCTGCGGTCAATGCCGGCGTTGGCTAGCGCCATGTCGCCGGCTTGCGCGGCAATGCCCGACAGCGTGTCTTCGCCCGTTGCCCAGAAGCGCGAACGAATTCCGGTGCGCCGCTCGATCCAGCCAGGTTCGAGCCCGAGATTGTTCTCGATTTCGGCATTCGCCACTTTGCGCCCAGGCGCATGATGGCCAAACCCGAGAATGCGCGACGACCTGCTCATGACTTTGAGCCGAAACGTTCGCCGGCCTCCTCGATGGCGTCATAGAGCCGGTCGAGCTCATCGCCGGTGATGCAATAGGGCGGCAGAAGGTAGAGGACATTGCCGAGTGGGCGTACGAGCAGGCCGCGCTCAAGGAAGAAAGCGCGCAGCTTCGGCCCGATCTCGGCCAGATAGCCGGCAGAGCCTGCGCGCAAATCGAGCGCCGTGATCGTGCCTGTCACCCGGCTGTCGGTAAAGAACGGATTGTCACGAAAGCGCCGGAGTCCGGCGGCCTGCATCGCGCTCAAGGTCGCGATCCGCTGGGCCACCGGCTCGTCGCGCCAGATCTCGACATTGGCGAGGCCGGCCGCGCAGGCAATCGGATTGGCGGTGTAGGAACTCGAGTGGAAAAACGTCTTCTTCCGGTCCGTCGAATAATGGGCCTGGAAGATGGTGTCGGTGGCAAGCGTGGCCGCCAGCGGGATGGCGCCACCGGTCAACCCCTTCGAGGTGCACAATATGTCCGGAGAGATGGACGCCTGCTCGCAGGCAAACATGGTCCCGGTGCGCCCCCAGCCGGTCATCACCTCGTCGGCGATCAACAAGGTGCCGGAGGCTTCGGCGGTCTTCTTCAATTCCGTCAGAACCCAGGCCGGATACATCAGCATGCCGCCGGCGCCGAGCACCAGCGGCTCGACGATCAGCGCGGCGGCGCGCTGGTCGCGGCTGACGGCCTCGAAACGATCCAGCGTTTCCTGCTCGCGCCCGGCGGCCGGGAAGGGGATGGTGTCGACCTCGAACAGCAAAGGCTCATAGGCGGCGTTGAACACACCGCGGGCACCGACGCTCATCGTGCCGATCGTGTCGCCATGATAGCTGTGCTCCATGACGACGATGCGCGAGCGCGGTGCGCCGATGTTGCCGAAATAGCCGAGCGCCATCTTCAGCGCGACTTCGACGGCGGTCGAGCCGCTGTCGGAATAGAACACCCGATCGAGCCCGGCGGGAGCGAGGCTGACAAGCGCCCCGGCCAGGCGTTCTGCCGGCTCGTGCGTGAAGCCGGCGAAGATGATCTGGTCTAGGCTCGACGCGGTTGTCTCGATGGCCTTCATGATGCGAGGATGGCGATGGCCATGGGTGACGACCCACCAGGAGGAAATCGCGTCCAGGATGCGGGAGCCGTCGGCCTTGTGGAGGTAGGCGCCTTCGGTCAAGACGATTTCAGGGATCGCCGGCTCGAGCGCATGCTGGGTGAAGGGATGCCATACACGGGACTGCGACATCATTCGCCTCCGGTAATCGAAGCAAGGTCGAAGCCGGCAGTCATCGCGTCCCTCAGTGTTTTAGACGTCAGCAGGTCGAGGTGCGGCAGCCTGCCGAGTTGCGGCACGCCGCCGAATTCCACGATGGTCCTCTGCGTATCGGCTACCTCGTCGCCAATGAAGGCGATGCCGATGAGCGGGATGGAGCGCGCCCGCAGGACCTCGATCGACAGCAAAGTGTGGTTGATGGTGCCGAGCGCGGTGCGGGCGCACAGAATGACCGGCAGCTGCCATTGTTCGAATATGTCGATGAACCTTGTCTGCCGGTTGAGCGGCACCATCAGCCCGCCCGCACCCTCGATGACGAGCGGTCCCGGCACGGCGGGCACCGACAGGTCAGCCGCCTCGATCGAGACGCCGTCGATCTCGGCCGAACGATGCGGCGACAGCGGACTCTGCAGGCGATAGGCTTCCGGCAGCACGCGCCCCGACGGCAGGCCAGCGAGCCGCGCAACCACCTCGCTGTCGGTCTCGCCGTCGAGGCCCGATTGCACCGGCTTCCAGTAGAAGCAGTCGAGCAGGCCGGCGAGTCCGGCCGAAAATACTGTCTTGCCAATTCCGGTGTCTGTTCCGGTGACGACGATGCGCGTGGTCATTCTGTGCCCAACACCTCGACGAGCGCCTCGACCATGGCGGAAATGTCGGCTTCTCCGATATTGAGCGTCAGTGAGATGCGCAGGCGCGCCGTGCCCTCGGGCACGGTCGGCGGACGAATGCCGCGTATATCGAAGCCGCGAGCCTGCAGTGCCGCCGCCACCGCCATGGTGCGCCCGACGTCGCCGATGATAAATGGCTGGATCTGCGAGCCGCTCGGCGCCACGCCACAGCGCTCGGCCAACTGCCGGCCGGCGAAGGCGACACGCCCGTGCAACTGAGCACGACGCATGGGCTCGTCGGACAGAATGGTGAGCGCCTCACGCGCAGCGACCGCCATCAGCGGCGATGGCGCGGTGGCGTAGATGAATGGCCGGCACCGGTTGACGAGATAGTCGCACAGCGCTCGTGGAGCGGTGACGAGCGCGCCGGACGCGCCAAGCGCCTTGCCGCAGGTGTGGAGCGCGACGATGTTGTCGCGGCCCTCGAAGGCGGCGGCGAAGCCGCGTCCGTCCGGTCCCCAGACGCCTGTGGCATGCGCCTCGTCGACGAGGATGAAGGCCTCGTGCCGATCGGCAAGCGCGACGAGGCTCTCCAGCGGCGCGCGGTCGCCGTCCATGCTGTAGAGGCTTTCGACCGCGATCCAGACGCGCCCCATTCCGCCTTCGGCGCGCCAGCTTGTGATCGCGTCCTCGACGGCGTCGACGTCGTTGTGCGCGGCCAGCCTGGCCTCGGCGCGCCCGGCCTGCGCGCCCTCATGCATGCTGGCATGGGCGAGTTCGTCGAGGACCAGCAGGTCGCCCTTTTGCGGCAGCGCGGTCAGCAGGGCGAAGTTGGCGATGTAGCCGCTGCCGAAGAACAGCGCGCGTTCGGCGCCGAAGAATGCCGCGGCGTCTGCCTCCAACTGCTCATGCTCCGGTGCATTGCCGCGCAACAATCGCGACCCGGTGGCGCCGACCGGCGTGCCCCGCGCAATCGCCGCCGCAACCGCTTCGCCAAGTCTTTTGGAGGCGGCAAGCCCGAGATAGTCGTTCGACGAGAAGTCGAGCCCAGTGCGCGGCGCAAGCGTCCGCAGGCGATCCTTGCGCGCCAGTCCGCGCAAGGATGCGTCATACCGGGCGAGAAGTGCTTCGTTCATTGCGCCTCGCGTTCCATCGGCGCGATGCCGAGGCGGCGGAACAGCAGAGTATCCTTGTCCTCGCCGGGATTGTCCGCCGTCAGCAGCGTGTCGCCGACGAAGATCGAGTTGGCGCCGGCAAAGAAGCACAGCGCCTGCATCTCGTCGGTCATGGCGGTGCGGCCGGCCGAAAGTCGAACATGCGATTTCGGCATCATGATGCGCGCCAGCGCGATCACGCGCACGAATTCGATCGGCTCGATGGGTTTAGCCTCGGCAAGCGGGGTGCCCTCGATCGGGATCAGCATGTTGATCGGAACGCTTTCCGGATGCTCCGGCAGATTGGCCAGCGTCACCAGCATGTCGATCCGGTCCACGGGCTCTTCGCCCATGCCGACAATGCCGCCGCAGCAGACCTTGATGCCGCTGTCGCGGACATTGGCGAGTGTATCCAGCCGGTCGGCGAACGTACGGGTCGAGATGACCTCGCTGTAGTAGCGTTCCGACGTATCGATGTTGTGGTTGTAGTAGTCGAGGCCCGCCTGTTTGAGACGAGAGGCTTGCTCAAGATCGAGCATACCGAGCGTCATGCAGGTCTCCATGCCCAGCGCCTTGACACCTTCGACCATCGCCACGACCGCATCCATGTCGCGCGCCTTGGGATTGCGCCACGCAGCACCCATGCAGTAGCGGGTGGCGCCGGCGTCACGTGCCTTGGTCGCCTCGGCGATGACGCGCCTGACCTCCATCAGCTTCGACGCCTTCAACCCGGTTTCGTGATGCGCCGACTGGCTGCAATAGCCGCAATCCTCCGGGCATCCGCCTGTCTTGATGCTGAGAAGCCGGCTCAACTGGACCTTGTTGGGATCGAAATTCTGGCGGTGAACGGTTTGCGCCTGAAACAAAAGGTCATTGAAAGGGGCGTCGTGGAGCGCCCGAGCCTCATCCAGGGTCCACAACCGGCGGCCGTCGAAGGCTTGATCTCCAGGCAGGGTCTTTTCCGAAATCGCTGCGTGCATTTCCATGCTGTTCCTCTTGCGTTTTGGCGACGTAGGCGCCCTTGAGCCTGACGGACCGCGTCGAGAAGTGACCGATCGACCGCCGATGGTCAGGTCCGAAGATCAAATCCCCCAGTAGTCGAGACCGATATCGAGGATTGGCGCACTGTGAGTCAACCAGCCGATGGAGATCAGGTCGACACCGGTCGCGGCGACGGCCGGCGCCGTCGTGGGCGTTATCCGGCCCGACGCCTCGGTAATCGCTCGCCCGGCAACCATGGTCACCGCCTGGCGAAGCTCGTTGATCGACATGTTGTCGAGCAGGACGGCGTCGGGGGCAAGCGCCAGGGCCTCTTCCAACTGGGCCAGCGTATCGACCTCGACTTCGATCTTGACGAGATGGCCGACACCGCTTCGCGCGCGCTCGATTGCAGGGCGAATTCCGCCGGCGATGGCTATGTGGTTATCCTTGATCAGGATCGCGTCGTCGAGGCCGAAACGGTGATTGGAGCCGCCACCGGCGCGCACGGCATATTTTTCGACCGCCCGCAATCCGGGTGTCGTCTTGCGCGTGCAGGCGATCTTTGCACCATGCCCGCGAACCGCCGCGACGACCGATGCGGTCGCCGTGGCGATGCCACTCAGATGGCAGAGGAAATTGAGCGCCGTCCGCTCCGCCGTGAGTATGGCCCTGGCCGGACCGCTCACCGAAGCAATGATCTCGCCTTGCATGACCTCGCTGCCGTCCGCACGACACACGGTCATGTCGATGTTCTGGTCGATGAGCCGGAAGGCGAGCATCGCCAGATCGAGCCCGGCGACAGTTCCAGCCTGGCGCGCCAGAAGCACGGTTGTGGCCTGACGGTCCTTCGGCACGACCGCATCCGAGGTCAGGTCGCCAGCTCTGCCGAGGTCTTCGAGAAGAGCTGCCCGCACCAGCGGCTCGAGCATGATTGCGGGCAGTGGGGATAGGTTCATCACGCGACGCCTTCCAGCATTGGGGAGGATTCGAATTCCCGTGCTGCGGCAATGGCCGCGTCGAGCGTAATTTGGGAACGGCGGGCGCCGGCGGCATGGAGGGGGAAGTCCGTCCGGAAATGAGCTCCGCGGCTTTCCTGGCGCAGCAAGGCGGCAACGGTGATCATCAGCCCGACGGCGGCGGGATCGGACGCAATGTCATGTCGCAGCAACAGCGGCAGCAAGGCCCGCGCGGCCTCTTTCAACCCTTTGCCATCTCGCATGACGCCGAGGGCACGTGACAGGAGAGGGCGCACAGGCCTTGGATCTGGCGCGGGCAGGTCAAAGGCCATCGCTGGCTCCCCGCGGTGCCCAAGCGAAGCGGCTACACTCTCGGCGACCCAGCGCGCGCAAACGATGGCTTCGGTCAGCGAGTTGCTGGCAAGCCGGTTGGCGCCGTGCAGGCCGGTCGAGGCGACCTCGCCGCAAGCCCAAAGTCCGGGAACCGATGTGCGCCCGGCCAGATCCACGGTGACGCCACCCATGTGGTAATGCTGGGCCGGTCGGATAGGGATGAGATCACGCCCCGGATCGATGCCGGCCTTGCTGCAGGCTAAGGCGATCGTCGGGAACTGCCGCGCGAATGCCAGGCCGGGCTTTTCCCGCACGTCGAGGAAGACGCGATGGCCGTCGGCAAGATGTCGCCAAACGGCGCGCGCGACGATGTCGCGCGGCGCGAGTTCCGCCCCTCGCACGCCGTCGAGAAAACGCCGCCCTGTCTCGTCGACGATCATTGCGCCTTCACCGCGAACCGCCTCGCTGATGAGCGGCATCGGGCGGCCCGGCCCGTCAAGCGCGGTCGGGTGGAACTGGATGAACTCCAGGTCGGCAAGGACAGCACCCGCACGCGCTGCAAGCGCCAGACCCTGTCCGCAACTGCCCAACGGGTTGGTTGAGTCATGAAACAGGCCGCCGATCCCGCCCGTGGCGAGAACGACCCGTGCAGTGGCGAGGAACACCGGACCCGTCGAACAGTTCGCCAGCACCCCGGCGACCCCGCCGTCCTCCACGGCCAGCCGCCGCGCTTCGATGCCCTCGACGACTGCTATTGTCGGCGTGGAACGCACGGCAGAGACCAAGGCGCGCATAATCTCGCGCCCGCTGCCGTCGCCGTCGGCATGAACGATGCGCCGCCGGCTGTGCGCGGCTTCCAGTCCGAGACGCAGAACTCCGTCGGGTGTCCGATCGAAACGAACCCCAAGGCGCGCCAGGTTCTCGATCGCGGCGGGCGCGGCGTACACGATGCGCCTTGCTGCCTCCGCATCGCAAAGGCCGTCGCCTGCGGCGAGCGTGTCGGCAAGATGGAGCGCCGGTTCATCATCGTCGCCCATGCTGGCGGCAAGCCCGCCCTGCGCCCACGCGCTCGACGCGTCCGCGCCAAGCGGCGATCTCGACAGGAGAAGTACCGGCTCAGGCGCCAGATGCAATGCAGTCATCAGTCCGGCTATGCCACCACCGATGATGACCGGCCGCCCGGCGAGATCGCGGACGTCCATGCTCATACCGCCAGCATCCGCTCGACGGCCAGACGCGCGCGCCCGGCAATCTCCGGCTCGATGGTTACGACATGGCGGTTCTGCTCGAGCGCCGCACGAATGTTTGCGAGCGTTATCCGCTTCATGTGCGGGCACAAATTGCAGGGCCGGATGAACTCGACCTCTGGGTGGTCGACCGCTACATTGTCGCTCATCGAGCACTCCGTCATCAGCACGACGCGAGGCGGTTTTTGCCGCCCGACATAGTCTGACATGGCGGCGGTCGAGCCGGAAAAATCGGCCTCGGCCACCACTTCGGGCGGACATTCGGGATGCGCCAGCACCGTCACGCCTGGATGGTCCTCGCGCAGCTGACGGATGTCGGCCGGCGTGAAGCGCTCATGCACCTCGCAATGCCCTTTCCAGGCGATGATCTGCACCTCTGTCTGGGCGGCGATGTTCTGGGCCAGATACTCGTCCGGCAGCATGATCACCCGGGGAACACCCAGCGACTCGACGACGGCTTTGGCATTGCCCGAGGTGCAGCAAATGTCGGACTCAGCCTTCACTGCGGCGGAAGTGTTGACGTAGGTGACGATTGGCACGCCCGGGTAGCGCTGCCGCATGAGACGGACATCTTCGGCGGTAATGGAATCGGCGAGCGAGCAGCCGGCTGCCGTGTCTGGGATGAGCACCGTCTTTCGCGCGTTAAGCAACTTCGCCGTCTCGGCCATGAAATGCACGCCGGCGAGCACGATGACATCGGCTTCCACCGTCATGGCCTTGCGGGCAAGCGCCAGGCTGTCTCCGACGATGTCGGCGACACAGTGGAAGATTTCCGGCGTCTGGTAGTTGTGCGCCAGGATAACGGCATTTCGCTGCCGCTTCAGTTCGAGAATGGCGTCGATATCATCGGTGAATGCCGGCCATTCGATTGGTGGGATGACCCGCCTTACCCGATCATAGAGCGCGGCGGCACGTGAGGAACCGGTGAGCATGGTCAGCCTTCTTATGCTCCAAATGAGTATAACGAAGGCATATGCTTAACTTGAGCATAAGGATTGTCAAGCGCGTGAAAGTGGCAATTTCGCCCCTGCGACAGTTCGCTCCGCCAGAATCGTCTGGCGGAAGCGGAAACGCTTCGCCGGGCGCCCCCCTGTGTCGGACATTGTCTCGCCCGTCTCCTCGATCAGATCCTGCTGGTCGATGAGACGCCGGAAATTCTGCTTGTGAACGAGCCTGCCGGCGAGTGCTTCAACGGTGCGTTGCAGTTGCAGCAGCGTGAATGCCGGCGGCATCAGTTCGAACACGACGGGGCGGTATTTGATCTTGGTTCGAAGCCTGGCGATGCCCGTCGCCAGAATACGGCGATGGTCGGCGATCATCGGCCAGCCGGGGACAGATAGCGGGCTGCCATTGTCCGACCGGCGTGTGGCTTCAGCCACCAGCTCGGCTTCATAGAGCAGTTCGTATCGCTGCAGGACGAGTTCCTCGTTCCAGCCGCGATCATCCAGGCCAAAGGCAAATTCCACGCGTTGCCGTCGATCGCCGCGCATGTTCCGGGCCTCGGCTTCATCAGCCCAGGCCAAAAGTCTAGGCATGAGCGTATCGGCCAACATGGGCGGCACGCCGGCACGGTGATCTTCCCATGGAAAATACTGATACCAGCCTTGCCAACCATGCGTTGGGGAACGTTCTGCCTGCTCTTCTCGCGTCAAGCCAAGATAACTGATCGAGATCACTTGCTGAACGCCCTTGCCGCCAATCCTATCGCGATCGGCGAACGTATAGAGCTGTTCTATATAGCCTAGCGGATGACCGGTCTGCCGCTCTACCCACGCCCGCAAACCCGACTGCAAGGAGCGATGGTCGAATTCAAAAGGGCCAGACGGCAAAGCGTCCGCGTGCCCGATGGTCAGCACGCGTGGTTCACCGTCGGTCACCGCGATCACAACGGCGATCAGATCTGCACTGACGGCCCGGCTCGGATTGTCGCTTGCAGCCTGCCTTGTCGCCTGTGATGTGTTGTCTTGCATGGGGGTCGATGGAATTCTGATGTGAAGGCGCTCGAATGGGGCAAGCCGAGCGAAGGTGAACTGCCGCACGCCGCCCGTCAACGTGCATCACAGAAGGATGGGGACTCTATCCTTCCCTGAGGCCGGGAATGCGAGCTGATACGGCTCCAGTCAGCTGGACGTCCGCACGATCAGCCGGCCCGGCAAATAGGTTGTTACTTTCTCGCGGTGGCCGAGAAGCATGGCGATCATGACGTCAACCATTTCGGACTCCGGCTGCTCATAAGTCGTGAGGTCGTAGGTCGGGGATCCTGAAAACGCGGTGTTGTCGAAACCGACGACGGCAATGTCCTGCGGTATTCGCAACGCGTACTCGCTGCGGATCACGTCCATGGCGCCGAATGCCAGCGCATCGTTCTCGCACATCAGCACATCGATGCGTTCTTCTGGCAGAGTCCTCTCGAGATAGGCACGCGCCGCATCCGCGCCGGCATCGACGCTGTAGCGCTCGGCCGAAATTTCCATCAGCTCGACATCACGCTCCCGACGCCAGAATTCCTTGAATTTGCGCCGCCGCCCGAGTGCCGTCGACAAGGTTTTCCGCCCCGCCATGAAACCCGGTCTCCGATACCCCCGCGCCAGAAGGTGACGGCCGATTTCCTCCATGGCGATATCGGTATCGCAAGTGATCGCCGGCACGCCCTCGATCTGGCAGTCCCTGGCCACGACGAAAAGCGGTGCGCCGTCAGGCCCGAGTTTCCGATCGTTCAAGGTCTCGTCACGAAAAGCGGTGCCGAACAGAACGATCGCATCGACCTGGCGCTGATCGGCGTTGAGGATTGCGTGGATGTGATTGTAGTGGTCGTTGATGTTGATCAGGACCGCCAGCAGCCCTTCCGCCTGCAGCCCCAAGGTCAGCTTTGCCAGGAAGGGCAGCTTGTGGGGGTTCTCGAAGTCGTCGACGAGAACCGCGACCTGATGCGTCAGGTTGGTGGCGAGACTGCGTGCCAGAAGGTTAGGCCGGTAGTTGAGTTTCTCGGCGGCGGCCAGCACCTTTGCCTTGCTCGCTTCCGTAATCGACGCGCCCTGCGTGAAGGCCCGTATTACCGTCCATTTGGATACGCCGGCTTCCGCTGCCACATTCTGAGCCGTCGCCCGCTTCATGTCCGAGTCTCCTGCTTTCGGAATGTATATTCCATATTCTCATAACTCGAAATGAACAGTTGATTTTTCGACAGGACAATTTATAAGCCATGCAGTTTGCTACCGGTAGCAAGAAAGTTTGCACCCGGTAGCAGGCGCGCCGTGTGGGGCGCAACAATCGTGCTCGTGCCAGGAGGCGCGGGGCATTCTTTGGGAGGAGTTCTGAAATGAAGTCGTTTCTTCGCAACATCATGCTTGGTGTGGCATTCGCGGGCGCGCTTGGTGCCGCTTCGAGTGTCGCCTCTGCCAAGGACATTTCCATCATCGCCGTGACCCACGGCCAGGCCAACGATCCTTTCTGGTCCGTGGTCAAGAACGGCATGGCGGCAGGCGCCAAGGATGCAGCCGTCCATATCGACTATCGCGCACCGGAAACCTTCGACATGGTGGCCATGAGCCAGCTCATCGATGCGGCGGTCAACCAGAAGCCGGACGGTCTGATCGTCTCGATCCCGGATTCTTCGGCCTTGGGGCCGTCGATCCAGAAGGCTGTTGCCGCCGGCATTCCGGTCATCTCGATCAACTCGGGCTCCGACGTTTCGAAGTCGCTGGGTGCGCTCCTGCATGTCGGTCAGGACGAATACAGTGCCGGCAAGGCAGCCGGCGAAAAGCTGAAGGAATTGGGCGGCAAGGTCGCAATCTGCGTCAATCAGGAAGTCGGCAACGTAGCGCTCGACCTGCGCTGCAAGGGCTTCTCCGATGGTTTTGCAGGCAGTGCCACGGTGTTGCCGGTTTCCAACGATCCGGCTGACGTCCGGGCAAAGGTGAAGGCCGCGCTCAGCGCCAATGCTGAAGTCGACACCATCATGGCACTCGGTGCCAGCACAGCCGGCGAGCCGTCCCTGGCCGCTGTTGCCGATGCCGGCATGACCGGCAAGGTCAAGGTCGCGACCTTCGACCTTTCGGCAGACTTCCTGAAGGCTGTCGCGGCCGGCGATGCTGCCTTTGCCATCGATCAGCAACAGTTCCTCCAGGGCTATCTGCCCGTGGTCTTCCTCGCAAACTATGCGAAGTACGGTCTGATCCCCGGCGGCAATGTGCCCTCCGGTCCGAACCTGATCACCAAGGACAAGGCGGCGCAGGTCGTCGAACTCTCGGCTCAGGGCATCCGCTGATGCACCACTGCTGAAACACGTGATCGTCGACAATCCCTCCCCGGTTTCGGGGAGGGCCTTCGGCTGGCGAAGCGGGCGACGAGGGTTGCCCGCGGTGCTTCGGCAACTGCAATCCATTGGGAGGTATCATGACTCCGGAACAGAAAGCCGCGGATGCGGCAAAATCCGACGAGCGGCTCAGGCAGGTGGGAATTCTCACACAGCTGATGCGTCGCCCCGAGCTCGGTGCCGTTGCCGGTCTCGTCCTGGTGGTGATCTTTTTCTTTTTCACTGCGGATCGCTCCATGTTTTCGCTTTCAGGCGCGATGACGATCCTGGCTCCAGCGTCGCAATTGGGAATTCTCGCCGTCGCCGCCGCCCTGCTGATGATCGGTGGCGAGTTCGATCTGTCGATCGGTTCGATGGTGGCTTTCTCCGGTCTGATCTTCGGTGCTGCATTGACCAATTTCGGTCAGCCCGCCTGGATGGCCATCATCTTCACGATGCTGCTGGCCGGCGCCATGGGCGCGGTCAATGGGCAGATCGTCATCAGAACCCGATTGCCGTCGTTCATCGTGACGCTTGCATTCCTCTTCATTCTGCGCGGCTTGACCCTCGTTGGTCTCAAATGGGCGACCGGCGGCTCGACACAGCTTCGCGGGATAAATGACCTCGTTGGCGACGGACCTCTGAGGCGCCTGTTCTCCGGGGTTGCCTTTCAGGATCTCTTCAGCTGGCTCGCTGCACACGGCCTGATCGAAAAATTCGACAATGGCGTGCCGAAGGTAACCGGCGTTCCGGTGTCCGTCGTCTGGTTCATCGTCGTTGCCGGTGTCGCCACATGGGTGCTGTTGCGCACCCGTATCGGCAACTGGATCTTCGCTGCCGGTGGCGATCCCAATGCGGCGCGTAACTCCGGTGTGCCGGTCGATCGTGTGAAGACCGGGCTTTTCGTCCTGACGGCATGCGCCGCAGCGCTCGTCGCGATCATCACCGTGCTCGATGCCGGCTCGACCGACGCGCGCCGCGGCTTCCAGAAGGAGTTCGAGGCAATCATCGCCGCCGTGATTGGCGGATGCCTGCTGACGGGCGGCTACGGCTCGGCGATCGGCGCCTTCTTCGGCGCGATCATCTTCGGCCTTGTTTCCATCGGCCTGACCTACACCAAGTTCGACTCGGACTGGTTCCAGGTGTTCCTCGGCTCGATGCTGCTGCTGGCCGTCCTCTTCAACAGTTTCATCCGCCGCAAGGTGACAGGGGAGCGTTGATCATGGTTGAGAGCAAAGTTGAAACTGCCCCTCCGGTCATCGAAGTCCGGGACATCGTAAAACACTACGGTTCCGTCATCGCACTTTCCGGCGTCTCGATGAAGGTGTCGCAAGGCGAAGTCCTGTGCCTGCTTGGCGACAACGGCGCCGGAAAATCCACCCTGATCAAGACCCTTTCGGGCGTGGTCCGCCCGTCCAGCGGCGATTTCCTGGTCGATGGCAAACCGGTCGCTTTCACCAGCCCGCGTGACGCGCTCGATGCCGGTATCGCGACCGTCTACCAGGACCTGGCGATGATCCCGCTAATGTCGATAACGCGCAATTTCTTCATGGGTCGCGAGCCGCTCAGGGGCTTTGCGCCGTTCCGCCACATCGATTTCCGTCATTGCGACCAGGTGACCCGCGAGGAGATGCACAAGATCGGCATCGATGTTCGTGACCCGAGCCAGGCGGTGGGTACGCTTTCGGGCGGCGAGCGGCAATGCGTGGCAATCGCACGAGCGGTCTATTTCGGCGCCAAGATCCTGATCCTCGACGAGCCGACATCGGCGCTCGGCGTCGCCCAGACCTCGATGGTGCTGAAGTATATCCATCAGGTGCAGCAAAAGGGCCTGGGCGTGATTTTCATCACCCACAACGTCCGTCACGCCTTTGCGGTCGGCGACCGCTTCACCGTTCTCAACCGCGGCAAGACGCTCGGGACCTTCGAGAAGGGAGCGGTCTCCATCGAGGAACTGCAGAACCTCATGGCCGGCGGCAAGGAACTGCAGGTGCTCGCCGGCGAACTCGGCGGCACAGTCTGACCCCGAAAAATCAGGAATCGACCTTGACCACGACAACCACATCATCGCCATTCACGCTCGCAGTCTGTGCCGAGATGGTGTTTCGCTCGCTGCCGGTGCTCGAGCGTCTGAAGCGCATTACCGAGCTCGGCTTTCAGGCTGAGATCTGGGACTGGACGAAGCACGATATCGCCGCGATCGCGAAGTCCGGGGCCATTTTCTCCTCGATGACCGGCTATGTGACGGGCACGCTTGCGGACGATGCCGGCGCGGACGAGCTTCTGCGCACGGCGGGGCTCTCGATCCCCGTTGCCAGGGAGCTGAACTGCCCGCGTCTCAATCTGCACGGCACCGGGCTCGACGGGCAAGGCTTGCCCATCGTTAAGTCCGAATTTGTTTCCGGGGCCATGTGGTTGAAGGCCGCCGACACGCTCAGGCGGATCGCCGATCTCGGAGAAGCGGAGGGCGTCACTTTCGTCCTCGAAAACCTCAACGAAGCCGTCGACCACCCGAAGACGCCGTTCGCCAAGGCGGCCGACACGATTGCGCTGGTGGCCGCCGTCAACAGGCCGTCGCTGAAGCTCAATCTCGACCTCTACCACGCGCAGATCGGGGAGGGGAATCTCATCGAGCTGTGCCGTCAGGCGTTGCCCCATATCGGCGAGATCCAGGTTGCCGACGTTCCCGGCCGCAAGGAGCCTGGGACCGGCGAGATCAATTATCCGGCGATCGCCCGTGCACTGAACGATATGGGTTATCGCGGAACGATCGGAATGGAGGCCTGGCCGTCGGGCGACGACGAACTGGCGCTCTCGCGCTTCCGCAACGCCTTCTCAATCTAGCCAGACAAACAGACTTCAGGAGTATTGCATGCCCAGCCATCGTCCCGTGAACATCGGCCTCATCGGTGCCGGGCGCATTGGATCTTTCCATGCCGAAAGCATCGCCCGTCGCCTCGTCGACGCCGATCTCGTCGCCATTGCCGACCCGGCCCCCGGCGCCGCCGAGAAGCTGGCCGCCAGACTCGGTGCGCCAAACGCCTATACGAGCGTTTCGGAACTTCTCGCCAATCCCGAGATTGAAGGCGTCGTCATCGCGACACCGGCGCGCCTCCATGCCAGCGTCGTCGTCGAGGCGGCGAAGGCCGGAAAGGCGGTGTTCTGCGAAAAGCCGATGGCGCTGACGCTCGAAGATGCGGACCAGGCGATCGCTGCTACTGCGGCTGCGAAAGTGCCGCTCCAGGTCGGCTTCAACCGGCGCTGGGACCAGGCCTTTCACGAGGGCCGCGCCGCCATCGACGCCGGCAAGGTCGGCTCGGTCCAACTGTTGCGCTCACTCACGCGAGACCCCGGCCCTTACGGCGGTGACCCGGCGAAAACGCCGCTGTGGACGATCTTCTACGAAACGCTGATCCACGACTTTGACACGCTTTTGTGGCTCAACCCGGCCGCGAAGCCGGTCGAGGTCACGGCCATCGCCGACGCGCTGGTACGCCCGGACTTCGCAGACAAGGGTTTTCACGACACCGCTGTCGTCACCATCCGCTTCGACAACGGTTCGATCGCCGTCGCGGAAGCGAATTTTTGCGCCATGTACGGCTACGATATCCGCGGCGAGGTCTTCGGCTCTGGCGGCATGGTGACGATGGGCGATGTACGTCGCTCCTCCATGACGCTGTACGACAAGAATGGTGTCTCCAACGATACCTGGCGGCGCGACACCGACCACTTCGTGCACGGCTACACGGCGCAGCTCGCCTCCTTCGTCGAAGCCACGAGGACCGGCACCGTTACCGGCCCAACCGGCAAGGACGCCCGCAACGCGCTCGCCATCGCGCTCGCCAGCATCAAATCGGTCTCGGAGCGACGGACAGTCCAACTTTCAGAAGTCTGACAGACAGCTATTGGGAGGAGTGAAACGAATGCCAAGACATCTGCGCGTTTTGGACACTCCGCCTCTGAGTGTTGAGGAGCTGAGGCGAGTGATCGCAATGCGGCAGGTAACCTTTCCTCACAGCGTTGAAATCGTTGCTAGGAAGGTGCTCGCCCAACCGGAGCTTATGGCCTTCGAAAGTGCCCCCCGGATCGCCAAGCACATCGGCGTATCCACCTCCACCGTGATCCGCTTCGTCACCCATATCGGGTTCCGCAACTTTGCCCAGGCGCGCGGTATTTTCCAGACAGAGCTTCGGCGTCGTTTGAGCTAGAAGCGATATTGGGCGGCAGGAACTCAACGTTGCCGCACCGATTGCCAAAATGCCTGCTGATCCGGTCACCAGATCAGCCGCACCCGGGCTTGTTGCGTCACCGCGATTTCTGGTAGCCGTTCCGCCCAAAGGCTTTCACGAGCCCGCGCTCTGATTTACCTCTGCGTCGATCAATTGAGCTACCGCGCCAAGCAGGTTCTCCCGCAGTTCTGAAGTGCCGAAGGTGATGGCCTGGCCATAAGCGCCATCTATCAGAAGTGCGAGCTGACCGCCAAGGCGCACCGGGGAGCGAGCTCCCATCGCGGCGCTCAATTCGCGCCGACTCTAGTCGATCTGGTGCGGCGGAAGGCGCAACAGTTGGGCTACAGCCATCGCGACCTGCCGAGCCAGGCCGGTCACGATGCCTATTTCATGGCGCGCATTTGTCCGACCACCATGATCTTCACGCCGTGCAAGGACGGCATTACCCACAACAATGCGGAGTTCACGACCAGGGATGAGATCGCGCCCGGTCTCAACGTGCTGCTCCACGGCGTTGTGGCGCACGCCGATCGGGCTTGACCAAGCCAAGGCACTGACATGATTTGCCTCTATGGCCCGTACGGCCAAGGGCCAGTTGATGCTGCTCGACGATCTCTTCAAGTCCTTAGGCGTGACGCCTGACGCCTTTATGGATGCAGCGCGCGACGGCAGTGCTAGCATGCGACGCGTGGGACTTACCGGATCGGCGTCTCGCCGCGAAAGAGCGGCTGGTGCGCCCGCATCAAGCCGGCAATCCGGTTGGCTACCTTTCGCACCGCTGGGGCGTGACGTTCCTCGTGATGGGTGACGATCCATTGGTCGGTTTCGAGTTCGGGGATGGGCTGAGCGACGCGCACCAGCCGCGGATCGCTGTCGCCGACGAAGCACGGAAAGATCGAAAGGCCGGCGCCGGCTGCCACCAGCTCGCGCACCGAATGGGTGTTGTTGCCGCGCACGGCGATGCGGTCGCCGTGATGGGCTTGCAGCCAGCGCGCCGAGGCAATGTTTGCCCCTTCGCCGGTGACGCCGACGAACAGCCCGGCGGCGATGCCGTTGATAAGGTGGCGTCCGGAATAAAGGGCGTGGGCGACCTTGCCGCTCTGACGGCCGGCCAGCCATTGTTCGGTCGGGCGCTCGCTGCGGATGCCGATGTCGGCGGCACGGCGACCGATGTCGACCCGGTCGGTGGTGGTGAGGAACTCCACCCTTATGCCGTCATCGACCGTCCAGATCTCGCCGATGTGGGCAGAAATGAAGGCCGAGGTCCACGGCCCGGCCGAGACGCGGACAATGCGGTCGGGCAGGTTTCCTTCGCGCCAGCGGGTCAGCGACCGCATCGCAGCCTCGACGTCTTCGGCGCGCCGCAGCAGTTCTTCGCCGACCGGGGTCAGCTGGTAGCCGGTCTGCTGGCGTACGAACAGCGGTTCGCCGATCTGCTTTTCGAGCGCGGTGACGCGTCGTCCAAGGGTGGCTGCGCTAAGGCGCGTGGTTGCCGTCGCCGCGCTCAAGCCACCCAGCCGCGCAACGTCGAGAAACAACCTCAGATCGTCCCAGCCAATATCCATTTTTCAGAAATGAAAAACTCCTTGCGACCATGGCTGTAGCGCGAAGTGGGTATCACACGCAAGTATGCAGGCGTTGGAGGCATTGGACAATCCTGTCTGGCGGGACAGTGACAAGCGCCTCGACTGGCCAGCAAGCCAGCGCAATCCTTTCGATCACGCAAGCGCTTTTCGCAGATGTTTTGCGTTTTCAAGCAATCCATGCCGCGGGCATTTTCCGCGCCAAAGGAGACGATCATGCTGTACGACCTTCGACACCGTTTCGCCCGCTGGCTTGTCTACCGCCAGACGCTTGCGAGGCTGAGGCAGGCCTCGGACAGCACGCTGGCGGATGCCGGCATTTCTCGCGAAGAGATCCGCGCGCGTGCCCGCCACGCCAGCCTGCGCCGTTGAGACTATGGAGACGGCCATGCAGATGATGGAGCTTTGGGACGGCCGTTCGGTGCCGCGCATCGGGATCGGCACCTGGGCGGCGGGTGGCGCCGCGCGCTGGAATGATACAGCGACCATCTATGGCGAGGTCGACGACAGCAGGTCGCAAGCCGCGCTGGCAATGGCCTATGATATCGGTGCGCGGGTGTTCGACACGGCAGCCGCCTATGGCGCCGGCAATGCCGAGCTGATCCTCGGGCGGGCGTTGAAGGGCAGGGACGACGCCGTCATCGTCACCAAGGTCGGCTATTTCGGCGATCCCGAAACGCGCAAGATCGCTCCCGAGGATGCCTCCGCCGCGGCGATCCGCACATCGATCGACAATTCGCGGCAGCGCCTGCAGCGCGATCGTATCGACGTCGCGCTGCTGCATATCAACGAATATCCGATCGAGCGCGCCGGTGAGGTGTTCGATACGCTCGGCCTGTTGCGTCAGGAGGGCAAGATCGGCGGCTTCGGCTGGAGCACCGATCACCACGAACGGCTTGCCACCTACGCGCAGCGCGAGGGTTTCGTCGCCGTAGAGAACGACTTCAACGTGTTTACCCCGGCGAACGAACTGATGGCCGTTGCGGCGCGCGCGAACCTCATCTCGTTCAGCCGGCTGCCGCTGGCAATGGGACTGCTCACCGGCAAATACACGCCGGCCATGAAGCTGCCTGCCGATGACGTGCGCGGCGGGAATGCCGAATGGATGGTGTTCTTCAGGGAAGGCGCCGCCAACCCGCACTATCTGTCAAGGCTAGCGGCAATCCGCGACCTGCTCACCTCAGGCGGACGCACGCTTGCGCAGGGCGCGCTCGGCTGGATCCTCGCCAGGTCGGCGATCGCCTTGCCGGTTCCCGGCTTCACGCGGCCCGAGCAGGTCGAGGATAATCTCGGTGCGCTGGAAAAAGGGCCGCTGCCGGCAGCGGTGATGGCCGAGATCGACGGTGTGCTGAATGGTGCCGAGACCGCCTGAAGCGGCGGCTAAATTGCGCCAATCCGGTGGCCATGCTTGATGCCGCCGCACTTTCACGCCACATCGTGAGGGATGAAGGACGAGACAGTTGAGCGGCGTCGGACTTTGCTGTGGGCCTTGCCCGCATCGCTGATCCTGCATGCGCTCGTCACCGCGTTCCTGGTCTACGGCCTGCCTAGTACTCCCCAGAAGCCGCAGGACGAGCAAGCGGTCAATGTCGAACTCGTGCCTCCACCGGATCAGCCAAAACCGAAACCTGTTCCGACGCCGTCTCCAAAGAAACCCGAGGCCGAAAAGCCGCCGGAACCGAAAGTTGAAAAACCGCCCGAGCAAAAGGCTGAAAAGCCGCCTGCGCCGGAAAACCCGTCGAAAATCGAGGTTCTGAAGCCGGTTTTTCAGTTCGGCGACAAGGACACCGGCCCCAGGAAATCCCTGGATGGGGCCAGCGCTCAAGACAACGCGCCGCCGCCGGCCAAGGATGACGATTCGAAGCCGCCTGTCGTGCCGAAGGATGCAGAGACAAAAGCGGCCGCGTCGCCAGACTCCGGGGAGTCAGCCAAGGTTGACCAGAAGCCGGCAGCCGCGGCGAAGGACATCGAACCTACGCAGGACGCCGCCGCGCCGGCCACGCCGTTGACTGCTGCCGGCGGCGATGGTGAGATCGAGCTTCCCGCGTTGGCCCAGGCGCCGAAGGCCAGACCAGAAAATGTGCCGAAATCTGCAAAGGTCTCCAAGCCTGTAAACGCTAATGCCAGGACACCAGGCTCCACGGACGTGGCCACCGCCCGGGCGTATTCGGGTCTTCCAGGCGTCCGCAAGCTGTACTCGAAAGGCGCCACCGGCGATGCGCTCGCCACGACCTCAATGGCAGACGTGCCGCGCGATGAGCGGGCAGGCGAACTTTGCGCCAGCGTCCTGCAGCAGGAGCTGCTGGACGCCTCTTATATCCCCTACAAGGTGCCAGTTTTTCTGCTGAAGGTGGGCAATATCATCGCCCAGCCGAATGCTCATTTTCGCACGCCAACAACATGGTACGATCTGAGCCTCCGATGCGAGGTCGACACCAATGCGACGAAGGTCTTGTCTTTCGCCTACCGTGTCGGAGCGGCCAGCTCGCCCGAGGAAAGCGCCCGCCTTGAACAGTCTCTTCCCCATTAGCTAGAGCGTTCCGGCGGAACAGTTTTCAAGCAAAAGCGACGCTGATCGTTCCGTGCGGACCGAAATCGGCAACGATACTGTCGCCGTGGCGCGCTTCGACCCGGGCGCACGAATGGGCGCCGGACGCTGCTTGCTATCAGTCCGGCCGGACTGGCGCTGATCGAGGAGCTGTCGCCCGAGTGCGCCGCCATCTATGCGGCGATCGAGCAACGCTACGGCGCGGAGCAGCAGGAGCGCCTGCTTGATCTTCTCGAAAGCCTGATCCAATCGGAGTCGACTTCGGATTAGTCTTGCTCGCCCGCCGCTGGCAGACAAGCAGCGCCGGGATCTTCGGAGACGCTGCATATGGCGGTCGTGGTGAAACCGTCGCGACCCGCCGGACCACCCGAGGTGACGATGTTGACGCCGCGAACGCCCTGCGGGCGAAGATCGCGGAGATCGTCAGGTCGCTCGATCCGGCGATCCTCGAGCAGACGCGTCAGTTTCGCCAGCGCGATTGAGAATCAGCGGCACGGCGCTCATGCCGTAAAACGTCAGCGACGGGCGGCGTTTGGCATTGGCGGCATCGAGCCGCCAGCCGGGGGCGCGGGTGAATAGCGCCTCGATCATCGCCGCGATCTCGATGCGGGCGACATGCTGGCCGAGGCAGACATGCAGGCCAGTGCCGAAGGTCATCGACAAGGCCGCCGAGCGGGTGAGGTCCAGCCGATCACCGTCCGCGAAGACGGCATCGTCGCGGTTGCCGCTGCCGAGCACCGGTACCACACCCTCGCCGGCCTTGATCCTGATTTCGCCGAGGTCGATGTCTTCCGCCGCGATGCGGGTGGCCGCGTAGTGGATGGAGGCGCCATAACGCAGCAGTTCGGTGGCGGCGGTGTTCCAGTCGACGGCGCGGCGGTCGAGCAGGGCGCGCTGCTCGGGGAAACGGTCCAGCGCCACTATGGCGTTACCGAGCGCGTCGACGACGGTTTCCTGTCCGGCAAACAGCAGGAAGACGACGTTGGCCACCATGTCCTCGCGCGACCAGCGGCCTTCCGTCACTTCCCGCACCATGCCGGCGACCATTCCATCCGGTCGGAAGGCTTGCCGCGCCAGCCGCTCCTCGACAAAGGCCTGGCATTCGCCACAGGCTTCGGCGCTGGCTGCTGCCGGCTGCTCCTTTCGCAGGTCGAAGGCGCTCGCCATGCGACGGGTCAGTGATTTCAGCGCCCATGGGTCCTCGATCTCGAGCCCAAGAATTTCCTGCAGCAGCCAGAAGGACACCGGCACTGCGAGGCCGGCGACGGTGTCAATGCTGCCGTCATCCAGCGCCTGGTCGACCAGGTCGCGGCTGAGCGCGCGCAGGCCCCGCGACAACGTCTCGACCGCCGGCCGGGAGAGGTAGCCGGCAACCGGCCGGCGCAGTCCACCATGGTGCGGCGGATCGGCGAGCAGCAAAGACCGGGTGAGCAGCGCCATCGGCGCCTGGTCGACAAGCTTGCGGCGGACCTCCTCGTACGTGCCGGGCGGCGCCTGCAGCAGAGCGGGATGCTTCAGCACGCCCGACACCAGTTCATGGCTGAAGACATAATACGCGCCGGCAATTTCGGGATAGGGCGCCATGCCGCGCGCGATGCCGCCGGCCGCGCGCATGCGGGCAAAATGCGGAAACGGATCGTCGCCGAGCACGAAGGGATCGAAGAAAGGAACCGTCATGGCGCGGGCGGCTCGTATGTCATTTCTTGAGATCCTTGGCTGAAATGACCCGGAAACCGCCTGATGCAGCGTCGTGCGGGAAGAAATCCGGCATGACGTAGAGAAACTCGCATTCGAGGACGCGGTAGTGCAGACGCAGCAGCGGATCGCGGATGATCTCTTCCAGCGGCGGCCGTATGCCGGTCTCGTTCCAGCGATCGATGGTGGCGCGGAACCGCGAGTCGGCCTTGACCTTGTCGTCGTCGTCGCCCGATGAGCCGGCATAGGCCGAGCAGCGGCCATCGCCGATCAGCCAGCGTGCGCCGAGGCGGCGGCCATAGTGCTCCATCTCCTTCAGCAGCCGGGTCGCCGTGTTGCCGCCGCGGTGGCTGGGGCGGACGCAGAGATTGTAGGCATAGAGGGCGTACACCGGCTCGCTGCGCGGCAGCGACGCAAAGGCGTCGAAATTTGCCGGGAAATCAGCGCGCACCAGCGGGTCCTGGCTGGTTTCGGTGAAGCAAAGCGTGCCGGCAAGCACATTGCCGTCGATCGCCCCGAGCATGGCGGCGGATGGTCGCTTCGCTGGCCTGCAACGGAGCGGCCCAGGCGGCAGCCTCAAGCTCCATCAGCAGCGGCATATCGTTCATGCCCAGCTGGCGGACGGGAAGCGCAGTGCTCTCGAAGTTCATCTCTCGGCTGTCTCGACTCAAGACGCGCTATAGGGGGCACCGCCGCTTTTTGCTAGTCACCACAATCCCCGTTTGCGATTGTAGACGAAAAAGTGGATCCGAATGATATTCTATGTGACGCATAGAAAGCACGCCTATACCCATGCGGTCGTGCTTCTCTATCACCGGACTGACCTGCAAGCGTCATTCCGGCTGGTGCGCTATGAGGATGCCGGGCTGCTGCGCGGCGTTGACGCGGGTGTGGTGATCTGGTCGGACATGGACCGGCTGACCGCCGACGAGATAGAGCGGGCTGCCAGCCTCAGCGCAGACCTGGCACGTGAAACGAGCCTGACACAGCTGAACCACCCGAGCGCCAGCTTGCAGCGCTTCGATCTGCTGCGCATGCTGCACGACGATGGCAGCAACGCTTTTCGCGTCTTCAGGCCGCAGCAGCTGAGCGACACGATACGCTATCCCGTCTTCATCCGCGACGAGGTGGGGGCGCTCTACGAGGAGCCGCCGCTGCTGCACGACCGACCGGCGCTGGACAAAGCGCTCGCAGAACTGGACGGCAGCAGGTTGGTGCGGCCGATGGTGGTGGAGATGATCGGCACGGCTGGTCCGGACGGTTATTTCAGGAAATTCGCCGCCTTTCGCGTCGGCACTACGATCTACGCCCAGCATTGCGCCATGTCGAAATCGTGGTTCGTCAAGAATTCTGCCGAGGGGCTGCTGCCGGCACATTTCGACGAGATCAGGGCCTACATTGCCGCCAATCCGCATGCCGGCCAGGTGATGCAGGTCTTCGAAAAAGCCCGCATGCACTATGGACGGGTCGACTACGCGCTGGCGGATGGCAAGCTGCTGGTGTTCGAGATCAACAGCAACCCGACCGTGCTCAGCGACCCGCCGACGCCGTTCGCCACCTATGACCCGCAGCGCTTCGCCGACCGCCACGCCGATGCGCTGCTCGCACTGCCGCAGGCGACCGCGCCGGACACGCTGCCCGCGATCGACGCCGCCAATCGAGCGGTCCTGGCCAAATTGCGCCGCCGCTATCAATTCAAGCGGCTGAAGCTCGTGCTGCTGAAAGTCTTCAAGCGAGTTCAGGGAAAATAATCCTTCCCCAGCACAGCCAAGCGTTTCTCGCCAGCCAGGCACCGGACCAACGGGGAACGGAAGCCTTCGATGGCGAACGCATGACGAGGTGACCGTCGACGACCGGATCCAATCACGTCGCTTTGCCGACCGCGGCGTCCAGCTCCATCTCGCTGTCTGAGATGTCGTCGAACGAGGCGTAGTTCATGTTGTAGAGGCGGGCGTAGAGGCCTTTTCCTGCCATCAATTGCTCGTGGCTTCCGCTTTCGACGATCTCGCCATTCTGCAGGACGATGATGCGGTCGGCGCCGCGGATGGTGGCCAGGCGGTGGGCGATGACGAGCCCGGTGCGGCCTTCCAGCAGCGTGACCAGCGCCTTCTGGATCAGCATCTCGGTGTAGGAATCGATGCTGGCTGTGGCTTCGTCGAGCACAAGAATCTTGGCGTCGGCGACCAGTGCGCGTGCGAAGCTGATCAGCTGGCGCTGGCCGAGCGAGAGATTGCCGCCGCGCTGCTCGAGTTCGGTGTCGTAGCTGTCGGGCAGTTGCTCGATGAAGTCGTGCGCGCCGACAGCCTGTGCGGCACGGACCACCTCTTCGCGGCTGGCGCCGGTCTTGTGGTAGCGAATGTTTTCCAGCACCGAGCCCGAGAACAGGAACGGCTCCTGCAGGACCATGGCCACCTGATCGCCGAGCGAATCCTGGGTGAGGTCACGCACATCATGGCCGCCGACCAGGACCTGACCCGACCAGACATCGTAGAAGCGGTGCACCAGCGCCATGGAACTGGACTTGCCCGACCCGGTCGGACCGACCAGCGCGACAGTCTCGCCCGGATTGACGCGGAAGGAGATGTTCTTCAGCACCGGCAGGTTCTGCCGGTAGCCGAAGGTTACGTTCCTGAACTCGACCGAGCCGTCCATGTCGCGCGACAGCGCGAAGGCATCGTCCTTGTCGCTGACATCTATCGGCACGTCGAGCACTTCGGAGATGCGCTGGCCAGAGGCCATGGCGCGCTGCATGACGCTGTACTGCATGGTGAGCGAGCGGATCGGGTCGAAGAAGCGCTGGATGTAGAACAGGAACGCCACCATGACGCCGATGTCGAGGTTTTGCGAAAGCACCATAGAACCGCCGACAACGATGACCGTCGCCATGGCGACGCCGGTCAGCGTGTCGACTATCGGCACCATCACTTGCGCGTATCTGGCCGACCGCAGATGGGCATTGAGATTGGCCAGCACCTTTTCGTCGTAGAGGTCGAAATTGACGTGCTGGCGTTCGAGGCTCTGCACGGTGCGCACGCCATGGATGCCTTCGGCCAGCGCGCCGTTGGCAATGGAGTTGGTTTCGTGCGCGGCCATGAAGGCGACCTTGGCGCGCGGCAGCCAGAACAGGCGCACGATGAACAGCACCGGCATGGTCGACAGCGTCAGCAGGCCGAGCCGGAAATCCAGCCAGAGCAGGACGCTGACGATGCCGAACAACAGCACGATGTCGCCCACCGACATCACCGATGTCTCGAGGAATTCCTGCATCGAATTGACGTCACCTTGCAGGCGCGACATCAGCCGTCCCACTTCGGTCTTGTCCATGAAGCTCAACGAGACAAGCTGCAGGTGACTGAACATGGCGCGGCGCAGGTCGGACAGCACATTTTCGGCGACCTTGCCGACGACGCTTTCCTGCACATAGGAGGCGGCATAGTTGACCAGGATGACGGCCGCGAAAGCGCCGATCGCAGAGTTCATCACCGACCGGTCGAACCTGCCCTCCGTCATGCCGTGGTCGATGGCGTAGCGGATGATCAGCGGGATCGCCAGCTGCGTCAGCGTGAACACCAGCACTGCGGCGACCGAGATGAAAATTCGGCCCTGGTACGGTTTCACGAAGCTCCAGATGCGCCTGATAATGCGCGGATCGTAGGCTTTGCCGAAGACCTCTTCCTCGTCGCGGTGCGAGCCGACGACGGCCTTTGTCGGCCGTCCGCTGGTGTCGTCCTTCTCGTCGTCGTTCTGTGTCGACATCATGCGGCTCCCAGCGCCACCGGCCGGTCGTCTTCCGGCCGCAGCTGCAGGTCGTAAAGCGCGCGATAGCGTCCGCCGAGTGCCAGCAGCTCGTCATGCGTGCCGCGCTCGACGATCCGGCCGTTCTCGACGAAGAGGATCTGGTCGGCATGGATCAGCGAACTCAGCCGGTGCGAGATGATGAGCGTGACGCGGTCCTTGGCGAAGCGCTTCATCGCCGTCCTGATGCGCTGCTCGGTGCCGGCATCGATGGCCGCGGTGGAATCGTCGAAGACCAGCACCGATGGCCGCAGCATCAGGCTGCGCGCGATGGTCAGGCGCTGGCGCTGGCCACCGGAAAGCGAGGCGCCGCGTTCGCCGACGACCGTGGTGTAGCCGGCGGGAAGTCCGATGATGTAGTTGTGCAACTGGGCAAACTCGGCTGCCTGCCCGATGCGGGTTTCGCGCGCCCAGGG
The DNA here is from genome assembly GCF_056403215.1 of Mesorhizobium sp. P2_H9. NCBI lineage: Bacteria > Pseudomonadati > Pseudomonadota > Alphaproteobacteria > Hyphomicrobiales > Phyllobacteriaceae > Mesorhizobium > Mesorhizobium sp. P2_H9. The sequence continues at coordinate 453,074 of NZ_JBFUFX010000009.1, read as the reverse complement.
ATTGCCATAGGCGATGTTGTTTTCGATCGAGGTGGTGAACAGGAACGCGTCCTGCTGCACGACGCCGACGGCCTTGCGCAGCGATTGCAGCGTCACCGCACGGATGTCCTGGCCGTCGATGGTGATCGAGCCCGACGTCACATCGTAGAAGCGCGGGATCAGATGGGCGATGGTCGACTTGCCGCTGCCCGGCGGGCCGATAATGCCGATGGTCTCGCCGGACCTGGCCTCGAAGGAAATGCCGGACAGTGTCTGCCGCTCGCCCGCGCCCGCGTAGCGGAAGCCGACATTGTCGAAGCGCAGCACGCCGTCAGTGATGACGAGGTCCCTGGCGTCAGGTGCGTCCTTGATGTCGAGCTCGGCGTCGAGCAGTTCGAACAGCCGGGTGCCGCAGGTCGAGGCGCGCGCAAACGAATTGACCATCAGGCCGAGCTGGCGCACCGGCATCTGCAGGATGGTCATGAAAGTGAGGAACTGGGCCAGCGTGCCAACGCTGATCTCACCTGCAATCACCTTCTGGCCGCCGAACCACAGCACCAGGCCCATGGCGGCGAGGAACGAGAAATTCATGGCGCTGGTGTTGGAGACGCGAATGTCGACACGCTGATTGGCAAGCTCCAGCGCCGACCGCTTGGCGCGGTCGAATTTTTCCAGCTCGTGTTTCTGCGCCGCAAAGGCCCGCACGACGCGGATGCCGCCGAGATTCTCGTCCATCACCCGGCTCAGCACCGACAGGCGCTCCTGCAGCGTCAGCCAGGTGCTGCGCAAGGCCAGTTGAGTGACCGAGGAGCGCCAGGCGACGAACGGCACGAAACTCAGGCTGAGCAACCCGAGCTCAAGGTCGGTGCTGATCAAGAGGTACGAGCCGACGCCGATCAGCACACCGAGCAGGACTACGCGCAATATGCCGGTGGAAAAGAACATGCGCACGCCGTCGAGATCGAGCAGCCCAAGCGTGATGAGATCGCCGGTATGGACCTTGTCATGGAAGGAGAAGCTCAGGCGCTGGATCTTCTCATAGAAAGCCAGGCGCAGCTCATAGCCGGTGCGATGGCCGACGGCCTCGCCATAGTAGTTCTGCGCCATGGTGAAGAGGCCGCGCAGGATGCTGACGACGAGCAGCGTGAGCGCCGTGTTCCACAGCGCGTGCTCGGCCGCCACGCCGGCACCGGTAGCGATCACGCCTTGCGCCTGATCGATGGCGCGCCCCAGCAGGCGCGGAATGAAAAGCTGCAGCGTCGCGGCGATGAAGGTCGAGACGATGGTGATGGCAACTTGCCAGGGATGGCGAAGCGTCATGCGGGCAATACGCAGCAAGGTGCTGAGGCCCTTGCCCCATGACGCCTCCGCCACATGGGCAAACGATTTGCCGCGCTTCGGCGCGCCGCTGGCCGCATCCGTATTCAAGGAAAATATCCAGACCCGCCCGGGGTTTAGCCCGGACTAATGAAGCAGACTCAATGTGAGCGGTTAATTCGGCGCGATGTTACGCGTGTCCGGCTTGACCGTTCAAGAGCCAATGACGGCCTCGCACTGTGCCTGAAAGGAACTGCTGCTGTGAGTGTTCAGGGTGCCGGTGATCGCTCATGAACCTTGGCCGTGGCGCCAGCATGCGATCAGATGGCCGGCTGCGCCCTCTCTAGAGGGTGGCTCTGCCTTTCTGCAGTCAGGCAGCACCAAGGGCACCGATCCGCGAAAGAGCATCCGCCATTCGCGATATCGGCCGCCGCGGTGTCGACTTGGGCGGACATTTTCGGCTCGGCCAGGGTCGGAACCGATCGCTATTTCTGCGCCATACGCGATGGCCTTGGTGGGTGATAGCTCCACCCTAAAATCCGAGGTTTAACGTGACTTGACACGGGTTGTTGCCAGCCTTTCGTGATATCGATAACATGTCCAACCTGATCCGATTCCACGAGGTGTGGTGCATGAACGAGGCCGGACGCCAGAGGGACCTTGTGCTCGATAGTCTGGCGTTTGCCTGGAGCAGACCAGCGCCATCAGGGGGAGCGGAATGATGGCCAAGGCTGCCACATCGAGGCCGGGCGAAAGCCACACGCCGACAATGGTCGACGTGGCGCTGCGCGCTGGTGTGTCGACCATGACGGTGTCGCGCGCCTTGAAGGAAGGCAGCCGCGTCTCCAAGGCGACGCGCGAAAAGATCATGGCCGCGGTCAACGACCTCGGCTACGTGCTCGACCAATCGGCCGGCAGCCTGTCCTCGCGCAAGACAGGGTTCGTCGCGGCGATCGTTCCCTCGATCAACAATTCCAACTTCGCCGACACCGCACGCGGCATTACTGACGAGCTAGAGAGCACCGGGCTTCAGCTTTTGCTCGGCTACACCGATTACACGGCTGAGAAGGAAGAACAGCTGATCGAGGCGATGCTGCGCCGGCGGCCGGAAGGCATCATCCTGACCGGCGGCGCGCATACCGACCGCGCTCGCCGCCTTCTGAAAAGCGCCGGCATTCCCGTGGTCGAAACCTGGGAGTTGCCGGCCAAGCCGATTGATCAGGTGGTCGGGTTTTCCAACGAAGAGGCGATGGGACTGCTGGTCAAGACGCTGGCTAAAAAGGGCTACCGGAAGTTCGGTTACATCGGCGGGACGACCTCGCGCGATACGCGCGGCAGCCAGCGGCGCGAAGGCTTCGTCAGGGCCATCGAGGAACTCGGCTTGCCCACAGGCCGCCTCGTTTCCTTCGGCGTGCCGCCGATCTCCATCGAGCAGGGCGGCCAGGCCGTCGTCAGCATGCTGGAACGCTGGCCGGACACGCAAGCCGTGCTTTGCGTCTCGGACCTCTCGGCCTTCGGCGCGCTGATGGAATGCAAGCGCCGGGGCATGCAGGTGCCGCAGGACATCGCCATTGCCGGTTTTGGCGACTATGAGGTCGCCGCCTTTTGCCACCCCGGCATCACCACCGTGAATGTCGACTGCTACGGCATCGGGCAACAGGCTGCACGAAGATTGATCCAAGTGATCCGTGGCGACGAGAAACGGCACGGCCAGGAAATCGTCCTGACCAGCTATCGCGTCGTCGAGCGGGAAAGCACTTGACGTGCCGTGTCGCTTCAGAAAGCGATCTGGACCTTCATCGACTTGTTGCGGTCACCGGCGATCTCGAAAGCCGCAACCGCCTCGTCGAGCGGATAGATGCCGGATAGCAGCGGTTTGACATCCACCCGACGGCGGTTGATCAGGTCGACGGCGAGCGCGAACTCGTCGTGGAAGCGGAAGCTGCCGCGCATCTCGATTTCCTTGGCGACGATCAGGTTCTGCGGGATCGACACGTCGCCGCCGAGGCCGAGCTGCATCAGCACGCCGCGCGGCTTCAGAACATCGAGGCCGGACCGCACAGCGCGTTCGTTGCCGGAAGCCTCGAACATCACGTCGAAACTGCCCTTGTCGACATTGTAGGCGGCGAGTTTTTCGCCGTTGGTCGCGACATTGATGGTTTGGTCGGCGCCGATCTCCAGGGCCTTTGCCAGCACGCCGTCCATGACATCGGTGGCGACGATTTCGCGCGCGCCATGGGCTCTGGCGGCGAGGATGCAAAGCGCGCCGATCGGCCCGCAGCCGGTGATCAGAACGCGCTTGTCGAGCAGCGAGCCGGCGCGATTCATGGCATGCAGCGTCACCGCAAAAGGCTCGGCGAAGGCGGCTTCGTTGATGGAGACGTGGTCGGCTATTCTGTGGCACTGCCACGCCTCGGCGACCAGGCGCTGGCGGAACGCGCCCTGGATGTGCGGCATCGGCATGGCGCTGCCGTAGAAGCGCATGTTCAGGCACTGGTTCTGCATGCCTTGCAAGCAGTAGCGGCAGGCATTGCAGGGGCGGCTGGGCGAGATGGCGACGCGATCGCCGATGGCAAGCGCAGAAACGCCGCCGCCGATGGCCTTCACCGTGCCGGCAACCTCGTGGCCGAGGATCATCGGCTCGCGCAGGCGGATCGTGCCGAAACCGCCATGATTGTAATAGTGCAGGTCCGAGCCGCAGATGCCGCCGGCTTCGACTGCTATCTCCACTCGTCCGTCGCCGAGGACGCCCGTATCGGTCTCCTCGATCCTCAAATCTTTTGCCGCGTGGATGACGATCGACTTCATAAGGTGATCCTCTCTCAGACGACCGGCGTCAGCAAGGTCCGTCCGCTGAAATGGGCCTCGAGGTTGTCGCGAACGAGCTGACCCATGGCCTTGCGGGTCTCCACCGTGCCGCTGCCGTGGTGCGGTTGCAGCACGACGTTGGATAGTTTTGCGAAGCGCTCGTCGATCCCCGGCTCGTTCCAGAACACGTCGAGCCCGGCGCCCTTGATGGCGCCGGATTCCAGCGCGGCGAGCAGCGCCGTTTCGTCGACGGTGCTGCCACGCGCGATGTTGATCAGGATGCCATCCGGCCCGAGCGCTGCCAGAACCTCTGCATTGACGATGTTCCTGGTGCCTTCGCCACCGGCCAGCGTCACGATCAGGAACTCGCTCTGGCGTGCCAGGTCGACCAGATCGCTGACGAAGTCGTAAGGAAGGTCGTCGCGCTTTCGGGTGCCGAAATAGGCGATCTCGCAGTCGAAGGCAGAAGCGCGCCGGGCCACCGCCTTGCCGATGCGGCCCATGCCGACAATGCCCAGCCTCTTTCCGTAAACGCGCGTAACCAGCGGCATGTTGGCCTTGCGCCAACTGCCATCACGGACATAGGCATCGGCTTGCGGAATCATGCGCGCCACCGCGAGCAGCAGCCCGATGCCGATATCGGCCACGTCCTCGGTCAGCACGTCAGGCGTGTTGGTGACGCGGATGCTGTTTTCCCTCGCATAGGCAAGGTCGATGGCGTCGGTGCCCATGCCGTAGCAGGAAACGATTTCGAGCTTCGGCAGCTTTGCCATCAGCGCGGCACTGGCGCCAAGTTCGCCGCGCGTCGCGATGGCGCGGATGGCATTGGCATGGCTTGAGATCAAGCCGTCCTTGTCGTCAGCCTGCCAAAGCTTGTGGACGCGATATTTCGCTTCGAGGTCTGCCATGTCCCAGTCCGGATAGGGGCCGGTCATCAATATGTCGGTCACGGCATCGTCTCCTCGCCAAGTGAATTTTTTCCATTGACTATGTTATCGATAACATTCATGTCAATAGGCACTGGCGGCGGCGCGGCGGAAATCGTATCCCGCTTCAGGGACATTCCTCGGGAGGAGCACTTGAGCAGTTCGTTGTTCGATTTGACCGGCATGCGGGCGCTGGTCACCGGTTCGGGGCAGGGGATCGGCCTGGCGCTGGCGGAGGGGTTGGCGCAGCATGGCGCCGAAATCGTGCTCAATGGCCGCAGCGCCGAAAAAGTCAAAGCAGCCACGGATGCGCTGGCGGCGAAGGGATACAAGGCCCATAGCGCCGTCTTCGACGTCACCGATCACGCGGCAGTGGCGAATGGCGTTGCCGAGATCGAGGCGACGATCGGCGCTATCGACATCCTCATCAACAATGCCGGCATGCAGTTCCGCATGCCGCTCGAGGATTTTCCCGCCGACAAATGGGACGAGCTGCTGCGCACCAACATTTCGAGCGTGTTCTTCGTCGGCCAGGCGGTGGCGCGGCACATGATCCCGCGCAAGCGCGGCAAGATCATCAACATCGCTTCGGTGCAAAGCGAGTTGGCGCGCACCAACATCGCGCCCTATACGGCCACGAAAGGCGCGGTGCGCAACCTGACGCGCGGCATGTGCGCCGACTGGGCCAAGCATGGCTTGCAAGTCAATTCCATCGCGCCGGGCTATTTCAAGACACCGCTCAACCAGGCGCTGGTCGACAATCCCGAATTTTCAGCCTGGCTGACCAACCGCACGCCGGCGGGACGCTGGGGCGACGTCGGCGAATTGGTCGGCGCGGCGGTGTTTCTGGCCGGACCGGCCTCATCCTTTGTCAATGGACACACGCTCTATGTCGACGGCGGCATCACGACCTGTCTTTGAACCCGCGCTCATCGTCGTCATGGGCGTCAGCGGCTGCGGCAAGACCAAAGTTGGCGTCGAGATCGCCGCGCGGCTTGGTATCGCCTTCGTCGAAGGCGATACGCTGCATCCGCGCGGCAATGTCGAGAAAATGTCGCGGGGCATACCGCTCACCGACGACGACCGCTGGCCCTGGCTTGATCTGGTCGGCGCGGCCTTGCGCCAAGCGCGTGAGGAAAGCCGCGGGCTCGTCGTCTCTTGCTCGGCGCTGAAGCAATCCTATCGCGATCGCCTTCGTCATGCGACGGGCGGACCGCTGTTTTTCGTATTCCTGGAGGGGTCGCGCTCGCTGCTGCAAGCCAGGCTCGCCGCGCGCCGCGACCACTTCTTCCCACCGGCCTTGCTCGACAGCCAGTTCGCGGCGCTGGAACATCCCGGCGACGAAAAGCTGGTGGTGACCGTTGATATCGACGCCACAGTCGACAGCATCGCCGATGCGGCGTTGCAAGGCCTGGGCGCCTTTGGGGTCGGCCCCGCCAGGATCAAGGAAAGAGGCTCGTTGAGATGACGCAAGCTGCAAAAGTCGCCGTTGTCGGCGCCGGCATCATGGGATCGGCGATCGCCACCCGGTTGATCGAGGCCAGGCAGGCGGTCACCGTGTTCGATCTCGACAAGGCCAAGGTTGCTGCCCTGACCGCCAAGGGTGCTGCTGCCGCAGCGTCGGTCGCCGAGGCGACGCGCGCCAGCGACTTCGTCATTCTCAGCCTCAACCATGCCGATATCGTGCGTTCGGTGGTGTTCGGCGACAACGGTGTCGCTGCTGCGGCATCTCCCGAAAAGCTGCTGATCGACATGTCGTCGATCGACCCGGCCGACACCGCCAAGATGGCGAAAAAGCTCTCGGCCGAGACCGGCATGAAATGGCTCGACTGCCCGCTTTCGGGCGGCGTTCCCGGCGCGCTGGCCGGCCGGCTGACCGTCATGGCGGGCGGTGACGCCGCAGACTTCGAACAGGCGCGCACAGTCATGCAGCATCTCTGCGCCAACTACACGCTGATGGGGCCAAGCGGGGCAGGGCAGACGACCAAGCTGATCAACCAGCTGTTCTGCGCGGTGCTGTTCCAGGCCGTCGCCGAAGCCGTGAAACTCGCCGAAGCCGGTGGCGTCGATCCGAAGGCTATTCCGGCGGCGCTGAGGGGCGGGCGCGCCGATTCCAGCATTCTGCAGGAGTTCATGGCAAAGTTCGCCGCCCGCGATTTTTCGGCCACCGGCCGTATCGACAACATGCTGAAGGATCTGGATTCGCTGCAGGCCTTTGCGCTGAAAACCAAGACGCCGATGCCGATGACAGGGCAGGTGGTCGAGATCCACCGCCTGCTTTGCGCCGCCGGCCTCGGACCGAAGGATTCGGCCGAGATGATGCGCCTGCTCGACGGCAAGACCAGCTAAGCGGAGAGCCCTGATTTTGTCGCTTGACGCTCAGAAATGTTATCGATAACATCATTTGGCGATCTTGGGAGGAACGCTCTGTGTCTGAAGAAAAACTGATCGAGTTCAAGTCGATTACCAAGGAGTTCGGCGGCACCCGCGCGCTCTCCGACGTGTCGCTCGATCTGCACAAGGGCGAGATCCTGGCACTGCTCGGCGAGAATGGCGCCGGCAAGTCGACGCTGATCAAGACGCTCGCCGGCATCTATCGTCCCGATGGCGGCAGCATCCTGTTTCGCGGCGAGCCCTATCATCATCGCCCGCCGCGGCCGAACCAGCGCCAGTCCGTCGCTTTCATTCACCAAGATCTCGGTCTGATCGAATGGATGACGGTCGGCGAAAATGTCGGCCTCGCGCAGGGATTTTCGCTGCGCTCCGGTCTCATCGACTGGCGTTCCACCGAAAAGCGGGCGCACGAGGCGCTGAAGCTGGTCGGCTGCGATTTCGATCCGACGACGCGCATCCAGGATTTGACCCGCACCGAAAAATCACTGGTCGCCATCGCCCGCGCTCTGGCCACCGAGGCCGATGTGCTGGTGCTCGACGAGCCGACCGCCAGTCTTCCGGCCGACGAGGTCGACCGCCTGTTCGACGCCATCCGCCCGCTCAAGCAGCGCGGCGTCGGCATGATCTATGTCTCGCATCGCCTCGATGAAATTTTCCGCATCGCCGACCGTGTCGCCGTGCTGCGCGACGGCAGGCTGGTCGGCCAGAAGAAGGTCGCCGAGACCAAGCCGGACGAGCTGGTCGAGATGATCGTCGGCCGTCCGGTAAGCCAGGTTTTCAGCAAGGCTGAGACGCAGGCCGGCGAGACGGTGTGCGCTGTTCGCGACCTGGTCTGCGCCGGCGCCGGGCCGGTGTCGTTTGACGTGCGCAAGGGTGAACTGCTCGGCCTGGTCGGCTTGCGCGGCGCCGGGCAGGAACTAGTCGGCCGGGCGCTGTTCGGCTGCCAGGCCTTTTCCGGCTCGGTGACGATCAACGGTGTTGCGCCCGACCTGTCGAGCCCGATCGCGGCGATGTCGGCCGGCGTCGGCCTCATCGCCCGCGACCGGACCGAGGAATCCATCGCGGCCTCCTTGTCGATCCGCGAGAACAGCTTTCTCAATCCGGGCGCCGGCAAGCGCGGCCTGTTCTCCTTTCTGGCGCCGCATAAGGAGGCTGCGCTGGCGCAAGTTATCGGCGGCTCGGTCGGGTTGCGCCCCAACGATCCGAACCTGCCGATCGAGGCGCTTTCGGGCGGCAACCAGCAAAAGGTGGTCGTCGGGCGCTGGCTCCACACCGGCCGCACCTTGCTGATCGCCGAAGATCCGACCGCAGGCGTCGATGTCGGCGCCAAGGCCGAGATCTACCGGCTGATCGGCCGCGCGCTTGAAGCCGGTCTCGCCGTCGTCGTGGTGTCGACCGATTTCGAGGAGATCGCGCATATCTGCCATCGCGCGCTGGTGTTTTCGCGCGGACAGATCGTGCGCGAACTCACCGGCAACGACCTGACCACATCCGCCGTGATCATTGCGGCATCGGCTTCCGAAGCCGCCTGATTTTTCTGGGAGCAAAGCCCATGCAATCGATCGAATCCAGCGCACTCGAACCGACCCGCGGTGAAATGACGGGTTTGCCGTTGGGGCAGAAGATCATCCGGCTGCTGCCGGTCTACGGACTGGTGATCCTGACGGCGCTGCTGATCCTTCTGTTTTCGATTCTGCTGCCGAACACCTTCCCGACGCTGCTCAATTTGCGCTCGATCATCTCCGACAAGGCGATCATCGCGCTGCTGTCGCTGGCGGCGATGATCCCGATGGCGTCCGGTCGCATCGACCTCACCGTCGGCTACGGCATCGTGCTGTGGCACATCCTTGCCATCAGCCTGCAGACCATGTTCGGCGTTCCGTGGCCGCTGGCGGTGATCATCGTGCTGCTGCTTGGCGCTGCAACCGGCTTCCTCAACGGACTGCTGGTGGAAGTCGCCCGCATCGACTCTTTCATCGCCACGCTCGGCACCGGCACCGTGCTCTATGCTCTCGCACTCTGGCACACTGGCGGCCGGCAAGTGGTTGGCGTGCTGCCCAACGGGTTCTACGCGCTCAATGGCACGATGGTGTTCGGTTTGCCGATCACCGGCCTCTATGTGTTGGCGATCGCCGTCGCGCTGTGGATCATTCTCGAATATCTGCCGATCGGCCGCTACGTCTATGCCATCGGCGCCAATCCGAAGGCCGCGGCGCTGAACGGTATTCCGGTGCGCCGCTTCGTCATCGGCGCCTTCATCTCGTCGGGTTTCCTGACGGCGCTGACAGGCGTGCTGCTTGCCTCCAAGCTGCGCATCGGCCAGGCCAGCGTCGGTCTGGAATATCTGCTGCCGGCGCTCGTCGGCGCCTTTCTCGGTTCGACCACCATCAAGCCCGGACGCGTCAATGTCTGGGGCACGATGACCGGCGTCATCATCCTGGCGGTCGGCATTTCCGGCATCCAGCAGTTCGGCGGTTCGTTCTTCGTCGAGCCGCTGTTCAACGGCGTGACGCTGCTCGTCGCCATCGGCATCGCCGGCTACGCCCAGCGCAAGCGCGGCGCCGCGCACAGGGCCAGGACCAAGCCTGTAGCGCAGTCCTCGAAGTGATCAGCCGAACCCATCCGGGAACAATGGAATGAGCGACTACGAGATTCTGGACGATCGCTTCCGAAAGCTGACGATCGGGCATGCCAAGCTCGAACGGCTGTGGACCGGCAGCCGCTGGGCCGAAGGGCCGGTCTATGTTCCCTCAGCAAAGCATCTGCTGTGGTCGGATATCCCCAACGACCGGCTGCTGCGCTACGACGAAAGCGACGGCTCGGTCAGTGTCTTCGAAACCCCTTGCAACAACCAGAACGGTCACACGCTCGATGGCGAAGGCCGCGTCGTCGCCTGCGAGCATCGCGGCCGGCGCGTCTCCCGGCTCGAACATGATGGACGCTGGCGGCCGCTTGTCGAAACCATCGACGGCAAGCGGTTCAATTCGCCGAACGATGTGGTGGTCAAATCCGATGGGACGATCTGGTTCACCGACCCGGTCTACGGCATCGACAGCCATTATGAAGGCATGATTGCCCGGCCGGAGATCGGCGCGTCTTATGTCTACCGGTTCGACGAAGCAACAGGCGAGGTGGCTGCGGTTATCACCGATATGGTGCAGCCGAACGGGCTGGCTTTTTCACCCGACGAGAAAATCCTCTACGTGTCGGATACCGGCGCAAGCCATGTTCAGGGCCTGCCGCGGGCGATCAAGACCTATGATGTCGCCGCGGATGGCCGCTCGCTGCGCTCGCGCGGCACGCTGGCCGAATGCGAGGCAGGATTCTTCGACGGGTTCCGCGTCGATCGCGATGGCAACATCTGGGCCTCCAGCGCCGATGCGGTTCGCGTCTACGCGCCGGACGGGACGCTGATCGGGCGCATCCTGGTTCCCGAAATCGTCTCCAATTTGTGCTTCGGCGGTCCGAAGCGCAACCGCCTCTACATCACCGCCCAGACGTCGCTCTATTCCATCTATGTCAACGCGCATCCTGCCGGTTTGGGCCCGGTGGCTGGGCACATCAGCCAGTGACCTGGCGCCCGAAGTCGAGTTCCGGAAGACCAGAATATTTTTTTGAAACCAAGGGAGGTACCAACATGCAACGCAGAACATTCCTGAAATCATCCGTCGCCTTGATGGCCATGACCATCGCTGCTCCAGTCCTGTTCGCCGGCCAGGCACGGGCGGACGCGATGGCCGACGCCATGGCGGTGGTCGAAAAATACGCCCAGAAAGTCACGGCATGGGACGGCCCGACCACCGGTCCGAAGGCGCAGCCGGGCAAGACGATCGTCGTGCTCGCCGGCGACCTCAAGAACGGCGGCATTCTGGGCGTCACCACCGGCGTCGAGGAAGCGGCCAAGGCGATCGGCTGGGAGGTCAAGGTGATCGACGGCGCCGGCTCGATCGGCGGCCGCACCGCCGCCTTCGGCCAGGCCATGGCACTGAAGCCGAATGGCATCGTCATCAACGGCTTCGACGCCGTGGAGCAGGCGCCGGCGCTGGAACAGGCGAAGGCCGCCGGCATCCCGCTGGTTTCCTGGCATGCCGGGCCGGTGATCGGGCCCGATGAAAAGAGCGGCGTCTTCGCCAACGTCTCGACCGACGCCATGCAGGTCTCCACGGCTGCCGCCGACTGGGCCTATGCCGATGCCAAGGGCAAGCCCGGCGTCGTCATCTTCACCGATTCGACCTATGCCATCGCCATCGCCAAGGCCGACAAGATGAAGGCGGAGATCGAGCGGCTGGGCGGAAAGGTGCTCGAATATGTCGACACGCCGATTGCCGAGACCTCGCAGCGCATGCCGCAGCTCACTACCTCGCTGCTGCAGAAATACGGCGATGCCTGGACGCATTCGCTGGCGATCAACGACCTCTATTTCGACTTCATGGGACCCTCGCTGGCCGCGGCCGGCAAGGCCGGCACCGACGCGCCGATCAACGTCGCCGCCGGCGACGGCTCGGAATCGGCCTATCAGCGCATCCGCGCCGGCCAGTTCCAGAAGGTGACGGTCGCCGAACCACTCAACCTGCAGGGCTGGCAATTGGTCGACGAGCTGAACCGCGCCATCGCCGGTGAAAAATGGTCGGGCTATCTGTCGCCGCTGCATGTGGTGACGGCCGACAATGTCGAGTTCGACGGCGGCCCGAAGAATGCCTTCGACCCCGAAAATGGGTACCGCGACCAGTACAAAAAAATCTGGGGCAAATAGACAAGCACGGAGCCGGGCGCATCACCCGATGCGCCCGCAACAGACGTCTCAAGCGCACAAAGCCAGGAAAGCCTCGCCATGATCATTCGCTACGCCCTCTTCGAAGGTGAAATCCATCCCGGACAAGAGGGCGAATTCCGGCGCTTCGTCAGGGACAGGCTGGTGCCGCTGTGGACACAGTTTCCCGGCGCCGAGGAAGTGCGCGTTCTCGACGGCACGGCGCGCGACGAAGGTGCGCCCGCCTACGCGATGGCGCTGGCCATTCGCTATCCCGACATGGACGCCTGCAACCGGGCGCTTCAATCCGACGTAAGATTTCAAAGCCGGGAGGTGACCGGTGAACTGCTGAAGATGTTCACCGGTCGCGTGCATCACCACGTTTTCGAGGCCAACGAATACGCGCCCGTCTGATCAGGGACGGCCAGTATCATCATTAATTGCCGGATGCCCGTCACTGCGGCTAAAGTGGCCGGCCGAGACGGCGCGAGGACGTGATGATGCTCAACGTGGCAGACTATGGCGGCAAGGAAGCCGATGTCGTGCGCGCGCTGGAAGAAGACATCATCTTCGGCCAGCTTGAGCCCGGCGCGCGGCTGGTCGAGGATGTGCTGCTGTCCCGGTTTCCGGTGTCGCGCCACACCATTCGCCAGGCGCTCTACCAGCTCGAAAAGCTCGGCGTCGTTACCCGCGAGCGCAACAAGGGTGCGATGGTAAGGCGGCTGACCCCTGACGAGGTGCGGCAGATCTACGAAGTGCGCGAACTGCTGCAGCGCCAGGCGGCGCTGATGATCCCGCTGCCGGCAAGCCAGTCATTGATCGACGAGTTGGTGGAGATCAACCGGGTCTACAACGCCCATGTCGACGCTCACTATCTGCGAGGGATCCACGAGGCCAATGACCGCTTTCACATGACCATTTTCTCGGCCTGCGGCAACGACTATCTGGTGTCGTCGATCGACCACTATATGCGGCTCAGCCTGCCGATTCGGGCCAATTCGCTGGCCGACCGCGAGAAACTGGAAGTGTCGCGCCAGCATCACGGGTTCATGATCGAAGCGCTGAAGCGGAAGGACAACTGGGTTCTGGCCCAGCTTTGCGTCGACCATCTGCAACCCAGCAAGATCTACTACCTCGAGGAAGTCGAGAAGGCGGGATAGTGAACGCAGCCGCTAGCGGCAGCCGCGAATGCCGGGCCGAGGCCCATGGTCGAGTGGCGTCGTTCAGTTCACGCGAATTTCTGATCCGCCAGCAGCGGCATTTCAACCGCGCGCCGCAATCCCGTCGCGACCACCGACACCCTGAATTTGCCGGCCAGTGCGCGGTCGAATATGGCGCCGACGATGATGTCGGCGTCGGCGTCAACTTCCTCGCGGATGCGAGTGGCGGCCTCGTCGACCTCGAACAATGTCATGTCCATGCCGCCCGAGATCGAGACCAGCACGCCCTTGGCGCCGATCATCGAGGCTTCATCGAGAAGCGGGTTGGCGATCGCCGCTTCGGCAGCCCGCTTGGCGCGGCCTTCGCCCGTGGCTTCGCCGGTGCCCATCATGGCGCGGCCCATGTCGCGCATCACCGACTTCACATCGGCAAAATCGAGATTGATCAGGCCTTCCTTGACGATGAGGTCGGTGATGCAGCCAACGCCCGAATAGAGGACGCGGTCGGCCATGACGAAAGCGTCGGCGAATGTGGTCTTGGCATCGACGATCCTGAACAGGTTCTGGTTAGGGATGACAATCACCGTATCGGCGCATTCGCGAAGCCGCTCGATGCCCTCTTCGGCCGATTGCATCCGGCGTTTGCCTTCGAAGGTAAACGGCTTGGTGACGACGGCTACGGTCAGAATCCCCGCTGCCCGCGCGGCCTGCGCGATGACAGGCGCGGCACCGGTTCCGGTCCCACCGCCCATGCCGGCGGTGACGAAACACATATGCGTTCCCGCCAGGTGGTCCATGATTTCGTCGATCGATTCCACGGCTGCGGCGCGGCCGACCTCGGGCAGGGACCCGGCACCCAGACCTTCGGTGATGTGAGCACCCAACTGGATCAGCCGCGATGCCTTCGACATGGTCAGCGCTTGGGCATCGGTGTTGGCGACGATGAATTCCGCGCCCTGCAGGCCCTCGGAAATCATGTTGTTGATGGCGTTGCCGCCGCCGCCGCCGACGCCGACAACCGTTATCTTCGGCCTCATCTCGGAGATTTCCGGCCTGGTCGCGGTGTTCATTGCCGTTTCTCCCTGGGAAAGCGGTGGTCGACATAATCGTTGCCGGCACCCGCACGAAAACTTGGTCGCAAGGGATGCCAGAATCAGGCTCGTGGCCATGCCACAGGGAATCAGAACGCGGAGTCTGCGGCAAGATGCAATGCACGTTGCTGATGTCACACGGAAGGTGAATTCTGTGGTTTTGCCGGTGAAATGAACGACAATCTCGCGCCACATGGGTTATCGTGGCGCATTCGTGCACCGTCAAAGTCGTCTTCACCCGGGGTCAATCCATGGCAAATCCACCGCGCCGATCGACAAATCCGATGGAGGCCGCCGAAGCCGCCTTCAGGCCGATCAAGAAGCCGGCGGCGCCGGTTCGTGAAGCGTCAGTCGCGCCCAATGTCAGGGAGCTCGTTTCGATCAGGATAGACCGGGCGGTGCTGGATTATTTCCAGGAGGATGGGCCCGGCTGGCAGGATCGCATCAACGACGCGTTGCGGCAGGCCATTGCCGGCAAGCCGATCGTCTAGCTCGTCTGCTCGGTCAGTGCAGGCCGAACTCGCGCAGCAGCTCTTCGCGATAGCGCACGAACCGGCTTTCGCTGCGGTCGCGCGGGCGGGGCAGGTCGACATCGATCAATCGTGCCGCGCCGCCTTTCTCCTTGGGCAGGATCAGCACCCGGTCGGCGAGATAGATCGCCTCTTCCAGATCATGGGTGACCATGACCATGGTGACGTTCTCCTCGCTCCAGATGCGGGCCAGTTCCTCCTGCATGCCGATCTTGGTCATGGCGTCGAGCGCCCCCAGCGGTTCATCGAGCAAAAGGATTTCGGGTTGCACCGTCAGCGCCCGGGCAATGCCGACGCGCTGCGCCATGCCGCCGGAAAGCTGCCTCGGCCAAGCGTCGGCGAATTCGGCGAGGCCGACGAGCGCGATGTAGAAGCGGGCTCTTTCCTCGGCGTCAGCCTTGGTCACGCCGCGCACTTCGAGGCCGAAGGCGACATTGCCGAGCACGGTCAGCCAGGGCAGCAGGCGCGGTTCCTGGAAGATCACGGCGCGCTCGGCGCCGACGCCGTGGACCGGCTTGCCGTCGATGGCGACGCCGCCGCTGTCGGCGGCCTCCAGCCCGGCGAGAATGCGCAGCAGCGTGGTCTTGCCCGAGCCGCTGGCGCCGACGATGACCAGGCATTCACCGGAGCGGACGTCGAGGCTGAGCGTCCTCAGCACGGCAAGCTGACGCCCGCCCAGCGTGAAGGATTTGGAGAGGTCACGGATCGAGACCTCTCCGCCGCGGTTGGTGCCCGTCATTTCCAGCTCCCAGTCCTTCTCAGCTCTCAGTTGGTCTTGGTTTCACCGGGCCGGTACAGAATGTCGGCGGCCTTCAGCTTGCCCTTGGCCAGGCGGCCGTCACGTTCCAGTATGGCGACCCAGAAATCGATGTCGCGGTCGGTGGCTTGCGCGCCTTCGCGCAAGCCAAAGCCGGTCCAGTAGCGGGCGAGATCGCCGTTTTCGCCGCGCTTGTTGAGGATGTCGGCCAGCACCTTGCGCGCTTCGTCCGGATTCTGCCGCGACCAGTCGGAGGCGCGTGCCGACTGCTCAACGAAGTTGCGGGCGGCGTCCGGGTTGGCGGCGATGAAGTCGCGTCGCAGCACGACAAAGCCGCCGGCGAGTTCGCCAAGCACGTCGGTGTCGTTGAACACGCCGCGCACGCCGCCATTGGCGACCAGCGCGCCGGCGAATGTCGCCTGCCAGTAGCCGAGGCCTGCGATATCGACCTGGCGCGAGCGCAAGGTCTGTTCGAGTTGCGGCCCGGGCACGACGACGAGGTTGGCGGCATCCGGCGGCAGGCCGACGCTGTGCAGCGCCTCGCGCACCGTGTAGTCGAGATGGGCGCCGAGCGTGTTGACCGAGATGGTCTTGCCGGCGATGTCGGCGATCGATTTGATCGGGCTGTCTTCGAGCACATAGAAGACGCTTTTCACGTCTTTGTTGATGCCGTTGCTCGGATAGGCGGCGACGAAGTCGTTGCCGCCGGAGATCGAGTTGATCACCGCGGCGGTGGCGGCCGAACCAAGCTCGACGCTGCCGGAGGAAAGCGCAAACAGCGATTCCGGGCCGCCTGCGGCATAGCCGACATTCTCCAGCTCGATGCCAAGGTCTTTGAAATAGCCGAGCTCGTAGGCCAGCTCATGCGGGGAGATGCCGCCACGGCTGGCGAGGTAGCGGAACTTGACCGGTGCGGCCTCGGCAAAGGCGAAGCGGGGCAGGCCGGCGGCGATGATGCCGGCGGCAAGCGGTGCACCGGCTAGCAGGGAACGACGCGTGATTTTCATGGTCGGATCTTTCCTGGGATGAGAGGAGGGGCAGGCCTAGATTGAGAGGGTTGGTCAGTTGACGGGATTGCTCCAGCGGCACAGCCGCCGCTGCAGGACAACCAGCGCCTGGTTGGCGATCAGGCCGAGGCCGGCGAGGATGACGATCGCCGCGAACATCAGCGGGATCTGGAAATTGTATTGCGCGTTCATCACCTGGAAGCCGATGCCCTTGTTGGCGCCGATCATCTCGGACGCGATCAGCAGCAGGAGCGCGGTGGTTGCGCTCAGCCTCAATCCAACGAAGATCGAGGGAATGGCACCGGGCAGCACGACGCGGCGGAACACGGTGAGGCGCGTCGCGCCATAGACGCGCGCCATTTCGAGCAGCTTTGGATCGACCTCCTTGACGCCGCTGGTGGTGTTGAGCAGCAGCGGAAACAAAGTCGCCCAGAAGATGACGAAGATCTTGGAGGTTTCGCCCAGTCCCAGCAGCAGGATGAACACCGGGTAGAGCGCCAGCGCCGAGGTCTGCCGGAACAGCTGCAGGATCGGGTCGAGCGCGGTTTCGACGGCGCGCACCTGACCCATGAACAGGCCAAGCGGAACGGCGACCGCGACGGCGGCGGCGAAGGCAATGCCGGCGCGCTGCAGGCTGATGGCGATGTCGCCGAGCAAGACGCCACCGGCGAGCCCTTTCCACAGGGCGGCAACGATCATGTCGACAGGCGGCAGCACCGCCGCATTGACCCATCCGACGCTGCTCGCCACCTGCCAGAGCGCCAGGAACCCTAGAAGAACGCCGTAGCGCGACAGGAAACGGACGGCCGCCCGGCCGCTGGGTCGCAGGAAGTCAGTGTCTACGCCTGTTCCGCTGCGGCGTGCGCCGATCGTGATCGGCCGCTCAATGTGCTGCAAAGTCATCGTCTTGCCCTTTCCCTGGAAGCTGGTTGGCGCGTCGGGGGATTTATTCGGCGGCCAGCACGGTCGAGCGGGCTGATGTCCACGGGTTTTCCGGCCGCCTGAGGCCAAGGTTTTCGCGCAGCGTCCTGCCTTCGTAAGCCGTGCGGAACAGGCCCCGGCGCTGCAGCTCGGGGATGACCAGGTCGACGAAGTCGTCGAGTGCGCCCGGAAGCCAGGGCGGCAGGATGTTGAAGCCGTCGGCGGCGTCGCTGGTGAACCATTCCTCGAGCAGGTCGGCCACCTCAGTGGCGCTGCCGACGATGGTGTAGTGGCCGCGCGCCGTCGCTACCCATTGGTAGAGCTGGCGGATGGTGAAGTTGTTCTCGTCGGCGATCTGGCGGATCAGCGCCTGGCGGCTCTTCATGCCTTCGGTTTCCTTGCTCGGCGGCAGCGGGCCGTCGAGCGGATAACCCCTGATGTCGAGCGTCTGGCCGGCGAGCCCGTTGAGCAGAGCGACGCCGTCCTCCGGCAGGATGAGGTCGTTGAGCTGCTGGTACTTCTCTCGCGCCTCTTCAGTTGTGCGGCCAACGAAGGGCGCCACGCCGGGCATAATCAGCACCTGGTCGGGATCGCGGCCGACGGCCGCCACGCGCGCCTTGATGTCGCGGTAGAACTCCTGCGCCGTTTCGAGTTTCTGGTGGGCGGTAAAGATGACCTCGGCCGAGTGCGCTGCGAGCCCGCGTCCATCCTCGGACTGCCCGGCCTGGACCACCACCGGGTGGCCCTGAACGGGGCGCGGCACGTTGAGCGGACCTTTGACGCTGAAATGCGCGCCCTTATGGTCGACGTCGTGCAGTTTGTCCTTGTCGTAGAAGCGGCCAGACTGCTTGTCGCGGATGAAGGCGTCGTCCTCCCAGCTGTCCCACAGCGCCTTGACCGTGTCGACATGCTCATGCGCCCTTGCATAGCGCTCGGCATGGTTGGGCTGGACATCGCGGTTGAAATTCTGGGCGGTCTCGTCGCCGGCCGAAGTCACGACATTCCAGCCGGCGCGGCCGTTGGACAACAGATCGAGCGAAGCGAATTTGCGCGCCAGCGTATAGGGCTCTTCATAGGTGGTGGACGCTGTGGCGATGAAGCCCAGATGCGTGGTCAGCGGCGCCAAAGCCGCAAACAGCGTCACCGGCTCGAAGCCGGCGATCTTGGCGTTGCCGCCTTCGCGGGCGCCGAGGCCAACCGTCAGATTGTCGGCCAGGAAATAGGCGTCGAACAGGCCGCGCTCGGCGGTCAGCGCAAGCTGCTTGTGGAACTCAAAATTGGTTGCGCCGTCGGCCGGCGCGTCGGGATGGCGCCATGCCGCAATATGCTGCCCGCCACCAGGCAGGAAGGCGCCAAGTTTGATCTGTCGGGACTTGCTGGGTCTGGTCATTGCGCTTTCCTTCTGGACGGTGCGGGAAGGTATCCTGGATTGTTGGCCGGTGGCGCGTTTCAGGCGGCAACGCTGACGCTGGCGGGCACCCCAATGATCCGGCTTGCCTCGGCGACCGCTTGCCGGGCGCGGGCATGGATGGCTTCGGACACCAGCACGCCATTGGCGAAGTCCTTGTCGGAAGCGTAGATCGCGGTCGGCAAGGTCAGCGCCTCGAAGAAGCCGAACAGCGGCCGCAGCTGGTGCTCGACAATCAGCGAATGACGCTCGCCGCCACCGGTCGCTGCGAGGATTATCGGCTTTCCCCTGAGCGATGACGGATCGAGCAGGTCGAAGAAATGCTTGAAAAGCCCGGTATAGCTGCCTTTGAAGGTGGGCGAGCCGACGACCAATATATCGGCGCCCAGCAACTGCTCGACGACGTTGCGGGCCGATGGATCGAGATCGGCAAGGCGCCTTGCCAGCGGGAAGGAAGGACCGAGATCCTCGATGTCGAAGACGATCGAAGCCGCGCCGGTGTTTTGCGCCACTGCGCCGACGATGTGGCTGACGAATGCCTTGGTTTTCGACGGACGGGTCAAATTGCCCGACACCCCCACCACCAGCTTTTTCGACATTTTGGGCTCCTCGCAAAGCATTCGATGTGCATTAAGCCTACCGATTTTGTAGAATTAAATGAGCGAGGAGATTTCAAAACAAACCCGGCAAGCGGATTGAGTTTGCGGCAGATTGCCGTTGATTGGATTATTCGATGCGAAGGTGACCTAGACGCTTTCGAGATAGGTCTCGATCTCGAAGTCGCTGACATTGAGCGCGAACGTGTTCAACTCCTGGCGTTTGCAGGCGATGAAGGAGTCGCGCAGGATGTCCGGGAAGATCTCCGCCACATGCTGCCCGCTCTCGAAACTGGCGATTGCCGAGGCCCAATCCGGCGGCAGCTTGGCCGGCGGAAGTCCTTGCCCGTCATTGCCGGCGGGATCGCCTGGCGACAGCTGCCTCTCGATGCCGATCAGCGCCGCACCGAGGATTGCCGCAAGCACCAGGTATGGATTGGCGTCGGCTCCCGACACGCGATGCTCGATGCGGCGTGCGCTCGTCGGTCCACCGGGAATGCGGATGGCGACCATGCGGTTCTCATAACCCCAGGCAACCGCTGTCGGTGCATAGGAGCGCGGCCGCAGTCGGCGGTAGGAATTGAAGTGCGGCGCAAATACCAGCGTGCTCTCGGCCATGGCGGCGAGCAGACCACCGACCGCATGGCGCATTGTCTCCGAACCCTGGTCGCTGCCATCGTCGAAGACATTGCGGCCGTCAGTATCGGTCAGGCTGAAATGGACATGAAAACCGTTACCGGCACGGTCGCCATAGGGCTTGGCCATGAAGCAGGCGGCAAAGCCGTGCTTGCGGGCAATGCCCTTGACTGTGCGCTTGAACAGCACCGCATCGTCGGCGGCGCGCAAGGCATCGGCGACATGGTTCAGATTGATCTCGAACTGGCCGACGCCGTTCTCGGCAATCGCGGTGTCGACGGGAATGCCTTGCGTGCGGCAGGCGTCGTAGACGTCGTGGATGAAGGCTTCGAAGTCGTCGATCTCGTCGATCGAAAGGGCTGCGTCGGAATCGAGGCGGCGCCCGGTCACCGGTGACACCGGTCCGACCGGCCGCTGCGATTGCGGGTCGACCAGATAGAATTCAAGTTCCGTTGCCGCGACCGGTGTCAGGCCAAGTGCTGCATAGCGATCGAGGATGCGGGCCAGTGCCCGCCGCGGGTCGCCCAGAAACGGCGCGCCGGTTTCGTCGGCAAGCCAAAGCGGGACCAGGGCGGTCGGGTGTGCTGTCCAACTGACAGGCAGGATGCCGCGTCCCGTCCATTGGCAAAGGCCATCGGCGTCGCCGGTCGAGAAAACCAGCGCATTGCCTTCGATGTCCTCGCCCCAGACGTCGAGCCCGATCAGCGAAAAAGGCATGCGCAGCTTGCCCTCCAGCGCCTTGCGGGCCTGTTCGACCGGGATGCGCTTGCCGCGCATGATGCCGTTCAGATCGCACACCGCAGCCCTCAGGCTGTGGATGTCGTCCCTGCTTTCGAGCCAGTTCAAAACGTCCGCAATTGCATCGCTCAATTTCCAACCCCTGGTTTTTGAAGGCCGCAACGGTTCCGGTTGCGATATCCCTGAATAGCTTCGTGAGTTTTGGAAAATCGCTCCGGCTGGCGCCAGATGCTTTTCCTTCATTTTTTCAATTCACTAGCCGGGATATCGGGAGGCATTTCAAAACCAATTGTGCGATTTGCGACCGCAACATAGAGGCATGGCAGGAGAAAGCCAAGCTCGCGCGTGGAGACATCAAATCTCCGGCGCTGCCGGCAGCCGCTGGCTCAGTTCATCGACGAGAACGCGCTTGTTTTCCGAATAGTCGATGGGGACGACGACGAGATGCACGCCGCCGCCGGCGAAGGCATTCTCCAGAGAGGATCGCAGTTCTCCGATCGCGCCGACCCTGGTCCCCTTGGCGCCATAGGCCTCGGCATATCTGACGAAGTCGGGATTGCCGAATGTCATGCCGAAATCGGGAAACTGGTCGACCGCCTGCTTCCAGCGGATCATGCCGAAGGCGTTGTCCTCGATGAGCAGGACGACCAGGTTGAGCTTGAGCCTGACGGCGGTTTCCAGCTCCTGGCTGTTCATCATGAAGCCGCCGTCGCCACAGACGGCCATGACGCGGCGCCCGGGATAGAGCATGGCGGCCGTCATCGCCGACGGCAGGCCGGCGCCCATGGTCGCGAGCGCATTGTCCAGCAGCAGCGTGTTGGCGACGCGGGTACGGTAGTTTCGCGCGAACCAGATTTTGTACATGCCGTTGTCGAGCGCCAGAATGCCGTCCGCCGGCATGACCGCGCGCACGTCGTGGACCAGGCGTTGCGGCGTGAAGCGGTCCTCGGTGGCGCGGGCGGCAATCCGGTTCAAGATGCCCTCGCGCAGCGGCAGCAAGGCTTGCGCGTTGGGGATGTTGCCTTCGACGCGATCGGCGAGCAGCCTGAGCGAGGCGCCGATATCGCCGATGACTTCGGTCTGCGGAAAATAGACCTGCTCGACATTGGCCGGCTGATATCCGACATGGATCACCTTCGGCCCGTTTGCGCCCATGATGAAGGGCGGCTTCTCGATCGTATCGTGGCCTATCGTGATGATGAGGTCGGCCTGTTCTATCGCCTCATGCACGTAGTCGCGCTCGGAGAGTGCGGCCGTGCCCATGTAGAGCTCGGTTCCGCCGGGCACGGTGCCCTTGCCCATCTGCGTGGTGAAATAGGGGATGCCTGTCCGCAGCACGAACTGGGCGAGGTCGGAGGTCGAGCGCGGTCGCGATGCGGCAGCCCCCAGCATGGCCAGCGGGCGCTTTGCCTTGATGATCATCTGCGCGGCGCGATCGAGCGCGAGTGGGCTGGCCAGCGGAAGCTCGACCGGGTGCGGCGGGATCAGCGCCGCCTCTTCGCACTCCTCGGCTGCGATGTCTTCGGGAAGTTCCAGGTGCACAGGTCCCGGACGTTCCTCCTCGGCAATGCGGAAGGCTTCCCGAACCACGGCCGGGATCGTCCTCGGCGAGATGATCTGGCGCGAATGCTTGGTCAGCGGCTTCATCGCCGCGACGATGTCGACAATCTGGAAACGAGCCTGACGCGACGACCGGATGCCTTTCTGCCCGGTGATCATGACCATCGGCATGGCTCCGAGCAGGGCATAGGCCGCACCCGTGGTAAGGTTCAGGGCACCAGGCCCGAGCGTGGTGATGCAAACGCCGGGTCTGCCGGTGAGCCTGCCATAGGTCGCCGCCATGAACGCTGCCGCCTGCTCATGGCGCGTCAGGATGAGCTGGATCGACGATTTGCGAATGGATTCGACGACGTCGAGGTTCTCTTCGCCTGGAATTCCGAAGATGCGATCGACGCCCTCATTCTCAAGGGCGGCAATGAGCAGGTCAGAACCTTTGTACACGACGCAACTCCTGGAATGAACGGGTTGGGTGAGACATTTTACTGGCGACAGAAATCCAACTGAATCAGCGGTTTGTTGGTCAACTTGCGTTCAGGCCGTTCAACCGCACTGAGGCGATGAGGCTGTTTTGAACATCAATTGACGTTAAATTAACATCGCTATATGGTTCATTTGGCCGGTATGGGTGCCGATTCCATTCTTGTACCGCGTCGCTCATTGGTTGTCGTCAAATCCATGCGAAGCCGCTGCATCGAAAAATCCATGACGCCGGGAGGGCGCTAACCGTGCCTTGCCTGCTCGGCATTGACAACGGCCTCACCGTCACTAAGGCGGTGATCTTCGATGCCGACGGATCGCAGCTTTCCGTAGCGCGTCGGCGGGTGCCGCAATCGATGCCGCAGGCGCGCTGGGTGGAGCGCGACATGGCCGGTCTCTGGCAAGCGACCGCCGAGGCCATCCGCGAGGCGATTGCGCTGTGCGGCCGCCCGGCCGACGACATCAAGGCGGTGGCGGCGACCGCGCATGGTGACGGCCTGTATCTGCTCGACAAGGACCGCCGGCCGCTAGGCCCCGGCATCCTTTCGCTCGACAGTCGTGCGGGCGAGATCGTCGAAAAATGGTCTCAAGGTTCGGTTTTCGACGAAGCGCTGGCGCTGAGCGGCCAGGCGCCGCATGTCTCGGCGCCCTCGGCGCTGCTGGCATGGATCAAGCAGAACGATCCTGACCGTTATGGGCGCATCGGCCACGTGCTTGCCTGCAAGGACTGGCTGCGCTTTTGCCTGACCGGCACAATCGGCACCGACCGCACGGAAGCCAGCACCTCCTTCACGGATTTCCGAACGCAGGCCTTCGCGCCGGAAGCGATGCGCATCTTCGGCCTGGACGATCTTTTCAATGCGCTGCCGCCGGTGGCGCATTCGGCCGACATCGTTGGACAGGTCACCGCCGAGGCTGCCGAAATGACCGGCCTGTCCAGGGGCACGCCCGTCGCCTGCGGCCTGCATGACGTGACCGCCTCCGCCCTTGGCATGGGCGGCCATGAGGAGGGCACGCTCGCCATCGTCGCCGGCACCTATTCCATCAACGAAGTCGTGTCGTCAGAGCCGCGAGTCGACCGGCGCTGGTTCTGCCGCAACGCCCTCGACGCAGGCCGCTGGAACAACATGGCGATCTCGCCGGCCTCGACCGCCAACTATGACTGGTTTCTCGACACGTTCTGCCGCGCGGAGCAGGACAGGACAGATGGCGGCTCCATCCACGAATTGCTGGCAGCAGAGATCGACGCCGCGCTGAAAAAACCTTCGACCATCCTGTTTCACCCCTATCTGTTCGGCTCTCCCTATGGCGATGTCGCCAGCGGCAGCTTTGTCGGCCTGCATGGCTGGCACAATCGGGGCGATATGCTGAAGGCGGTTCTGGAAGGCATCGCCTTCAATCATCGTACCCATGTCGAAGCGTTGCGCGATGGCTTTGCTGTCAGCGAGATCCGCCTGACCGGCGGCAGTTCGCGCAACCCGGTCTTCGTGCAGATATTTGCCGACGTGCTGAACGCCCCGGTCACCGTCACCTCGACCGATGAGGCCGCCGCACTTGGTGCCGCGCTTTGCGCTGGTGCCGCGGTCGGCTTGTTCAAGACGCCACAAGAGGGTGCAAGGCAGGTCGGCATGACGGAGCGGACATATCAGCCAGCGCCGGCCTCCAGTGCCGTGTTCAATGAGCGTTTTTCGCTCTACTGCCGCATCGCCGAGCAGATGAAGTCGCATTGGCCCGCGATCGAAAGACTGGCGCGGCCAGGAGGGAACGCATGATCAAGGCCGACGAACGACGCGAAGAGATCGCCGACTATGTGATCAAGCTCGGTCAGGTGCGCATCGACGATCTGGTCGAGCATTTCGGGGTGTCGCGCATGACCATCCACCGGCACATCGACCGGCTGGCGCAGCAGGGCGTGCTGCGCAAGCTGCACGGTGCGGTGACGGTCCAGCCGTCCGGTCTCTACGAAAGCGCCTTCCGCTACCGGGTGACGGTCAACAGGGCCGAGAAGGATGCGCTGGCACGGGCAGCACTGGATTATGTCGAGGCTGGCCAGGTGGTGATGCTGGACGATTCATCGACGGCAAATGCGGTCGCGACGCTGCTGCTCGACGTCAAGCCGCTGACGGTCGTCACCAACAGCGTGTCGACGGCGGCGCTGATGATCAATGTCGACGATATCGATTTCATCTGTCTCGGCGGCCAGTATCACGGCACCTACAACGCCTATATCGGCATCGTCTGCGAGAACGCCGTGGCGCAGCTGCGGGCCAATGTGCTGATCTGTTCGGCCTCGGCGATTACCGGAACCACTGCTTTCATCCAGGATCCGAATGTCGTGCGGGTGAAGCAGGCGATGATGGCCGCATCGGTCAAGCGCATCCTTTTGGTCGACCATGCAAAGTTCGACCGGATCGCGCTGCATGTCTTCGACGATCTGACCAGTTTCGACGCCGTGCTGGTGACGGAAGGCTTGGGCGACGCGCAGGCGCAGAGCCTCGAGCGGGCCGGCGTGAAGCTGCGCATCGTCAAGACGAAGGCGCCATGAGCCCAGCCGACGGAGCAGGTGCGGACAATCCCGCCGGGCGTCTCGCCGCCATGGCTGCGACCGGCGAGGTCGACGTCGTCATTCTTGGCGCCGGCATAAACGGGGCAGGGCTGTTTCGCGACCTGTGTGCGCAAGGCGTCAGCTGCCTGATCGTCGACAAGGCGGATTTCGGCTCGGGCACCAGTGCCGCGCCGTCGCGGCTCATCCATGGCGGTCTCAAATATCTCGAAACCGGCGAGTTCGGGTTGGTGGCGCAGTCGACGCTCGAACGCAATCTGCTTCTGCAAAACGCGCCGCACTATGTCAGCCCGCTGCCGACCGTCATCCCGATCTTCTCGTGGAGCAAGGGCATGCTGGCGGCGCTGCGGACGCTGTTCGGCTCGACCAGCGCGCCGCGCAGCCGCGGCGCCATCCTGATCAAGATCGGCTTGATGATCTATGATTTCTACGGTTCGCGAAACCAGGTCATGCCGCGCCACCGCATGGTCGGGCGGCGGCAGGCGTTGGGCGAGATGCCGGCGCTCAACCCGGCGATCGTCGCCATCGGCACCTATTACGACGCCAAGATCAGCCACCCGGAACGGCTGGTGCTGGAACTGATCCTCGACGGGTTGCAGGCCAATGCCGCTTCCGCCAGCGCGAACTACACGGCACTCGACACTTCAGCCAATGGCGTGCTCGCCTTCCGGCCGGAAAACGGCAGTGCCTTTTCGGTGCGGCCGAAGCTGGTGGTCAACGCCGCCGGTCCATGGATCGATGACGTCAACGCACTGCTTGGCGCGCCGTCGAAAATGATCGGCGGCACCAAGGGCTCGCATATCCTGCTGAAGCATGACGAACTGGTCAAAAGCCTGGCCGGGCGCATGCTCTATTTCGAGGCCGATGACGGCCGCATCTGCCTTGTCTACGACTATCTCGGCCTGGCGCTGGTCGGCTCGACAGACATCAAGGCCGACAATCCGGACGCGGTGCGCTGCGAACCCGAAGAAGTCGAGTATCTGCTCGAGAGCGTGCGCACACTGCTACCGGGCATGATTTTCGAACGCGACCAGATCGTCTATGCCTATAGCGGCATCCGACCGCTACCGACGTCCGAGGCATCGACGCCCGGACTGATCAGCCGCGATCATTCGGCACCGGTTGCCGAGCCGGATGGCAACAGGTCCTTTGCGGTCATTTCGCTGGTCGGCGGCAAATGGACGACGTTTCGCGGTTTTGCCGAGGAAGTCGCCGACACCGTGCTCGGCCGCCTGCAGCGCAGCCGCAAGGTGACGACGCAATCCATGCCGATCGGCGGCGGGAAAGATTTCCCGGCCAATGCCGCGGCGCGCGCAGACTGGCTGGCTGAGGCACAGCAGGCAACGGGCGCAGCGGAAGGGCGCCTCGACCAATTGCTGTCGCGCTACGGGACCACTGCAATGCGGATTGCCAAGTGGGCGCCGAATGGTGAGGGGCGCCTGCCGGACTCCCACGGCTATGGCAAGGCGGAAATCGACTACATCGCGCGCAACGAATTCGTCGAACATCTGGCTGACATCGTCATGCGTCGCAGCACCTTGGCGATAGGCGGTTCGCTGACGAGCCGCGATCTGCAGGAGATTGCCGCGATCGCCGGGCGGGCGCTGGGCTGGAGCACCGAGCGCCTCGCGCGGGAAGTCGAAGCCGCTGTTGTCGAGCTCGAGGGCAGGAACCTGATGCGGCTGGACTGATCGCGCCATCGCCGACGCCGATAGTGTTCCCAGGGCAATCCGATCGGTTGGCCCTGTTGCGCCTTGTGCGCAGAACTCCCCATCTCACAGCCAGATTGGGATTTTTCCGCACCAGAATACACATAAGCAAAAACAGATACTTAGCGACAATTCAGGCTACTGCGACCTGAGCATTCCCGTTCCCTTCCGTACGAAATAACACAGATTGACGTTAATTTAACACCACCGTATGATCTCTCATATGCTGACCTCCTAATAGGCCTGCTTTGGCTGCCGATCCGTCGGCTGAGGCAACCATCTGCGGAGGGATTGACAGCGATGCAAAGGTATGAAAATTTTTGCACACAAAGATAATAATATCATCCTGGGGAGGAGATGGCTTGAAATCCGGTGGAGCCGCGAACCGCGACCATGAGTCCAGTCTCGCCACGCGCGCGGCCTGGCTTCACTATGCCGGCGGCCTGACACAGGCCCAGGTGGCCAAGCGGCTTGGCCTGACCAGCCTCAAGGCGCACCGGCTCATCACCAAGGCCAACCAGGAAGGCCTGGTCAGGGTGTTCATCGACGGCGATGTCGCCGAATGCGTCGATCTCGAACAGCGCCTGACAGCCGCCTATGGGCTCGACTATTGCGAGGTGGTTCCCGATCTCGATCAGGACGAGCTGCCGTTGAAGGGGCTCGGCATTGCCGGCGCCCAGTTCCTCAAGCGCGAAATCGATCGCGGCGAAGACATGCTGATCGGCGTCGGCCATGGCCGCACGCTTGCGGCCAGCGTCGAGTATCTAACGCGCACCACTGCTGCCCACATCCGTTTCGTTTCGCTGCTCGGTGGCGTGACGCGCAAATTCGCCGCCAACCCGCACGACGTCATGCATCGCCTGGCCGAGCGGACCGGCGCGCAGGCGTTTGTCATGCCGGTGCCTTTTGTCGCGAACACTGCCGAGGACCGTGAGGTGCTGCTCGGCCAGCGCGGCATCAGCGATGTCTTCGCTCTTGCCAGCCGATCCGACCTGATGTTCGTCGGAATAGGCACGGCCGAGCGGGAGGCGTCGCTGGTCGCGACCGGCATGATCGAGCCGTCCGAAATCGACGAGGTCAAGCGTGACGGCGGCGTCGGTGAATTGCTGGCGCATTTCTTCGACGACAAGGGGCGCCCGGTGGAAACCGCGCTGTCGGAAAGAATACTGGCGCTTCCCCGCGACCAGTTGAAGGGCCGCAGGATTGTCGCCGTCGCCGGCGGCAAGGTGAAGGTGCGGGCTATCAAGTCGGTGCTCGAAAGCCGCTATCTGAGCGGCCTGATCACCGACGAATGCACGGCCCGCGCGCTGGTCGAGAAAAGCCGGCTCGACGACGCGGCCGGTGCCACGAAGCCCCGCGTCAACGGAGGATCGACGAATGCGTGACAACGGAAAATCCGCATCGCTGGCGGTTGCATTATGAGCACGAAGGCTGCCTCCGCACCCGCCCGCCAAGCCTCGCCGGGCTTGCGCCGCGCACTTGCCGGTGCGGCAGT
This sequence comes from Mesorhizobium sp. P2_H9, assembly GCF_056403215.1. Classification (NCBI taxonomy): domain Bacteria; kingdom Pseudomonadati; phylum Pseudomonadota; class Alphaproteobacteria; order Hyphomicrobiales; family Phyllobacteriaceae; genus Mesorhizobium; species Mesorhizobium sp. P2_H9. Next base: position 424,252 of record NZ_JBFUFX010000009.1, on the reverse strand, counting down.
TCTAGTTCTGCTTGGAGCCATGGCGCTTGACACCAAGGTGGTGACGATCGGCTCCGCCGGCGACGTTCGCAACGCCGTCTTTTCCGCCGCCGACTATGGCAAGTCGGAATTCCCCAAGGTGCAGGCCGATGTCGAGGCGCGCGCCGCCGACGCCGCGACTGTGGCGACGGCGATCACCAAGGACAGGGCGACTGCCGAAAAGGAATATGGCGTGCCGGCGGGTGTCGGACCGGTCATCTCGGTCAAATTCAGCGGCGTTGTCGGCGAGGGAAAGTCGGGCATCTACAAGGTCGCCGTCGACGGTTTGCCGGATACGCTGACGGTCCGCGTGCAGACAGGGCCGGCGATCAACGGAACCGAGCTTCGCGACGCCACCGGCAAGATCACCTTCGGTCAGTTCACCAACCAGATCGAGTATCAGGACGCCGGCTCGGCGTTGAACAACGAGATGAAGACCGAGGTGCTGGCGAAAGTCGACACCAGCGCCTTGACCGGCAAGACCATAACGGTGGTCGGCGCTTTCAAGCTGGTCAATCCGAAGAGCTGGCTGGTCACACCGGTGAGGCTGGAGGTCAAATGAATTCGGCTTCCGGCACAGAGCCCGCCAATGGCGACGCCGTGCTCTCTGCGCGCAATGTCGTCATGTCGTATGGCGGCGTTCACGCGCTCAAAGGTGTGAACTTCGACATCCATCGCGGCAAGGTCACGACCCTGTTCGGAGAGAATGGCGCCGGCAAGTCGACGCTGATGAAGATCCTGTCCGGCGTGGTGACGCCGACATCCGGCGACATCGTGCTCGATGGCAATCTCGTCAGCTTTTCCTCGTCGTCGGACGCGCGCGATCGCGGCATCTCGATCATCCACCAGGAACTGAACCTGGCGCCGAATCTGAGCGTCCGCGACAACATCTTCATGGGTCGCGAACTGCGCACCAGAACCGGCCTCGACTTCGCCGAGGAGTCGCGCCAGGCGCGGGCGCTGATGGCCGATCTCGAAGAAGACATCGATCCGATGACGTTGGTCGAGGATCTGCGTCTCGGGCAGCAGCAGATCGTCGAGATCGCTCGTGCGCTGTCGGTCGATTCCCGCATCCTGATCATGGACGAGCCGACCTCGGCGCTCAGCGCCACAGAGGTGGAGGTGCTGTTCAAGGTGATCCGCGACCTGACCAGCCGCGGCGTTTCCATCGTCTACATATCGCATCACCTCGAAGAGGCGCTGCAGATCACCGACTACGCTGTCGTGCTGCGCGACGGAGCGATCACCGCGACGGCCGTAGCCAAGGACATCGACCTCGAGTGGATCGTCCGCAACATGGTGGGCGAGAATTTCGACCTCGGCTCGCCGCCGACCGGCCATCCGTTCGGCGCGGTCGCGCTTTCGGTCGAGGATGTCAGTGTCACCGACGCCTCGGGCTCAGGCTATGTCGTCGATCATCTGTCGCTGGATGTCCGGGCAGGCGAGATCGTCTGCATCTATGGGCTGATGGGCGCCGGGCGCACGGAGTTGCTGGAATCTGTCGCCGGACGCGTGCCGATGGCGGGAGGACGGGCGCTGCTAGAAGGCGAGGACGTCTCGGGGCTGTCCATTGCCCAGCGTATCGCCAGAGGCCTTGTGCTGGTGCCCGAGGACCGTCAGCGCGATGGTCTGGTCCAGACGATGACCGTCGGCCGCAATCTGTCGCTTGCCAGCATCGAGGCGTTCGCCAAAGGCCTGTTCCTCTCACGTCCCAGGGAACGCGCTTTGATCGACGACTCGATCCGCAAGGTGACCATCAAGACCGCCGGCGGTAACGCCATGATCGGGTCGCTGTCGGGCGGTAACCAGCAGAAGGTCGTCATCGGCAAGATGCTGACGACCAACCCCAAGGTCATCCTTCTCGACGAGCCGAGCCGCGGCATCGATGTCGGCGCCAAGGCCGAGGTCTTCCGCTTGCTCAGCGAGCGCGCCGCGCAGGGCCTGGCGGTCGTTTTCTCGACCTCTGAGGTCAATGAGTGCCTCAGCATCGCCCACCGCATCGTCGTCATGCGGCGCGGCAAGATTTCAGCCGAATTCGGCGCGAACGCCACCAAAGAGCAGATCATGGCCGCCTCCGGCGAAGCCGTGGTCGCCTGATCATAGAATTTCGGAGCCCCTCTCATGACCGATGTCAGCCAGGCCAGCAAACAGTCCAGTCCGAGCACGGGCGGCGAGGGCTTCGACGTGGCCAAGCTGCTGCTCGAAGGCCGGGCTTTCTTTGCCCTGATCGTCATCATCGTCGTCTTCTCGATCCTGTCGCCCTACTACCTCTCAGTGGCGAATTTCCTGACCATGGCCTCGCACGTCGCCATCTTCGGGATTCTCGCCGTCGGCATGCTGCTCGTCATCCTCAATGGCGGCATCGACCTGTCGGTCGGATCGACGCTGGGGCTTGCCGGCGTCGTCGCCGGTTTTCTGATGCAAGGCGTGACGCTCACCTGGCTGGGCGTCGTGCTCTACCCGCCGGTCTGGGTGGTCGCGGTGCTGGCTTGCATGCTGGGTGCCGTCGTCGGACTGATCAACGGCGTGCTGATCGCGCGGTTCAAGGTTCCGGCCTTCGTCGCCACGCTCGGCGTCATGTACATGGCGCGCGGCCTGGCGCTGCTGATGACCAGCGGCTTGACCTACAATAATCTCGGCGGCAAGCCGGAACTGGGCAACACCGGTTTTGACGCGCTTGGCTTCAACCGCCTGTTCGGCGTGCCGACCGGCGTCGTGGTTCTGGCGGTCATCGCGCTGATCGGCAGCATCGTCCTGAACCGGACCGCCTTCGGGCGCTGGCTCTACGCCTCGGGCGGCAATGAGCGCGCCGCCGAACTCTCCGGCGTTCCGGTCAAGACGGTGCAGATTTCGGTCTATGTGCTCTCAGGCATTTGTGCCGCCATTGCCGGCCTGATCCTGTCCTCGCAGTTGACCTCGGCCGGACCGACCGCGGGCACCACCTATGAATTGACGGCTATCGCCGCCGTCGTCATCGGCGGCGCGGCGCTGACCGGCGGGCGCGGCAACATCCGCGGCACCCTGCTTGGGGCGTTCGTCATCGGCTTCCTGTCCGATGGTCTGGTGATCATCGGCATCTCATCCTACTGGCAGACAGTGTTCACCGGCGCCGTCATCGTGCTCGCCGTGCTCCTCAATGCCGTTCAGTATCGCCGCCGTAGCAAGCTTCCAGCTTCGACGGGCGGCCAACCGACTTCTCAGAAACGGGGGAAGGCCGAAGCGGCCAATCCTGCCCAAGGGAAGACTGCCAGGTGACTGGAGCAACACCGCGTAAATCATTGGAGGAATGTACATGAAAATCGTGCTTAGAAGTTTGCTTGCCGCCGCCATGGTCGTTGGGTTTAGCGCAGCCGCATCGGCCGCGGGCCTGATCTCGATCATCGTCAACGATCCGGCCAACCCGTACTGGCTGACCGAAGGCAACGTCGCCAAGGCCGAGGCCGAGAAGCTTGGATATACGGCCAATGTCGCTGCCCACAAGGGCGACACCAACACGGAAAGCAATCTGATCGACACCGCCATCACCAACAAGTCGGTGGCGATCATCCTCGACCCGGCCAATGCCGATGGTTCGGTCGGCGCGGTGAAGAAGGCGATTGCCGCCAACATCCCGGTTTTCCTCGTCAATGCCGAGATCAACCAGGAGGGTCTCGCCAAGGGACAGCTCGTCTCCAACAACGCGCAGGGCGCGGCTCTCGGTGCCCAGCAGTGGGTGCAGGCGGTCGGTGAAAAGGGCAAGTATGTAGAACTGCTCGGCGCCCCTTCGGACAACAACGCCGCCACGCGCTCGAACGGCTACGCCACCGTGCTGAGCCAGTATCCGGATCTCGAAAAGGCTGCTTCGCAGGTCGCCAACTGGGATCGTACCCAGGGCCATGACAAGATGCAGAGCATGCTGCAGGCCAATCCCGACATCATCGCCGTGATCAGCGGCAATGACGAAATGGCGCTTGGTGCGGTTGCGGCGCTGAAGGAAGCCGGCAAGCTGGCCGGTATCAAGGTCGGCGGCTTCGACGGCTCGCCGGATGCGGTTGCGGCCATCAAGTCCGGCGAACTGCAGTACACGGTGCTTCAGCCGGTCGCCATCTTCTCGGCCAAGGCCGTGCAGCAGGCCGACTCGTTCATCAAGTCGGGCGCTACCGGCGCCACCAGCGAGAAGCAGCTGTTCGATTGTCTTCTCATCACCAAGGACAATGTCGACAAGTACACCGCGCCCTTCGTGCTGTCGGAATAACACCTGCACAGGGGGTGTCCTTGCGGACACTCCCTGCCTCTTCTACGGCTTCCAGACAACAAAGACTGCTGCTTGTGAATTGCCTTCATAACCATCCGGAACTTGCCGCATGAAAGACCTGCTGATCGGGATCGACGCGGGAACGTCCGTGATCAAATCGGTAGCTTTCGATCTTTCGGGGCGGCAGCTTGCCATGGCGTCGGTGAGCAACAGCTTCGTCACGCTGGAAGGCGGCGGCGCCGAGCAGGATCTCGATCAGACCTGGCGCGACATGGTTGAGACGGTTCGCGAGCTGGCGACGAAAATTCCCGATCTTGCCAGGCGAACAGCGGCGGTGGCGATCACCGGGCAGGGCGACGGCACCTGGTTGATCGATGGCGACGGCTCGCCAGTCGGGCGCGCCTGGCTCTGGCTCGACGCCCGCGCCGGACATCTGGTGGACGACATGCGCGCCGATGCCAGGGATCGCACGCGGTTCGAGATCACCGGCACCGGGCTCAACGCCTGTCAGCAAGGCGCTCAGCTCAGCTGGCTGAAGAAGAACAGCCCGGAAATCCTGGAGCGGGCGGCCACCGCCTTTCATTGCAAGGACTGGCTCTATTTCAAGATGACCGGCGAGCGTGCCACCGATCCCTCGGAAGGCACATTCACCTTCGGCGATTTCCGCTCGCGCAGCTATTCCGACGAGGTGCTCGACATTCTCGATCTGACGACACATCGCCGCCTGTTGCCGCCCATGCTCGAAGGCACGACCGACCATCATCCGCTTTCGCCATCGGCGGCAGGAGAGACCGGCCTGCTTGAAGGCACGCCGGTGGTGCTGGGTTATGTAGACATGGTCAGCACCGCGCTCGGCGCCGGCCTTTATGATCCGAGCGGCAATGTCGGCTGCACGGTCATCGGCTCGACCGGCATCCACACGCGCCTGGCGCGCACTGCCGACGATGTCGTGCTCAACGACGATGCATCCGGCTACACGATCGCCATGCCTGTTCCCGGTGCTTATGCGCAACTGCAATCCAATATGGCGGCGACCCTCAACATCGACTGGCTGCTTGGCCTGGCGCGCGACGTGCTGACAGCCAGCGGCGCAAAACCTTCGCGCGACGAGCTGTTGAAAGCACTCGATGTCTGGGTCGAAGGATCGGAGCCGGGATTGCTGGTCTATCAGCCCTATATTTCGCTTGCCGGCGAACGCGGACCGTTCGTCGATCCGGATGCACGCGCGGGCTTCATTGGCCTGTCGGTCAAGCACGGCTTTGGCGATCTGGCGCGCGCCGTTCTCGAAGGATTGGCGTTCGCGGCCCGCGATTGCTACGAGGCGATGGGTACGATGCCGGGCGAGATCCGCCTGTCTGGCGGCGCGGCGCGCAGCCCGTCGCTGCGCCGCATCATCGCCGCAGCGACCAGGGCGCAAGTCAGAACCAGCAGCCGCCAGGAAGCCGGCGCTGCGGGTGCCGCGATGATGGCTGCGGTCGGACTCGGCGTCTATCGCTCCATGGATGAGTGTTGCGCCGAATGGGTGACGCCGCTTCTGGGCGAATGCGATGCCTATGACGAAGCGCTTTCCCACACCTACGATGCGCTGTTTCCATCCTTCGTCGCGGCGCGCCAGGCGCTGCGGCCCGTGTGGAAGAGTATGGCGCAGCGCACAGGAGCAAAGTCTTGAGCGATACGTCTGATGTTGTCGATCTCTTCGTGATTGGCGGCGGCGTCAACGGCGCCGGCATAGCGCGCGATGCCGCCGGCCGCGGACTGTCGGTCATCCTGTGCGAGAAGGACGATCTGGCGCAAGGCACCAGTTCGCGCTCCGGCAAACTGGTGCATGGCGGCCTGCGCTATCTCGAATATTACGAGTTCCGGCTGGTGCGCGAGGCGTTGATCGAGCGCGAGGTGCTGCTCGAGGCCGCGCCGCACATCATCTGGCCGATGCGCTTCGTGCTTCCGCACAGCCCCGAGGACAGGCCGGCATGGCTGGTGCGGCTCGGGCTGTTTCTCTACGACCATCTTGGCGGCCGCAAGCGGCTGCCCGGAACAAGAACACTGAACCTGAGGACCGCGCCAGAAGGCGCGCCGATCAAGGACGAATTCAGGCGCGGCTTCGAATATTCCGACTGCTGGGTCGATGATGCCCGCCTGGTGCTGCTCAATGCGCTCGACGCCAGTCAGCGCGGCGCAAAAGTGTTCACCCGCACCGCCTGTATTGCTGCCCGGCGCGAAGGCGGACTGTGGTCGATCGACATGCAGGACAGTCGCACCGGTGCGGTGACCAAGGTCCGCGCGCGGGGGCTGGTCAATGCGGCGGGGCCGTGGGTCAACGACATCGTCAGCCGCGTCGCCGGGCAGAATTCCACCCGCAATGTTCGCCTGGTAAAAGGCAGCCATATCGTGGTGCCCAAATTCTGGGAGGGACGGCAGGCCTATCTCATCCAGAACAACGACAAGCGGGTGATCTTCGTCAATCCGTATGAAAACGACCTGGCGTTGATCGGCACCACTGACATTCCCTATGAGGGCCGGCCCGAGGAAGTGGCTGCCGAGGCCAGCGAAATCGATTATTTGATCAAGGTGGTCAATCGCTACTTCAAGCGACAGCTGACGGCGCAGGACGTGGTCTACAGTTTCTCGGGCGTGCGTCCGCTCTATGACGACAATGCCGACAACCCAAGCGCGGTGACACGCGACTACATCTTTGAACTCGATGCCCCGAACGGCGGTGCGCCACTGCTTTCGGTGTTCGGCGGCAAGATCACCACCTTTCGCAAGCTGTCAGAACATGCGTTGGAAAAAATCCAGCCATTCTTCCCGGCGATGAAGAAGGCCTGGACGGCCAAAATTCCATTGCCGGGGGGTGACTTGCCCAACGCGGATTTCGAGCAGTTCCTGGGCGATCTGCACGCCGAGTTTTCGTGGCTCAGCCCGTCGCTGGTGAAGCACTATGCTCGAAGCTACGGCACGCGCACGCGCGCCTTGCTGAAAGGGGTCAAAGGCGAAGCCGATCTCGGCCGCCGTTTCGGTCCGGATTTCTACGAGCGGGAAGCGGCTTTCCTGTTCGAGACCGAATGGGCGATGACCGCCGCCGACGTTCTCGAGCGCCGGACCAAGCACGGCCTGCATATCAGTGCCGCCGAGCGGAAGACATTCGAAGACTGGTGCACCAAGATCATGGCGGCGGCAAACTGATGGCCTTCACGCTTTCCCTCAACACCAACCCGCTGGTCAATCGCTTCGCCGATCCAGACGATCTGATCGACGCCATCGCCTATGGCATCGGCATCCGCGACGTGCAGCTGACGCATGAATTCGTCAATCCCGGCTGGCCGGCTGCAACGATTGCCAAATTCCTGCGCCTGTTCAACAACGCGCTGGCGCGGACCGGCGTGCGCATCACTTCGGGGATGACCGGGCCCTATGGCCGGCTCAACCATTTCGGCCATCCGGATGCCGATGTGCGGCGCTACTATGTCGACTGGTTCAAGACCTTCGCCGACATTTCCGCCGAGCTTGGCGCGTCGGGCTTGGGCACGCAGTTCGCCATATTCACCTACAAGGATTTTGACGATCCGCAGCGGCGCGCAGCCCTTCTCGACATCGCGCTCGAATGCTGGCGCGAGGTGGCCGAGCACGCCAAGGCGGCGGGCCTGAGCTATTTGTTCTGGGAACCGATGTCGGTGGGGCGGGAGTTTGGCCACACGATCGAAAGCTGCGTGGAGTTGCAGGGCGCCATCGATGCGGCGAAGCTGCCGATCCCGATGCAAATGATGGTCGACATTGACCATGGCGACGTGACCTCGCCCAACCCTGACGACACCGACCCCTATGCCTGGGCGAAAGCCTTTCCATTGCAATCGCCGATCATTCACATCAAGCAGTCGTCGATGAACAAGGGCGGCCACTGGCCGTTCACGGCCGCCTACAACAAGGATGGCCGCATCATCCCGCAGAAGCTGATCGACACTGTGCGGGCTGGTGGCGGAACCGACAATGAGATCTGCCTTGAGCTTTCCTTCCGGGAGCGTGAACCGGTCGATCATCAGGTTGTTGCAATGATCCGGGAGTCGGTGGATTTCTGGGCGCCCTACATCGACAGCGGCCGCGACAGTCTCAAGCCTCGCGCCTGAGTGGCACGTATCATCCGAATTTCGGATCGAAGGAGAAGAGAATGACCCCATATTGGGTCGGCACGAGCTGGAAGATGAACAAGACGCTGGCGGAGGCGCTGCAGTTCGCCGACGCGCTGGCGGCCTTCGTGCCTGGCTTCGATCCGGCGATACAGCCCTTCGTCATTCCGCCGTTCACCGCCGTGCGGCAGGTCAAGGCGGCGCTCGCCAAAACCCGCGTCAAGGTCGGCGCGCAGAACATGCATTGGGCCGATGCCGGCGCCTGGACGGGCGAGATTTCGCCGCTGATGCTGAGGGATTGCGGGCTCGACCTGATCGAACTCGGGCATAGCGAGCGCCGCGAGCATTTTGGCGAGACGGACAAGACCGTGGGACTGAAAACGGCGGCGGCGGTGAGGCACGGTTTCGTGCCGCTGATTTGCGTCGGCGAGACGCTGGCCGAGCGCGAGGGCGGCCGCGCCGATGACATCCTGACCGCGCAGGTGCTTGGCGCGCTGCAAGGCCTCGCGGGCAATGAATTGTCGGCGGAAATCCTGTTTGCCTATGAGCCGGTGTGGGCGATCGGCGAGAAGGGCATCCCCGCCAGCGCCGACTATGCCGACAAGCAGCAGGCGCTGATCAAACAGGTTGCTGCAAGGCGGTTGCCGGCCGCGCCGCTTGTGCTTTACGGCGGCAGCGTCAATCCCGGCAATGCGGCCGAACTGATCGGCCAGCCGCATGTCGACGGCCTGTTCATCGGCCGCTCGGCATGGCAGGCGGAAGGCTATATCGACATTTTAAAAAAGGCGTCGGCCGCCATCGCGCGCTGACCACGAAGCAAAGGAGTTTATTGCCATGAAGATCGCACTTGGAGCCGACAGCGCCGGCAAGCCGCTGCTCGATGTCATCGCCAAGCATCTCGCCACCAAGCCCGAGCTGCAGGTCGTCGATCTCAGCCAGGCCGGCTACTACGCCGATATCGCAGCCGCAATTGGCCACGAAATTATCGACGGCAAGTACGACCGCGCCATCCTGTTTTGCGGCACCGGCATCGGCGTCAGCATCTCGGCCAACAAGGTGCCGGGCATTCGTGCTGCGCTCACCCACGACACCTATTCGGCGGAGCGCGCCGCGAAATCCAACAACGCCCAGATCATCACCATGGGCGCCCGCGTCATCGGCCCCGAACTGGCGAAATCGATCGCCGATGCCTGGCTGGCCTCGGAGTTCGATCCGAACGGCCCCTCTGCCGGAAACGTGGATGCCATCGACAGGCTCGATGCGAAACGGTGAGGACGGGCGTTGCGGGATAGAGTCAAGGTAAGCCTCTATCCAATTGTTTTAACATGACCTTTTCCGAAAGCCTTCGGGAAGAGAGATGGTCTAGCTCGTCAACGCGACCCGCATCGCCTCGATCACCGTTACCGCGGACGCCGCACCTGGATCCATATGGCCAAGCGAGCGCTCGCCAAGGCGGGAGGCTCGGCCCTTGGTGGCGATCATCGCCTTGGTCGCCTCCGCGCCGGCCCTTGCGGCCTCGACCGCGGCCGCAAGACTGCCAGCCAGGCCCTTGCCGGCGGCCAGCGCCTCGCCCGCCGCTGTCGCGGCCGGCGCCCAGGCATCTATCATCGTCTTTTCGCCTGTTTCAGCCTTGCCGCGATCCTGTATGCCTTTGGCTATCGCCTGGAACACGGCAACGGTGTCGGCTTCGTCGAGCGTCGTCTTGCCCTTCACGGCTGCGGCGCCGCGCATGAAAGCCGTGGCGTAGAGCGGGCCCGAGGAGGCGCCGACGGCGTTCAGGAACGACTTTGCCGCTGTATTCAGCAAGGTGGTTGGATCGGTGGTCACTGCGTCCAGCGCCGAGACCGCATCGCGTGCCGCGGTAAATCCGAGTTCCATGGCGATGCCGTGGTCGGCGTCGCCGATCACGCCGTCAAGCGCGCACAGACGATCCCTGTCGGCTGACATGGCATCGGCGATGGCCGCGAACATCCCGGCGAGGCGGGCGCTGTCAATTGTCGTCATCTCTTGTTCCTTGCCTTTGGCCAAGTTTACCCAGCGCGAAACATGGCGCAGTCGCAAGGGTGGTCCAGCATCGTCTGCAACTCGCCGTCGAGTTGGTGCAGCGTGATCGAGGCGCCGGCCATCTCGAGCGAGGTGCAGTAATTGCCGACCCAGGTTGCGTGGACGCCGACGCCGATGTCGGCCAGCCTTTGCGACAGCCGCCGGTTCATGATGTAGAGTTCCATCAGGGGTGTCGACCCGAGCGAATTGACGAGAATGGCGACGCGGTCGCCGCGCGACGGCGCCATTTCCTGCAATATGTGATCGAGCATCTCGTCGGTGACTTCGTCGGCGCTTTTCAGCGGCCCGCGCGCGACTCCGGGCTCGCCATGAATGCCCATGCCGATCTCCATCTCGTCGTCGCCGATCTCGAAATTAGGCCGCCTTGTCTGCGGCAGCGAGCAAGGCGAAAGCGCAACACCCATGGTGAAGGTGTGATCGTTGGCCTTCGTTGCGATGCGCTCGCATTCGTCGAAAGACAGCATGCGGTCGCAAGCTGCACCCGCCGCCTTGAAGATGAAGAAATTGCCGGCGACGCCGCGGCGCTTGTGCCGTTCGCCGCGCGGCGCGGACGCGACGTCGTCGGTGCTCAGCACCGTGCGCACTTCGATGTCGTCCATCGCTGCCATTTCGGCCGCCATGTCGAAATTCATGACGTCGCCGGCATAGTTGCCGTACATGAACAGCACGCCAGCGCCGCCGCTTGCTGCCTTGGCGCATTCGAGGATCGGGTCGGGAGGAGGGGAGGCAAAGACGTTACCAATTGCCGCCGCGTCGGCCAGGCCCTTGCCGACAAAGCCAAGGAAGGTCGGCTCATGGCCGGAGCCGCCGCCGATGACCAGGCCAACCTTGCCGGGGCGTGGCCCGTTTCTGGCTATGATCGAGCGCGGGCTGCCGGGCACGGCGTGAAGATGTTTTGGATGCGCAGCCAGAATTCCGGCCAGCATCTCGTCGACCGCCTTGCCGCCGTCATTGATGAGCTTCTTGGTTTTCAACAAATGTCCTCCCACAGTGCCAGTCGACCATGCCATTGCGGTCGTCAAAGGAAAAGCCATGTGGCCGGTTGGCTATGTCGTTCGGGCAAAATGGTGCCAGACCACACCAACACCTGCCTCCAGCCAAGATCAGGATTGCGTTGGTGCATAGGTTGTGGATTTCTCTGATGCCGCCGACGATCCGGCGCAAAGGGTGGGGATCCTGAAACATGGCTTTCAAGAGATTGCGAATATTCCTGGGGTTGAAGGACGATCCCAATTCTATCCCGCGCCACGCCAGGATCGGCCGATACTCGAAAAGCCTGAGCGGGGGATCGTTCGTGAACTGCAGCGAAAAATCCCCGGTCGACATTGGCGCATTCTGCGCCATCGGGCCGGGCGTCCGATTCTTCTGCCAAGCCAATCATCCGACAGAGACAGCCGCGAACTACGCGCTTCAGCACCAGCTGTTCAAGACCAAATCGACCTACGAGTATCTGCGAACAAACGGCCCGATCAAACTCGGCCATGACGTGTGGGTCGGAACCGATGCCATCATCCTGTCCGGCGTGACCATCGGCGACGGTGCCGTAGTCGCTGCCGGCAGTGTGGTGACGAAGGACGTGCCGCCCTACGCCATTGTCGGCGGCAATCCGGCGAAGTTCATCAGGAAGCGGTTTTCCGACGAGACAATCGCGGCGATGCTGAAAATCCGCTGGTGGGACTGGCCCTTGGAAAGGCTGATGCAGGAAAAGTCGGCCTTCGACTTGCCGGCCGAACAGTTCGTCGCTCGGTTTGGTGGCGGCTGAAGCGCAGTCGTGGATCGCCAGCCAACGTACTAAAAGCGCTCGCGATAGTCGCGCGGGTTGGTGCCGAGTACGCGCAGGAAGCCACGCCGCATCGTCTCTTCCGAGCCGAAACCGCACCGCCGGGCCGTCTGGTTGACGGGCTGGCCGCGCTCCAGCATCCGTCGCGCCGCCTCGATCCGGATTTCCTCGATCGCGCGGGCGGGCGTCCGGCCCGTCGCCTCGTGATAGCGGCGCGAGAAGCTGCGCGGGCTCATATTGGCGTGGTCGGCCAACTGCGTCAGGGAGAGGTCGCCGGCGAGATTTTCGAGGATCCAGCCATGCAGCCTGTCGAAGCGCCCGTCGCCTTGCTGCAGCTTGAGGGTCTGGCTGAATTGCGCCTGGCCGCCGGGACGTTTCAGGAAGACCACCAACTCGCGCGCCACCGCCAGCGCCGTGTGCCGGCCAAGATCGGCCTCGACGAGGGAGAGGGCGAGATCGATCCCCGCAGTTACGCCGGCTGATGTCCAGACATTGCCGTCACGAATGAAGATCGGGTCAGGTTCGAGGCGGACCGCGGGAAAGCGACGGGCGAACTCCGCGCAGCGTCCCCAGTGGGTCACCGCGCGACGGCCGTCGAGTAGGCCTGCCGTCGCCAACAACATGGCGCCGCTGCAGACGGAAGCGGTTCGCGTGGCGTCGCGCGAGCGCCCGGCGATCCACTGGACCAGCATGGGATCGTCGCAGGCCGCGTTGACGCCCCATCCGCCGGGCACGATCAACGTATCGATCTCGCCTCCGTGCGCCGGCAGCACTGCTGCCTCTACCACAAGGCCTGCCGATGTGCGGATGCGCGCCGAGGCGGCGACGACCGCGACCTCGTAGGGAGCCGGTTCGCCGGCCTGCGTCCTGAAGTCGTTGGCGCTGGCAAAGACCTGAAGCGGTCCGCTGACGTCGAGGAGCTGGATGTCGGGATAGGCAAGCACTTCGATACGGCGCATTGGATTTGGCCTGAAACGAGGGATGATTGGCGATCGTGCCAAAACATGATGCCTTAGATTGGCTGGAGTCAACCTGTGGAGATTTCCATGACCCTTCGTTTCGGCATCCTTGTCTTCCCCAATGTCCAGCAGCTCGACCTCACCGGCCCTTACGAAGTCCTGGCTTCGGCAAAGGGCGCCGAGGTGGAGTTGATCTGGAAGGATTGCAATCCGGTGATGTCGTCGACGCGACTGTCCCTCAACCCGACGACGACCTTCGGCGATTGCCCGCCTCTCGACGTGCTGTGCATTCCAGGCGGAGGAGGCGTCAACGCGCTGCTGGAGGATCAGGCCGTACTTGATTTCGTGCGTGAGCGTGCAGCACATGCACGCTACGTCACTTCGGTGTGCAGCGGCGCCCTGGTGCTCGGCGCGGCCGGGCTGCTGAGGGGCAAGAGGGCGACGACGCATTGGTATGCGCATGACTTCCTTGCCGAGTTCGGCGCCATTCCTGTCGACGAGCGCATTGTCGAGGACGGAAATCTGATCACCGCCGGCGGTGTCACCTCGGGGATCGACTTCGGCCTCCTCCTCCTCGCCAGACTGCTCGGACAGGCTGAAGCCGAGATCGTGCAGCTCTCGCTCGAATATGCCCCGGCGCCTCCTTTCCAGTCGGGCACACCTGCCGAGGCTTCGCCCACTGTGCTGGCGGAGGTAAAGGAGCGCCTCTCGGGTTCGCGGCGGGTTCGCGAAGAAATGTTCGCGCGCTGGCGCAGCGCCAGTGCGGATCCTGCGCCGTCGCGCGCTCACGGCTGAACAGCACGGTCGAATGGCGTATCTCCGCGCTATTCGACCTTGCTTCATTTTGGCGGTTGACTCGCTCCCTCAGCCCGTGCAGAAATTGGTTGGACCATTGAACCACTTTAGGCTCAGCCGGCGTGACCGATTTCCTTCCGCCCATCCAGACGACGGCCCGCGACGATGCGGTGCTGAAGGCGTTGGCCGGCTTCGTCATGCAGGAGCAGCTGGAGCCTGGCGAGAAACTGCCGACCGAACGCATCCTCGCCGAGCGCCTCAAGGTCAGCCGCAACACGGTGCGCGAAGCGCTGACGCGCTGGGAGGGGCTTGGCCTCGTCGAGCGGCGGCAAGGCAGCGGCACTTATCTCAAGGCGGCCGTCTCGCTCGACATGCTGCACATGCCGCTGACGCTCGCCGGCGGCAATGATTTCACCGGCCTGATGCGGACATTGGAAATCCGCCGCGCGCTGGAAGCGGAAGCCGCGGCGCTTTGCGCCATCCGCGCTGACGAGGAAGACCTCGCCGAGATCGAGCGCAAGCTCGACATCATGGAAGAGGCTTTTCACACCAGGGCCGGCATGTCTTCCGAGGAAGACTGGGAGTTCCACCAGTCGATCTATCGCGCCTGCGGCAATCCGCTGTTCGAGCAGATCATCGCCGCCATGCACGAACTGTTCCACCGCTTCTGGGAGCATCCGCTCGGCGTGCGCGATTTCGGCCACGCCAGCTTTCCCTACCATCGCACCATGTACAACTGCATCGCCGCGCACGACCCGGAGGGAGCCCGGGCCGAAGCGCTGAAGCTGATCGCCACCGTCGAGGACGATCTGAAGCGTGGCGCCGCCAAACTCAAACTTTCGGACCGAAAATGAACGAGCACCCGACCGGTTTTCAAATGGACTATCTCGCTGAAGCGGCGACGCTTTTGGCGCATGACGATCCATTCCCCGGCGGCGCGGTGGTGCCGCCGATCTACCAGACCTCGCTGTTCACTTTCGCCAACTACGCCGAGATGGCCGACACTTTTGCCGGCCGGCGGCGCCAGCCGATCTATTCGCGCGGCGACAATCCGACGGTGATGGAATTCGAGGCGCGCGTTGCTGCTCTCGAAGGTGCTGAAGCGGCGCGAGGCTTTTCCAGCGGCATGGCAGCGATCAGCGCCACGGTGCTCGCTTTCGTCGGCGCTGGCGAGCGCATCGTTGCCGTTCGCAACTGCTATGGCGACGCCTACCGGCTGTTCGAGCGGCTGTTCCCGCGCCTCAACATCAAGGTCGACTATGTCGACGGGTCCGACCCCGACGCGGTGGCGGCGGCACTTCCCGGCGCCAAGCTGCTCTATCTGGAAAGCCCGACCTCGATGATGTTCGAGCTGCAGGACATCGCGCATCTGACGCGGCTGGCCAAGGAGCAAGGCATCATCACCAGCATCGACAATTCCTGGGCGACGCCGGTGTTCCAGAAGCCGATCTCGCATGGCGTCGACCTCGTGCTGCATTCGGCCTCGAAATATCTCGGCGGTCACAGCGATACCGTCGCCGGCGTGGTTGCCGGCTCGGCCGCCCATATCGCTCGCATCAACGAGCAGACCTATTCCTCGCTCGGCGGCAAGCTGTCGCCGTTCGAGGCGTGGCTGCTGCTGCGCGGCCTGCGCACGCTGCCGCTCAGGCTGCCGCATCACATGAAGAGCGGGCTCACCATCGCCGAACGGCTGAAGGCGCATGGCCAGGTCGAGCGCGTCAACCACCCGGCCTATTCCAACCATCCGGGCAAGGCGACGCTGGCCGGCTATGCCGGGCTGTTTTCCTTCGAGGTGACCGAGGATGTCGACATTCCGGCCTTCGTCGACGCGCTGAAGTTCTTCCGCATCGGCGTCAGCTGGGGCGGCCATGAGAGCCTGGTCGTTCCGGCAAAGGCCTCGCTCGAGCAAACGCCGGGCCTGAATTCGATGGCGCGCTTCGGCGTCAGCCCCCGAACCATCCGCTTCAACGTCGGATTGGAAAGTGTCGAGGATCTGTGGGCCGACATCGCCCAGGCCTTCGACAAAGCAAAAAAATAGACGGAGCAGTTCAAAATGGGAGTACCTGACATGAAAAGACTGAGCATCATGCTTGCCACTGCCGCCGGCTTGGCAATTTCCGCCAGCGGCGCGCTGGCCGAGTCCACGCTGAAGATGGTCGAGGTCATCACCAGCCCGCCGCGCACCGAATTCTTGAAGAAGCAGATCGCCGAGTTCGAGGCGGCCAATCCGGGCGTCAAAGTCGAGCTGGTCTCGCTGCCCTGGGGCCAGGCCTTCGAGAAATTCCTGACCATGGTGCAGGCCGGCGATACGCCCGACATCGTCGAGATGCCGGAACGCTGGATGGGCCTCTATGCCACCAACGGCCAGCTCGAGGACCTTGGCCCCTACATGGCCAAATGGGACGACGCCAAGACGCTGGGCGACCGGGCCAAGCAGTTCGGCTCGACGGTCAACAACACCCAGTTCATGATCCCTTACGGCTACTATGTGAACGCGCTGTTCTGGAACAAGAAACTGTTCAAGGAGGCCGGTCTCGACGGCCCGCCGGCGACGCTCGATGAATTCGTTGCCGACTCCAAGAAGATCTCGGCGCTTCCAGGCAAATATGGCTACTGCCTGCGCGGTGGCCCTGGCGCCTTCAACGGCATGCACATGTTCATGAATATCGCTCAGGGCAAGGGCGGCTATTTCAACGAAGACGGCACCTCGACCATCAATGATGAAGGCTCGGTCAAGGGCCTGCAGATGCTGGCCGACATGTACAAGGACGGCCTGGCGCCAAAGGATGCCGTGAGCTGGGGCTTCAATGAGACGGTCACCGGTTTCTATTCCGGAACCTGCGCCATGCTCAACCAGGATCCCGACGCGCTGCTCGGCATCGCCGACAAGATGAGCGCCGACGACTTCGCCGTGGCGCCGTTGCCAGTCGGGCCGAGCGGCAAATCCTATCCGACGCTGGGTTATGCCGGCTGGGCGATGTTCGCCAATTCGCAGCACAAGGACGATGCCTGGAAGCTGATGGCGACGCTGTTGTCGCCCAAGGACAATCTGGAATGGGCCAAGGAGGTCGGCGTCGTGCCGATCCACAATGGCGCCGACCAGGATGCCCACTTCAAGACCGAGCAGTTCAAGGGCTGGTTCACCGAGCTCAGCGACACGTCCAAATATGAAATGGTGACGCCGCCGACGCATTTGGAAAACCTCGGCAACTTCGTCGACCAGGTGGCGATCAAGAACTTCCAGGAAGTGCTGCTCGGCCAGAAGACGGCCAAGGAGGCGGCCGACGCATGGGCCGCGTTCCTGACCAAGGAGCAGCAGGACTGGCTGGCCAAGAACAAGAAGTAGTTGTTCTCCCTTCTCCCCGTTCACGGGGAGAAGGTGTCACGAAGTGACGGATGAGGGGCGGCGCCATCCTCTAAGAGTTCGCGCTGCCCCTCATCTGCCTGCCGGCATCTTCTCCCCGTATAGTGACGGGGAGAAGGACGCTGTCATCGACGCCGGCTCATCCCTTTCAACCGAACGAAGCTGTCCGTATGACCTATGCCGTGTCCACGATACGACCCGCAGGCAAGCCGCGAGCGAAGCGGCTGACCCATGCCGCCATCGAGCCCTGGCTCTATCTCAGCCCGGCGATCGTGCTTCTGGTCGTGGTGCTTGTGGTGCCGCTGATCGTCGGCATCAGCTATTCGTTCCGCAAATTCTCCGCCTTCAAATCGGAATATGTCGGCCTTGGCCAGTATCAGGCGATGCTGTCCGACCAGGTTCTGGGGCAGGCGCTGGTCAACACGCTGTGGTGGACGGTCGCCAGCCTGTTCTTCCAGTTCTTCCTCGGTCTCGGCCTGGCGCTGCTGCTCGACAAACCGTTCATCGGCCGCAAGTTCGTGCAGGCTGTGGTGTTCCTACCCTGGGCGGTGCCGTCCTTCCTTTCCGGCCTTACCTGGGCATGGCTGTTCAATCCGATCATCGGGCCATTGCCGCACTGGCTGTTTGCGCTGGGGCTGAAGGCCGAGCCGACCAACGTCTTGTCCGATCCGGCCACCGCCATGTGGGGGCCGATCATCGCCAACATCTGGTTCGGCATCCCGTTCTTCGCCATCACGCTGCTGGCGGCGCTGAAGTCGATCCCGTCGGAACTGCATGAAGCCGCGGCCATCGACGGCGCTTCGCCATGGCAGCGCTTCAGCAAGGTGACGCTGCCGTTCCTGGCGCCGACCATCGTCATCACCGTCATGCTGCGCACGATCTGGATCGCCACCTTCGCCGACCTGATCTTCGTCATGACCGAGGGCGGACCTGCCGGCTCGACCAGCACGGTGCCGGTCTACATCTATGTCAGCGCCTTCAAGTCGCTGGACAAGGGCTATGCCTCGGCGGTGGCGGTGCTGCTGCTGGTGCTGCTCATCGTCTACGCGATCGCGCTGATCGCCATCCGCCGCTCGCTGGTGAGGCACGTCTGATGATTGCCGGACGCTCGACCTCCTCGCGCATTGTCAGTGGCATCGGCCTCTACAGCGCCATTGCCGCCTACATGATTTTTGCACTGTTCCCGATCTTCTGGACGCTGAAGATATCGGTCACGCCGGAGCGGCTGCTTTATTCCGAAGGCATCACGCTGTGGCCGTCGCAGACGACCTTCCACAACTTCATCACTGTGCTGGAAGCCTCTGATTTCCCGCGCTATTTCATGAACAGCGTCATCGTATCGGTGTCGACGGCAGCCTTCGTCACCATCATCGCCACGCTCGCCGGGTACGCCATGTCGCGCTTCACCTTCCGCGGCAAGGCGACGCTTGCGATCATGCTTTTGCTGACGCAGACGTTTCCGCTGGTGATGGTCATTCCGCCGATCTACCGGGTCATGGGAGAACTCGGTCTGACTAACAGCCTGGTCGGGCTGATCATCATCTACACCGCCTTCAACACCGCCTTCGCCACCTTCCTGATGCAGTCCTTCTTCGACGGCATCCCCCGGGACCTCGAAGAGGCGGCGATGATCGACGGCTGCACGCGCGCCCAGGCGATGCGCAAGGTGATCGTTCCGCTGACGCTGCCCGGCATGGGCGCAACGCTCGGCTTCGTTTTCACCGCTGCCTGGAGCGAGCTTTTGTTCGCACTGATGCTGATCTCCAGCGACGACCAGAAGACCTTTGCCGTCGGCCTGCTCACCTATATCGGCAAATTCGCCGTCGACTGGGGGCAGATGATGGCGGCGTCGATCCTGGCGCTGATCCCGGTCTGCATCTTCTTCGCCTTCCTGCAACGCTATCTCGTCACCGGCCTCACCGCCGGCGCGGTCAAAGGATAACCGATGGCTTCCGTCACGCTGCAACATGTCGAGAAGGACTATGGCTCGCTGCGCATCCTGCACGGCGTCGATCTGGAGATCGCCGACGGCGAATTCGTCGTGCTGGTCGGCCCGTCCGGCTGCGGCAAGTCGACCTTGCTGCGCATGATCGCCGGGCTGGAGGAGGTCTCGGGCGGCGAGATCCGCATCGGCGACCGGCTGGTCAATGACGTCGCGCCCAAGGACCGCGACATCGCCATGGTGTTCCAGTCCTACGCGCTCTATCCGCATATGGACGTGTCGTCCAACATGGGCTTCAGCCTGCTGTTGAAGAAGGCAGAGAAGTCGACGATCGACACACGGGTCGGCGCTGCCGCCAAGCGCCTCGGCCTTGACACTTTCCTGCAGCGTCTGCCGCGCCAGCTGTCGGGCGGCCAGCGCCAGCGCGTTGCCATGGGCCGCGCCATCGTGCGCGATCCCAAGGTGTTTCTGTTCGACGAGCCGCTCAGCAATCTCGATGCCAAATTGCGTGTCCATATGCGCGCCGAAATCAAGGCGCTGCACCAGCAGCTCAAGACCACCTCAGTCTATGTCACCCACGACCAGATCGAGGCTATGACCATGGCCGACCGCATCGTCGTCATGCATGACGGCTTCGTGCAGCAGGTCGGCCATCCGCTGGAACTTTACGACCGACCGATCAACATGTTCGTCGCCGGCTTCATCGGTTCGCCAGGCATGAATTTCCTGCCGGCGACGGTCGACAAGGGCGGCAAGGTGGAGGCGGTGCTGGCCGATGGCCAGAAGCTCAGATTGCCGGATGGCTTGCCGCTGAAGAATGGCGACGCGCTTACCGTCGGGCTGCGGCCGGAACATATCCAGCTCGCCGAAGACGGTGCGCTCACGGCGGAGGTTGAGGTGGTGGAGCCGCTCGGGCTGTCGACCCAGTTCTACGTCAAGATGGCGGGACAGCAGGTCTGCGTCTTTGTCATGGGGCGCAGCAATGTTCGGCCGGGAGACGTGGTGCGGCTGTCCGCCGATCCAGCGGCGCTGCATCTGTTCGATCCGGCAGGCGGCAGCCGCATCGGATAAGGGTTTCGTGCCGGTTGGACGGTTCGTGTCGCTCGCCGAAAATTGATCGCCGCCATCATCCGTTTGCGCTAACGAATGGAAAAATAGTTCGTCGTGGCGGTGCCGAAAGGCCTATCATTCCTTTTGCCGCATTCGGAAGTCTATCAAACTTGTAGACACTGAAGGCGGGCTTGCCCGTAGCAAGAAGGTGCCACAGCATGCCCAATCCAACCGTCGTCGGCTTTTCCGGCAATTTCACCCGGCCGTCCAAGACGCGCGGCTTCGTCGAACAGGTGGTGAAGGACATTGCGCGCCAGCATGGCCTGTCGGCGAGCAGCTACGACGTGGAAGATCTCGGCCCTTCGCTCGGTGGCGCCAAATGGGCACGCGACCTCGACGGGCAAGCGCGGGCCATCCTCGACAGCATCGTCAATGCCGATGTGCTGGTGGTGGGCTCGCCGACCTACAAGGGGAGCTACACCGGTCTGTTCAAGCACTTCTTCGATCTCTTCGATCCGGTCTCCTTGAAGGGCAAGCCAGTGGTGCTGCTGGCCACCGGCGGCGGCGAGCGGCATGCGCTGATCGTCGAGCATCAATTGCGGCCGCTGTTCGGCTTCTTCGAAGTGCTTGCCCTGCCGACGGCGGTCTACGCCACCGACAAGGATTTCACCGATGGCGTGCTTCGTTCGGAACCGATCCTGAAGCGCGTCGCGCAAGCCGTCGACGAGGTCGGGCTTGTGCTCGCCAATCGCCCAGCCGCCAGGGTTGCCGCCGAATAGGTCTCAGCCTGCCTGATCCACCAGTCAGGCCGGAAACAGGAACGCGGCGGCCGGATCGAAAAACACCTGCCGGCGGGACTGCGCTCCATCATGCGATTGCATGGCGGCAGATGTCGGCCTGATGTCGATCTCCTGTCCGGCGGCGGTGCGCGCGACGATGCGCCGGCGTTCGCCATAGAAGGCGACATCGACGATCTCGACAGCGAGTTCCGCGCTCGCCGGCTTTCGCTCCATGCCAAACGCTTCCGGCCGGATCATCAACCTGGTTTTTTGCCCCTTCTCGAAAGCACCGTTGACGCTCACGCCGGAGACGACCGAACCGTCCGCCAGCCGGATCGTTGCCGCCCCGTCGACAGTTTCGAGATGTTCGGCGGCGAGGAAATTGGAATTGCCGATGAAGCCGGCGACGAAGTCGGTTGCCGGCCTGAGATAGAGGTCCTCACCGGTGCCGGTCTGCTCGATGCGGCCGTCCTTGAACAGGGCGATGCGGTCCGATAGATGCAGCGCTTCTTCCTGGTCGTGTGTGACGTAGAGGATGGTGACGCCGGTCTCGCGGTGGATGCGGCGGATCTCGGCCTGGATTTCCTCGCGCAGCTTCTTGTCGAGCGCTGAAAGCGGCTCATCCATCAGCAGGATAGGCGGGTCGTAGGCCAGCGCCCGGGCCAGCGCGACGCGCTGCTGCTGGCCGCCCGACAGCGCACCGGGCAGCCTGGCCGCGAAGCTCTCAAGCCGCACCAGGGCCAGCATGTCGGCGACCTTCCTCTTCACCTGGGCATCAGGCCGGCGGCGAACCCGCAGCGGAAAGGCGATGTTTTCCGCCACGGTCAGATGCGGAAACAGCGTGTAGCGCTGGAACACCATGCCGATGTTGCGCTTATGCGATGGCACGGCGAGCAGCGACTTGCCTTCCAGCTGCACATCCCCCGAGCTTAGATCTTGGAAGCCGGCGATGGCATAGAGCGTCGTCGATTTTCCCGAGCCCGACGGTCCGAGAAAGGTCAGGAATTCACCCCTGGGTATTTCAAGCGTGACGTCATGCACGGCAGTGAACGCGCCGAACGCCTTGTGCAATTTGCGGATGGAGAGAAAGGACTGGGTCATGTCTGGAACTTTCGGCGCAGCAGTGCCGTCACCACCATCAGGGCAAGGGTGAGGCCGACGAGCAGGCTGGAGGCGGCGGCGATCACCGGGCTCAGATCCGAGCGCAAGCTGCCCCAGATCTTGACCGGCAAGGTCTGCAAGGTGGGGCTGGCCATGAAGATGGCGACGACGACCTCATCCCAGGAGGCAAGGAAGGAAAAGATCGCCGCGGAAAAGATGCCGATCCTGATCGACGGCAAGGTGATCCTGAGCTTGGCCTCGAGCGGGCTGGCGCCGCAGACGATCGCCGCGTCCTCGATCGACTTGTCGAAGCCTTCAAGCGCCGTAGCGATCGGGATGATCGCGAATGGCAGCGCCAGCACGGTGTGGGCGATGACGAAGCCGATCGTTGTGCCGCCGAGGCCAAGGCGGAGGAAGAAGGCGTAAATGGCGATGGCGAAGACCACGACCGGCAGGACCATCGGCGTCAGCAGCAGGCCGCGCAGGATTTCGCGGCCGCGGAACTGTCCGCGAACCAACGCGAACGAGGCGAGAAGGCCGATCACCACGGCAAGGATCGCCGTCATGGTGGCGATGCGGGCGCTGGTCAGCGCCGCCTCCAGCCAGGACGGGTCGGCAAACAGCTCCTGGTACCATTTCAGTGTCCAACCGGGCGGTGGAAAGGCCAGCCAGCGCGACGATCCGAACGACAGCAGAACGATGAAAACCACTGGCAAGAGGAGGAAGGCGGCGACCAGCGCGGTGAAGCCGAGCAGGGCAATTTTCAGCCATCCCATACGGTCGTAATCGAGCAGCATCTCAGATGCCTCCCGTCACGCGCCGGGCGCCGACAAGGCGCAGCTGCAATGCGTAGAGCGCCATGGTGACGACCAGCAGGATGAAGGCGGCGGCGCTGCCGAGCCCCCAATTGAGCAGCGACTGGATCATCTGCGCGATCATTTCGGCCAGCATCATGTTCGACGTGCCGCCGAGCAGCGCGGGGGTGACGAAATAGCCGAGAGACATGACGAACACCATCAGGCCACCAGCGGCGATGCCGGGCAGCGACAGCGGCAGGAGGATGCGGCGGAATGCCTGGAACGGGCTGGCACCGCAGAGGGCCGCGGCACGCAGCGTCATCGGATCGATCGCCCGCAAGGTGCCGACCAGCGGCAGGATCATGAAGGGCAGCATGATGTAGACCATGCCGATAGTGACGCCGATGAGATTGTTGATGAGCGGCAGCGGCTGGTCGATGACGCCAATGGCGATCAGCGTCCGGTTGATAACGCCGGTGCGCTGCAGCAGCACCATCCAGGCATAGGTGCGGGTGAGCAAATTGGTCCACATCGACAGGATGATGATGCCGAAGACGATCGAGGCGAGGGCCGCCGGCATGATCGCCAGCATCCAGGCGACTGGAAAGGCGACTAGCACGGTAACGACGGTGACGACCGCCGCAACCAGGAAGGTGTTGAAGAACACCCGCGCATAGGTGCCGTCGCCCAGCAATGTCGCGTAGTTCTGCAGGCCGGGCGCCGGCTCGGTGACGCTGCGCAACAGCAGGGCCAGCACCGGGACGGCGAAGAACAGCGCAATCAGGATCAGCGCCGGCAGCAGGCCACCGAAGCCTGCCGGCATCCTGAAAGCTCCAAAGCTCTGACGCGTTTCGACCGACATGGCGGGAACCTGTTTGTGGGACGAGACAGCCTGCGCTGTCTCGTCCCGTTCTGTTGCGGCAGCAGCCGTTACTTCGCCTGCCAGGCGTACCAGCGCGTGGCGATGGCGTCGCGATTTTCGGCCCAATAGTTCATGTCGAGGTTGATCTGTCCGTCGACATGGGCGTCCGGCAGCGACTTCACGACGTCCGCCGCCATCTCCGCCTTGGCCTTGGTGTTGATCGGCGCATAGCCGCTGGCTTCGGCAAACTTTGCCTGGCCGGCCGGGCTGCTCGCCGCAGCCAGGAACTTCATCGCCGCATCCTTGTTCTTGGCGCCCTTCGGCACCACCAGAACGTCGGCCGCCGTCAGGTTCTGGGTCCAGGACACGCCGACATCGGCTTCGTCATGCTGAAGCGCAAAGACGCGGCCGTTCCAGAGCTGGCCGAAGGCCGCCTCGCCGGAAGCGATCAACTGCTGCGACTCCGCGCCGCCGCCCCACCAAACAATGTCCGACTTGATGGTGTCGAGTTTCTTGAAAGCGCGGTCGAGATCGAGCGGATAGAGCTTGTCGGCGGGAACGCCGTCGGCCAGCAGTGCGATCTCGATGACGCCGGGCGCCGACCATTTGTAGAAGGTGCGCTTGCCCGGGAATTTCTTGACGTCGAACATGTCTGCCCAGCCGGCAGGCTCGCCCGAAACGGCGCCCTTGTTCCAGGCGAGCACGAAGGAATAGTAGAAGCTGCCGACGGCATGGTCGGTGGTGAAGCGCGGATCGAGGTCGGCCTTCGGCACAGCAGTGAAATCGATCGGCTCCAGCAGGCCGTCCTTGGCCGCCTTGATGGCGAAATCCATCTCGACGTCGACGACATCCCAATTGACGCTGCCGGCGTCGACCATGGCCTTCAGCTTGCCGTAGTCGGTCGGACCGTCCTGCAGGACCTTGATGCCGGATGCGGCCGAGAACGGTTCCGCCCAGGATTTGGTCTGCGCTTCCTGCGTCGTCCCACCCCAGCTGGTGAACACCATTTCCTCGGCCTTGGCGGCCGTCGTTGCCAGAACTGTTGTTGCCAGAAGTCCGGCAAGGATGCCGGTGAAGATCAGTTTCATGTCGTTCTCCTCTGTTTGTTTTCGTTGTTGGCTGTTCGCGATCGGCGTTTTCGCCTTGATCGCGAATCCCCGGCCTGCGGCGGCTACCGCATGACAAAAGGATCGGGAATTGGGTCGTCCGAGGTGCGTATCCAGACCGATTTCGAACGCGTGTAGTCGCGGATCGCGTCCATGCCGCCTTCGCGGCCGAGACCGGACTGGCCGTAGCCGCCAAACGGCACTAGCGGCGAGACGGCGCGGTAGGTGTTGATCCAGACCACGCCGGCGTGGATGCCGCGCGCCATGCGGTGCGCCTTGGCGAGATTGGTGGTGAAGACGCCGGACGCCAGGCCGAACTTCGTATCGTTGGCCAGTGCCAACGCTTCGGCCTCGGTGTCGAAGGCCAGCGCGCTCAGCACCGGGCCGAAAAGCTCTTCGCGCACGCAAGCCAGGGTCTGATCGGGTACCTCGATGATCGTCGGGGCATAGTAGAAGCCATCCGCCTTGCCTTCAGGGCGTTTGCCGCCTGTGACCAGCCGGCCGCCGGCGGCGAGGCTTTCGGCGACGGTCTTTTCGATCCATTCGCGCTGGCGCGATGTGGCAAGCGGCCCCATTTCGGTGGAGGAATCCTGCGGGTCGCCAATTCTGATGGCTTCTGCTTTTTGCTTGAGCCGGGCGAGAAACTCGTCCTTAACCGAGCGCTCGACCAAGAGCCGCGAGCCGGCGACGCAGCTCTGGCCGGTGGCGGCAAAAATGCCGGCGACGACGGCGTTAGCCGCACTTTCCAGATCGGCATCGGCAAACACCACCACCGGGCTTTTGCCGCCGAGTTCCAGCGTGGTGTAGGCGAGGTTTTCCGCCGTGTTCCTGACGATCTGGCGGGCCGTCGCTGGGCCGCCGGTGAAGGCGACGCGGGCGACCAGCGGATGGCTGGTCAGGCGGTGGCCGCAGTCGTGACCGAAGCCGGTCAGGATGTTGACGCTGCCTGCGGGAAATCCGGCTTCGTCGACGAGTTCGGCGAAAGCGAGCAGCGGGGCGGGCCCGTCCTCGGATGCCTTGAGGACGACGGTGCAACCTGCGGCGAGCGCTGGCCCAAGCTTGACGGCCGACAGGAAGAGCTGCGAATTCCACGGCACGACGGCGGCAACGACGCCGATCGGCTCCGGCCGGATCGTCACCTCCATATCCGCCTTGTCGATCGGAACGAACGCCCCTTCGTGTTTGTCGGCGAGCCCGCCATAGTAGCGGTAGTAGTCGCCGACATAGGCGATCTGGGCGCGGGTCTCGCGGATGATCTTGCCGGTATCGCGTGTCTCGAGCTGCGCCAGCCGATCGGCATTGGCGACGACGAGATCGCCGAGCCGCACCAGAAGCTTGCCGCGCGCCGTCGCCGTCATCGCGGCCCATGGGCCGGAGCGCAGCGCCCGGTGGGCGGCCTCGACGGCACGATCGACGTCGGCCACCGTTGCGGCGGGCATTTTTGCCCAAGGCGCGCCGGTCGACGGGTCGACACTGTCGAAGGTTGCGGCGGCCTCCACGAACTGGCCGTCTATGTAGTTCCTGAATTCGCCGGTGCTCATCACGATCCCGCCTGCGGTGTGGCAAAGGCCGGCATCACCCTGTCGATGAACAGCTGCAGCGATTTCTTCTTGCGCTCGTGCGAAATGCCACTGTCGATCCAGATCGAATACTGGTCGTAGCCGAGCGCCTCATAGGCCTTCAGCCTGGCGATCACCTCCTCGGCTTCGCCGATCACGAGATTCTGCCTGATCTTGTCTGGCGCATATTGCGGCATGGCCGCAATCTCGGCCTCGGTCAGCGCTTCCAGCATGCCCTGGCGCACCGGCTTCTTGTTCTGGAACCAGGCGCCGAACTGGCAGTAGAATTGCGACAGGTCCTGCGTCAGGCGATCGGCGTCGGCGGCGTCCTCAGCGACGAAAGTGTGCATCAAGAGCATGATCTCGGGCCGTGCTATTTCGGGATGAGCATCACAAGCCGTGTTGAAGCGCTCCATCAGGCTCACCACTTCGCCATCGCCGGAGGCGAGCGGCGTCACCTGCACATTGCATTTGTTGGCCACCGCGAAGTCATGCGAGTTGGGGTCACGCGCCGCCACCCAGATCGGCGGATAAGGTTTTTGCAGCGGCTTGGGCGACGAGGTGGTCGACGGGAACGACCAGAATTCGCCGGAGAGTTCGAAATCGCCGTCCCACAGGCCACGGATCGCCGGCACCATCTCGCGCATGCGCTGACCCGCGCCCCAGGCTTCGAGCTCGGGGAAAAGCCGCTGATACTCGTAGCTGTAGGCGCCGCGCGCAATGCCGATGTCGAGCCGTCCGTCGGTGATGACGTCGGCCATCGCCGCTTCGCCTGCGAGCTTGATCGGGTGCCAGAACGGCGCGACGATCGTGCCGGTGCCAAGCCGGATCGTGCTGGTCTTTGCGCCGAGATAGGCAATGTTGATGAACGGGTTGGGCGAGATGGTGAATTCCATCCCGTGATGCTCGCCGATCCAGGCGGTCTCGAAGCCGGCCTGTTCGGCCACCAGGACCAGATCCTCCAATTCGGCAACAAGCTCGGAATGCGGCTTCGCCAGATCCGAGCGCTCCATGTGGACGAACAGCGAAAATTTCATCGGCGTCACCTGCGACCGGAATGAAGAACTTGCGAAGGCACGGGCTTGGCGAGCGGCCGGACCTCGCCTTCGACCTCGTTGCCGACATAGACACCGAATGCATCTTCCGTGCGTTCACGGACATAGCGGGTCAGCATGGAACGAACCGCCGGATCAGCGACCTTGAGATCGGCGATATGGTCGATGTCGACAAGACGGGTCTGGCGATCACTGGGACTGGGAGCGGTGACCGTTCCCCGGTAGTAGACGTGCGAGCGCGACGGATCGGCCGCGTCGTCCCACACCGCAAACAGGAAGCCGAGTTGTGCGTCGACGGCCTTGGCGGCGAGGCATCCCTTGAGGCTGCGGGCATCCTTCGGCGAGCCTAGCCCGCGCCCGGCCGGCAATTCGTGGAAACCGTCCGGTGTTTCGAAAAACAGCACGCGGCCTTCATTTTCGAGAATGGCGCCGACTTCGGTCCCATGCGGTGCTGCCGCCAGCGCCTCCTGGCTGAGGCCCGGCGTGACATAGGTGCCGCGGCAATAGCCGAGCGGCTGCGCGCCATTGTGGGTGAAATCCCGGACGCGGCCGATCAGGATCGAATGGTCGCCGGCGTCGACCAGTTGCTCCATGCCGCAATCGAACACGGCAACGGAACCGTCGATCAGGGGATTGCCGGTTTGCCCGGATTGCCAGGCAACGGAAGCGAATTTGTCAGCGGCCTTGGAGGCGAAGATGCCGGACTCGGCCTTCTGGCTCTCCGACAGAATGTTGATCGCGAAACCTCTTGAGGTCGAAAACGCGCTGTGCCCCAACGCCTTCTTGGCGATGCAGACAAGCACCAGCGGCGGATCGAGCGAGACCGAGGTGAAGGAGTTGGCGGTGAAGCCGCGCGGCTCGCCTTCCGCACCGACCGTGGTGACGATGGTGACGCCGGTCAGGAACGAGCCCAGCGCCCGCCTGAATTCGCCGGGGTCAAATGCAGGAGCCGTCTCCGGTGTGGCGGCAGCGTCTTTCTTCGCATCGAGAAACGCCATGATGTGTTGAGTCACTTTTTCGGGCGAAGCGATTGTCATCATGTGCCTTTCGCCGCTCAGCACGAGGCACTGGCCGCGCGGTGCAAGGCGGGCCATGGCCGCCGACATGGCGGGCGTGGAATTCCTGTCCTCGGATCCGGTCATGAACAGCGCCGGGGCTGCAAGCTCGGCGAGGCGATCGACATGCTGGGTATCGGCGTGAGCAAACAGGCGGTAGGTGCGCGCGTAGCCCTCGGCGTCAACGCTTTCCAAGGCCGTTCGCGCCATGTTGGCCGCGCCGGCCAGACTGGCCGGCAGCGGGTCGCCGAACCAGCGGGCAAGCGTTGCGGCTATGGCGGAAGGGACGGCGTGAGAGCCGAGCGCGGCGGCGCGTTCGCGCACGGCCTGCGCCAGTGCCTCAGGGCGACGGAACACGCCGTTGAGACAGACCACGGAGCCGACACGCGACGGTGCGCGCAGGGCGACTTCGAGAGCGACCAGCGCCCCCATGGAATGACCGACGATCGATACCGAGGCGAGACCGAGATGATCGAGCAGGCGGATCGCCTGATCGGCAAAGTCAGACAGCGCGGCATTTTCCGGTGGCAGCGGCGAGTTGCTATGGCCGAGCATGTCGATGGCGATCAGATCGTGGCGATCCTTCATCAGATCGATCTGCGCCTGCCAGATCGCGGCATTCATGCCGACGCCATGAATGAGCAGAACCGGCGTGCCGGAGCCGGCACGGATGAAGCCGGTTCCGTCCGGAGCCGTGTCCCGGACCCATAGAGGGGCGGCGGCGTCAGCCATGCAGATCCCCGACCTCCTTGAGGTCCTGATAGCGGTCGCCGATGCGATGATGTGGGCGCCCGCCAATGGAGGCGCCGAGCGCCACCACCAGTTCGTCCGGCGCCGGCGCATCGCCGATCTGGAAATGCACGGTCAGATAGTGCGAGCGGCGGCCCTCGTCGTTCTTGTCCATGAGCGGGATCATGATCGGCGTGTTCGGCCCGCCGCGTAGATTGGTGAAGGCGAGATAGGTCTTGGCGCCGACGGCACGGCGGTAGTGATTGCCGAAATGCAGCGTGTGGATCAGCGCCGAGGCGTGCTCGATTTCGCCCGAGGTGCCGCAGATGGCAGCCTTGCCGTAGCCTTCGATCGCCTCGCCCGAACCGGCGACGGCGATGATCTCGCGGGTCAGCATTTCGCCGAGGATGGGGGCGATGGCGCGGATCTCGGGAGACAGATCCTCAGTGAAACCACGCCCTGCCCAGGGGTTCGTCAGCACCGCGGCGACGCCGATCAGGCGCAGCGGCTGGGGTGCTGCCTTGCCGCCTTCGATCAGCGTGTTCTCGATGTAGGTGACGATCTTTCGAATGGCCGGTTTCATCAAAATCCTCTGGGATGGCGCGGTTTCGCGCCGTCATCTCTATCTCGTCTTATGGTATACCATGCTATGGAGCGCCAAGAACCTTGTCAATCGCCCATGGAATCTGTTTTGTGGCTGTACCAGGGAGGCAAAGAAAAAATGTCAGACGATACGCTGCGGATCGACCGCTCCGCCAAGACGCTGCGGACGCTGGCGCTGGAGCGCATGCGCGAGGCGATCATGGATTTCCACTTCCAGCCCGGCGAAAGGCTGGTCGAGCGGCCGCTTTGCGATCAGCTCGGGGTCAGCCGTTCGGTCGTGCGCGAGGTTCTGCGGCAATTGGAGGCGGAAGGCCTGGTGCAGATGATACCGGGCCACGGACCTGCCGTGGCCAAGCCGGATCTCGGCCGCACCGACGAGATCTACGAATTGCGGGCGCTGCTGGAGGGCATCGCGGCGCGGGCTTGCGCCATGTCGGCTACGAGCGAGCAGATCGCTTTGCTCAATGGCGCTTTGACCAACCTTTTCGAAGCCTGGGCGTCAGGCGTGCCGGTCGCGGTGATGCGGGCGACGACCAAATTCTACGAGGCGCTGTTCGAGGCGGCCGATAAGCGCATTGCCTGGGAAATCGTCACCGGGTTGAATGTGCGCATCAACCAGCTGCGTTCGATGACGATCGCCTCGGAGAACCGCCGCGAGCCGGCGATCGCCGAAATGACCGAAATCATGGACGCCATCCGTTCGCGCAAGCCTGAAGAGGCGGAGGCGGCGGCGCGTCGGCATGTCGAATCCGCCTGGCAGATCGCCCGCAACACGCTTCGTCTCCGCGCTCTTGCCGCCGACTAGTTCTTGTCCACAGGCTTTGACCGCATGCGCGAGACGGTTTCGCGTTCGGCGCGCTTGGAGCGCAGCGGCGGCAGGCCGCGGTCGATCAGGTCCATGTCCTCCAACACCATGTCGCCCATGCGCTTGAAAGCGATGTCGAGCGCACCGGCGCGGTGCGCCGAGCGCAGGAAGCCGGGCAGGGCGCGCACGGGATGCTGCTGCGCCAGCGGCTCTTCGGGGAAGACGTCGCTGGCGGCGACGATGTGGCCGCTCTTCACCGCGTCCATCAACGCCGGAAAATCGACTACGCCGGCGCGGCTGAGCAGGATGAAGGCGGCGCCCTTGCGCATGCTGGCGAAGGATTCGGCACCGAGAAAGCCCTGATTCTCTGAGGTCACCGAGGCGACGACGAAGATGAAATCACTGGTCGACAGGACGTCATCGAGCGAGGCTGGTTCGACGCCGTTGTCGATCAGTATCGATGGCGGCAGCCAGGGGTCGAAGACTTTGGTGCGGGTGCGGAAGCCTGTGAGCAGCCGGTTCAGCGCGCGGCCGAGATCGCCGAAACCGACGATGCCGACATCGGCGCCCGAAAGCAGCCGTGCCGTCTGGTTGCCGTCGCCGCCCCAAAGCTCCTTGCCCTGGCGGAAGGCGAGGTCGGCGTCGACGATGTTGCGGGCGAGGTTGAGCGCCATGGCAAGGCCAAGCTCGGCGACCGGCTCGGCGAAGACTAGGCCCGTGGTGACGACATGGATGCCGCGTGCAAACAGCGTCTCGTAGGGCATGTTGTTGAGGAGATTGGTCTCGACATTGAAGACGCAGCGCAGCGCCTTCATTGTCTCCAGCGTCTGCGGCGTGATCGGCGGTTGGCCAACGATGTAGCGGGCTACAGCCAACACATCGGCCGGCAGCGTCGCCACGCCGTCGGGCGTCGTCTCGACAATGCGGTATTTCGCCCGAAAGCGCGCCAGCTGCGGTGGCGTGAAGATCAGGTCGAGCGTGCGTGGTTCGGGCGCACTGATGACCAGCGGCAAGGCGCTGTTGGACATGGCAATTCCTCCCGGCGCGATCCGCACCGCGCCACTCGAAACAAACTCTTACCTTGGATTAAACGATTTACAACTGCGAAAAATCGATTTATCCATTCACACACGGGACAAGGTGCAAGGTCCCGACCTCGGGAGGAGGACCAATGGCGCATCGGCAAGCCCAGCAGCGGCGTCCGTCGATCCACGACGTGGCAAGCCGTGCCGGCGTGTCCGCCGCCACCGTCTCCAAGGTCATGGCGGGCGTCACCACGGTCAAGCCCGAAAATGCACAACGCGTCTTCGATGCCGTCGAACTCCTGGGTTACCGGGTCGATCCGCTGGCCTCGGACATGCGGCGCGCCAAACGCCGTATCATCGGCGCCATCATGCCGGAATTCGAAAGCGAATTCTTCGGCCAGATGGTGACCCAGCTCGAGAGCCTGGCCGAGCAGCGCGGCTACACGCTGGTGGCGGCATCGTGCCGTGAATCGGAAGCGCGCGAAAAGGAGATACTGGAGCGCATGCATGACTGGCGAGTGGCCGGTGTGGTGCTGGCGCCGGTGCGCAACGAGCATGGCCCGGCAGCCGCCTTCATGAAGCTGAACGGCATGACCGGCGTGCTGATCGACCGCGTGCTGTCGGACGACGCTTTCGACACCGTGTCGGCCGACAGTGCGGCGGCAAGTGCCGAGGTGGCGCGCGAGCTGATCGGCAAGGGCCATCGCCACATCCTGGTTGTCGGTCTTGGTGAACAGGCGGCCACGGTGCGCGCCCGTCTCGACGGGTTTCGCTCGACCGCGCTCAAACTGGCACCGGATGTCCGCATCGATGTCGTGCTTGCCGAAACCGATGTCGAACCGCTCCGAGCGCAGCTGCGCGATTATTTTGACAAATGTGAAGTTGAGGGTGGGGGCGCCAATGCAGGCGAGCGCCCGACGGCGGTCTATTCGCTGTTCCTGAAGGGCACGCTGGTGGCGCTGTCCGAATTCCGGCGGCGCGGCTGGCATTGCCCCAACGACATTTCGCTGGTCGGCTTCGACGATGCCGAATGGATGCAGGTGACATGGCCGGCCATCGCCGCCGTGGTGCAGCCGGTCCGCCAGATCGCCGTCCACGCGATGGACGTGCTGTTTGCCAGGATCGAAGGCGAGGAGGGGCCGCCCAAGGCGCGGCTCGAGCCTTGTCAGGTTTTGATGCGGGAATCCGTTGGCTCGCCAGGCAACGGCCCGCTTTCCGGGGGAGGAAACCGACAATAGCCCCCATTGTCGAAGACGGACCAGAAGCGCCGGACCTGGCTTTGGCTCGCGGCGCGTGACATCAACCGGAGGAGAAACGAAATGACATTACTCGCATTGAAGATAAATCGATTTACTTTGGCTTTTGGCGTCGCGATGGCGCTTTCCGCCGTCAGTGTGGCCAAGGCCGAGGACGGCGAATATGGCGTGCTGATGAAGACGTTGGCCAACCCGTTCTGGGGTGCGATGGGCCAGGGCGTCGAGGACGGCGCCAAGGAGGCCGGTGTGAAATATTTCCAGCAGGCGGCCGACAGTGACCAGGCTGCCGAGCCGCAGCTCAACCTTTGCAACACCATGCTCGAGCGCAAGCCGGTGGCGATGATCACCGCCGCCATCAACTCGACCAATCTGCTGCCGTGCCTGAAGGCGGCACAGGATGCCGGCGTCAAGGTCGTCGATCTCGACGGCAATCTCGATCCGGCGGTGCTCGACAAGGAAGGCATCAAGATCGCCTTCCGCATCGGCTCTGACAATGTCGCGGCCGGCGGCCAGGGCGCCGAGTATCTGGTGTCGAAACTCGGCAAAGATGCCAAGGGTCCGGTGCTGGTGATCGAAGGCCTGTCGGGCAACATCACCGGCGAGAAGCGCGCCAAGGGCTTTGCCGACAAGCTCAAGGAACTGGCGCCCGGGCTGGAGATCGTCGCCTCACTGCCGGGTGACTGGGATCGCAACAAGGCGGCTTCGATCGCCACCGACACACTAACCGCGCATCCCGACCTCGTCGCCATTTTCTGCGCCAATGACGGCATGGCGCTGGGCGCGGTGGAATCGATCTATGCGGCCGGCAAGGGCGAGCAGGTGACGATCATCGGCGTCGACGGCAATTCGGACGCGGTCAAGTCGATCAAGGAAGGCCGGCTCAACGCTTCCGTTGCGCAGCTTCCCTATCTCGTCGGCAAGCAGGCGGTCGAGAACGTCAAGAAGGCACTCGCCGGCGACAAGGTCGAGGAAAGCATCGCCGTGCCGACCCTGGTGCTGACCAAGGAAGTGATCGACGCCGGCAAGGAGCCGATGCTCGAATACGTGAAATAGTCCTCCCGGACTGGCTGGCGCGGGCTTGGCCTGCGCCAGCCACTTTTTTTCAAAGTGAGGCAAGATGGCTTCTGAAATGGCGCGGCCCGGTTTCTGGGCTCGGGTGCAGCGTGCATCCGTCGAACGACTTCATATTCGGTTGGAATCGCTGGTGGTGCTGCTGGCGTTGAGCGCGGCGATGGCAGTGCTGTCGCCGTATTTCCTGTCGCTCAGCAATTTTCTCAACATCCTGCTAGCGACGTCGACGATCGGCGTGCTGGCCATTGCCGCCACCTTCGTCATCGGCTCCGGCGGGCTCGACCTGTCGCTCGGCTCGGTCATGGGGCTGGCCGGCGTCGCCGGCGCCTTCGTCGCCGTCAATCTCGGCTGGCCCTCGGTGTTCGCGGTCGTTGCCTGCATCCTTGCCGGCGGGCTTGCAGGGTACATCAACGGGCAATTGGTCACCCGCGCCTTCGTGCCCGCCTTCATTGTCACCCTCGGCATGCTCGGCATGGCGCGTGGCCTCGCTTTGATCATTTCGCAGGGCAGGGCGATCTACGGATTGCCGGCGGCGATCGTCTATATCGGGCAGGGCCGGCCGTTCGGCATTCCCATGCCGGTCATCCTGCTGGTGCTAACAGCTCTCCTGGCACATTGCGTACTCGCCTACACGCGCTTCGGCCGCCATACGCTGGCGCTTGGCGACAGCGAAGGTGCTGCGCGCGCCGCCGGCATCCGCGTCGAACGCCATCGCCGCATCATCTACACGCTGTCAGGGGCGCTCGCCGGCCTTGCCGGTCTGCTGTTCACCGCCCGGGTCAACGCCGGCGATCCGACCGCCGGCATCAACTATGAGCTGACCGCCATCACCGCGGCGATCATCGGCGGCACCAACCTGTTCGGCGGCCGCGCCTCGATCCTCGGCACCATGATCGGCGCGCTGATCATGGGCGTGCTGCAGAACGGGCTGACGCTGCTTGCCGTGCAATCCTACTACCAGCAGATGGCGATCGGCGCCGTGCTGATCCTGGCGGTGTTCATCGACCAGTACCAGGTGCGCAAGGAGTCACGCGTATGACCCTTCTCACCCTGCACGGCATCCGCAAGAGTTTTGGCGCCGTCGACGTGCTGCATGGCGTCGACCTCTCGGTCGAAGCCGGCGAAGTGGTCGGCCTCGTCGGCGACAATGGCGCCGGCAAGTCGACGCTGATGAAGACCATCACCGGCATCTACCGGGCCGACGCCGGCTCGATCGAACTCGACGGCAAGGATATTTTGCCGCTCGATCCCGGCCAGCGGCGCGAACTCGGCATCGAGATGATCTACCAGGATCTGTCGCTGGCCAAGCAGCAGGACGTGGCCGCCAACATCTTCCTTGGCCGCGAGCCGACGAAGAAATTGTTCGGGCTCATTCCCGGAATTGTCGACAAGGCCGAGATGGACCGCCAGGCGGCGAAGATGATCGAGCGGCTGGGGGCGCATCTGCCATCGATAAACCGGTCGGTCGGTTCGTTCTCCGGCGGCCAGCAGCAGACGGTGGCGATCGCGCGGGCGCTGACCTTCAACCCCAAGCTGGTGATCATGGACGAGCCGACGGCAGCGCTTGCGGTGCGCGAGGTGCAGAGCGTGCTCGATCTCATCCGGCGGCTGAAGTCGGAAGGCATCGCCGTCATCCTCATCTCGCACCGGTTGAACGACGTGCTGTCGGTCACCGACCGCATCGTCGTGCTGCGCCACGGCCGGGCCGAGGCCGACCTGATCACCGCCAGGACCAACATGAACCAAGTCGTCAGCCGCATCGTCGGCGGCGGCGATATCAGTGCCGCCGCGGCGCATGAACAACGAGGCTGACCGATGAATACATTTGGACTGCACACTTTCGCCATCGCGCCGGTCTGGGACCTTGACCTGATCGAACCGCAGATGGAGCGGCTGAAGGCGCTGGGCATCGGCCTGCTTGAGATCCCGCTGCTGCGACCCGAGGAGATCGACACCAAGCGCACGCGCGCCTTCGCCGAACGCCAGGGCGTCGAGTTGATCCCGTCGCTCGGCCTGCCGCGCACGCTCGATGTTGTCGAGCGGCCGGACGAGGCGCTGGCTTTCCTCGAGCCGGCCTTCGAGGTGTGCGAAGCGGTTGGGAGTGCTGCGCTCGGCGGCGTCACCTATGGCACGATCGGCAAGACGTCAGGCCGCGCGCCGACGGCCGGTGAAATCGACGGCATGTGCCGCTTCCTAGGACGCGCCGCCAAGGCTGCAAAAGCGCATGGGCTGGAGCTCGGCATTGAACCCTGCAACCGCTACGAGACGCATCTGATCAACCGCGGCATCGATGCTGCCAGGATCATCGAGCGCGTCGGCGCCGACAACATCTTCATCCATCTCGACACCTACCACATGCATATCGAGGAGGAGAGCTTTGCCGCCGGCTTCGCGGCGGCGGCACATTATCTCGGCTATGTCCATGTCTCGGAGGCCAATCGCGGCGTGCCGGGGCGCGGCATGCTCAACTGGGCCGCGTGCATGCAGGCGATCGCCGCCATCGGCTACACCGGCCCGATTACGCTCGAAAGCATGAACCACGTCGATGTCGACATCGCCGGCGGGCTCGCCGTGTGGCGGCCGGTGGCCGACAATCCGAGCGACGTCATCGAGGTCGGGCTACCGTTCCTGCGTGGGGAAGCGAGGAGGGCTGGCCTTACGTTGGGCAGATAGCCATCTGCCCTTCTGCGCCGTTCAGAACGGATAGTGCTGGTTCGGATCCTCGATCGTTACCCAGCGCAAATCGGTGAACTCGGCGATCGAGGCCTTGCCGCCGAAGCGGCCATAGCCCGAGCCCTTGACGCCGCCGAACGGCATCTGCGCCTCGTCGCCAACGGTCGGGCCGTTGACGTGGCAGATACCGGCTTCAATGCGGGCGGCAACCGCCATGGCGCGTTTGATGTCCCGGCTGAACACCGCTGACGAAAGGCCGTATTCTGTGTCGTTGGCGACGCGTACGGCCTCGTCCTCGCCCTTGACACGGATCACCGGCTTGACCGGGCCGAAGGATTCTTCGGCATAGACGCGCATCGACGGCGTGACATGGTCGAGCAAGGTCGCCTCGACCACCGTGCCCGTGCGCTTGCCGCCGGCGACAAGTCTGGCGCCTTTGGCGACCGCGTCGGCGACGAGCTCCTCCATCTTGTCGGCGGCCTGGCTGCTGATCAGCGAGCCGAGCACGACATGGCCGCGCGGGTCGCCGGCCGGCAGCTTTGATGCGCGGGCGGCCAGTTTGGAGACGAATTCATCGGCGACCTTTTCGTCGACGATCAGGCGTTCCGTCGACATGCAGATCTGGCCCTGATGCATGAAGGCACCGAAAGTGGCGGCATTCACCGCCGCGTCGATGTCGGCATCGTCCAGCACCAGCAGTGGCGCCTTGCCACCGAGTTCGAGCAGCGCCGGCTTCAGATGCCGGCCGGCGAGCTCGGCGATGATCCTGCCGACCTTGGTCGAGCCGGTGAAGTTGATGCGCTTCACCGAGGGATGCGCGACCAGCGCCTCGACAATTCCGGCGGCGTCCTTCGGGTCATTGGTGACGACATTGATGACGCCCTTGGGCAGGCCGGCCTCGACCAGCACCTGGCCGATCAGCCGGTGCGTGCCGGGGCACATTTCCGAGGCCTTCAACACCACGGTGTTGCCGCAGGCGAGCGGCATCGCCACGGCGCGGGTGCCGAGGATCACCGGTGCATTCCACGGCGCGATGCCGAGGCACACACCGGCCGGCTGGCGGATCGCCATGGCCAGCGTGCCCGGCTTGTCGGACGGGATGATCTCGCCCGAGATCTGCGTCGTCATGGCAGCCGCTTCGCGCAGCATGTTGGCGGCCAGCATGACGTTGAAGCCGGCCCAGGGACCGGTGGCGCCGGTCTCTTCCATCATCAGCCTGGTGAACTCGCCGACCTTCGAGGCCATCACATCCGCGGCTTTCGACAACAGAGCGCGGCGCCCGCCGGGCCCGGTTTTCGACCAAGCGGGAAAGGCAGCCGCAGCGGCTTCGACAGCGGCGTTGGCGTCGGCCACGCTCGCCGCGGCGGCACGCGTCGCCAGTTTGCCGGTGAACGGGTCCATGCGCTCGTAGGCCGCCGAGCCGGACGCATCCCTTTTGTCGCCGTCGATCAGAAGTCCGATATCCATAGTTTTTCTCCCTCGCTCCGCTGGAGCGTTTTCTTAGAAGCCGAGCACTTCGGCATTGATTGAAGCCTCGAGGCCGCCGTCGACCGGCACGTTGGCGCCGTTGACCCAGCGCGCAGCGTCCGAGCACAGGAACAGCACCACAGGTGCGATGTCGCCGGAGGTGCCGGCGCGGCCGACCCTTGCAATGTCGCTGTCGACGCGGGCGTCGCCGAGCACGGTGCGGAACTGTTTGAGGATCGGCGTTTCAACCGGTCCAGGGCTGACCGCATTGACGCGGATGCCACGGCTCCTGAACAGATCCTGGTGCGCGGCGCGAAATGTCCACAAGAGCAGAAGTTCCTTGGAAACGGGATAGCCTTCCTCGTTCTTGACGACATGGTCGGCGACCACCTTGGCGACATCGGGAAAGCCCTCGATGCCGACCATCGAGGCGGCGCGGTTGAGATTGGCGCGCCAGCCGAAACCGGCGATCGAGGCGACGTTGATGATGGCGCCGCCTTCGCGGATCTTTGGCGAGAGGCCTTCCGAAAGCGCCCGCAGTCCGAAGAAGTTCACTGCGAGCGTCGCCGCGGCGCCGGTGTTGCCGGAGAGACCCGCGACATTGCAGAGCGCGTCGATGCGCTGCGGCAGCTGCGCAACCAGATCATCGACGCCGGCCTTCGACGAGATGTCGGCCTTGACGAAAGTGCCGGCCTGTCCGGTGGGTTCGCGGACGTCGACACCGATCACCTCGGCACCGAGCTGTCCCGCCAGTTCCGCCGTGCGGGCGCCGATGCCTGAGGCGACACCGGTGATGAGAATGGTCTTGCCGAAAAGCATGCTCACGCCTTCTCCCGCTGTGATGTGGTTTGTCGCGACGCTTGGGAGTCGTCGCCCGACAGACCCGTCTCGATTGCGGGCAGCCTGACGCGATAGCCGACCGGCAGCAGGCGCAGGCCAAAACGCTCCTCGATCGTCCCCCACAGGCCGCGCGGCAGAAGCAGCGAAAACAGCACGGCCGTGGCGCCGAGGCCGACCAGGTACCAGACACCGGTGCCGCCGAACCATGTCTCGATGAGGAAGAACACCAGCGCGCCTAAAATGGCGCCTTCGAATGTGCCGATGCCGCCGACCAGCACCATGAAGATCATGTAGGCGGTCCATTGGACGCTGAAATAGGTTTTGGGCTGGAAGGTGATGGAGGTTGCCAGCCACAGTGCGCCGGCAATGCCGATGCCGAAGGCGGCCAGCACGAACAGCAGCCGCTTGGTGCCGGTGACGCGCACACCGACCGAAGCGGCGGCATCCTCATTGTCGCGGATGGCGCGGATCGCCGCACCCGTGCTGCCGCGCAGCAGGCCAAACAGGATGGCGAGCAGGGCGGTCATCGAAGCCAGTGCCAGCCAGTAAATCGTCGCCCGCCTTGTGCCGGAATCATAGACGTTGAGCGAGATCAGCGATGTGCCGGTTTCGCCCTGCACCAGCCGGTCGAGGTTGACCAGA
Source organism: Mesorhizobium sp. P2_H9 (assembly GCF_056403215.1). NCBI lineage: Bacteria > Pseudomonadati > Pseudomonadota > Alphaproteobacteria > Hyphomicrobiales > Phyllobacteriaceae > Mesorhizobium > Mesorhizobium sp. P2_H9. The sequence goes on along the minus strand of NZ_JBFUFX010000009.1, from coordinate 384,500 downwards.
AGATGCGTCAGCGCGGCGATGACCCACATGCCGATGGCGAATTCGCCGTTCTTCAACCGCAGCATGAACAGCGAGAGAGGGATGGACACGGCGCCGACGACAATGCCCGATGCGAAAAGCGCGAGGAAAGGGTTGAGGCCGGCATCGGCCAGGCGGATGGCGAAATAGGCGCCGAGCCCGAAGAAGACCTGCTGCCCGACCGAGACCAGGCCGCCAAAACCGGCCAGCGCGTTCCACATCGCGGCCAGGATCACATAGATGAAAAGCGCGGTCAGCCTGTCGACCGCGCCGGCCGACAGGAATTGCGGTGCGATCGCCAGCAGGGCGATGATGATGGCGACGGCAATCGCGGCGATGCGCGAGGTCGCGGTGCCACGCTCGATGACAGGGGTGGTGGCAGGGGCGCTCATGACGCGCTCCGCAGGCGCAACAGGCCGCGCAGGCCAAAGCCCGAAGTGGAGAGCCGAATGAACAGGACGACCAGGAATGCGACATGGCCGCCGATCAGAAAACCTTGCGGATGCACCTGCGCGCCGAGCGTCTGGGCGAGCGCCAGCACGATGCCGCCGATCAGCGTTCCCCAAAGCGAGCCGGCGCCGCCGATGACCGCGGCTTCGAAGGCGAACAGCAATTGCGGCGCGCCGGCATAGGGATCGAAGGTGGCGCGCATGCCGAGAAAGGCGCCGGCAAGGCCGACCGTGACCATGGCGATCGATGCGGCAATGGCATTGGCACGGCGTGCATCGACGCCGACCAGGCCGGCGGTATCAGGGTCTTCCGACGTCGCGCGGATCGAGCGGCCGAGCCCGGTGCGGGTCAGGAACAGTTGCAGCCCGCCTAGCAGCACCACGGCGGCAGCAAAGGTGATGACGGCGAGCTTGCCGACATAGATGCTGCCGGGCCATTCCCAGGAATCGTAGGACAGGCTGCCGATATAGGGCGCCAGCGAGCGTGTGTCGGCGCCGAACTGTTCGAACAAGAGATTGTCGATGACGATGGCGAGGCCAAAGGTGGTGAGGATTGGCAGCAGCGCGCCGCCGCGCGCACTGCGCTCGAGCAGGAAGCGCTGCAGCGCCCAGCCGATCACCGCCATCAACGGCAGGACAATAAGCAGGCCGAGCAGCGGTGCGATGTGGAATTGCGAGGCCAGTAGCCACAGCGCATAGGCCGAAAACACGGCAAGGCTGCCATGGGCGAGGTTGATGATGCGCATCACCGAAAACATGAAGGACAGGCCGCAGGCGATGATCGCGTAATAGCCGCCGAGCAGGATGCCCTGGATGATCTGGTTGCTCATGCCGGCACGCTCCCGGCGCTCGCCTTGTGCAGGCCGAAATACGCCTTGGTCACGTCGTCGCGCGAAACGCTCTTGCTCGATCCTTCGAGCGCGACGCGCCCCTCAAGCATGCAGATAACCTTGTCCGACACAGAGAGCGCCCGGTTGAGGTCCTGTTCGACCAGAATGATCGTGGTGCCGGAACTGATCAGCCCTTGCAGCGAGGCATAGACACGATCGACGATGAGCGGCGACAGGCCGAGCGAGACCTCGTCGAGCAGCAGCAGCTCGGGGTTGCTCATCAGCGCCCGGCCGATTGCCGTTGCCTGCTGTTCGCCACCCGACAGATGACCTGTTTTGGCATGGCGGCGGGCTTTCAGATTGGGAAAAATGTCGAGCACCCTGTCGACGCTCCAGTCGCCAGGCCGCCCAGTGGTTTTGCCGAGCAGAAGGTTCTCCTCGACCGTCATCTGCACGAACAGTTTTCGCCCCTCCGGCACCAGCGCAATGCCTTTGCCAACGCGGCCGTGCGACGGCACGCCGGACAGGTCGGCGCCGTCGAACAGCACCCGGCCTCCCGATGCCGGATGCGCGCCGGCGATGGCTCTCAGCAGCGTCGTCTTGCCGGCGCCGTTGGCGCCAACCAGGGCCAGCGTCTGGCCACGCTCGACGATGAAGCTGACGCCGCGCACCGCCTGCAGCAGGCCGTGCCGCACAACCAGATTCTCGACCGTCAGCAGGCTCATTTCGGGCCTCCGCCGAGATAGGCGCTGATCACCTGGGGATCGGCCATCACCGCTTGCGGGTTGCCGTCAGCGATGATCTTGCCGGCATCCATGCAGATCAGGCGCTCAGCCACTTGCAGAAGAATATGCACGATGTGTTCGATCCAGATGATGCCGATCTTGCGGCGACGCAATTCCTTGATGGTGTCGACGAGTTCGCTGGCTTCGCCGTCGGTCAGTCCGCCACCGATCTCGTCCAGCAAAAGCAGCGTCGGTTTTGCCGCCAAAGCCCGCGCCAATTCCAGGCGCTTGCGGTCGAGCAGGCCGAGCGTTTCGGCGCGCCGGTTGGCAACACCGAGCATGCCGCACAGCTGCAGCGAGCCCAGCGCTTCCGCATAGGCCTCGTCACGGCCCAGGCCGGCGCCATGCGACGCCGCGACGAAGACATTCTCGAAGGTGGTCATGCCGCCGAACGGCTTTGGCACCTGATGCGTGCGCACCAGCCCGAGCCGGCAACGCTGGGTCGCCGACAGCGGCGTCACATCGCCGCCCTTGAAGCTGACCGAGCCCGAACTTGGCGGAAAAGCGCCTGAGAGCACGCTGAGCAAAGTGGTCTTGCCGGCGCCGTTCGGGCCGACAATGCCGACCGCCTCATTGGCGGCCATGGCAAAATCGATGTTGTCCAGCACCACAAGCGCGCCGAAGCGCTTGTGGATGCCGGCGGCATTGAGGATCGCCTGTTGTTGCGAATGGGTCACCAGTCGATCCTCGTCAGCGGTCCATCAGCCGTTGTAAGGCAGAAGCTTGGCCTCGACCGGCACTTTCGGGTCGGTGGCGTTGTCGGTCACAACATAGTCGAGCGGGAACTTGCTGCCTTCCTTGGCGGCCACCCATTGAGTGCCGATGATCGGGCCGGGCGACACATTGGCCACCGGGCCGCTGGTGAAGTCGACCTTGCCGATCATGGTCTCGGTCTTCAGCGTGCTCAGCGCCTTGGCCACCGCTGCCTTGTCCTTGGCGTCGGTGCTTGCCTTCAGCGCCTCGAAGCCGGCGTCGAGCAACGACATCGAAGCGCCAAGCTGTTGCGTCCACTGCTTGCCGCTCGCCGCCTCGTAGCCGTCGGCAAGCTCGGTTCCGGAGACGCCGGTCAGCGGCGACTTGTAGGGGAAGGCCTTGTGCCAGTAGGCGGCGCTCGAAATCTTCATGCCGAGATCGCCGAGCGCCTCGATGTCGGACGGGAACAGGCCGGTCTTGGCGACCTGGCAGATCTTGATCTGTTTCGTCAGGCCCTGCTGTGCCGCCTGACGCCAGAAGGCGGCGAAATCCGGCGGGATCGGGAAAGAATTGAAGATCTCAACGCCTTCCTGCTTGAACATGGCGATCTGCGACGAATAGTCGGTGGTGCCGGTTTCGTAGGCGCCGGGATCGACGATGGCAAAACCTTCCTTGGCCAGCAGCGGCGCCAGATGGGCGCGGATGGCGTTGCCGTCGGCGTCGTTCGGATACATGACGCCGACCTTCTTGTTGGTCTCGATCAGGTTCCATTGCGAGATGTAGGTCTTGAAGAACTCGCCGACGCCGAAACCGAAATGATAGGTCCATTTGAACGGCGAGGGCTCACCGGGCTTGGCGCCGCGACCGAAATACCAGGCTTCCCAGGGCATGACGGTAGACAGGCAAGGCACGCCGGCGGCTTCGCAAGCGTCAGCCACCGGATTGATGACTTCCGGGGTGGACACGGCCAGCATCAGGTCGATGGCCTGATTGTTTATCAGGTCCTTGGCCAATTGGCCGGCGCGGGACGGATCCGATTGCGTATCCTGGTCGAGGATCTCGACGCTGTATTTCTTGCCGCCGAGTTCGATGCCGCCGGCCAGCGCCTTGCGGGCAAGGTCGAGCACGTAGCCGTCGGTCTGGCCGAAGCCGGCGAGCGGGCCGGTGCGCGGGCTGACGAAGCCGACCTTGAGCGTGTCGCCCGCGGCGAAGGCCTTGCTGCCACCGAAAGCGAGTGCCGCACCGCCGGCGATCGATGTGGCGATGAACTGGCGTCGCGTGACGCCGCTAATGATGGATTTTCCTGGAGTCATGTGGTTGGTCCTCCCTTTTTCTGGCGGCGCCCTGAGGCGAACCGCCGGTTCGTTCAAAGCTTCTGCTGCCTATTGAATTCGTCGATCGCAGCATTGCCGTTCGCCTGGATTCGGCGACGGTGCAGCGGTACGCCGCCGATGCTGACGAATGGCACGATTTCGATCCTCCGAAATCACAGTGCACTAGGCGTTTGGTTCGGTAAAATGATATTTTGCGCTGTTTCACTAACCCAGGGGTTATGAAATCTTCGAGGCGAGGGTGCTGTTTCCGTCGAGGCCTGAGTGTCTCAGGCGTTTTGGCTGGCCGCTTCGCGGATGGTCTGCAGCATGATGGAGAAGGCAGGCGAGGGGGCGGTGTCGGTACGCATCGTCAGGCCGACCGGCCCCTTGGTTTCCTCCGTGTTGACGCGCAAGGCGACGAACGCGCCGCTGCCGATTTCATTGGCGACGACGCCGGCCGAAATGATCCAGACAGCATTGCTCTGGCGCATGAAGGCGCGCCCGAAGGAATCCGAGACGGTTTCGATCTCCGTTGCCGGCGCCGTCATGCCATTGGTGATGAACAAACGGTCGACAAAGGGACGGATGACCGATTCCCGTGTCGGCATCAGCACCGGGAACTCGTCGAGCCTGGCGAACACGTCCACGCCCGGCTGCAGCAGCGGATGGCCCGCGCGCACCACGAACAGCACCTGCTCGGAGTAGAGATGCTCGAAGAAAAAGCCGGTCATCTTTTCCGGCGCCGCCAGCCGCCCGACGACGAGGTCGAGCGCGCCGATCCGCAACTGTTCGAGCAGCACGGCGTTCTCGCCGGTGACGATCTTGATCGCGGCCCCGGTATTCTCCTTAAGGAACAGGCTCATGGCAAGCGGCATCACCCGTGCCGACACCGTCGGCAATGCGCCGATGCGGATCGGATGGCGGTTGATTGCCCCATCCTGCCGCACGGAATCGACACCGCGCTTCAGCGCGGTGATTGCCGTGCCGGCATGGCCGAGGAAGATTTCGCCGAGCCGCGTCACCCTTATGCCGCGACCGTCGCGTTCGACCACGGCTACACCGAGCGCCTCCTCCAGTTCCCGCAATGTCTTGGTCACCGCCGGCGCGCTGACATGTAGAAAGTCGGCGGCTCTGGCTACGCTTCTCTGGCGCGCTACTTCGAGGAATGCCTGCAGATGGCGGAACCGGATGCGGCTTTCGACCATGGTTTTTCATAACCCCTGAGTTAATGAAACGGCGCAAAATATCATTTTACCGAACCAAACACCTAGTGCAATGTGAAGATGGAGGATCGAAATCGTGCCATTCGTCAACATTGGCGGCATCACGCTGCACCATCGCCATATCAAGGCGAACCGCAGCGCGCGCCCGATCGTGTTCATCAATTCGCTCGGCACCGACTTCAGGATTTGGGATGCGGTGTCGTCTGAGTTGAGCGGGGAAATGCCCATGCTGGTCTACGACAAGCGTGGCCATGGGCTCTCCGATATCGGCGGCATCCGCTCGCTCGACGATCATGTCGACGATCTCTCCGGCCTCATCGATCATTTCGGGCTGACGAATGTGGTGCTTTGCGGCCTGTCGGTCGGCGGTCTGGTCGCGCAAGGTTTCTGTGCCAGGCGCCCAGAGATCGTCGATGGCCTTATTCTGTGCGACACGGCCCACAAGATCGGCACGACCGACAGCTGGAACACACGCATCGCAACGATCGAAAGCAAAGGCATCCAGGCCATCGCCGATGCCGTGCTGAAGACGTGGTTCACTCCAGCCTTCCACTCAGCCCGCGTGGCGGAGCTTGACGGCTATTGGAACATGCTGACCAGGCAGGCGCTCGTCGGTTATGTCGGGACATGTGCCGCGGTTCGCGATGCGGATTTCACCGAAGTTGCGCAGCGCATCAGCGTGCCGACGCTTTGCATCGTCGGCGATCAGGATGGCTCGACCGGTCCCGATCTCGTCCGCTGGTTGGCCGACCTTATCCCCGGCGCGCGCTTCGAAATCATTCGCGATGCCGGACACATTCCCTGCGTCGAGCAGCCGGAGGCGCTGACTGCCTTGATCCGCGATTTCGTCGCATCGCTTCCCGATCGAAAGCAAACTCATGGATGACATGTCAGAGACCACAACCACATACCAGACCGGACTGGCGGTTAGGCGCTCCGTGCTTGGCGATCCGCATGTCGACCGGGCCGAGGATGCCGCCACCGATTTCGACCGGCCGTTCCAGAACCTGATCACAGAAGCGGCCTGGGGAACTGTGTGGGCGCGACCTGGTCTTTCCAAACGTGAGCGCTCGATCGTGACGCTGGCGCTGCTGGCGGCCCTCGGTCATGATGAAGAGGTCGCCATGCATGTGCGCGCCACCGCCAACACCGGGGCGTCACGCGACGATATCTGCGAAGCGTTCCTGCATGTCGCGATTTATGCCGGTGTGCCGGCGGCAAACCGGGCCTTCAAGATTGCCAAGGAGGTGTTTTCGGAGATGGACGAAAGCCAGAATGTCCATGTCCGCTAATTCCGGTTCGAACCGGACGCCGGAGATCGGCGCCTTTTTCCAGCGCGACCGGACATGGCATCCGCCGGCGTTGACGCCGGGCTACAAGAGTTCCGTGCTGCGCTCGCCGCAGAAGGCGCTGCTGTCGTTCGACAACACACTGTCGGAGATCGCTGGGCCAGTCTTCGGCCACGCCATGCTCGGCGAACTGGACGCCGACCTGATCCACAATTTTGCCAAGCCGGGCGAGAGCGCCATCGGTGAGCGCATCATCGTCTACGGACGCGTGCTCGACGAGCGCGGTATCGGCGTTCCTGGCGTGCTGCTCGAATTTTGGCAAGCCAATGCCGGCGGTCGCTACCGCCACAAGAAGGACGGCTATCTGGCGGCGCTCGATCCGAATTTCGGCGGCTGCGGCCGCACCATTACCGGCGAGGACGGCAGCTACGCCTTTCGCACGGTCAAGCCCGGTCCCTATCCCTGGCCGAATGGCCCCAATGATTGGCGCCCGGCGCACATCCATTTTTCGGTGTTCGGCCATGGCTTCGCGCAGCGGCTGATCACCCAGATGTATTTTGAGGGCGACCCGCTGATCTGGAGATGCCCGATCGTGCGCGGCATCGCCGACAAGGCAGCGGTCGAAGCGCTGATCGCCATGCTCGACATGCAGGCGACGATCCCGATGGACGCACGCGCCTACAAGTTCGACATCGTGCTGCGTGGGCGGCGCTCGTCGCTGTTCGAAAACCGGCCGGAGGGCAACTGATGGCGCAGTCGCTCGGACGGCTCAAGGAAAGCCCTTCGCAGACCGCCGGACCTTACGTCCATATCGGGCTGACGCCGAATTTCTGCGGCATCGGCGGCGTCTATGCGAGCGATCTCGGCGCTGCGATGGTCAACGAGAAGACCAGGGGCGAGCGGATTGGCCTGCGCATCCGGGTGGTCGACGGCACCGGCACGCCGCTCAGGGATGCGCTGATCGAAATCTGGCAAGCCGATGCCGACGGGCTCTACAATTCGCCGGCCGAATTGCGCGGTGCCGCCGATCCGAACTTTTTCGGCTGGGGCCGCTGCCCGACCGACATGGAAACGGGCCTGTGCGAGTTCGAAACGATCAAGCCCGGCCGCGTGCCGTACCAGGACGGACGCCTGATGGCGCCGCATATCAACCTGTGGATCGTCGCCCGCGGCATCAACATCGGCCTGCAGACGCGGCTGTATTTTTCCGACGAGGCGGAGGCCAATGCGCAAGATCCGATCCTGGCGCGCATCGAGCACCGCATTCGCGTGCCGACGCTGATCGCCGAGCGCCAGGGCAACATCTACGTCTTCGATGTCCACCTCCAGGGCGACAAGGAGACGGTCTTCTTCGACAGCTGACCTGACCACATGACCGTATCGCCCTTCGATCATCCGCTGCTTTCCAGCCTTCTCGGCGACGAGGAAACCTCTAGGCATTTTTCCGTCGAAGCAGAAATCGCCGCGATGCTGGCGTTCGAGCGGGCACTGGCGGAAGCGGAGGCCGAAAACGGGATTATCGGCAAGGACGCGGCAGCAGCGATCGTTGCGGCGCTGACCTCGTTCAGGCCTGACACAACCTTGCTACGTGCCGGCGTGGCGAAGGATGGCGTCATGGTTCCGGAACTGGTGCGCCAGATCAGGGCAGCAGTCGGCGAAGCGCATGGCGCCTCCGTTCATTTCGGCGCCACCAGCCAGGATGTCATCGATACGGCGCTGGTGCTGCGGCTGAAGTCTGTGGTCGAGCATCTCAGTCTGCTGCTGACCGAAAACATCGTGCGCCTTTCGGCGCTTGATGAGCGTTTCGGGGGCAGGGCGCTGACCGGAATGACACGCATGCAGCCGGCGATTCCTATTCGAGTGTCGGATCGCGTCAGGGCATGGTTGGCGCCGCTGCAACGGCACCAGAAGAGATTCTCGGAGCAGTCCGCGCGCTTGCTCGTGCTTCAGTTCGGTGGTGCAGCCGGCACGCTGGAAAAGCTTGGTGACAAGGGGCAAGCCGTGCGCGCGGCTCTCGCCGCCAGGCTCGGCCTTGGCGATGCACCGCAATGGCAGAGCCAGCGCGATACGCTTGCCGACTTCGCCGGCTGGCTGTCGCTGGTGACCGGCAGTCTCGGCAAGTTCGGGCAAGACATTGCGCTGATGGCGCAAGGCGGCGCCGAGATCGAGCTTTCCGGCGGCGGCGGCTCGTCGGCCATGCCGCACAAGCAGAACCCGGTGAAGGCCGAGGTGCTGGTGGCGCTGGTTCGTTTCAACGCTACGCAGCTGTCCGGCATGCATCAGGCGCTGGTGCATGAGCAGGAGCGGTCGGGCGCGGCCTGGACGCTCGAATGGCTGCTGCTGCCGCAAATGGTCGTGGCGGCGGCGGCCTCGCTCAGGCTTGCCGCCGAACTGGCCGCGCAGATCGAAAGCCTCGGAAACTGATGCGCACGCAAATTGTCATCGTCGGTTCGGGACCATCCGGCTTGCTGCTGGGGCAACTGCTGGCCAGCATCGGCGTCGAGACCGTCATCCTCGAACGTTCGAGCCGCGAGCGTGTGCTGGCCCGCGTGCGCGCCGGCGTGCTCGAACAAGGCACTGTCGAGCTGCTTGAGCAGGCTGGCGCGGCAACCAGGCTGCACGCCGAAGGGCTCCCGCATGCCGGCATTTCACTTGCCTTCGATGGCCGCCTGCACCGCATCGACCTGACGGCGCTGACCGGCGGCAAGCACGTCACCGTCTATGGCCAGACCGAAGTGACGCATGATCTGATGGACAAGCGGGAAGCGGCGGGACTCGTCACAGTCTATGAGGCTTCGAACGTCGCGCCCCATGATTTCGATGGCGACGCACCTTTCGCCACCTACGAAAAAGACGGCGTCACCCATCGCGTCGATTGCGACTTCATCGCTGGCTGCGACGGCTATCATGGCGTCAGCCGCAAGTCGGTGCCGGAAGGCGCGCTGAAGACGTTCGAGCGGCAATATCCATTCGGCTGGCTGGGCGTATTGGCCGAAGTGCCGCCGGCCGATCACGAACTGGTCTACGCCAATCATACCAGGGGCTTTGCGCTCTGCTCGATGCGGTCGACGCACCGCAGCCGGTACTATGTGCAATGTCCGCTCGACGACCATATCGAGGCGTGGTCGGACGACCGCTTCTGGGACGAGCTGCGTCGCCGCTTACCGCCGCAGACGGCGGCCGCGGTGGTCACCGGGCCGTCCTTCGAGAAATCGATCGCACCGCTGCGCTCCTTCGTTGCCGAGCCGCTGCGTTTCGGCCGGCTGTTCCTGGTTGGCGACGCTGCCCACATCGTGCCACCGACGGGAGCCAAAGGCCTCAACCTCGCTGCCAGCGACGTGCGCTATCTCTTTGCCGGGCTTCGCGAATTCTATCTGGAGAAATCACGCGCCGGTATCGACGCCTATTCGGGCAAGGCGCTGGCGCGGGTGTGGAAGGCAGTGCGCTTTTCCTGGTGGATGACGACGATGCTGCACCGCTTCCCCGACACCGGCGACTTCGGCCAGCGCATCCAGGAAGCCGAGCTCGACTATCTCGTGCATTCTGAGGCGGCGTCGACAGCGCTTGCTGAGAATTATGTAGGCCTTCCCTACTGAGAAAGGCAGCGCGCCTTCAAACCCGCTCGAGAGCGATCGCGATGCCCTGGCCGACGCCAATACACATGGTGGCGAGCGCATAGCGGGCGCCGCGTTCGCGCAGCTCCAGTGCTGCCGTGCCTGATATGCGCGCGCCCGACATGCCGAGCGGATGGCCGAGCGCGATGGCGCCGCCATTCGGGTTGACGTGCCTGGCATCCTCGGCGATGCCGAGCTGGCGGAGCACCGCGATGCCCTGGGAGGCAAAGGCTTCGTTGAGCTCGATGACATCGAGCTGTTTTGGCGTCAGGCCGAGCCGTGCGCACAGTTTTTGCGTCGCCGGAGCCGGGCCGATGCCCATGATGCGCGGCGCCACGCCCGCGGCAGCACCACCGAGGATGCGGGCGATCGGCGTCAGGCCGTATTTCTTCACCGCCGCTTCGGAGGCGACGATCAGCGCTGCGGCGCCGTCATTGACGCCGGATGCGTTGCCGGCGGTGACCGTGCCGCCTTGCCGAAACGGCGTCGGCAGTTTCGCCAGCGACTCGACCGTCGTGCCGGCGCGAGGATGCTCGTCTTTCGAGACAACAACCGGATCGCCCTTGCGCTGCGGGATCGTCACCGGCGTGATCTCCTTCGCCAGCCGGCCATTGGCTTGCGCGGCGACTGCCTTGTCCTGGCTGCGCACGGCAAAGGCATCCTGGTCGGCGCGTGAGACGGAAAAATCCTCGGCGACATTCTCGCCGGTTTCCGGCATCGAATCGACGCCGTACTGCTTCTTCATCAGCGGATTGACGAAGCGCCAGCCAATGGTGGTGTCGTAGATCTCGGCATTGCGCGAAAAGGCGGTGTCGGCCTTCGGCATGACGAAAGGCGCGCGGCTCATCGATTCGACGCCGCCTGCTATCATCAGCTCGGCCTCGCCGGATTTGATGGCGCGGGCGGCGATGATGACGGCATCCATGCCGGAGCCACAGAGGCGGTTGACGGTCGAGCCGGAGATGTCCCGGGGCAGGCCGGCCAACAGCAGGGACATGCGCGCCACATTGCGGTTGTCTTCGCCGGCCTGGTTGGCGCAGCCGTAGACGACGTCGTCGACCGCCTGCCAGTCGATACCGGGATTGCGTTCGACCAGCGCTCTCAGGGGTATCGCGCCGAGGTCGTCGGCGCGGACCGATGACAGTGAACCGCCGAAACGGCCGATCGGCGTGCGGATGTAGTCGCAGATATAGGCCTCGGCCATGTCATGCTGCCTTTGCTTTTCCGGTTCCCTCATGCGCCGCCTTGGTGCGGGCCTGCAGGTCGCGCAATGTCTTCAGTTCGAGTTCGCTTGGCGCCGGTGTTTCGTCAAGCGCCTCGGCGAATTTTACCACCCAGCCACAGGTCTCCTGCACCTGCTGGCGCGTGACCCCCGGATGCAGTGACACCACGGTGAACTCCTTGGTCGCCGGGTCTGGTTTCCAGATGGCGAGGTCGGTGATCAGCAAGGTCGGTCCAGCCGTGTCGATGCCCAGGCGCTGGCGATGATCGCCGCCCACGCCATGGCCGAAGGAGGTGAAGAAGTCGATCTTTTCGACCATGCCGCGTTTGGTCTGCGCTATGGTGATGTAGACTTCCTTCGACGATGTCGCGATCTCCGGGGCGCCACCGCCGCCGGGAAGCCGGGTCTTGGGATGAAAATAGTCGCCGATGACCGTGGTGTTGATGTTGCCGAACTTGTCGAGCTGGGCAGCACCGAGGAAGCCGATCGAGATGCGGCCTCCCTGCAGCCAGTAGCGGAACATTTCCGGCACCGCGACGGTGGTGACGGCGGTTTCGCAGAGCTCACCGTCGCCGATCGACAGCGGCAGCACGTCTGGCGCGGTGCCGATGGTGCCGCTTTCGTAGATCAGCGTTATGTCGGGCGCATGCGTCAGCCGCGCCACGTTGCAGGCGGCGGACGGCGCGCCTATGCCGACGAAGCAGACATCGTCATTCCCAAGCGCGCGGCTGGCGGCGATGGTCATCATCTCGTTGGGGGTGAAGCCTAGGTCGCTCATGCCGCTTGCCTCAGGTGCTCGACTCTCGCCGCGAAATCGTCGGCGCTTTTCTCGATGACGTTCGCCTGCATCCACGACTGGAACTTTTCACGGTCGGCGGCGATTTCGTCCCATTCCAGATAGGCGGCATTGTCACGCGCATAATAGCCATGCGCGTAGGATGGGTGCGAGCCGCCGGGGACGACGGAAATCGCAGCGATCGTCCAGCGCGGCAGCACGGTCAGATTGGGGTGCAAATCGTCGAAACTGTCCACCACTTCCTCAACCGTGACCACCGCGCGCCTTGCCGCCAGCACCGCTTCCTTCTGGATGCCGATGATACCTTCGACCAGCACATTGCCTTTCCTGTCGGCCTTCTGGGCGTGGATGAAAGTGACATCGGGGCGGATCGCAGGAACGGCGGCAAGCTCTTCGCCGGTGAACGGGCAAGAGACCGATTTGATGTTCGGATTGACCGCCGCCAGGCCAGCGCCGCGATAGCCGCGGAACACGGCGCAAGGCATGCCGGCCGCACCCGCCTCATAGGCATTGGCCATGCCGGCATGGCTGTGCTCCTCGACCTCGATGGTGCGCGGAAAACCGTTCTCGATGGCATCGCGGGCGCGCCGCAACAGGCCGACTCCGGGATTGCCGAGATAGGAGAAGATGATCTTCTTCGCCATGCCCATGCCCATCATCTGGTCGTAGATCAGGTCCGGGGTCATGCGGATCAATGTCAGGTCGCGAAATCCCTGGCGAATGGCTTCATGCGCCGCTGCCGTCGGGATCAGATGGGTGAAGCCTTCGAAGGCAACCGCATCGCCATCATGCAGGTTCTCGGCCACAGCCTGGCTGAGTGGCAGGAATTTGACCATCGCAGGAACTCCAACATCCAAAAAGTTCGTATTGCGAACAAATGTTTTGTATGAGATACTTTTACGACAACCAGGGATGTCGAGTCAATCCTGGGATTTTGGAGGTGGCATGGACGATGAAGCGGCTTCACGTGATCATGTCGGTTCGCTCGAGCGCGGGCTTGCGGTCATGGAAATACTGGCCACCCATCCCGCCGGCATGACGCTGACCGAAATGGCGGAGGAGGCCGGGCTGACCCGTGCCGGGGCTCGCCGGTTCCTGCTCACGCTGGTGGCGACTGGCTATGCGACGCAGTCCGGCCGGTTGTTTTCGCTGTCGCCGCGGCTGCTGACTGTCGTCCGTACCTGGCTCGGCGGCGCGTCGCTGTGGACATTCGCAGCACCCATCCTGCGCGAGGTGGCTGGGCAATTCGACGAAGCCTGCAATGCGGCGGTGCTGTCGGGCGAAGACGTCGTTTATGTCGCGCGCGTGCCGGGCCGGCGCATCCTCAGCGTGTCGCTCGATGTCGGCACCAGACTGCCGGCGCACTGCACGTCGATGGGGCGGATCCTGCTTGCAGGTCTTGCGCCTGACGAACAGCAAACCTTCGTTGCCCAGGCAAAGATAGAGAGACGGACGCCGAAGACGATCACCGACAGGCGGTCGCTGGCCGAAGCCATCGCCAAGGCGAAAGCGGATGGTTTTGCCATCGTCGATGAAGAACTGGAACTCGGCCTGCGCTCGATCGCCGTGCCGATCACCGATCGGACCGGGCAAACAGTGGCGGCGATCAATGTTTCGACCCAGTTGGCGCGGTTCTCCGTGAAGGAGATGGAGAAAGAGATCCTGCCCGCTCTGCTAGTCGCGAAACAGCGCATCGAGGAGTTTTTCTTCGTTTGACGAAGCGAGATCAGTTGGCCATCAATCCTGCCGCGCCGCGCCGCCAATAGGCGGCAGCCAGTGTTTCGTCGCGACCGAGCGCCAGCGTGCCGCGCCAGTGTTCGCGAACGATTTTTGCCGCCGCCGCTTCGGCGGCGAACCAGCCGAAGGCCGAACCGCCCCGCGGCCATGACACCGACTGGACGGCGCGCGCCAGCCTTTCATCGGTACCGGCCGGCACACCGTTTCTCGTCAGCCAGTGCAATTCGATGCCGGTGGCGTTGTCGATATGCTGTCTCTCGCCATCATCGGCAATCTCGACGAAGGCGACACCTTTGGTCTCGGCGGGCAAATTCTCCAGCAATCGCGCCAACGCCGGCAGGCCGGTTTCGTCGGCGCCCATCAGATACCAGGAGGCTTGCCGCACCGGGCGGCCGACCGGCCCCATAATGCCGATTTTCATGCCGGGTGCCGTTTGCGCGGCCCAGGCCGAGCCGACGCTGTCGCCGGGATGGATGAGGAAATCGACGTCGACAATACCCTTGTCCACGTCGAGCCTGCGGATGGTGTAGACGCGCGCCACTGGGCGCCTGTCGTCCGACGGCCAGACAGGCAGGCCATTGCCGCCGAGCACCGGCCAGAGTGGATCGGGGACCTGCCTGGTCGGGAACAGCATGCGGATGTGCATGCCGCCGAACTTGGCAAAACGTAAGAGATCCTCGCCGGCGAGGCGGATGCGGCGCATATGCGGGGTGAGGTCGGTGACATCGGTCACCACCATCTCACGAAACTGCGCGAGGCGCGTCTCGCCGGCGAGATCGCCGGTCCAGACGATCTCCGGGTTTTCGTCCTTGGCATAGACTTCGACCGCGGTGGCGAGCAGGTCCTTGATGCGAGCAAGGCCGTCGCGATCGGCGGCACTGGCGCGCATCACCAGCCGCTCCATGTCGAAGGAGGCGCCGCCAAAGGCGAAGCGGAAGTCGAGCCGCTGGCCATCCCGCGTCGCATCGGCTTCGAAGCTTTGCAGCCTGTCGCTGATGCGGCCGATGTAGTGCGGGAGATGACGCAGGTTCAGCCGCGCCTCGCAGCTCAGTCCGCTTGCCGATGCTTCCGTCATGCTCAGCCTCCGAGCCTGCCTGCCAGTCCAAATCGAGCCTGGTGCGCAAGTTGGCGAACCGGCTCGATGCCGCCATGACGGGTCACATATTAAAACATGATGCCTCGAGTCAACTTTAATTTATAGACCACCGCGATCATCGAAGAAGCATCTCGCACAGGATGCGATCCGCGACCTGGTCCATGCGCTCTATCCGGATGTGGGAAGCGACCGACGGCAGCGTAAGAGACCGCAGATCGTTTCGCGGCAACTCGCAATTGACGTCACCGTTCACATCGGTTATTGAACAGGACTGAACAGGTATATTGAACAGGTATCAATATGAAGCGTCGTGCGGCTCTGTTGTCTCCCGGAACGGGCAAGCCCGAACAGATCGCGACCGTTCTCGAGCAGGAAATACGCTCCGGCGTGCTCGGTTTCGGCGACCGCCTGCAGAGCGAAAACGAACTCGTCCAGCGCTTTTCCGTCAGCCGCAACACCGTCCGCAAAGGCCTCGAGGAACTGTCGAGCCGCGGGCTGATTACCACCAAAGTCGGCATCGGCTCCTTCGTCACTTTCGACGGCATGCCGGTCGACGACAGCATCGGCTGGTCGCGCGCACTGGCCAATGCCGGCGCCAATGCCCAGACCCGGACCTTGCGGCTCGAGGTCATCGAGGATGCCGATCTTGCGGCGCGGCTCGGCATTGAAAATCCGTTCTTCATCGCCGTCGATCGGGTGCGCACCAACGCCGATGACGGCCATGCCATCTCCATCGAGCGCAGCCGCCTGCCGCTGTCGCCCGAGCTCGAAGATGTACCGCTGCGCGGCCTGCGCGAGGGGTCCCTGCACCAGACGCTGCGCGACGCCGGGCTCGTGCCCGACCATGGCGAGGAGTGGGTCGAGATCGAAATGCTGAACGCCGAGGACGCCGCCATCCTGTCCTGTCCGCTGGGCACGCCTTTCCTGCGCGGCCGCCGGCTGACGCGCGCCGCCGACGGGCGGCCGATCGAATATGTCACCAGCCTGCTCAACCCGGCGCATTTCGCGCTGCATATGGAATTCTGAGGATGTCGGACAAAGCTTCCGCCGCAATGATCGACCGGGCGATGGGCGCGCTGATCGGTGGCGCAATCGGCGATGCGCTCGGCATGCCGACGCAGCTTTTGTCGCCGGCCCGCATCGCCGAACTCTACGGTCATGTCGAGGATTTCGTCGCCCCGAACGCCGACCATCCGGTGTCAAAGGGCATGGCATCAGGAACCATCACCGACGATACCGAACAGGCGCTGCTGCTCGGCCGCATCCTGGTCGACTCCGGCGACCAATTCGACCACAGGCGCTGGGTCAACGCGCTGCTCGACTGGGAGCGCGACGTCAAGGCGCGCGGCAGCTACGACCTTTTGGGACCATCGACCAAGCGCGCCATCGACGCCATCAATGACGGGGTGCCGCCTGAGGAAGCGGGGCGCAGCGGCGACACCAATGGTGCGGCCATGCGCATCGCGCCGGTCGGCATCATGATGCCACTGGCGCCGCTCGACGCGCTGGTCGCCAAGGTGGCGGAAACCTGCCGTGCCACGCACAACACCTCGATCGCCATTGCCTCGGCGGCTGCCGTTGCTGCCGCCGTCAGCTGCGGCGCTGCCGGTGGCGACTGGCGCGCTGCTTCGGATCAAGCCGTCCTGGCGGCGCAGCGCGGCGCGGCCCTCGGCCACTGGACCACCGGCGGCGATATCGCCGCGCGCATTGCGTGGGCCAGAGACCTCGTCCGCGGCAAATCCGTCGCTGACGGCATCAAGCTGATCGTCGATCTCGTCGGCACCGGCGTCGCCAGCCAGGAATCGGTGCCGGCGGCCTTTGCGGTGCTGGAGATATCAGGCGGCGATCCATGGCAAGCGGCGGTCATCAGCGCCAATCTCGGCGGCGACACCGACACGATCGGCGCCATCGCGGCCGGTATGGCCGGCGCCTGCACAGGTTTCTCCAAGCTGCCGCAACAGCATATCGCCAAGCTTAGGGGCATCGACCTATCGGAGGTTCGCCTGCTTGCCGCCGATCTTGTCGCGGCGCGGCTGGCGAAGACCGGCAAGGACGCTGCGGCATGAGCGGGCGTCTCGTCCATATCGGCAGTGCGGTGGTCGACTATGTCTACCGTATCGACGCTCTGCCGGCGCCCGGCATGGAAAAGACGGCGTCGAGCTTTGCCCAGGTCGCCGGCGGGGGCTTCAACATGATGGTTGCGGCCAGCCGCACCGGTATGACGGTTGTCTTCGGTGGCCAACTCGGCAGCGGGCCTAACGGCGACTTTTTGCGCGCCGCCTTCGCCTCCGAGCGCATCGAGACGCTGACGCCGCCATCGCCGTTGATGGACAGCGGCAATTGCGTCGCCATGATCTCGAGCGATGCCGAACGCACCTTCGTGTCGTGGCCAGGTGCAGAGAGCGTGCTCAGCCTCGACATGATGCAACCGGTGTCGGTCGTGCCTGATGATTGGGTGTTCACCTCCGGCTACACGCTGAGCTATCCCGCAAGCCGCGAGGCGCTGACCGACTGGATCGAAGCGCTGCCGGGAAACATTCCTTTCGTCTTCGATCCGACGCCGATCATTTCAGACATTCCGCGTCCCATCCTGTCGCGGGTGCTTGGCCGCACGACATGGCTGAGCTGCAACACCACGGAAGCCGCCGAGATCGCCGGCACAGGCGATGTCGAGGTGCTCGCGGCAAGGCTGCTGACCGACCATTGCCCTGGGGCAGCGGGCGTCGTCATCCGCGCCGGCGCCAGGGGCTGCTTTGTGCGGCTGGCCAACGGAACCGCGCAAATCATTCCCGGCTTCAAGGTCGCCGCCATCGACACCAACGGCGCCGGCGACAGCCATATCGGCGCCTTCGTCAGCGCGCTGTCGCGCGGCATGCCGCCCTTCGAGGCGGCGCGCTACGCCAACGCGGCGGCGGCCCTGTCGGTCACCCGCCATGGCGGCTCTTCGGCGCCGAGCGACCAAGAAATCCAGACATTCCTGAGCCATGCCACAGCGCGCGCGCCTGGCCGGAACCAAGAGGCCAATGCCTAAAAAGCCCGGAACCGGGCAAACAAAGAGAGGAACAAAACCATGCGCATGCCTGAACTGACTGCTCTCTTGACGGCGACCGCCGTCTTTACCTCCGCCCTTGCGTTTGCCGCCAGGGCCGACGAAGTGCACGTGCTCAACTGGAAGGGTTACGGCACCGACGAGCCATGGGCCGTCGCGGCTTTCGAAAAGGCGACCGGCAACAAGGTCGTCAACGACTTCTTCAATTCCGAACAGGAAATGCTGACCAAGATCCGGACCAATCCGGGCCTCTACGACGTCGTCATGATCAACGCTGCCTTCAACGACCAGGCGATGGCGGAAAAGCTGATCCAGCCGATCGACGTGTCGAAGCTGCCGAACTATGCCGACATCAGCTCGGACAAATCCGGCTCGCCGATGCTCGACCATGACGGCAAGGTCTATGGCGTGCCGTGGGTGTGGGGCCTGACCGCGCTTGCCATCAACGAGAAGTCCTTCGACAAGCCGCCGACCTCCATCGCCGAGATGTGGGACCCCGCCCACAAGGGGCGTGTGGTCATCCGCGACGACGCCGTCGAAGCGGTGCAGTTCGGCGCCATCGCCACCGGTCAGAATATCAACGACATCAAGGACATGGATGCGGTCAAGACGAAGCTGACCTCGCTGATGCCGCAGATCAAGACCTTCTGGAGTTCGGAGAACGACTGGAACCAGATGGTGGCTTCCAACCAGATCGACATCGGCACCTATTGGAGCGGCTCGGCCGACCGCGCCAAGACGCATTTCAAGCTGCCGGTCTCGCTGGTCGTGCCACAGGAAGGCGCCGTCGCCTGGCTCGATGCCTTTTCCATTCCTGCCGGCTCCAAGAACGTTGCGGGCGCCGAAGCCTTCATCAATTACATGATCGACCCGAAATTCTATGTCGAATGGGTGACCAAGGTTGGCGCCCCGGTCTCGGCCAACACCAAGGCGGTCGCCGCACTTCCGGAAGATGCCTTCAACCGCAAGGTCATGGGTGATCCCGAGGTCGCCAAGCGCATCCAGTTCCAGGCGCCGGTCACCGACGCCCAGCGCGAAGCCTATCTGGCGCTGTGGCAGCAGCTGAAGGTCGACGTGAAGTAAAACTCACATCCGGACCAGCCGGCGGTTCGCGCCGGCTGGTCCTTCAATCCTGGGGAGGAGGGTATCATGGCAGTACAGGGCGCGGTCGCATCGCGTAGCGGGCTGAGATCGGCTCTGCCTTTGCTCCTCCCAGCCTATCTGTGGCTGACGGTGGCGATCTTCCTGCCGCTGTCGGCCATGGTCTTCTTCTCGTTCATGACCGAGCTGCCGCTATCGGCCAAGGCGTGGGCATTCACGCTTGACAACTACGCCGCCTTCTTCTCGCAAGGGCTGTATCTGACGCTGCTTTTGGCCTCGCTCAGGCTCGGGCTCGAGGTGACTTTGTGGTGTGTCGTCATCGGTTACCCCGCCGCCTATGTGCTGGCCAAGGTGCTGAAGGGGCGCAGCCGCGAGGCGATCTTCCTGCTTGTCATCCTGCCGTTCTGGTCGAATGGACTGGTGCGGATCTTCTCCTGGGCGATGGTGCTGCGCGAAGGCGGCATTCTCGACACCGCGCTCAACGCGGTGCTGCCGTTCAAGATCAACATCGACCTCATGTATTCCTACCCCGCCGTCATCATCGGGCTGGTGCACTCCTATGTGCCCTATATGGTGCTGACCTGTTACCTCACGCTGCAAGCCATCGACGACTCGTTGATCGAGGCCGGACGCTCGCTCGGCGCCTCGCGGCTGCAGGTGCTGAAGCGGGTCATCATCCCGCTGTCGATGCCGGGTCTGGTCGCCGGCGCGGCACTGATCTTCGTGCCGGTGGTTGGTTCATTCATGGAGCCGCGCATCCTTGGCGGACGCACCGGCACCTTCTACGGCACGATCATCGAGGACCAGTTCGTCGCCGTCTTCAACTGGCCGCTGGGGGCAGCACTGTCCTTCATCCTGCTGGCCGTCGTGCTGGTCATCCTGGCCGTGGCCTCGCCGGTGCTGAAGAGGGCTGCGTGATGGCGACGACCCGCATCCTCGAAGGACTCGGCCGCCTCTACATCGGACTGCTGCTCGCCTTCCTCTATCTGCCGATCATCATCATGGCGCTGATGTCGTTCAACGTCTCGCCCTTCTACCAATTGCCGTTCGAGTGGACGACGGAGTGGTACAGTTCGCTGTGGCAGAACGACCAGATCATCGCCGCGACCTGGAACAGCGTCGAGATCGCCGTCATCACCACCATCATCTCCACGGTGCTCGGCTCGGCGGCGTCGCTCGCGCTGTTTCGCTATGAATTTCGCGGCAAGAAACTCCTGCAGGCGCTGCTGTTTCCGCCGATCGCCATTCCGTGGCTGATCACCGGCACGGCGATGCTGATCTTCTTCTTCGGCGTCGGCATCGGCCGTGGCGCGCATGCGATCCTGCTCGGCCATGTGGCGCTGGCGCTGCCCTATGTCATCGTCGTCGTCTCGGCCCGGCTGCAGACCTTTGCGCCGGAGCTGGAAGAGGCGGCGCGCTCACTCGGCGCCAACCAGTGGCAAGTGACACGGCGTGTGACCTTGCCGTGGATCATGCCCGGCGTCATCGCCGGCGGGCTGTTCGCCTTTGCGGTGTCGTTCGACCAGTTCGTCGTGTCCTACTTCCTGTCGACGCCGGGCGAGACGACGCTGCCGGTCGAAATCTACGCCGCGATCCGCAAAGGCTTTACGCCCGAGATCAACGCGGTCTCGACGATCATCATCGCCGTGTCGATGGCGCTGATGCTGCTCACGGCGCGGTTCTTCAAATTCGGCGGAGAGAAATAATGGCCGGCGTCCAGGTATCGAATGTCTCGCGCAGTTTTGGGGCGCACAAGGCGCTGGACGATGTGTCCATCGATTTCGCCGATGGCGGTTTTTATGCGCTGCTTGGTCCCTCCGGCAGCGGCAAGACCACGCTGCTCAGACAGATCGCCGGGTTCGATTTCCCTGATAGCGGCCGCATCTCCATCGGCGGTGAAAGTGTGGAACGCGTGCCGGTGGAGAAACGGCAGATCGGCATGGTGTTCCAGAACTATGCGCTGTTTCCCAATATGAGCGTCGCCGACAATGTCGCCTTCGGCCTGTCGGTGCGCGGCGAGGCCAAGGCGACCATCGCCAGCGAAGTGCAGCGCGCGCTCGATCTGGTGCAACTCGGCAAGCTTGGCGGCCGCCGGCCGCACCAGCTCTCCGGCGGCCAGCGCCAGCGCGTTGCATTGGCCCGCGCCATCGTCACCAAGCCGCGTGTGCTGCTGCTCGACGAGCCGCTCGGCGCGCTCGACAAGGCACTGCGCGTCGACATGCAGATCGAGCTCAAGCGTATCCAGCGCGAGATCGGCATCACCACCATCTTCGTCACCCACGACCAGGAAGAAGCGCTGACGATGAGCGACCGCATCGGCATCTTGCGCGACGGCAGGCTGGTGCAGGAAGGGCCGCCCGAGGATATCTACGACAGCCCGAAGAGCGAGTTCGCTGCCACCTTCCTCGGCGACGCCAACATCTTTCGCGGTGACACCACCGGCAGCGGCATCCGCCTGGCCGACGGCACGTCGATTGCTGCAGGCGCCGGTGCAAGGCTCGCCGCCGGCGCCAAGGCTAGCTGCGCGGTGCGGCCCGAACGCATCCGCATCGCCACCGATGCGGGGGCGCCGGATGCGGTCAATGCCAACATGCTCAAGGGCCAGGTTTCCAAGCGCATCTTTGCCGGCAACAACAGCACCTATTTCGTCGAACGGGCCGGACAGACGCTGAAGGTCATCGTCCAGAACACCGGCATTGCAAGGCTGGCTGAGGGGCAGGACGTGGTGTTGCGCTGGTCGCCTGAGAGCACGGTGCTGATCGCCGGATAGGTGCCGAAGGTCGTGGCGACGTCACTTTCCATCTGCGATACTGATGGGAAATGATGTGATCGCCCTTGGCCGGCGTGCGCGCCTATGCGCTACATCCTTGAGCAGAGGCCTCTCGGCTGCGCCGGCTCCGGCGTGCCGCACGCCTGCCGCTGGGGCGATGATGACGACAGCTGGCAAGAAAAAGTGCGACTTCCACGGGATCGATATGTCGGCGGCTGCTGAATAGCACAAGCGGGATAGGTCGAGGTCGGTATAGTGGTTATCCTACCGTGGCAGGCAACAAGGGGAACTTCCTAGATGAGCCGGAAAAGACCGACGGTGGCGGATTTGCGCGCCATGAAGGGCAAGCGCCAGTTGACCATGCTGCGCGTGATGACGATGGACGAGGCCGAGGCCGCCGAGCGGGCAGGGGTCGACATCGTTTCGGTGCCGCCGGAGCTGGTGCTTAACCCGCAGTATCGCGATGCGGCGCCCAGCCTGTTCACCATGCCGGGCGAGAATTTTTATGAGATCGGCACCGCCGATGATTTTATCCGCTGGGCGTTCCGGCTCTACAAGGCGAGTGCCGACGCGGTCTATTGCAGCGCCGGCTTTGCCACCGTCAAGCGGCTGGCCGATGACGCCATACCGGTAATCGGCCATGTCGGCCTCATTCCTTCCCGTGCGACCTGGACGGGCGGCTTCAAGGCGGTCGGCAAGACCGCCGATACCGCTATGCAGATATTCGAGGCGGTGAAACAGTATGAGGCTGCCGGCGCTATCGGCGCCGAGATCGAAGTGGTTCCGGTCGAGGTGGCGAAGGCGATCTCGGAGCGGACGTCGCTGATCATGCTGTCGATGGGGGCGGGCACCGGCTGCGATGCGCAGTATCTGTTCGCCGACGACATTCTTGGTCAGAACCGTGGCCACATGCCCCGCCATTCCAAGGTCTATCGCAATTTCGCCGCCGAATATGACCGCCTGCAGGCCGAGCGCATCGCCGCGTTCTCCGAATATGTCGCCGATGTCAACAGCCTGGCCTATCCTGAGGACAGGCACGTCGTGCACATGGACCCGCAGCAGCTTCGCCTGTTCCTGAACAAGGTCGACGGCGTGGCTTGAAGGAAGCGCGGTCGGCTACGCCTGCCATCTGCCATTGGCGAGCGTGGCGTAGAGGGTCTCGGCGTCGATGCCGAGCGGCCGGTCTTCCCTGAGCGGCAGGACGAGCACGCGTACCGCTGCATGGATCACGCCGGTGGCCGGCGCCAGCGCCAGTCCTTCGCGCACGTCGACCGCCTGCGCGGCGGCCATCAATTCCAGGGCAACAAGCCGCCGCCACAGCCCGATCATCTCGGCGCATTTCGAAATGGCGAGAAGGGTTTGCGTCGCGTGGTCCTCGACGCCTTCCGAGACGGGCAGGAAATCGAGCATCACCGGATTGGCCTTGTGGCGGATGGCGGCCAGGATTGCCGTCACCGTCTTTTGCAGCGGCACGAAACCGGCCGAGGCGCCGCCGGCCGGGGAGAGATATTTGGGCAGGCCGTTGCGGCCTGAGCCGGTGAGCTGGATGAAGCGGGCGGCGCAGGCGGCAGCCGTTTGAGCGATCGCCAGGCCGAGCGTCTCGAAGGCCAGCGCCAGCGAGGCGGTGTGGAAATTGCCGGTCGATAGAACAAGTTCGTCGTCGCCCATCACCAGCGGGTTGTCGGCGGCGGCGTTGAGCTCGATCTCGACGGCTTGTCTCGCCTGATCGATCGCATGGATCAACGCGCCATGGATCGAGGGCATGCAGCGGATCGACAGCGGGTCCTGTAGGGTTGTCGGCGCCGGCGGCTCGTGTCGCGCCAGCAATTCGCGCAACTCCTTCGCCGCGACCTGCTGGCAGGCGGCCGGCCGTGCCGCGTGCAGGCGCGGATCAAGGATCGTCTGGTTGGCGCCGATGGCTTCCATGGTCAGCGCGCCGGCCTGCTGCTGTTGCATCAAGGCAGACAGCGCGTCGGCGACCGCCAGCGCGCCGCTGCCGGTGGACACGGCGGAAGCGTTGATGAGCGACAGCCCGTCCTTGGGCGCCAGGCTGATCGGGGTCAGGCGGGCCAACATCATGGCCTTGGCCGACGGCATGCGCCGGCCCTGATAATCGGCTTCACCGTCGCCGGTCAGCATGCGGCCGAGCGCTGCCATCAGCACCAGATCGCCGGCGCCGATCGAGCCTAGCGATGGCATCACCGGATGGACGCCGGCATTGAGCGCTTCGACGAGCGCGGCGAAGACCCCGACCGAAATGCCCGAACCGCCGACTGAGAGCATCGCCGCGCGGGCCAGCATCGTCGCGCGCACGATTTCCTGCGGCAGCGAATCGCCAACCGCGCCGCTGCGCCCTTCCAAAAGCTGGCGCTGGAAGGCGCCGGCGTCACCGTTGACCGACGTCTCGAGATTGGCGCCGAGCCCGGTGTTGAGCCCGTAGACCGGCTGGCCGGCAGCGGCGGCCTGGTCGAGAACTTTGCGCGCTTTGTCGAGTTTCTCGATGATGGCCGGCGCCACCTCGACCTTGCGGCCGTCGCGGGCGACGCTGGCGACGTCCTCGATGCTGATGCCGGCTCCTGAGAGGACGAGCGCGTTCATGCGAAGCGCAGCCTCTGGCCGATGCCTTGCGCCTGCGCCTTGGCCAGCATTGCCTTGCCCAGCGCAATGTCGGAGAGCGACAGGCCGCGATGCCAGAACAGGATCGTTTCGTCGTCGCCCTGTCGTCCCGGCTCGAGGCCGGCGGCGATCTGGCCGAGTTCGGCATGCAGCGTCTTTTCGCTCAGCCGTCCGGTCTCGACATGCGCGCGCAGCGAGCCGAACTTGCCGCCCTTGCACTGACCCCAATCGTCGACGACCATTTTCTGCATGATATCGGTCAAGGATAGCTCCACCGCGCTCATCGTACCATAGGGCACCACCAGCGCGCCCGGCTTGATCCATTCGGTCTTCAGCAACGGCTGCGGTTCCGGCAGCCGCGATGCCTCGACGACTATATCGGCGCCTTCGACGCAGCTCTTCCAGTCGGCCACCGCCGTGACCTTCTTGCCGAGATCGGCGGACAGTTTGGCGGCAAAATCGTCGCGGCTTTCCGGCCGGCGCGAATGGATGCGGATCTCGTCGAAGTCGAAGAGATGGTCGAGCAGGCGCACGTTCCAGTAGGCGGTGCCGCGCGCGCCGATATGGCCGAGGACCTTGGATGTCTTTTTCGCCAGATGTCTGGCGCCGATAGCGGTGACGGCGCCGGTGCGCATGTCGGTGATGACGGTGGCGTCGAGAATGGCGCGCGGCGTGCCGGTGCGCGGATCGAACAGATTGAGAATGCCGAATTCTGATGGAAGGCCATGCAGGTAGTTGTCGACATAGTCGCCGACGATCTTGACGCCGGCGGTCTCGAGCGGCGCGACGTAGCCGCGCAAGACGTTGAAATGGCCATGGAAGGACGGATCCGGCTCGAGATGGACGCGCGGTTCGATGACCGTCTGGCCGTTGCCTTGGGCGACCAGACCAGCCTCCACCGCGTCGATGATCTCGGCATCGGTCATGGCAAGGGCATCGATATCGAGGGCGTTGAGGTAATCGATGTAGATAGGCTTCATGCGTGCGCGGTCCCCAGGCAGCCCATTCATCCCATAACAGGCCGCGAGGCGACACGAAAGTTTGTTGGCGCATTGTCTGGACGAAGCCGCCCAAATGCTGTTCAAACCGGCGCGTCATGACGGCCATCCCCGAAAACGAAGCCTCGTCCCCGGCAACAATGCCGGCGCGTCAGGCGCGGCGCGTGGCGCTGATCGTCGCCGTTGCCTTCTTCATGCAGCTGCTGGATTCGACGATCATTTCGACCTCGCTGCCGCAGATGGGCCAATCCTTCGGTGTGCCGGCGGTGGCGATGAGCATCGGCATCACCGTCTACATGCTGACCATGGCGGTGTTCGTGCCGCTGTCGGGCTGGCTCGCCGATCGTTTTGGCGCGCGCAACATTTTTCTCATCGCGATCGCCCTGTTCACGCTGGCTTCAATCGTCTGCGGCGTGTCGCAGAACCTGACCGAGTTCGTTGCCGCACGCGCCGTGCAGGGCCTGGGCAGCGCATTGATGACGCCGGTTGGCCGCATCCTAGTGCTGCGCAACGCATCGAAGTCCGAGCTGCTCAACGCCACCGCGCTGATCACCTGGCCGGCTTTGTTCGCACCGGTGGTCGGGCCGGTGCTTGGCGGCTTCATCACCACATACCTGTCCTGGCACTGGAATTTCTTCATCAACATACCGCTCGGAGTTGCGGGACTGGCGCTGGTCGCCCGCTTCATTCCGGGTGATCGTGAAGCCGAGACGAGGCCGCTCGACTGGCCAGGGTTTGTGCTGACGTCGATCGGGCTCGCCGCACTGCTCTACGGCCTCGAACGCATCGCGCATCCGGAAGACGGCATCTTGCCGACCATGGCGCTACTCGCGGCCGGCATCTTTGTCGGCTGGCTGGCGGTGCGGCATCTCCGTCGCGCGCCGCATCCGCTGCTCGACCTCTCGGCCTTCAACGTGCTGACCTTCGCCATCTCGACGCTTGCGGCCGGCACCATTTTCCGGGTGGCGATCAACGCCACGCCGTTCTTGCTGCCGCTGCTGTTCCAACTCGGTTTTGGCTTGAGCCCGGTCGATGCCGGCATGATGATCCTCGCCTATTTTCTCGGCAATCTCGGCATGAAGGCGGTGACGACGCCGACGCTGCGGCGCTTCGGCTTCCGTTCGGTGCTGGTCATCAACGGGGTGATCGCCTCGCTGGCGATCATGGCCTGCGCGGCGATCTCGCCGCAGACGCCACAGGTGCTGGTTGTGGTGCTGATGCTGATTGCCGGCCTGTCGCGCTCGATGCAGTTCACAGCGCTCAACACGCTGGCCTTCGCCGATATCGGCGCGCAACAACGCAGCTCGGCGGCGACGCTGTCCTCGATGCTGCAGCAGGTGGCGATGCTGTTTGGTGTCGCGGTGGCGGCGGCGATCCTCAACCTGTCGCAGGTCGCCAGGAGCCGGCCGGTACTCGACCTCGTCGATTTCCGAATCGCCTTCCTGATCATCGGCGTGATCGGGCTCGTCGCCTCGTTTCGTTTTCTGGCGCTGCCGCCGACCGCGGGTGGCGAGGTTTCGGGTCATTCGCCGGAGAATTGACCGCGTCTTTCCTGCCTTCCGCAGACAGAAATTCCACCTCTTGCTCTGCTCTTGGAGCGGAGCTTTCGTCGGCAACTTCGTCGGCGCAATGAATTGCCAAAAATGCTTGAGTTTCCGCGCATTGCGCCAGTTTCGGCAATCAATGCGTCCACTCGACAATTATCGCTGCCAGCCGCGGTTCTGAACGCGGATTCATTTGACGAGTTGGTGTTGAGCCGATTAGCTTTCGTTTTTTCGGGATGGCAGCGCTGTCATCGGGGCGAGACAATGAACGCGATCGGCTGGCCGAGTTTCAGGCGCCTGAATCAGGAAGGCATTGTCTTTGCCATTGCGGTCGTGCTGTTCGCTGCCGCCGCGATCGGCTTGCCGGGGTTCATCGACCCGAACAATCTCGTCGCCATCGTGCGCTCGGTGTCGGTGCTGGGCATTCTGGCGCTCGGCATGGCGGTCGTCATCATCGGCCGGGGTATCGACCTGTCGGCGGTGGCGATCATGGCGATGTCGGTCGCCTGGTATCTGCAACTCTTGAATTCGGGAACGCCCGACGGGTTGGCCCTCGCCTATGTGCTGGCAGGCGTTCTCGCCATCGGATTGCTGAACGGCTTTCTCGTCGCTTATGCCGACGTGCCGGCGATCTTCGTGACGCTCGCCACCGGCTCGTTCGTCTTCGGTTATGTGCGCTCGCAATTGATCACGCAGGATGCCGTGCCGGTGCCGCAGGGACATTGGGTCGAACTGCTGGGTGGCATGCGTTTCCTCGATATCCCGGTCGAGGTGTTTGTCTTCGCCGGGCTGGCTTTCCTGTTCTTCCTGTTCCTGCGCTACACCAAATGGGGCCGCTACATCTATTTCGCCGGCGACAATCCAGTGGCGGCGCGCAACATCGGCATTCCGGTGCGGCCGATGCTGGTGCTGCGCTATGTCGTCTCGGCGCTCGTCGCCCTGGTCGCCGGGCTGCTGACCGCGGCCAGCCTGCACTCGATCAACACCCGCGTCGTCAACTCGACGCTGCTCTATGACATCGTGCTGGTGGCAGTGATTGGCGGCATCGGCCTTTCCGGCGGGCGCGGCGGGGTGCGCAACGTGCTGGTTGGCGCCGCGCTGATCGGCATCCTGTCGAACGCCATGACCATCATCGACATTCCGCTGCTCTACCAGAACCTGATCAAGGCAGCGATCCTGCTGGGGGCGATCATCGTCGATGGCATCATCAATCCGCGCGACGAACAGACCGCGCAGCAAGGCGACATTTAGGGGTACTCGGCCGGATCATGCCGACCGGCCGGCAATAAGTGAAAACAGAGGATATGACATGAAACTGATCAGAACACTGATGGCCGCCGCCACGGCACTGGCCGTTACCGCCTTCGTGGCACCGACCTTCGCCGCCGACGATCCGGGCCCTGCTGCCTACGCACAGGCGCTCAAGGGCAAGCGCGTCATGCTGGTGCCGCTGGCGATGGGCTTCGACCTGGCACAGGGCTGGGCGCATTATCTGAAGACGGAAGTCGACGCCTGGGGCGGCGTGTTCGAGACCCGCGATCCGAACTGGGTTGTCGATGCCGGCGCGCAGGCGATCACCGACGCCATTTCGTCGGACACCAGGCCGGACGTGCTGATCATCCATGCGCCGGACCTCAACTCCTATTCCAAGCTGATGAAGAAGGCGCAGGCCGCCGGCACCTATGTCATCCTGGTCGACAATCCGGCCAATTTCCCGGCCGACGCCTTTGTCGGCAGCGACTGGGATCGGCTCGGCCAGCTCGAGGCCGAAGCGGCGATCAAGGGCTGCGGCGAGAATTCCTCAAAGAAGATTGGCCTGGTGCAGGGCGACCAGGCCAATTCGTCGAGCCTCTATCAGTATGCCGGCATCATGAAGGTGCTGGAGAAGCACCCCGACTTCAAGGTCGTGGCCAAGCCCGACTCCAACTGGGATCCGACGACCTCGCGCAACGTGACGACGACAATGCTGCAGCAGAACCCCGACGTCTGCTCGATCATCGACTTCTGGGATGGTGACGCCACAGGCGCTTCGGCCGCGATCCGCGATGCCAAGCTCGACGGCAAGGTGTTTTTGGTCACCACCGGCGGCGGCGAAAAGGCCGCCGATTGCGACAAGCTGCAGGACGGCACCTATGGCGCGGTTGTCATGACCGACCTTGCCCGCCAGTCGGGCGACATGAACGCCCTCATCAAGTTCCTGCTGCAGAGCGGCCAGCCGGCCGGCACGTCGCACACCTATATCTACACGTTGGAGAAGGCGACGACCAAGGCCGACCTCAAGCCAGACAGCTGTTGGGACCTGAAGGCGCTGCAGGCCGAAGCGGCGGCGAAGTAAGTCACGCTTTCTCGACTGAAATAAACGAGGTGGCCGGATTGTTTCGGCCACCTCGTTCCCTCATGGAATAGCAGCAACCGATGTCTTTTCGCGAACGCCTCCAGTCCTGGCGCTACAATCTCGTGCCCGACCATATCGTCGGCGAGATCCTGACCAAACGCTGGACCGACAACGCCATTCCGTTCCTGGCGCTGGTGGCGACGCTGGCAACGTTCGGCTCGGTCATTCCCGGCTTCTTCAAGCTGACGGCGCTGCAGGATTCGACACGCCAGCTCGGTGAGTTCTCGATGGTGGTCACCGGCATGACGGTGGTCATGCTGGGCGGCGGCATCGACCTGTCGGTCGGCTCGATCTTCGCGCTGTCCTGTTTTTCCGCCGTCTATGTCTTCTTCATCCTCGAACAGTCGATCTGGCTGGCGATGGCTGCCTCGCTCTGCACCGGGTTGCTGTTCGGTGCCATCAACGGCTACCTGGTCGGCTATCTCAGGCTGCGCGCCTTCCTGACCACACTGGTCACCTTCATTTTCGGCCGCGCGCTGTTCGATATCCTCGTCACCACCTATGCCGCCGACGTGCAGCTTTCCTCAGCCACGTCGGATGTTCTCGATTTCATCGGCGACAGCACTTTCTGGGGGCTTTCCGTTTCGGTGTGGCTGGCGATCATCCTGGCCATCGTCACCCATATCGCGCTGACGCGTTCGCGGCCCGGCTGGCATGTGCTGGCGGTCGGCGGCTCAAGGCGCTCCGCGCACAATGCCGGCATCCGCGTGCGCCGCACCGTGTTCATGACCTATGTCTTTTCCGGCTTCTGCGCTTCGATCGGCGGCTTCCTGATTGCTTGCCGTTTGAGCGGGGCAGGGCCGGGCACAGGCCTCAACCTCGAGATCATGGCGCTGACGGCGGCGGTGGTCGGCGGCGTCAGCCTGGGCGGCGGTCGCGGTTCGGTGATCAAGGGGCTGATGGGCGCGATCATCGTGCTGACGATGACCAACGGGCTGATCCGGCTGGGCTACGGTACCGGCACCAACCAGATGGTGCTCGGCATCATGCTGGCGGTCGCGGTGACCATTGACATCCGCTGGCTGAAGAACCGCCACAAGGTGTTGAACGAGGTCTATGTCGCGCCGGTCTATCTCAAGATGGGCGAAACGCAGTCGGCGGCGCCCGGATCTGGCACGCCCTACGAACTCGACAACCGGTTGTCGGAAGCCGATCATATCGGGCTCGGCGAGTTGGAAGGGCCGGAAGACGTCATCCTCGACCGCGACGATCATCTCTACTGTGGCACGCGCCACGGCGAGATCGTTCGCTTCTTTGCCCCGGATTATGTGAAGTCAGAAGTCTTCGCCCATATCGGTGGCTTTCCGCTCGGTCTCGCCTTCGACAGAGCGGGCAATCTCATCAGCTGCGTCGGCGCCATGGGGCTGTATTCCGTCTCGCCGCAGCGCGAGGTCAAACGCTTGTCGGCCGAGACGTCGCGCTCCTGGACCTCGATCGTCGACGATGCGCGGCTGCGGGACCCGAATGACTGCGACATCGCGCCGGACGGCCGTATCTATTTCACCGATTCGACCAAGCGCTACGACGCCCATGACTGGGCGTTGGACTCGATCGAGAACCGCGCCACCGGGCGGCTGCTGGTCTACGACCCGAAGGATGGTTCGACCAGGACGCTGCTCGACGGCTACCGTTACACCAATGGCGTCTGCATGGCGCATGACGGCAAGTCGCTGTTCTTCGCCGAAAGCTGGGCCTGCCGTGTGCATCGCTACTGGCTGGAAGGGCCGAAGGCCGGCAGCGCCGAATGCGTCATCCGCGACATGCCGGGTTACCCCGACAACATCAACCGCGCTTCCGACGGCAATTACTGGATGGCGTGGCTCGGCATGCGCACGCCAAGCTTCGACCTGTCGCTGCGCCACCCCGACATGCGCAAGCGCATGACGCGGCGGCTGCCGCAGGACGAATGGCTGTTCCCCAACATCAACACCGGCGGCGTGGTGAAATTCAACGAGACCGGCGGCATCGTCGAGGCGATGGGCGACCTCTCGGGTGCCGCCCATCCAATGGTCACCTCGATGCGTGAGCACAAGGGATTTCTCTTCGTCGGCGGCATCCTCAACAACCGCATCGGCCGCTACAAGATATCGGGGGCCGACCCGAACTGGACCAGCCCCGCCTCCTATTGGGGAGCAAAGCCATGATCCTCGATCCAGTGCTCGACCTGTTTCGCGGCAAGGCGGTGACGATCCCGCCGCTCGACGGCGCTTTCCGCCCCAACACGCGGCTGGACAATGCGCCGGCGTTTGCCGGACTGACAGAGCCGGACAACCTGCTGGTCTCCGGTGACCGGCTGCTGGCCTCCAGCGGCAACGCCATCTATTCGATTGCTGCCGGCGCCGAGTCCGAGGTGGTCGAAACTTTTCCATCGCCGATCACAGCGCTGGCGCTGTCGCCATCGGGCGAGCTGACGGTGGGGCTGGAAAGCGGCAAGCTGTTGATTGCCGGCAGGGAGGTTTCGCTGCCGGCTGATCTCCGCTGCATCACTGCACTTGCCTATGGCGATGATGGCACACTGTGGCTCGCCAATGGTTCGGCCGAACATTCGCCGTCGCAATGGGCCGCCGACCTGATGAAGAAGGGCGTGTCCGGATCGCTCTGGAAGCGGGAGCCGGGCAGCACGGATCTCCGCAAAGTGGCCGGCGACATCGCATTTCCTTACGGCCTGTATCCCATCGGCCGGGATGTGCTGGTCAGCGAAAGCTGGCGGCATCAACTGGTGCTGTATGACGGCACGACGGGCAACCGCTCGACGGTGCTGACGCATCTGCCGGGCTATCCCTCCCGGCTCTCGCCTTCCGCCGATGGCGGGGCATGGCTGACCCTGTTTGCGCCGCGCAACCGGCTGATCGAATTCGTGCTGCAGGAGACGCACTATCGGCAAGACATGATCGACCAGGTGCCGCCGGCCTGCTGGATCGCGCCGGCGCTGGCTTCCAACCGCAGTTTTCTCGAACCGTTGCAATGCGGCGGCATCCGCACCATGGGCATCCACAAGCCATGGTCGCCGAGCCGTTCCTATGGGCTGGTGGTCAGGCTCGACCAGACGCTGCAGCCGCAATTCAGCCTGCACAGCCGCGCCAACGGCACGCGTCATGGCATCTGCAGCGTGGTGGAAAAGGATAACCGCCTGTTCATTGCCTCCAAAGGCGGTGACTGCGTGCTGGCCGTCGATGCGGGAGGTTTTTGATGGAACCGATCGTCCGCCTGGAGAACGTCACCAAGACCTATCGCGGCGTGCCCGCTGTGAAGAATGTCAGTTTCGAATTGCGCAAGGGCGAGATCCACGCGCTGCTCGGCGAGAACGGCGCTGGCAAATCGACGCTGACCAAGATCATCGCCGGCGTCGTCGACGCCACCTCCGGCAAGATGTTTCATAAAGGCGCCGAGATTGCCTACGCCTCGCCGCATGCCGCGCTTGAAGCCGGCATTGCCATGGTGTTCCAGGAGACCAGCCTGGTGCCGTCTATGACGGTGGCGCAGAACCTCTATCTCGGCACCGAAAAGTTCCTCAACCGGCTGCGTGGCACCTACATCTCAGCGCAGCAATTCCTGCAGTCGCTGAATTTTCCTGTCGACCCGAATGCGATGGTGGCGACATTGGGTGCGGCCAAGCGGCAGATGGTCGAGATCGCACGTGCCGTCCACCACAATGCCGAGATCATCATCTTCGACGAGCCGACGGCGACGTTGACGCCGGAGGAAAAGCGGCATTTCTTCGCGCTGATCCGCCGGCTGAAGGCAAATGGCGTGTCGATCGTCTTCATCAGCCACGCGCTGGAAGAGGCGCTGCTGATTGCCGACCGCATCACCATTTTGCGCGACGGCGAGCTTGTCATCACCGACGACACATCGGCCTTCGACCGCGACCGGATCGTCGCCGCCATGGTCGGCCGCACGCTGTCGGGGCAGATCTATCGCCAGCGCGACGAAGCGAAGCTGCGCAAGGCCGGCCGGAAGGTGCTGTCGGTACAGGATATCTCGATGAGCAATGTGGTGCGCAACACGTCGTTCTCGATCTTCGAGGGCCAGATCACCGGCGTGTTCGGGCTGATCGGCTCCGGTCGCACCGAGACCTTCAAGATCGTCTCCGGCATCTACAAGCGCGATTTCCTGCGCGGCGGGGCCATCGAACTTGACGACAGGCCGGTGCGCTATCTCGTGCCGAGCGAAGCGGTGGCCGACGGCATCGTCTACGTCACCGAGGATCGCAAGAGCGAAGGTATCTTCGAGACGATGGGCATTGCCGAAAACCTGTTCGGCGGGCTGCTGGCGGCGGGTCGCGAAAAGGCCTGGGTGATCAATGCGCAGGAGATGCGGACGCTTTCCGCCGAATGGACGAAGACGCTGAACATCAAGGCGATCAACGACAATGCTCGCGTCGTCGAGCTTTCCGGCGGCAACCAGCAGAAGGTGGTGATCGGCAAGGGGCTGGTGCAGCAGCCGCGCATCGTCATCTTCGACGAGCCGACGCGCGGCGTCGATGTCGGGGCGATCGCCGAGATCCACCAGATCATCAACCGGCTGGCCGACGAGGGCTTGGCCGTCGTCGTCATTTCGTCCTACCTGCCGGAGGTTATGAACCTGTCGGATCGGATTCTTGTCTGCAGGCAAGGGCGCATCGTCGAGGAGTTTTCGCCGGCGGAGGCTACGGAGGAGAAGATCATGTACGCGGCTGTGCATTAGGTCTTTGGCCGATGCGTACTTCGATAATTGGCCGAGCGGTCCACCCCTTCGTCATCCCTGGGCGAAGCAGGCGCGCAGCGCCGTCGCGAAGACCCAGGGATGACGAAGGTGAGGGGGCTCCGCCAACCTCCACGGTTCGGTGCCTTTGCGCGCCAAAAACCGAATCAGAAAAGCCGATTAGCCGCCTTTGCTCGAGACCTGATTCAACGACCTAGTCCATCGATTCAACCAAGGGAAAAATGCCATGGCCACCACAAGACTTCTCAGCGATGCCGAGGTGGAAAAGATTCCGGCTGTGAAGGCTGTGTTCGACGACATCCGCGCGACGCGCAAATCCGATTTCGTCAACAATTTCTGGCGCGGGCTGGCCAATGATCCCGCTGCGCTGAAGTGGATCTGGGAACAGCTGAAAGTGGTGATGGTTGCCGACAGCGCCATCGATCCGCTGACCAAGGAGATGATCTACATCGCGGTCTCGACCGCCAATGGCTGCTCCTATTGCGTCCATTCACACACGGCCGCCGCACGCGCCAAGGGCATGAGTGATGCGCAGCATGGCGAGCTGGTGTCGATCATTGGATTGGCGGGGCAGACCAACCATCTGGTGACGGCGCTGCAGATTCCGGTCGATCCTGAGTTTGAGGTGAAGTGAAGGTTCACACTGGCCGGTAAACCTTTTTCGCCGTGTTCCAGAAGACATCCGCCTCCGCTGCCACGCCATGTTTTGCCACCGCATTCCGGTGCGCCTTGATCAGTTCGGCGTGGCTGGTCCATAATTTCTCGATCGGGAAGTTCGAACCGTACATCAGATGGTCACTGCCCAAAATGTCGATCGCATTGTCGACGATGTAGGTGATCAGCTCCGCGTCGTTGCGGTGGACGAAGGTGCCGAGGCCGGACAGCTTGACGTAGAAATTGGGTGCCACTGAGAGCGTGCACAGGCCCGCTTTCCAGGCCTCGGTGGTTTCCGGCTCCATGCCGGTCAGCATGCCAGCATGGGTGAGGATGAAATTGGTTTCGGGGTTCTCGCCGACCAGCGTCAGTCCGTCCTTCATTTGGGCCGGGAAAAGCTGCAGGTCGAAGGACAGGCCGTAGTCCTTCAGCCGCGCGACGTTGGCGCGCACTCTCGGGTCTATGACCTGATCAGCCGAGGCGGCGAAGCGAAAAGCCGGCGTTTCGTGCCAGTGCAATTGCATGCGGACGCCGCGCAGCAGCGGATACTTTTTCAGCCGGTCGATCTGGGGCCTGATATCGTCGACGGTCATGTCGGTATAGCCGACGATGGCGTGCGGCCAGCCGGTCTCGTCAGCGGTCTTCTGCAGGAAGGCGACCTCCTTCTCGAAATCCTCCTTGGCCCAGTTGGTCTGGACATAGACGGCCTTCTCGACGCCGGCACCCTTCTGGTCCTGAAGAAATTCCTCGATCGGGTAGTCGCGGCGGATCGGCTCGTAGGGGCCAAAGATGCGCGGCACCATCGGCCCGACCAGCCAGGGCTGATCTTTTTGCCGCCAGATGTGGAAATGCGCGTCTATGGCTTTCTGCATCACGAAACCCTCTTCCAGATTGTCGCCGCAGCCGGGGCCGGGCGGGCGAGCGACAGGATGAAATCGGTGAGACCGGCCATCGACGAGCCGTCGACCAGGTCGTCGAGCAGCGGCAGGATGGCGCGCAGTGCTTCCGTTGCCGGCCGGAAGCGCGGGTCGCCGGCCAGCGGCGTTGCCAGTGAGAGCCGGAAGGCGCGGGCGCTCAGCCGGCGCATTGCAATTTCCAGTTCAGCGTGGTCGCCGCGTTCCAACGCATCCGACAGGATGACGACGGCGGCACCGCGTGCAAAGGCGGAAAAGCGCGGCACCGACAGGAAGGCGAGCAGTGTGGGCCCCATGCGGGTACCGCCGTCCCAGTCATCGACCTGGGCGGCGGCGCGGGCCAGCGCCTGGTCGCGGTCGCGAATGCGCAACGCGCCGGTGATGCGGGTCAAGCGCGTGCCGAAGGTGAAGATTTCGGCGCGATCCGCGCCTTGTACGGCGGCATGCGCCAGTTTGAGATAATCGGCCGTGTGCAGCTTCATCGAGCCGGACACGTCGATCAAAATGAGCAGCTTGCGCGGCACGGTCTGTCGGCGGCGCAGCAGCGGCGAGGGGATGTCGCCATCGGCGCTGACGATTTCGCTCAGCGACCGGCGCAGATCGAGCTTGCCGCGCGAATGGGTGCGCACGGTGCGGAACGAGCGGCGGGCGGGCAGGGCGGAAGCCAGCTTGCTGCGAAAGGCGGATAGTCTGTCGTCGTCGCGCTGAAGATCGCGCATGCTCAACTGTTCGGCGTCGGAGGACAGCTCACCGGCCTCTTGCCGGCTGATCACCTCGATCTCTTCCTCGTTCGCGCCGCCATCATCCTTGATGCGGGTTTCCTCGTCCGCGTCGCCTTCGACCACGGCGGATGTGTTGCCGTAGAAATGGCTCTGGAAATGCGCCTCGAATTCGTCGCGACGGTCCGGCGGCGGCGCCAGTGTGGCAAGGGCAGCCTCGCGGATGTCGGCCATCGAGCGGGGGCCGAGCAGGGTCACCGCCTGCATGAAGCCGGAAATCTGCTCGGGTGCGACGGCAAAAGCATGGCGGCGCAGCAGCCGGCCGAAGCCGAGCAAGGGTGCTGCGGCGCGGGGTAGGCTCTCCTCGCCCCGTTTGCGGGGGTCCGAAGGACGGGTCGAGACAAGTGGCTCGACCCTTGATGCCGGCAGGCAGTTGAGGGGCGGCGCCACCTTCTGCACATCATGGCGCTGCCCCTCATCCGCCCCTTCGGGGCACCTTCTCCCCGTGAACGGGGAGAAGGGATTGCTGAGGTCTCGGCTCACGCCAGCGCCTCCTCGACGATGCGGCCGAGTTCGGGCGCGATGTAGGACAGGTCTTCCTCGTCCTTGATCAGCACGCCGATGGCGCGGCGAAAGGCTTCCGGCCACGGACTGCCGCCCTTTTCCAGAATGGTCGCCGCATTGGCCCATTCGACGGCTTCGGCGATGCCTGGCGGCTTGGCCAGCGGGCGGGCGCGAATGGTCTGCACGGCTGCCGCCACGGCGCGCGCAGTGGCTTGCGCCACATCGCCAGCGCGCAGCATGATGATGGCGGCCTCGCGCTCGGCGTCGGGATAGCCGATCCAGTGGTAGATGCAGCGCCGCCGCAGTGCCTCCGCCAATTCGCGGGTGCGGTTCGAGGTCAGGATGACGATCGGCTGCGCCTTGGCGCGGATGGTGCCGCGCTCGGGAATGCTGATCTGGAAATCGGAGAGGAACTCCAGCAGCAGCGCCTCGAATTCATGGTCCGAACGGTCGATCTCGTCGACCAGCAACACGCGCTCCTCGGGCGCGTTCAGCACTTGCAGCAGCGGTCGAGCGATGAGGAAACGGTCGTCATAGATGTCGATCTCATGCTCGCCGGCATGGCGGATGGCGAGCAATTGACGCTGGTAGTTCCATTCGTAGAGCGCGTGCGCGGCATCGATGCCTTCATAGCATTGCAACCGCACCAGATCACGACCGAGCACTTCGGCGATCGCCTTGGCGGCTTCGGTCTTGCCGACGCCCGGCGCGCCTTCGAGCAGCAGCGGCTTACCCAGTCTTATCGCCAGGAAGATGGCGGTCGCCAGGCTTTCATCGGCGAGATAGCGCGAGGTGGCCAAGCGCGACGCCACTGCCTCCGGCGAGGTCGCGACAGTCTCGGCGCTTGTTGCGGGCATTTCGGTCCTCAGTTCGGCGCTTGCGCCTTCAGCGCGCGCAAAATGCGCTCCGGCGTGATCGGCAGCGTGTCGATGCGCACGCCGACGGCGTCGAAGACGGCATTGGCGACCGCCGGTATCTGCGGATTGGCGCACATTTCGCCCGGTCCCTTGGCGCCGTAAGGCCCATCGGCAGAGGGCCGCTCCAGCACGATGATCTCGGTCTCTGCGAGGTCGCCGGGGCCAGGCATCAGATACTGGTTGAAGTCGGTGCCGCCATGGTCGCGATTGGGGTAATAGGGCTCGGTGGTCTCGTAGAGCGCGTGACTGATGCCCATCCACGAGCCGCCGACCAGCTGCTGCTCGACCATCTTTGGGTTCAGCGCGCGGCCGATCTCGAAGACGTTCTTGACCGTCAACACCGTCACTTCGCCGGTCTCGTCGTCGACCTCGACCTCGGCCACGGTGCAGGCATGGGCATAGCAGGTCGACGGCTTCATCGCGCCGGTTTCTTTCTCGGGATAGGAGCGTGGGATCAGGAACATGCCGCGGCCGGAGATCGAGCGGCCGCGCTTAAAATGCGCCGACAGCGCGACGTCGAAGATCGAGATCGACTTTTGCGGCGCGCCCTTGACCAGGATGTTGCCCTGGCCGTCGGTTTCGAGGTCGGAGGCGTTGACCTCCAGTTCCTCGGCGGCCACCTCCAGCATCACCTGGCGGGCTTCCCTGGCCGCCTGGATGACGGCGTTGCCGGCGCGGTGCGTGCCGCGCGAGGCGAAGGTGCCCA
This sequence comes from Mesorhizobium sp. P2_H9, assembly GCF_056403215.1. NCBI lineage: Bacteria > Pseudomonadati > Pseudomonadota > Alphaproteobacteria > Hyphomicrobiales > Phyllobacteriaceae > Mesorhizobium > Mesorhizobium sp. P2_H9. Next base: position 345,784 of record NZ_JBFUFX010000009.1, on the reverse strand, counting down.
TGCAATGCGGGCCGGTGTCGGTGTCGGCGGTGTCGACGACGACGCGGTCGGTCGGCACGCCGATCGTCTCGGCGCAGATCTGCGCCATGATCTGCTTCATGCCCTGGCCGAGATCGACGGAGGACAGCGTCACCATGAAATTGCCGGTCGGCGTCGAATGCACCAGCGCCTGGGTCGGGTCGCCGCCGAGGTTCATGCCTGTGGGGTAGTTGATCGCGGCGACGCCGCGCCCGCGCCTGATCGCCATCTCAAGCTCCCTTCGCGTAGGAGGACATCGCCAGGTACTTTTCAGCCACCGGCCAGTTGGCGGCGCGCGAGGCCTCCTGCATGCATTCGATCAGCGCCGCACCCTCGGTCGGCTGGCGATGTGCCTTCATGTCGCCGTCGCGATAGGCGTTGATGAAGCGGAATTCGAGCGGATCCATGCCGATCAATCGCGCCAGCTTGTCCATCTGCACTTCCAGCGCGAAATCGCCGATGGTGACGCCGAAGCCGCGCATGGCGGAAGACGGCGTGCGGTTGGTGTAGACGCAGTAGGTGTCGATCCAGACATTGGGGATGGTGTACGGACCGGGATAGTGTCCGGCGCCCTTCTGCGCGCCATAGGGCGAATGGCGCGAATAGGCGCCGGCATCGGTGTAGCCGGTGACTTTACGGGCGACGATGCGGCCGTCCTTCATGACGCCGTCCTTGATGACGACCTTTTCGGCCGCGCGGGGTGACGATATCTGCATCTCCTCCTCGCGGCTGTAGATGAAACAGACTGGTCGTCCGGTTAGTTTCGCGCCGAGGATGGCGATGGGCTCGACGATGACGTCGACCTTGCCGCCAAAACCGCCGCCGACGGTGCCGCCGACGAAATGCAACTTGTTGCCGGGCATCTGCAGGATGATCGAGGCGTTGTCGAGGGTGAAGAACATCGCCTGGGTGTTGGTGTAGCAGGTGAAGCGATCATTGCCCTCGGGCGCGACGATGCAGCCGGTCGTCTCGGTCGGCGCGTGCTCGATCGGCGACGACTGGTAGCTCTGTTCCAATATGTGATCGGCGCCGGCAAAGCCCGCCTCGACATCGCCGAAGCGTACCTTGCGGCACTCGCCGCTGTCATAGAGATAGTAGTTCTGGCCGTGATATTCGTTCACCAGCGGTGCGCCGGGCTTCAGCGCCTCTTCCATATCGAAGACCGCCGGCAGCACCTCATAGTCGACCTTGACCTTGGCGGCGGCTTCTTGTGCGGCGCGTTCGGTCTCGGCCAGCACCGCCACAACGGCCTCGCCCTTCCAGCGCACCTTGCCGTCGGCCAACACGGTCTCGTCCTCCGGTCCGATCTGGATCAGGATCAGGATGGTGTAGACATTGTGCGGCACGTCCCTGGCAGTCAGGATTTTCACCACGCCCGGAAGCGTTTCCGCCTCGGAGGTGTCGATGTTGCGAATGCGGGCATGATGGTGCGGGCTGCGCACCATCTTCAGATGCAGCATGCCGGGAAAATTGCGGTCGGCGAAAAAGGCGGTCTTGCCGGTGACATGGCCGGGAGAGTCCGAGCGCGGCCGCGGCTGGCCGATCTCGTGCAGATCGTCCTTGCGCTGATCGGCGAAGTAGTTCTTGCGCAGGTCCATCTTTGCTTTCCTCAGGCCGCGTTCTGCGAATTGGCGCGCGCTGCAAGCAGCACCGCCTGGATGATCGGCTCATAGCCGGTGCAGCGGCAGATATTGCCCGACAGCGCCTCGACCACCTCGTCGCGGCTGGGGTTGGGCGTGTGGTCGAGCAGCACCTTGGCCGCCATGATCATGCCAGGCGTGCAGAAGCCGCATTGTGTGGCGAAGGCGTCAAGGAAAGCGCGCTGCAGCGGATGCAGCACGCCGCCTTGTGACAGGCCCGATGTCGTGGTGATGGCGGCGCCGTCGCATGTCTCGGCCAGCGTCAGGCAGGACAGCCGGAGTTCGCCGTTGATGATGACCGAGCAGGCGCCGCAGGTGCCCTGGTGGCAGCCGCCTTTCGGCGAAGTGTCGCCGATCTTGTCGCGCAGCGCGTTGAGCAGCGTCGTGCCGCTGTCGATGAATTCGGCCGTTTCGCTACCATTGAGCGTGAACTGAACCGGGACCTTTGCCATGTCGTTTCCTCCTTGCGCGCCTGCCCCTCAGGGCAAGCGCGCGCCCCCCCAAAGGGGCATTCTTCAAGCAAGCAAAAGCCGGCCGAGATGGACCGGCAGGACTTCGTTGCGATACCAGGCGCTGGCGATCGGATCGGTGGCCGGCGAAGTGCCGTCGCGAGCGACAGCCAGTGCGGGCGCGATGCCGTCCCGGGTCAGCTTCTTGCCGAGCAGCGCCTTTTCAGCGGCGATTGCGCGCATTGGCCGGTCGGCCATGCAGCCAAGCGCGATCCGGGCTGAGGACACGGCGCCATCCGCCGCCTGTTCGAGCACCGCGGCGATGCTTACCACCGAGACGCCTTTCGGCTTGACCCGCGAAACCTTCAGAAAGCGAAAGCTGCCTTGCGGCGGAATCGCGAAACCGACCGCGGTGACGATGGCTTTGCTCTTGTCGCGTTTTGCCAGAAAGGTCTCGATCGGCAGCTCGCCGTCGTCGGTGCTTACCGTCGCACCCAGCGCCAGCAACGCCACGGTAAAATCGCCATAGGGCGTCGGTGCGAAGAGATTGCCGCCGACGGTTGCCATGTTGCGGATCGCCGGGCCGCCGACAGCGCGCGCGGCGCGGGCAAGCGGCGCCAGATCCGGGTGGCGGGCGATCGCCGCCATGGTCACCGAAGCGCCGATGCGGGCTCTGCCGCCGGCAATGGTGATGGCCGATAGCGACGGGTCGGTCGAGCGGACAAGGCCGAAAACCGAAACATCGCCTTCATTGGCGGCGCGCACGACCAGCGTGCCGCCGCCGAGATAGCGGGTACCCTGGGATGCCAGCGCCGCATTCGCGTCCTTCACCGTCGAGAAAGTCTGCAGTGCAAGCGCCATGGCACGCTCCCTTGTTTGCGCTCAGCTCTGGCCGGCAAAGTGGCTCTTCAGCGCGTTGAAGCCGCCCTGGAAGACATTGGTGCCCATGCCTTCAACCAGCTTGTCGGCGTCCTCGGGTGCAGCGTCGAAGCTCGCGGTCCATTCGGCATAGGTGCGGTCGCCGTCGGTCACCCGGCGCAGCTGCAGCGTCGCCTTGTGGTTGGTGAGCGGCTGCGGCGTTTCCAGGATCGAATAGCTGACGAGGAAGTTCGCGTCGGAGAAGTCGAGCAGTTTTTCGCGCAAGCGCGCGCCGCTGGCGAGCTGGAAGTTGCGAACGCAGCCGATGGTGCCGGCGTCCTTGCCGTCCTCGATATGGCTCTCGACCATGCGCGGGTGCCAGCTCGGCAGGCCATTGAAGTCGCGTATGCGCGCCCAGACCTTTTCGACCGGCGCGTCGATGACGCTGGAGATGGTGACTTTCGCCATATGATGGGTCCCTTGCGCGTTTTGCTGCCCGGCAAGGTAGGGCGTAGGCTGCATCGCCGCTTATCAATCAGTCTTCAAAGCTTATCGATGCGTCTGAAAATGCGGGGCGTCTGAAAATGCGGGCTGGGTTCAGCCGATTGCCCGCGCCGCCTCGCGGTAGAGGGTTGGTGGGACACCAACGTGATCGCGGAAGAAGCGCGAGAAATTGCCCTGCGTGGTGAAGCCGAGATTGCAGGCAACCGAGATCAGCGGCTCCTGCGACCACTGCAGCTGGCGCACCGCTTCCTCCATGCGCAGGGTGTTCCAATAGACATTTGGCGTCAGATTGGTCTGTTCCTTGAACAAAGCGAAGAAATGCGGCCGCGACAGGCCGACGCTGCGCGCCACCTCGTCGAAGCAGATGCGCTCGCAGACATTGGCCTTCATCAGCTGGATCGCCTTGCGGACGCGGAAATCCTGTATGGTGTGGACGCGGGCGCGCACGGTGTGAGGCGCGGAGGCGTCGGCCGCATCGAGCACACTGTCGATGAAGCGCTCGATCTCGTAATTGGCGATGTCGTCGATGCTCTCATTATCGGTGAGGTGATCGAGCAGGTTGCCCGCCGCCTGGTGCAGCCATGGCTCCAGCATGATCGCAGGTACGGAAAACAACGGCGCGGACGAAGGCATGTCGCGGCGGCGGCGCGCCCAATCCGGATCGATGTAGAAGGCGAGGAACAGGCCGGGTGTGCCGTCGCGCGACAGGGCGTGGCTGTGCGGCTCGAAGGAATTGATGCCGGCGGCCGTGCCGGGGCCGAGCCGCACCGTCTGGCGGCCGATGGTCATTTCGCCGGCCGTGCCTTCCAGCCAGATGATGATATGCGCCTCGACATGGGCATGGGTGACGAAGTCGCTGGCGACATTCAGGACAGAAACATGTCCGAACCGGCCCCAATAGAGCCTGATCGCTTCCGTCATGGGTATATCCTCCCGCAGGCGACTGGCCTCCCTTCGCCTGCCGGGGGATAGTGCGGCGCGTGTCATGCCCGCGTCAAGGCACATGGGTGCGACCGGTGATTCCCGGGTGCCATGGCGGCGGATTTTCAGACTGAGCGATAGGCCGGCTTACGCCGGCGCCGTCGCCTTTATTCTTCGCGCCGGAAGTTGCGGAGCCGGTCGAACAGCACCGCCATCAGGATGGCGCCGCCGATGAACACGCCTTGCCAGAAGGCATTGATGCCGAGCAGGCCGAGGCTGTTGCGGATCACCTCGATCAGCGCCGCGCCGACGATGGCGCCGAAGGCAGTACCGACGCCGCCGGCCAGATTGGCGCCGCCAATGACGGTGGCGGCAATCACCTGAAGCTCCATGCCGGTGCCGAGATTGGTGGTGACGGCACCCAGCCAGCCGGTCTGGATGACGCCGGCAATGCCTGCGGCTAGTGCCGAGATCATATAGACCGCGACCTTGATCTGGCGCACCGGAACGCCGGTCAGTGTCGCCGCATGCTCATTGCCGCCGATGGCGAAGATGTGGCGGCCAAATTTCGTCCAGCGCAGCGTGAAGCCGGTAATCAGCGCCAGCAGGATCATGTAAAGCACAGGGTTGGCAATGCCGAACACCCAAGCGCCGCCGCCCAGCGCCAGAAGCTTGTCGTGGTCCGGTCCGAACTGGAAGACGACGGTGTTGTTGGAGGCCACCATGGCCAGGCTGCGCGCGATCGACAGCATGCCGAGCGTCACCACGAAAGGTGGAAAGCCCAGATAGGCGATCAGGATGCCGTTGAAGGCGCCGATGGCGAGTGCGGTGGCGATCGAGGCGGCAATGCCGACCTCGATCGAGTAGCCGGCATGCATGGTAACCGCCAGCACCATCGAAGACAGGCAAAGCACCGAGCCGACCGACAGGTCGATGCCGCCGGTGATGATGACGAAGGTCATGCCGAGTGCGATGATGGCGACGAAGGTGATGTTGCGGGTGATGTTGTAGAGGTTCTTCGACGTGGCGAAGGCGTCGGTGGCAAACGACAGGAAAATGCAGGCGAGGATGACGGCGATCACCACCCAGAAGGTCTGGCTGGCGAAAATGCGCGAGAAAATAGTGTGCTGTTTCTGCGCGATCGTCTGGTCAAGAGTGACTGCCATTATCGACCTTTCCTGCCGGCGATGAGCCGCGCCAAAGTGGCGAATTCCTGATTTGCCGCACTCATGCGACTTGCTCGATGGCGCCGGTGATCAGCCCGGTGACTTCCTCCGGCGAACTCGATGCAATCGCCTTGTCGGCGACCTTGCGGCCGCGGCGCATGACGATGACGCGGTCGGCAACGTCGAAGACGTCGGGCATGCGGTGGCTGATCAGCACGACCGCAATGCCCTGGTCGCGCAACCGGCGGATCAGGTTCAGCACTTCTGCAACCTGCCTGACCGAGATCGCCGCCGTCGGCTCGTCCATCAGCACGATCTTGGCCTGCGACAGCCTGGTGCGGGCGATCGCCACGGCTTGCCGCTGGCCGCCGGACATCTGCTTGACGAGGTCGCGCGGGCGGGTTTCCGATTTCAGTTCGGCAAAGATCTGGCCGGCGCGCTTGTACATCGCGGCATAGTCGAGAATGCGAAACGGCCCGATGCCGCGGCGCAGTTCACGGCCGAGATAGACGTTGGCGGCGGCGGTCAGATTGTTGCACAGCGCCAGGTCCTGGTGGACGATCTCGATGCCGTGCTGGCGTGCTTCCACCGGCCTGTGCAGGATCAACTGCTTGCCGTCCATCTGCATGGTGCCATGGCTGGGGGGGAAATTGCCGGCGATCATCTTGACCAGCGTCGACTTGCCGGCGCCGTTGTCGCCCATCAGGCCAACCACCTGGCCAGGCTCGATCGACAGCGACACATCGTTGACCGCCTGGATGGCGCCGAAATGCTTTGAAATATTGGTGAGTTCGAGAACCGCCACCAGCCTTTTCCTTCCCCATTCTGCCGGGCAGTTGTTCTGCCTCAGGCTCGCTCTTTCCAGCTCCTCCCGGAAACGGCGATAGCGTTCTTTTACGCAAAAGCCGGCGCGCGTCAATCAATTGCGGACCGAATTGAGGCACTTCTTTTTCTAAAAATCAGTTTTGTAGGACAAATAGCATTGACGTTGGCGGCGAGCCGATATTAGCTAAGCATCGGAGGAGAATAGTCGATCCCCGATGCTGGTTGGAAGAAGGGATCGTCGGAGGTTATGGGTCAAGGATTGGGCACCAGCTTTTTTGCCGGGCCGGTTCTAGGCCGCATCTGAAAATACTTATCGACCTGGCTTGATGACATGAGCGCTCGCAAAACGACCCTCTGTCATCGCGCATCCGGGTTGATCTGTGTGGCGGGCACGCCGTGTCCGTCTGTTTCAACGGGAGGACTGACATGAGGAAATCACTATTGCTCGCCGCTGCCGCCGTCATGGCGCTGGGCGCCGGGCCGGCTTTGGCCAAGAAACAGCTCGTCATCGTCGTGAAGGGTCTCGACAATCCGTTCTTCGAAGCCATCCATCAGGGCTGCGAGAAATGGAACAAGGAGAACGCCAGTTCGGAGTACGAATGCTTCTACACCGGTCCGGCTTCGACCTCTGACGAGGCCGGCGAAGCCCAGATCGTGCAGGACATGCTGAGCAAGACCGATACCGTGGCGATGGCGATTTCGCCGTCCAACGCACCGCTGATCGCGCAGACGATCAAGACCGCCAATCCAACGATCCCGATCATGACGCTCGACGCCGACCTCAGCAAGGAAGATGCGGCGCTTCGCAAGACCTATCTCGGCACCGACAACTATCTGATGGGTCATAAGATCGGCGAGTACATCAAGAAGGGCAAGCCGAACGGCGGCACGATCTGCACGATCGAGGGCAATCCTGCGGCCGACAACATCCTGCGCCGCGCGCAAGGCATGCGCGACGCACTGTCGGGCAAGGAAGGCCTGGCGGCGCTGGCCGGCGAAGGTGGCTGGACCGAAGTTGCCGGCTGCCCGGTGTTCACCAATGACGACGGCGCCAAGGGCGTGCAGGCGATGACCGACATCCTCGCCGCCAACCCGAAGCTCGATGCGTTCGGCATCATGGGCGGCTGGCCGCTGTTCGGCGCTCCGCAGCCCTATCGCGACCTGTTCAAGCCGTTGGCCGACAAGATCGCCAGCAACGACTTCGTCATCGGCGCTGCAGACACGATCGGCGACGAAGTGGCGATTGCCAAGGACGGCCTCGTCACCGCGTTGGTCGGCCAGCGTCCGTTCGAAATGGGCTACAAGGCGCCGTCGGTGATGATCGACCTGATCGAAGGCAAACCTGTCGCCGATCCGGTCTTCACCGGCCTCGACGAATGCACCAAGGATACGGTCGACACCTGCATCCAGAAGTAGGCCGCGATTTCGGGGCGTCCGTTTGACGGGCGCCCCGTCACATCGGTTTCAATGACAATGGACGAAGCAGCATTGTCGGGGCAGCAGCTCCGGCTTTCGCATGCCCATGGTTTCGTATTTTCGGCGAAGATTTCGGCGGGTGCGGACAAACTCCGGACAATCTCCCGCGACAGATAGCCGACGCACTGGAACGTGGATGCCGGACGAAAAATCAAGAAAGCGACGCGCCCGGGTCGATGCGCTGGCCAGCCTTCCGGCTGCCGTTCGTCGTGCCGATGCCACGAGGGTTCCAGGTTCGAGCGTGCATGCCTCGCTGGCCCATGAGATTGGTCTGCGGATCGTGCGCGGCGACTATCCGCCGGGAACCATCCTGCCCAATGAAGCCAAGTGGTCCGAGACGTTCGACGTCAGCCGCTCGGCGGTGCGCGAGGCGATCAAGATGCTGATGGCGAAAAGCCTTTTGGCATCACGCCCCAAGATCGGCAGCTGGGTCGAGCCGAAAGAGCGCTGGAACCTGCTCGATCGCGATGTGCTCGCCTGGTATGCGACAGCGCCGGACCGCGAAGCGTTCCTGCGCACCGTGCAGGAATTCCGCCACATCATCGAGCCGGAAGCGTCCGCCTTCGCCGCCGTGCGACGTTCAGAAGAGCAGATGGCCGAGATCAGCCAGGCCTGCCGCGAGATGGGGGAGGCGACAAGCCTGCAGGCGCGTACGCGCGCCGACACGCGTTTTCACCTCGCCATCCTGCGAGCATCGGGCAACGACCTTTTGGTGCCGCTCGGCGTGCTGATTGAATCGGCGCTCGATCACCTCTTTGTCTTCGTCACGCGCGAAACCAGCGACCAGCGGCACGCGCAGAAGCTGCATGAGGCGATCGAGAAGGCCATCCGCCTGCAGCAACCCGCTGCCGCGCGCAATGCGGTGCACCGCCTGCTTGCGAACACCGACGACATTGTCCGCCGGTCGCGACGCTGACGCTGGTCGGCGCGCTCAAATCGTTTGCTTCTTGCCGTCCTTGCTGGGCATCAGGTCGACACCGTTGACCTTGCCGATATGTGTCGCCAGCATAGGCACGAATTGTTCGGCCGGACCGGTGGCATGGGCGCCGGCGAACGAATTCTTGGTGGCATTGCCCAACGGGTTGGCGATGCTTGCGGCACCCGCCATCGATTCCAGGTAGGTGAGATCCTTGAAGGCGTTGGCGATTGAGAATTTGTGGGCGTCGCGGTCGCCTTCCAGCGTCCAGCGCATGAAGGTCTGGTAGAAGCCGCAATCCATGCGGCCGTTGCGGATGACGCTGTCGAAACGCGCCGGCGAAATGCCAACCTTTTGCGCCAGCGCCAGCGCCTCGGAATAGATCGCGGCATAGCCCAGCGAAATGAAATTGTTGAGCAGCTTCATGCGGTGGCCATCGCCGGTGCCGCCAATATGGACGATGCGTCCGGCCCAGGTTTCGATGACGGGCTTCACGCGCGCAAAAAGTGCATCAGGCGCGCCGACCATGGCGTCGAGCGTGCCTTCCCAGGCTTCCTTGGGGGTGCGGCTGAGGGGGGAATCGACAAGATCGACACCGATATCCTTCAGCTCGGCCGCCAGTGCCACCGTCGACACCGGATCGGAGGTCGAGCAGTCGACGACCACCGAACCCTTCTTCAGGCCCTCCTTGAGGCCGCCGGGGCCGCGGATGATGGCCTCGACTTCGCGCGACCCGGTGACGCAGATGAAGACGATATCGGAGGCTGCGGCGACGTCGCGCGGGGTCGACGCTTCCGTGGCGCCCCGGCCAAGCAGATCCTCCGCCGGCTTGCGGTTCTTGCGGCCGAGAAAGGTCAGGGAATAGCCTTTGTCGACGATGTTCTTGGCGATCCCATGCCCCATCAGGCCAAGCCCGATGAAGCCGATCTTCTCGCTCGCGGCAGTCGTGTTCATATCGTCCGTCCTGTCTGGATTATTGATAATTGCCCTGCTGTTTTTGCCGTATGCGGTTGCAGAATGCAATATTGTCTGACAATACACAAAAATCCTTCGAGATGTGGAGACCCAAAATGACGAAGCGGATCATGTTCACCGGTGGCAGCGGCAAGGCTGGGCGTCACGTCGTGCAGTACCTGGTCGAGCAGGGCTGCCAGGTGCTCAATATCGACACCAAGCCGCTCGACAATCCCAAGGTGCGCACGCTGATCACCGACATCACCGACAGCGGGCAGGTGTTCAATGCGCTGTCGAGCTATATGGGCCTGCACGAGTTCGATCCGTCGCTGCGCCCGCAGCCGGTCGACGCCGTGGTGCATTTCGCCGCCATCCCGCGCATCATGATCACCACCGACAACGAGGTGTTCCGCATCAACGCGATGGGCACCTACAATGTCATTGAAGCGGCGGTGAAACTCGGCATCCGCAAGGTGATCATCGCTTCCAGTGAGACGACCTATGGCGTGGTGTTCGCCAACGAGCCGCGCGACCCCAAATATTTCCCGCTCGACGAGGCGTATGACGTCGATCCGATGGACAGCTATGCGCTGTCCAAGGTCGTCAACGAGCACACGGCGCGCGCCTTTGCGCAGCGCAACGGCACCGACATCTACGCCTTGCGCATCGGCAACGTCATCGAACCGCATGAATATTCGCTGTTTCCGAAGTGGTTCGCCGATCCGGGTTTCCGCAAGCGCATCGCCTGGAGCTATGTCGACGCGCGCGATCTGGGCCAGATCACGCTGCGCGCGGTCGAGAAGGACGGGCTCGGCTTTCAGGTGTTCAACGCGGCCAATGACGACACCTCGTCGGACCTGCCGACAGCCGAGCTGTTGAAGCGGTTCTATCCTGATGTGCCGGTCAAGGCCGAACTCGGCGAATATGAGACGCTGCTGTCAAACCGAAAGGCGCGCGATTTGCTCGGCTTTCGGCCCGAACACAGCTGGCGCAAATATGTCAAGACGGCCTGAGAGGGAGCGCATCGCCCGCAATCCAATGCTGATCTGTGCATAGAAGCGGGCTTTGCGGCCCAGCCCGTTTCGCCGGCTTGACAGTTTTGGGAATCCAGACTTTGTGGATGCATGCCGGACGGGAAGCCGAATAAGACAAAAGCGCCTACCAAGGCGGCGCCTGCCGAGCACCCCGCCGGTGTTCGTCGCGCCGACTCGACACGCATGCCCGGCTCAAGCGTGCACGGGTCGCTGGCCAACGAGATTGGTCTCAGGATCGTGCGCGGCGACTATCCGCCGGGAACCATCCTGCCCAACGAAGCCAAATGGTCCGAGACCTTCAATGTCAGCCGCTCGGCGGTGCGCGAGGCGATCAAGATGCTGATGGCGAAAAGCCTTTTGGCATCGCGCCCCAAGATTGGCAGCTGGGTCGAGCCGAAGGAGCGCTGGAACCTGCTCGATCGCGATGTGCTGGCTTGGTACGCGACCTCGCCCGACCGCGAGGTTTTCCTGAAGACCGTGCAGGAGTTCCGCCACATCATCGAGCCGGAGGCGACCGCCTTTGCCGCGATGCGGCGGACCGACGCGCAGATGGCCGAGATCAGCCAGGCCTGCCGCGAGATGGGCGACGCCACCAACCTGCAGGAGCGCACCCGCGCCGACACGCGCTTTCATCTCGCCATCCTGCGGGCCTCCGGCAATGATTTGCTGGTGCCACTCGGCGTGCTGATCGAATCGGCATTCGACCATCTGTTCGCCTATACGACGCGGGAACTTGACGATCTGCAGCACGCGCAGAAACTGCATGAGGCGATCGAGAAGGCCATCCGCCTGCAGCGGCCGGATGCGGCGCGCAATGCAGTACGCAAATTGCTCGCCAACACGGATGGTGTCATCCGATCCAGGTAGCTGGTACTCAGCCGGCCGGTGATGTTGCCAGATGCTGCCGGGTCAGGCCGATCAGCAAGGCCTGGTCGCGGGCGGCGTGTTCGGGCGGATTGACCACCGGCTCGCCATTGACGATGGCGCCCCAGAAGCCGCGCATTTCCTCGACGAAGGCCTCGCCGTAGCCGGCGCGCAAATCCCTTTTCGACAACGTGTGACCGTCAGAGGTCTTCACCGTCAGCCGGGTCGGATGGTGGTTGAGCCAGGGCGAGGGGAATTCGAGTTCGAGGCTGGCATCGTCGAAGAACAGCGTGATGCGCTCCTTGTAGTCGGCAAGCTTTGGCACCGTCAGATGCGTCATGGTCCATAGCGCCTGGCCGCCGAGCAGTTTCACCGCGCCCTGGCCACCATCGCCATTGGCGAAGATCTGCGCGCCGACGATGTCGCCATCCGGCACGCCGAGCGCATCGAACAGGCCATGGACGGCATTCACATCGTGAATCAAGGCCGAGCTGTAAGCACCGGTAAATCCACGGAAAGCCAGATCGGTCGGCGGCACTCCAATGGCTCGTTCGACCTGCTGCTTCTGCTTGGCTGCGGCGGCAGCGATCAGCTCCTTGGGAATGTCGGTGCCGCGCTTATATCGGTGATGGGCGATAAACGGCCAGGCATCGGGATCGTTGACCTCGACCGAGACCGAACGCAGCGTCCCCGCCGTGCCGGGCAATGAGGCGAGCGCCAGCCGGTAGCTCGGATCGAAGCGTTTCATATAGCCGACCTGCATGACTTTCTTGGCCGCATCGCGCGCGGCGACGATCTCGGCGATCTCGGCCGGCGAGTAGCAGAGCGGCTTTTCGCAAAAGACGTGCAGCCCGCGCGCCAGCGCCGCCAGAACCTGTTCGTGATGCAGCGGGTCAGGCGAGCCGATGACGACCGCGTCGAGGCGTCGGTCGAAGAGCTGGTCGATTGTCTCGAAATTGGCGATGCCACTGACATCGGTGACGAACTCGCGCGAAATCCGGGAGGGATCGGCGACGCCGACAACCTCGAACAGATCGTTGAGCCGCAGCAGATTGGGGATATGCTCGACCTGCGAAATCATGCCGGCGCCGATGACGCCGACTCGTATCCTGCTCATGCTGTTGCTCGCTGCAAAATGGTCTCGGCTCAGGGTGCTGCGGCGGGCCGGTTGCCGATCTGGGCCAGCAGGCCGGCGATCTCCGCTTCGACCGCCTTCAAATCCTCGCCGCCCGACATGATCGAGATCACCTCGTCGCGCGAGATGTCCGCCTTGGCGTAGGTGCCGCGATTGCGCCCGCGATTGAGCAGCGTGAAGGTGTCGCCGACCGGGTAGGCGTGGTGAATGTTGTGGCTGATGAAGATGACGGCGAGACCACGCATGCGCGCCTCGATGATGAATTTCAGCACCATCGCCGCCTGATGCACGCCAAGCGCCGAGGTCGGCTCGTCCAAGATCAGCACGCGGGCGCCGAAATGCACGGCGCGCGCAATCGCCACCGACTGGCGCTCGCCGCCCGACAGCGTGCCGACGGCCTGCGTCGGGTCGCGCACGTCGATGCCGATATCGGCCATCGCCTGCCTGGCTATGGTGTTGGCGCGCTCCTTGTCGATGCGCGAGAAGGGCAGGCTGCTCTTCGTCGGCTCGCGGCCGAGGAAGAAATTGCGGGTGATCGACATCAGCGAGATCATGCCGAGGTCCTGGAAGACGGTTGCGACGCCCAGATCCTGCGCATCGCGCGGGCTGCGGAAAGACACCGGCTTGCCGTCGACGAGGATCTGGCCCTTGGTCGGCCTGTAGACGCCGGACAGCACCTTGATCAGCGTCGACTTGCCGGCGCCGTTATCGCCGAGCAGGCAATGCACCTCGCCCGGATAGACCTTGATGTCGATGTCCTGCAGGGCGCGCACCGAGCCGAAATTCATCGACACGCCGCGCAGTTCCATGGCCGGCTGGATGGTCTGGGCTGGTTCGGTCATTTGCCGCCTCCGCGCCCGAGCGCCTTCAGGCGGATGTAGTTGTTGACCAGCACCGCCATCAGGATGACGATGCCGAGGAAGACCTTGAACCAGTCGGTGTCGATGCCGGTGTAGAAGATGCCCATCTGCACCAGGCCGAAGATCAGCGCGCCGAACAGCACGCCATATACGGTGCCGTAGCCGCCGGTCAGCAGCACGCCGCCGATGACCGCGGCGATGATCGCCTCGAACTCCTTGAGCAGGCCGCGCGTGGTGTCGGCGGAGCCGGCTTCCATGACCTGGATGGTGGCGAGCAGCGTGGCCGCGCAAGCGGTGTAGATGAACAGGGCGATCTTGACCCGGTCGACAGGCACACCCACGTTGCGGGCGGCGATCAGGTCGCCGCCGGTGGCGAACATCCAGTTGCCGTATTTGGTCTGAGTCAGCACATAGCCGGCAAGTGCTGTCAGACCGAGCCACCAGACGATCGACATCGGGATGCCGACGACGAAAGGGATGCCGTCGCTGCGGGTGGCAATCCAGCCCTGCGCGCCCATCCAGTGGAAGAAGCCGGTGGAGAGATGGCCGTTGAACAGGCCGGCCGTTGCCGGATCCGGCGCGCCTTCCAGGATATAGGGGATCTGCGTGCGGCCGGTGACGGCGCGGGTGATGCCAATCGACAGGCCGCGCAAGATGTAGAGCGACGCCAGCGTGACGATGAAGGAGGGCAGGCGGGTCTTCACCACGATCAGGCCGTTGAGATAGCCGGTGAGGATGGCCACCGCAAAGGCGCAGGCGATGCCGCCCCACAGCGGCAGGCCCCAGTATTTGACAGTCAGGCCGATGACGACGCCGGCAAAGCCGACCATCGAGCCGACCGAGAGGTCGAACTCGCCGGCGATGATGAGAAGGGCGGCGGCGGTGGCGACTATGCCGAGTTCCGCCGACAGGGTCAGGAAGGTCATCGAGCCCTGCAGCGAATAAAGGTTCGCCGCACCCGGCAGCAGCGCGAAGATGATGATGGTGGCAAGCAGTCCACCGGCCGCACCCGCTTCCGGCCGGCGCAGCCACTGGGTGAGCTTGCCGGCGCTGGCCAGCCGCTCGTCGGCGCCGGCGGCGCGCTTCGACGTCATGCCGAAACGGTCCGTCGCCTTCAACTCAGCTGGAGGTATCGCCTTGTCTTCCACAACCGCCATTAGGCTCCCCAATCGCTCAATTCGCAATGTCGACCAGACACCGGGGAGGTCGCATTTTGCGCTTCCCCGGTTGGCTTGGTTTGCCTGACTAGCGGATGCCGTCCTTGGCCAATGCGAGGATGGCCTTGGCCTTTTCGGGCGAGTCGATGAACAGCGGGCCGGTGTAGGAATTGTTCTGCGGCCAGAAGCCATGCGTGGCGTGCTCGACCAGATAGATGACCGGGAGGTAGCCCATCAGATATTGCTGGGCGTCCATGCCGAAGCCCATCTCACCGGCAACGACGGAATCCAGAACTTCGGGGCTGATGTCGAACGTGTAGAGCTTGATCTTGCCGAACAGTTCCTTCTGCCGGAAAAGCGGGATCAGCGGATTGGCGGCCGTGGCGCCGAGGGCGAAGACGGCCTGAGTGTCGGGATGCGCCGACAGATAGGCCTCGGTGCGGCGCTGGACGTCGGCCGGATCGGGCGACACGGCCAGAACCTCGGTGCCGCCGCCGGACGGCTTCAGGCCATCATTGAGGCCCTGGCAGCGCTGGTCGAGGCTGACATTGCCGACTTCGTGGTTGATGCAGACGACCTTCAGCGTGCCTTCCTTGGCCAGCCGCTCGCCGGCCTTCTTGCCGGAATCATATTCGGAAACGGTGCCGACATAGAGCGTCGTGCCGAGTTCTGCGCCTTCCTTTTCGCCGGAATCGAGCACCACCATCGGAATGTTGGCGGCCAGTCCGGCCTTGACCGATTTGCCGAGCGCATTGGCATCGGCGATCGAGACGGCGATGCCGTCGGGATTGGTGGCGATTGCGGCGTCGAGAAGCCGGGCCTGCTCGACCACGTCGAAGACCTGCGGTGCATAATATTCAACCTTGGCGCCGGTGAGTGCTGCCGCGTCATCGACGCCGCGCTTGACCACCGACCAGTAGGGATCGGACGCCGAGCCGTGCACGACGAAGGTGATGCGAACATCCTTCGGGTCCTTCAGGCCGGCGGCATGCGCCACGCCTGCTAGCACGCCCGCCGAGACAAGGGCGCCCAGTGCCATTTTCAGAACAGTATTCATGTCATTCTCCCATTCACCGTTACAGTTCTTGTTCTCACACGTTTGTCGGTCGCGTGCCCGGCTCACGTCGCGGATCGGCTGGCCACTTTGCGGGCCTTTGCCGATGCCGATTGCTGCTCACCTGCAGTGCTGCCGCGGCCTGTTTTTGTCGATCGCCCGGCCGACAGGGAGGCACGCAGTTCCTCGCGCAACGGCTTCATGCCGATGATGTCGAGCGGCTGTGCGGCCAACCAATCGCGAAAGCCCTGGTCGCGGAACAATTCATATTCCTCGGTGCGGATATAGGCCGCCCGCGGTTCGATGAGTTCAAGTTCCCCCGGCGCGTTGAAATGCAGGCAGAAAAAGGTCAGGCCCTCGCGCACGCCTTCGACCAGCGCCTTGTAGGCCGGCTCGACCGGTCTGGAGCGAGGGCGGCCCCATGTCGTCTGGATGGCGGCATCGAAGATGACAAAGCCGCTGGAGCGCGCCTGCGCCACGCCGCGCTGGAAGGCCTCCTCGGTAACGCCGACCAGATTGTCGTTGGGCGAATAGGCGGCCAGCGTTTTGGTCAACAGGACGGGCAACCGGTATTCCAGTCCGAGCCTGATGTAGATGTCGCAGAATTCCGGCGACAGTGCCGCGCCCATATGCGCGTCGAGATGGGTGACGTCGATGCCGGCGCGATAGGCGGTGTCGATCTGGGCGCGCAGCTCGGTCTCGACGGCTTGCGGTACCGCCTTGCGGCGGGTCGTCGCCACATCCGGCCAGAAGAAGCCGAATTCGTCGGTCAAGCCCGCGGCGCGCGACGGCGCGGTGAGCGGCCGCCATTTGTAGTGCTGCTTTTCACTGTTCAGTGTCAGATGAACGCCGAGGTCGAGCCTGGGGTCAGCGGCGGCACTTTCGGCCATTTCGAGGAACCACGGGCAAGGCACCATCACCGCGCCCGAACTGCACACGCCCAGCCGGCTCAATTCGAGGAAGGCGGTGTTGGCGCCGTGGCACATGCCGACATCGTCTTCGTGCAGCACGATCCTGCGAGCGGAGGCGGGAACGCTCATGGATGGCCCCTTGATCGCCGGCAACGCGGCGCCCCGGGTCTTCCAAAGTGTGTCCCGTCTTGCATGGAACCCGACCGTTTGCCCAACTGGATGTGATGGAACGCCCAAACCGGTCGTTCCGACAGGGCCACTTTGCCGAATTCGGATGGGTACGATTTTCCGGTCAGGCGCGATACTTGGCCCAGTCGGTTGCCAACAATCAGAACCCGTTGGCGTCGGGATGGCTTGGTCAGATCGCGGCGGAGTGGTTCTTTCAAACAGTGCCGGTGAGCGTACAGCTGTCCACACCATCAAGGGACGGAGGCTGCCATGTACAGTGCCGGCGAGGAAGAAATCGAAGCCATTGCCAGGGTGATCCGCTCGGGCGCGCTGTTTCGCTACGGCAAGAACAGCGAATGCGACCGCTTCGAGGCCCGCTATGCCCGGCATCTTGGTGTCGAGCATTTCGCGCTGGCGGCCAGCGGTACCTACGGGCTCGCCGCCGGCCTGATCGGCCTCGGCATCGGCCCGGGTGACGAGGTGCTGGTTCCCGCACACACCTATATGGCAACGGCTACCGCGGTGCTGTCGGTTGGCGCCATTCCTGTCATCGTCGACATCGACGAGAGCCTGACCATCGATCCTATAGCTTTGCGCGATGCCATCGGGCCGCGCACCAAGGCGGTCATCCCGGTGCATATGTGGGGTGCGGCCTGCAACATGAACGCGATCATGGATATCGCGGCCAAACGCGGCTTGCTGGTGCTGGAAGATGTCTGCCAGGGCATTGGCGGCGGTTATGAAGGCCGCAAACTCGGCTCGATCGGCCATGCCGGCGCATACTCCTTCAACTACTTCAAGAACATGACCTCGGGCGAGGGCGGCGGCATCGCCACCAGCGACCCGAAGGTGGCGGAGCGCGCGCGCTGCGCCATCGATCCTTGCCATTTCTACTGGCAGGGCCGCAGCGACAGCATCAAGCCGTTCGCCGGCATCGGCGCGCGGGCATCTGAGCTGATGGGGGCGATGCTCAACGTCCAGCTCGACCGGCTCGACGGCATCATCGAAGCGATGCGGGCCGAGAAGAAGACGGTGCTGGCAGGCACCCGACATCTGGGCAATCTCGGCCTGATGCCGTCGCCGATGAACAGCCCGGACGACGATTGCGCGGCGCAGGTGATGTACCTGCTGCCGAACGAGCAAGCGGCGCAGACGTTCTCGAAGACCATTCCGAGCGTCATTGCCGGCAAGACCGGCCGCCACAACTTTACCCAGTGGGACCAGGTGCTGATGCATGAGGGCGCGCACCACCCGGCGCTCAATCCCTACACGCTGCCCGAGAACAAGGGTCTGCGGCTGACCTATGCCGACGATCTCGGCAAGGGTTCGCTCGACATCCTCAACCGCACGGTGATGATCGCCATGAACCCGGCGCATGGCGATGCCGATATCAGGGATATGATCCACAACATCGACGCGGCGGCGCGCGTGGCGCTGGAAAACGCCTCGCTGGACGAGGTGGAGGTGCGCAAGGCGGCGCCGGTCGATCTGCAGAAATTCGACAGCGTGAACTATTAGCCCTGCACAGTGATTATGACTCTTTGGCCGTATCGTTACTAATGGTCATTCGCGGTGCCGCATGGTGGCGTTTGAACTTACGGTAGGTTGTCTCGACGAGACCGATCGTCCAGCAGATGGGGCAACCGCGAAAAGCCACCATCGACACGCCAGCCAGGGCCAGCGAATAAAATGGATGTGGCACAGAGATCGATATCGCGTAACTCAAAGCGCTGATGCCGACAATACCGCGGACCAGATGTTCGACAAGACCATTGCTGGCGAACATTGTCTTGGGCGAGGCGGTAGATGACAGGTTCATGGGGTTCATAGAAATTCACCTCGCCAATTCATAGTGGTTCAATCAATCCAAGAGGTATTCACGTAGCAGGGCCCGGCTCCGGTGCAGTCGACCCTTGATGCTCTCGCGGGTGAGGTTCAGTGAAGCGGCGACCTCGTCGATCGTCATCTCTTCGATATCGCGCAGTATGATCACCTCGCGGTAGTGTTCGGGCAGGGATTGGATCGCGCGTGAAAGGTCAAGCCGGAGTTCGTCCAGCGACAAATGTGCCAGGCGGTCCACGTTGGCCGGATTCAGCAACGCGTCGTCCAGATTGTCCGGCTTTCCCATCGCGCGCATTGCCATGCGCAAACATTCGCGGCGTACCACGGCCAGCAGCCAGCCCGATATCGAGCCCAGTGCGCGCAGCGTTCCGACGCGGCGGTACAGTAGCCACAATGTCTCCTGCACCACGTCGTCAACGTCGTCGGAAGCGCTGCAGCTGCGCCGCGCATATCGCCGGATGTCTCGCTGTGCGAGGTCCAGCAGAGCCAAGATGGCTTGCTTGTCGCCATTGCGCGCGTCGTCAACCAGAGCCAGGTCATACTTCGGCGTGTACATGCGGGTGCCCTATTTCCCAGTGTCGAGGCGGCGGTTCGCGGCATCCAAGCGGCGACCCGCCATGGCACACATGGGACAAAAACCGATAAAGCCGGTGAGCAGCGTGCTGACGCCGACGCCAGCAATCGCATAGCCGATCACAAGCCCACTAAAGCCCAGCAAGCCGCAGGCGATCATAGCCAAACCGGCAACGACACGAACCACGCGTTCCCATCCAGGTACATTCTTGACATAAAGCACGGTAAATCCCCCAAAATTGCAAGCGCAATGGCACGCTCGAAATGTAAGAGGGCTGGGAATGCAGTTTCGGTTCGCGTCGTTCTAAAAGTATTTCAACAGCGCCATTTCCAGGTCACCCCGCCCTCGGTTCATCAGAGGGTTCTGTGCAGAGGTACTAGCTCCGGTCGAGCCTCACGAACGCCGCCCGCAGCGCCAGCACGGCGCGTAAAATCTGGCGTTCGTCCATCGCGGCGTAGCCGAGCAGCAGGCCGTGTTCGGGCTCGCTCGAATGGTAGTTGATGGAAATGCCCTGGACGTCGAGCCCTTCCTTGACGGCGGCGGCGACGACGTCGCTGTCCTTGTAGGGCCGGACGAAACTTGCCAGCAATTGCATGCCGGAATCATTTTCGGTGACGGTCAGCCACTCGGCGAGATGCTCCTGGCAGAGTTTGACGAAATTCGCCTGCCGGCGGGCATAGAGCCGGCGCATGCGCTTCAGATGCGTGGCGAAATAGCCTTGCGTGATGAAGTCGTTGACCGTCGCCTGCAGGATCAGTGGCGCGAACTGGCCGGTGATCGAGACCGCCCTGTCGAAAGGGACCGACAGTTCGCGCGGCACGATGAGATAGCCGATGCGCAGCGCCGGGATCAGCGTCTTGCCGAAGCTGCCGATATAGACGACGCGGTCGGCGTGATCGAGCCCGCGCAGCGCCGGCACCGGCCGGCCGCGGAACCGGTATTCGCCGTCATAATCGTCCTCGACGATCCAGGCGCCATGACGCTCGGCGATGTCGAGCAGCTGCAGCCGCTCCTCGATGCGCATGATGGTGCCGAACGGCCACTGGCAGGACGGCGTTACATAGATCAGCCGCGGCGGCGGCAGTTCCGGATCGGCCAGGTGCCAGCCACGCCGGTCGACCTTCAGTGGCGCCAGCCTGGCGCCGCTGGCGAGGAAGGCGCTCTTGGCGCCGAGGTAGCCGGGCTCCTCCATCCAGACGGTGTCGCCTTCGTCCATCAGGACGCGCGAGGCGAGATCGAGTGCTGCTTGCGCGCCGGTGACGACGATGACCTGGTCGGCGGTGCAGTTGATGCCGCGCGACAGGCTGATGGTCGAGGCGATGGCCTGGCGCAGGCCGGGATGGCCGGCAAAGGAGAGATAGCCGAGCAGGCTTTCGTCGCGGCTGCGCGCATTGCGCACCAAAAGGCTCGACCAGATGGTGAAGGGAAAGGACGCCGTCTCCGGCACGCCGGGATGGAAATTGATGACGCCTTCATTGCGCGGCGGTTGCGGGCCGTTGACGATGGTCTGGCCGCGCCGCGACAGTTTTTGCGGCGTTCCCAGCCCGGTGCGCAACGACGCCAGCGGCCGCTTCTGCTGGATCGGCGCCACCCAGGTGCCCGATCCGGCGCGCGCCTCGATGAAACCTTCGGCGAGCAGCTGGTCGTAGGCGGCGATGACCGTGTTGCGCCCGACCTTCAGATCTTCGGCCAGCGAGCGCGTCGACGGCAGCAGCGTGTTCTGCGGGATCTGGCCATCGAGGATGAAGCGCCGTAAGGCGCCGTAGATCTGCCGGTGCATCGGTTCTTCCGACGCGCGGTCGACCGACATGATGTCGAGGGAAAGGCGCATGTGGTCGGCCAAGACGCTAGCTTCCGACAAATCGGGCGGCGCGGGCGATCTTTTCCTCGTTGAGCTGGCAGACCGTATCGAGCACCAGGCGGCGTGTTTCGGGGCGAACCTCGCGGCTGTTCTTCAGCGCGCGGTGCACGGTGGCGGCGCCGAGTTCCGCCTTCTTGGCGATCTCGCGGATGGTGCAAAGCCGTTCCATGCCAAGTGCAGCCTCGAAAGCCATATCGCTTCTCCGTCGCGACCTGCGCATCAAGGCACGGCTTGCGGCCAGCCTCAAGCTTGAAAGTCCAGGCCCCAAAAAACCGGCGCCCAGGAATTCTGCGATCCGCGCCGCAACGGGAGCAAGGCGGCGCGGATCGCCGGGCGCTTCGCGTCGCTGCCCCATCGAGGCGCGCGCCCAATTGGCCGACCATCCGCCCCCCGGCGCTGGTCAGGCCATCTCTCGTGTCACCACCTCGAAGCCGGCCTTGCGGGCGGTGTCGAGCAGCGAGGCATAACCCTTGCTGGCATAGGTCAGCGGATGCGCCTTGGCCGGGTCCTGCTCGGCCTCGACGACGATCCAGCCTTCGTAGCCGCGCTGGGCAAGCGGCTTCAGCAACGACAGGAAATCGACCGCGCCGTCGCCGGGCACGGTAAAAATCCCTTTCATCACCGCGACCATGAAGCTCATGTCATCGCGCCGCGCCTGTTCCAGCACCGGCAGGCGGACGTCTTTGCAATGGAAATGCACGATGCGGTCGAGATGCCGTTTCAGCAGCGAGGCGGGGTCGCCTCCCGAAAACAGGCAGTGGCCGGTGTCGAACAACAGGCCGACGCTTTCACCTGTCGCCGCCATCAGCCTGCCGATCTCGTCGTCGGTTTCGACGATGGTGCCCATGTGGTGGTGGAAGGCCATGCCGACGCCGAACGCGGCCATGCGGTCGGCAAGCCTGGTGAGCTTTTCGCCATAGGCCTGCCATTCGCCATCGGCGAGGTGCGGACGCTCGGAGATCGGCGCGAAGATGCCGTCATGACGGCCGCGCGAGGTGTCGGCATAGACGACGACCTTGGCGCCAAGGTCGCGCAGCAGCGTCAGATGCGGGGTGATGGCGGCGAATTCCTCGTCGACGGTCCGGTCGAGGATACGGCCGTCATACCAGCCGGAGACGAGTTCCAGCCCATAGGAGGACAGGATCGGCCCAAGCGTGGCGCTTTGCCGGGGGAATTTTCCGCCAAGTTCGGTGCCGCGATAGCCGGCCTGCGCGGTTTCCGACAGGCACGTTTCCAAGGGCGTGTCGCCGCCGAGTTCGGGAACATCGTCATTGCTCCAGGTGATGGGATTGATGCCGATCTTGACCGTCATGCCGCCACTTTGCAGGCTTGGGGGAACACAATGCCGAGGCTGCAAACTGGCGGGAAAGAGGACCTGTCACTAGGTCCAGTTGAGGCGAGTTTGGTAGAACCAATCGCTGGAGCCACGGATGAGGCCCTTGTGGCGCTGCCCGTCGCCGCGAATGCGCCGATAGTGGTGCTGGTCGACTTCCAGAACCGCGGACAGGAAACGCCTTGACCCCAATCGTCGCCAACCAGGCGAGCACCCCCGGCATAGACAGCTCCTATGCCTGGATGCGTCTCGCCATCTCGATGCTGCTGGCGACGATCGGCGCGGTCGGCATGTGGGCCGTGGTCGTGGTGCTGCCGGCCGTGCAGGCCGAGTTCGGCGTTGACCGCGCCGCGGCATCGATGCCCTACACCGCAACCATGGTGGGCTTTGCCGCCGGCAACGTACTGGTCGGCCGTGCGATCGATCGCATGGGCTATTGGATCCCGGCGCTGATCTCCTCGGTCGCACTCGCCGCCGGACTGCTGCTCGCGGCGGCGTCGACGTCGATCCTGCAATTCACCCTTGCCCAGGGGGTGCTGATCGGTCTCGGCTCATCGGTGATCTTTGGACCGCTGATCGCCGACATTTCGCATTGGTTCAATCGTCGACGCGGCGTCGCTGTCACGGCGGCAGCGGCTGGCAATTACCTCGCCGGAGCACTGTGGCCAACCATCATGCCGACGCTGATCAAGACGGAAGGCTGGCGCTTCACCTATGCCGCCATCGGCGTCTTCTGTCTGGTCACGATGATACCGCTGGTGCTTTTGCTTCGGCGCCGTGCTCCGGACGCGGCAGCGGCCGGTTCGCCTGGAAGCCGGGCTGTGCAGCCGATTTCCATCTCGCCGGCGGCACTGCAAATGCTGCTGGTCGTCGCCGGTCTCGGCTGCTGCGTGGCGATGTCGATGCCGCAGGTGCACATCGTCGCCTATTGCATGGATCTTGGCTACGGCATCGCGCATGGTGCCGACATGCTGTCGATCATGATGGCGGCGGGCGTTGTCAGCCGGCTCGCCTCCGGTTTTGTCGCCGACCGCATCGGCGGCGTGAAAACATTGCTTATCGGTTCCGTGCTGCAATGCCTGTCGCTGCTGTTTTACATCCCGTTCGACGGGCTTGCCTCGCTCTATGTCGTGTCGCTGGTGTTCGGCCTGTCGCAAGGCGGCATCGTGCCTTGCTATGCCATCATCGTGCGCGAATACCTGCCGGCCAAGGAAGCCGGCCAGCGCATCGGCACCGTCATGATGGCGACCATCCTCGGCATGGCGATCGGCGGCTGGATGTCGGGCTGGATCTACGACCTGACCGGCTCCTATGCGGCGGCCTTTCTCAACGGCATCGCCTGGAACCTGTTGAACATCGCGGCGATGGTGCTGGTGCTGTGGAAGGCGCGGCGCAGCGCGTTGGTGATGGCCTGAAGCCGGCTGGCGGACGGGGCTGCCGTGCGTTCGCTTGACAATGGCGCAACGCTGCGCGACGCCAGACGACGAGTGGGTCCGGCAACAGGCCGGTTCGGCATGGCGACAGTGGCAATGAACGTGATTTTCCGATCGGGCGCCGGCAAAGGCGCGGCGCCGGGATCGAGGCGGTGATCAAGCCGCGCTCGCGCCGCGGCGGCGGCCGCCCAACCATTGCCGATGTGGCGCGCAAGGCCGGCGTCGGCGCCATCACCGTGTCGCGCGCCTTGCGTGAGCCGGAGCGGGTCTCCGAGGATCTGCGCAAGCTGATCCAGGCCGCCGTCGACGAACTCGGCTATGTCCCCGACCCGAATGCGCGGGCGCTGGCCTCGGCACGGGCCGATGTGTTTGGCGTGCTGGTGCCGTCGCTCACCAACAACGTCTTTGCCGAGGTGGTGCGCGGCATCTACGACAGCCTGTCGGACGGCCCGTTCCGCATCCAGCTCGGCAACACCCACTATTCCGGCCTCGAGGAAGAGCGCCTGCTGCAGCTGTTCGGGTCGCAGCGCCCGGCCGCATTGATCGTGGCCGGCATCGACCAGACGCCAACCTCGCGAAAACTGCTGGAGAGCGCCGGCTGTCCGGTGGTGCAGGTGATGGAGACCGGACCCGATCCCGTCGACATGCTGGTCGGCTTCTCGCATTTCGACGGCGGGCGGGCGGCAACAGAGCACCTGATCGAGACGGGTTACCGCCGCATCGGCTTCATCGGCGCGCGCATGGACCCACGTTCGCAGCGGCGCCTCGCCGGCTATCGCGCGGCGATGGACGCCGCCGGCCTGTTCGACCCACGGCTGGTCACCACCACGCCGTTGCTGTCCAGCGTGACGCTCGGGCGCGAACTGTTTCGCGACGCGCTGGCCAAGATGCCGACGCTCGACGGGGTGTTCTGCAACAATGACGATATCGCGCTCGGTGTGCTGTTCGAATGCCACCGCGCCTCCATCGCCGTGCCGAAGACGATCGGCATCGTCGGCTTCAACGATCTCGACATGATGCAGGCGGCCTTTCCATCGATCACCAGCATCCGCACCCACCGCTACGAAATCGGCCGGCGCTCGGTTGCCATGGCGCTCGCGGCCATCGCCGGCAAAAGGCCGCAAGAGCGGGTCGTCGATCTGGGTTTCGAGCTCAAGCGCCGCGAGAGCACCGACCGTTGAACGCGCATTCGCCACTGTGCGAATGACGCTTTACACTGCGTAATGGTAGCGCTACCATTTCCGGCGGGAGATGCTTATAACAAATAGTAAAATCTGTTTATTATATATAAGCGACACCTCACACTTGTTTATTATGGATAATATGATAGTTTTTCCGGCGCTGACGGGAGAGCAAGGGGAGGGGATCGGGGCGGCGTTCGGCCACCGAAAGGCGCGGTAGAGCAAGGCAGGAGGTGCCAGGCCTGACGCGCGCGAGACGTCACAGCAGCTAACAACAATCAGAACTGCAACTGGGAGGAATATCGATGATCAAGTCACTCGTTGGTGGCATCGTTGCCGCCACTGCATTCGTCATGCTCAATTCGGCCGCAATGGCCGCCGGACCTGAAGTGGTCAGTGGACCAGCCGCCGAGGCGGACTGCTTCGCGCCCTGGGCCGCAGATACGCAGTTCTTCAAGTTTCCCAAAAAGGATGGCCCATACCGGATCGCGCTCGCCAATGGCTATATCGCCAACACCTGGCGCATCCAGATGATCCAGACTGCCAAGGCTTATGCAGCGCAAAAGGACGTCGCCGCCAAGCTGAAGGAATTCAAGGTGGTGTCGACCGGCGAGGACGTGCCGGCGCAGATTTCGGCGATCAACAACTTCATCGATTCCGGCTATGACGCCATTGTCGTCAACGCGCAGAACCCAACCGCTTTCGCGCCGGTCATCAAGCGCGCCAAGGAAGCCGGCGTCGTGCTGGTCGCCTTCGACAACATTCTCGACACCAAGGACGCCATCAACGTCAATGTCGACCAGAAGGGCCTTGGCGAACTTTGGGGCAAATGGCTGATCAGCCACATCCCCGATGGCGGCAAGATCCTTGAAGTGCGCGGCGTTGCCGGCACGTCGGTCGATACCGACCGCCACAATGGCATCCATGAAGCCTTCGACGCTTCCGGCAAGAAATGGGACGTCACCGAAGTCGCCGGCAAGTGGGACGACCCGACGGCGCAGAAGGTCACCGCTGACGCGATTGCCACCAACGGCCCCTTCGTCGGCATCACCGGCCAGGGCGGCGACACCGGCATCGTGCAGGCGATGATCGACGCCAAGCATCCGTTCGTGCCGTTCGGCGGCGAAACCGAGAATGGCTTCCGCAAGTTCTGCGCGGCGCATGCGGCAGATGGGCTGAAATGCTCGTCCGCCGGCACCGGCCCGGCCCAGGTGGCGGTTGCCATCAAGACGGCGATCGCAGCACTCGAGGGGCAGGTCGTCCCGCAATCGGTCAAGCTGCCGCTGGCGATCGTCGAGGATCCGAACTTCAAGGAAGGTCAGGATTATTTCCCCGACCAGTCCGACAATTTCTTCGTCGGCAATTCCTTCCCGACCTGCGGCATCAATTTTACCGCGCAGGAAATCATGGGTCAGACCAAGGCGGACCAGTAGGCAGCACACAAGGCGCCGCGGGATTTCCCGCGGCGCCGACCGTTCGATTTCCTTAGTCGTCAAAGTGCCTCGGGAGGGCCGATGGACGGTGCGGTTCCGCTCTTCCGGATGGAAGGCATATCCAAGCGCTATGGTGGTGTGCGGGCGCTGGAGAAGGCCGAGCTTTCGGTCTCATCCGGCAGCATTCACGGCATCCTCGGCGAAAACGGCGCCGGCAAGTCGACGCTGATCAAGGTCATGGCGGGCGTCGTTGCCCCCGACGAAGGCCGCATGATGCTGGATGGCAGCGAGGTGACGTTCGCTTCGCCTGGTGCCGCAAACAAGGCCGGCATCGTCTGCATCTTCCAGGAGCTGTCGCTGGTCCCCGAACTCAGCGTCGCCGACAACATCGTCATTTCCGACCCGCCGACGCGGTTCGGCATGATCGATCGCAAGGTGCAGCGCCGCATCGCCGAGGAAGCGTTGGCGCGCGCGGGCGCCGCCGACATCCATCCGCTGGCGCTGGTCAAGGATCTTCCCCTTTCAAGAAGACAGATGGTCGAGATCGCCAAGGCGCTGGCACGCAAGCCGCGCATCCTGATCCTCGACGAGGCGACCTCGGCACTGACCGCGACCGACGTCGCCAAGATCTTCGGCGTGCTGAAGCGGCTGCGCTCCGAAGGGCTGGCGCTGCTCTACATCTCGCACCGCATGAACGAGATCGCCGAACTCGCCGACCAGTGCACGGTGTTCCGCAACGGCCGCAATGTCGCCAGTTACGCGGCGGGCACAAAGAGCGACAATGAAGTCGTCGAGCTGATGATCGGGCGCGAATACAGCCATATTTTCCCGCCGAAGCCCGCACGCACCGCAGCTGCCGCCGTTCCGGTGCTGGAGGCGCGCCAGCTGTCCTGGACCGACCGGCTGGACAATGTCTCGCTGACGGTCGGGGCAGGCGAGGTGGTCGGTCTTGGCGGCCTCGACGGCCAGGGCCAGCGCGAATTGCTGCTTGCCTTCTTCGGCGTGCTGCGCGGTCTGTCCGGTCAGATCCTCATAGACGGCAAGCCGGTGGCGATCGCCAGCCCCGCCGCTGCGCGCCATGACGGGGTCGGCATGGCGCTGATCCCGGAAGACCGCAAGACGGAAGGCCTGATGCTGCCGATGACGGTGCGCGAGAACCTTTCCTTCGCCGCGCTCGACCGGCTGGCAAAAGCCGGCATCATCGACCGCGCCGCCGAACAGCGGCTGATCGACGACATGGTGGGACTGCTGGCGATCAAGACGGCAGGCCTCGACATTCCGGTCGGCGCATTGTCCGGAGGCAACCAGCAGAAGGTGGTCATC
This sequence comes from Mesorhizobium sp. P2_H9, assembly GCF_056403215.1. Classification (NCBI taxonomy): domain Bacteria; kingdom Pseudomonadati; phylum Pseudomonadota; class Alphaproteobacteria; order Hyphomicrobiales; family Phyllobacteriaceae; genus Mesorhizobium; species Mesorhizobium sp. P2_H9. Next base: position 317,894 of record NZ_JBFUFX010000009.1, on the reverse strand, counting down.
GCCAAATGGCTGATGCGGCAGCCGCGCATCATCCTGCTCAACGATCCGACGCGCGGCATCGATGTCGGCACCAAGCAGGAGCTCTATCAGCTGATGCGCAAGCTGGCTGATGCGGGCGCGGCGATCCTGTTTTATTCGACCGACTATGACGAATTGATCGGCTGCTGCGATCGGGTGCTGGTGCTCTATGACGGGGCGGTCAAGCGCGAGCTGGTCGGCGTCGAGATCACCGAGCGGGCATTGATATCAAGCGCGCTCAACATTCATGGCGAGGAGAGCCCTGTGAGCTTGGGAGCGGACGCGTGAAGGATTGGCGCTACTGGCTGGCCGAGCAGCGCGGAACGCTGCTGGCGCTCGGCATTTTCATCGTCATGTTCGTCATCTACACCGCGAACCATCCGGCCGGCTTCACCGCCAACGTCGTGCAGACAGCCTCGAACAAGGGCGTGCTGCTCGCCTTCGTGGCGATGGCGCAGACGCTGGTGGTGATCACCGCCGGCATCGACCTTTCCGTCGGCATGATCTTCACGCTGACCAATTGCCTGGCCTCGTGGCTGGTTGTCGGAACCGGCATCGAGACCGCCTTCGGGGTTATCGCCGTGCTCGGCACCGGGCTGCTGTGCGGGGCGATCAACGGCGCCATCGTCATCTATGGACGGCTGCAGCCGATCGTCGCCACGATCGCCACAGGTGCTGTCTATTTCGGCATCGCGCTGCTGCTCAGGCCATTCCCCGGCGGCTCGGTCAACGAGGACCTGGCCGACGCATTGACCGGGCGCCTCTTCGGCGTGGTGCCGGCCAGCCTGGTGGCGCTGCTGGCCGTGGTGCTGGTCGTCTGGGTGCCGTTCAGCCGCTCGGTACTTGGCCGCGCAGCCTATGCTGCGGGCTCGTCCGAGATGGCGGCCTACATGTCCGGCGTACCGATCCGGCGCGGCAAGTTCGCCGCCTATGCGCTGGCCGGGCTGCTTGCCGCGATCGGCGGGCTGTTTCTGACGTTCTTCACCTATACGGGTGACGCGGCCTATGCCAGCGGCAATGCCTATACGTTGTTCTCGATCGCCGCCGTCGTGCTCGGCGGCGTCTCGCTGTTCGGCGGCAAGGGCAGCGCCATCGGCGCGATCTTCGGCGCGCTGGCTTTCCGCACCATCGGCGACCTGCTCTTCGTTTTCGATTTCGATCCGCTCTGGCAGCCGCTGTTCCAGGGCGTTATCCTGCTGATCGCGGTCAGCCTCGGCGCCTTCGCCCTGTTCAGGGTCCGCAACCGGCTGGAGTGGTTCCTGTGAGCGAGACGACATTGGGCGGAATTGCTGGCCGTATGCCGAAATTCATCCGCCGTGCCGATCCGGCGGTGCTGACGGCCTTTGCTTGCATCGTTCTGCTACTGTTCCTCGGCAGTCTCTATTCGCGCAGTTTCCTGTCGCCGGAATATCTCTTGCAGCAGCTCAAAGTGGCGTCGTTTCTCGGCGTCATCGCCACCGGCATGATGCTGGTCATCCTGCTTGGCCAGATCGACCTGTCGGTGCCATGGTCGGTGGCGGTGGGCGCCATGATGGCCAGTGCGATGGCGGCCTTCGGGCCGGCTGGCGTCGCGTTGGCGATCCCGTTCGGCATTTTCTGCGGCGTCGCGATCGGCATCGTCAATGGTATCGGCGTTGCGTATCTGCGCATTCCCTCGATGATCATCACGCTGGCCACCAACGCCGTCGCGCAAGGGCTGATGGTGGTCTACACCGGCGGGTTCTCGCCGCAGGATTCGGCGACCGGCGCGATGCGCTACCTGGCGACTGGCTTTGCCATTCCGGGTGTGCCCAATGCCGTCGTCATCTGGGCGCTGATCGGGGCTGCGATGGTCTTCGTGCTGACCCGCACCAGCTTCGGCCGCAGCGTCTATGGCATCGGCAATCGCGAGCGCGCTGCCTATCTCTCCGGCATCGACACGCGGCGCGTGGTGATGATCGCCTTCGCGGTTTCCGGCGGGCTCTCCGCCTTTGGCGGGGTGCTGCTGGCCGGCTACGCCTCCAAGGCGGCGCAATCGATGGGCGATGCCTATCTGTTGCCGTCGATCGCCGCGGTGGTGCTGGGCGGCACCTCGATCCTCGGCGGGCGCGGTTCCTATCTCGGCACCGTCGCCGGCGTCATCCTGATCACGCTGCTGCAGTCGATCCTTTCCGTCATGCAGATGCCGGAGGCCGGACGGCAGATCATTTATGGCGTCGTCATCGTCGCCATGCTGCTGCTCTACGGCCGCGCGCCGGCAAGCCGCTAATCCGATCGTGGACGAAGCGGCGGCATCCCGAGCCAGCAGTGTCCAGCCGGGACTTGCCATCGTGGTCATGGGCGTCGCCGGCTGTGGCAAATCGGTGGTCGGCAACGCTTTGGCCGCGGCGCTCGGTGCCATTTTTGCCGAAGGTGACAGGCTGCACCCGCCCGAGAATGTCGCGCGCATGGCGAGCGGCGAGCCGCTGACCGATGCGTTGCGCCAAGGCTGGCTCGATGCCATCGGCCGAGAGATCGCGGCGTCGGCCGGCAGCGGGCAGGGCGTGGTCGCCGCCTGCTCGGCCCTGAAACGCAGCTATCGCGAGCGTCTGCGCGGTTTTTGCCAGCACATCGTCTTCGTCTATCTGGAGATCGACCCGGCGACGGCCAAGCGGCGCGTCGCTAGCCGCAAGGGGCATTTCATGCCGGCAAGCCTGGTCGACAGCCAGTTCGCCATACTCGAAGCGCCAACTTCCGAGGAGCGGGCCTTGACCCTCGATGGAACGCGTCCGGTGGCCAAACTCGTCACTGAGGCTGTGAGCCTGCTTGGCAGCGTGGTTTCATGAGGATGCGCCGGCACCATCGTCAGGCCCGGCATTGTCGGGTCGCTCGCTGAGCCGGTCCTGGCCGGACCATACCATCATCTGCTCGGGATGAAGCTTGAGGGCCTCAAACAGGCGGTCGCGCTTGAGCAGGATGTAGTGCGCCTGAAGCTCGATGTTCTTGGCGCCGTTGGCAATCGATGCCGGCCTCGCTGCCGTCGGCAGCAATTCCGGGCTGATGACGGCGCGGTATTGGCGAAAGGGGACCGTCTCGAAGGTGGACATGGCAAACAGCGCTGCCCCGCCTCTGGCGGCGAAATTTGCCGGCGCCGAGGCCAGATGCGTCCAGCCGCTTTCCCCAAGGGCCACTTCCGCGAATGTCGAGCCGGCATGGATGTTGTTGGTCATCAGGACAACGCCGTTCTCCCTGAGGATCTTCTGCATGCGCATGGTCACCTGATAGGCGTCGCTGCGATCGAACACGACGCGGCTTTTCAGGAAACGGTTCTCGACCCTGACCATGGGCGGATTGAGAAAACGCAAGCCGAATGTCGTCTCGGAGATGCCGTGGAAGCGGACGCTTACCTGATGGGCCTCGACGCCGGCCTCGTGCAGCGCGCGCTTGCCGATGATTGTCTGGGCTGTGAACTGATCGCACCAGATGATGGCGCCGTGGCCGCGCTTCAGCGCCTCCCGAACACCTTCGAGACCCTCGAGGCGGATGGCCGGCGACCAGCCGATGCCGACCAGATGCGCGGCAAAAAGCAGGCGTCGACGGTGAAGTGCGGCAAGCATGGCGCTGAACAGTTCTTGCGCATCGATGCCGTCGCCAAGCACGGCGCGGGTCGACGGTTCGTAGCGCGAAAAATCCTTGCTGACATGGCGCTTCTGGCGAAGCCTGGACACCCAGCCGCAGATCGGTGCCCACCAATTGACGGGCAGTGTAGCGGCGACACCGAGATAGAAGGCAAACAACAGGCTCTCGCGGAAATCCCTGTTTGAAAAGCGGCGCAGCCTTGCGGGTTTGACGATCTTGCGGCTGAAAAACCGGACAGACTCGGCGCTTTCCGGCACCAGAACATCAGCGATGATTTCAGAATGGTAGCCCACGGCGGATGACGGTTTGCGGCAGGCTCCCCTGGATTTTCCGAACCACGGCAACCTCATCCGATCAGTGTCCAGCCTGTTCTTGCGCGTGTCCGAAAATCGCTTTACTGCGTCTGCCACGGGCGCGCAATTGGGCGCCGATGGAACCATTGTGATAGCCATTCAAGGTTCGAGCGTGGAACAGGCCCTGTCGGTGGCGCTTCCGCCGCTGGCGCCAATGCCGCCGGCGGCGATCGCGCTCATGGCGCCCGACCAGCCGCCCCTGAGCTTTGCCGACCTCGCCGCCTATGTCGATCAACTGTGCAGGGATTTCGCGCGGCGCGGCGTGCGCTGCGGCACGGCCGTCGGCATCGTCTTGCCCAACGGCCCGGAAATGGCGGCGTGTTTCCTGGCGGTCTCCGCCCTGGCGGTGGCAGCTCCGCTCAATCCGGCTTACGGCGAAGAGGAATTTCGCTTCTATCTCTCCGATCTCGATGTGAAGCTTCTGCTATGTGGCCAAGGTGTGGGCGAGGCCGCGCGCGTTGCCGCAAAGTCGCTTGGCATTCCGGTGCTCGACATTGTCGCGGCTGAAGCTGTCGCGGCCGGTGAATTTATTCTTTCGGGCGATGCCGAGCTTATGGGCTCCAGCGAAGCGCGGCTCAATGGCCCGGATGATCTCGCGCTCGTCCTGCACACTTCGGGAACCACGGCACGGCCGAAGATCGTCGGCCTGCGGCAGCGCAATTTGCATGCCTCAATGACCAACATAGCGCGGACGCTGGCGCTGTCGGCCGACGATATTTGTCTCAACGTGATGCCGCTTTTCCATATACACGGGCTGATGGCGGCACTCGGCGCGCAACTCGCGGTCGGTGGCGCCGTTGTCTGCACGCCGGGCTTCAACGCGCTCAAATTCTTCGGCTGGCTCGCCGAATTCCGGCCGAGCTGGTACAGCGCGGTGCCGACCATGCATCAGGCGATCCTGGTGCGCGCTGCCCGCAACGGCGACATCATCGAGGCGGCGCGGCTGCGCTTCATCCGCTCGTCCTCGGCGGCACTGCCCGATGTCGTGTTCCGCGACCTTGAGCGCGTCTTCTCCTGTCCCGTCATCGAGGCCTATGGCATGACCGAAGCGGCGCACCAGATGACCTCGAACGGCCTGCCACCGGCGCGTCGCAAACCGGGCTCCGTCGGCCTGCCGGCCGGCCCCGAGGTGACGATCATGGACGACAGGGGCAAGATCCTGCCGGCTGGTGAAAAAGGCGAGATCGTGGTGCGCGGCGTCAACATCCATGACGGCTATCTGAACAATGCCGAGGCCAACGCGGCCGCCTTCACCGATGGCTGGTTCCGCACCGGCGACCAGGGTCTGGTCGATGAAGACGGCGATCTGAAAATCACCGGACGGCTCAAGGAAATCATCAATCGCGGCGGCGAAAAAATCTCGCCGCTCGAGGTCGACAACGTGCTGCTCGATCATCCGCTGGTGGCGCAAGCGGTGACCTTCGCCGTGCCGCATGCCATGCTCGGCGAAGAGGTCGGCGCAGCCATCGTGCTGGAAGAGGGCGCTACTGCCGATGCCGAGCAGATCCGCGATTTCGCACGCAGCCGCATCGTCGAGTTCAAGGTGCCGCGCCACATCCTGTTCCTGCAGGAAATCCCCAAGGGTCCCACAGGCAAGATCCAGCGGGTCGGACTAGCCGGCAAGCTCGGTCTCGTTTGAGCAGACTATTCTTATTGGAGCATGATCTCGTCCGAAAACCGGCTCCCACTTTTCGGGATCATGCTCTAGATTTGCGACGTCAACTCGACCGGAAAATCGTCGTTGTCGGCGTCGCGCATGGCGGCGAGGCTACGGTTGTCGAGCACCTCGGCGATGGCCTGGCGCACTTCCAGCATCATGTGGCGGACCTGGCAGGTCGCCTCGTCGCAATCCTCGCAGCGCTGGTATTGGGTGCGGCTGGCGCACGGGATCGGCGCCAGCGGCCCGTCAAGGACGCGCACGACGTGGCCGATCTTGATCTCGGAGGCCGGGCGGGCGAGGCGGTAGCCACCTTCCTTGCCCTTGCGGCTCTGGACGAAGCCGGCGTTACGCAACTCGCCCAGAATGGCATCGAGGAATTTCTTCGGAATGTTGTTGGCGACAGCGATGTCGTTGACGAAGGCCAGTTGGCCGGCCGGCAGACCAGACAGATGCACGAGGGCCTTGAGGCCGTATTTGCCTTTTTTCGTCAGCATGCCCTGATCAACCCATGAAGCCCCAACCACCCGCATCTGGCGACTGTTTGTGTGCAAATGATGACGTTTTCGCCGCGCGACGCCATTTCGCGAAACAAGCCGCCCAATGGCAGGTTAGGCACAAACGCGTTGATTCTTCGTAACGTTTTGGACGGCAGGGCCGCGAAACTCAGTGGAAACAGCAATTCGGACCGCTGAAACGAAGAAAGCCGGCTACTCGCCGGCTTTCTTGTTCAGATGAGATGGTGGTGATTTCTAGCGGCTGCCATAGGTCTGGTCGAGCAGCCCGCCGGCGGCGAAATGCTCCTTTTGCACCTTGTCCCAGCCGCCGAAGACATCCTGCACCGTCAGCAGGCGGACATCGGGAAACTGGTCCTTGTACTTGGCGGCGACAGCCGCGTCGCGGACCCGGTTGCCGTTCTGGGCGATGATGTCCTGGCCTTCCGGCGTATAGAGGAAATCGAGATAGGTCTTGGCCAGATCGCGGGTGCCATGCTCGTCGGCGACCTTGTCGACGATCGCCACCGGGAACTCGGCGAGCAGGCTGACCGAGGGCGTCACCTGCTCGAACTTGTCGTCGCGATACTCCTTGCGGATGCCGCGTGTCTCCGACTCGAAGGTGATCAGCACGTCGCCGATCTCGCGCTGCACGAAGGTGGTGGTGGCGGCGCGGCCGCCGGTGTCGAAGATCGGCACGTTGTTGAACAGCTTGGTGATGAATTCCTTCACCTTGGCGTCGTCGCCCTTGAAGGCTTCCTTGGCGTAGGCGGTGGCCGCCAGATAGGTGTAGCGCGCATTGCCCGAGGTTTTCGGATTGGGGAAAATCACCTGCACGTCGTCGCGCACGAGATCGTTCCAGTCCTTGATGTGCTTGGGGTTGCCCGCGCGGACGAGGAACGAAGGCAGTGAGTAGAAGGGCGAGGCGTCGTCGGGAAAATCCTTCTGCCAGTCGGCGGAAACAAGACCCTTCTTGACCAGGAAGTCGATGTCGGTGACCTGGTTGAATGTGACGACATCGGCGCCGAGGCCTTCGGCGATGGCGCGTGCCTGCGCCGACGTCCCGGCATGCGACTGGTCGATGCTGACGCCGGGGTGCCCGGCGATGAAAGCCTTGTTCACCTGCGCGAACAGTTCGCGGCCGACATCATAGGAGGCGTTCAGCAATTTGTCGGCCGACCAGGCTTGGGAGGATGCGAGGAGCAGGCCGGCGACGGTGGCGACGTGAAGGAAAAATCGCTTCATGAAAACAAGGCTCCGGATGCAATGCGTTTTATCACTCGACCATAGCCGTGTCGCGACATGCGCGACGAGGCACGCACCGCGGCTTCGCGGCCGCGTTGCGAGAAAAGATATTGCCGAAACAGCCGGCTGCTAGGATTTCGTTCCAGGCGAAGTTCTGGTGCCTTGCATCGCGGCATCGAATGGCATATACAATTGGCATATACAAAGGAATCGCACCATGCCTCAGCACCGCCATTCAACAACGCCGCCGAAGGAGGCGAAGCTGTTCCGCAATAATCGCAGCCAGGCAGTGCGCATTCCTGTCGAGTTCGAGTTTCCTGGCGACAAGGTCTTGATCAGCCGGGAAGGCGACCGCCTGATCATCGAGCCGGTGCGCAAACCTGGTCTCACGGCACTGCTCGCCCTATGGGCGAAAGAGCCGCCACTCGGTCCTGAAGACGACTTTCTCGAGATCAACGATGCGCCTATCGAACCGGAGGAAATTTTCTGATGCGGTTCATGCTGGACACCAACATTATCAGCGACATGATCCGAAACCCGACCGGCAAAGCCGCAAGGGCAATGGCGCGTGAGGGAGACGCCGCCGTGTGCACCAGCATCGTGGTTGCCTCGGAACTGCGATATGGCTGCGCCAGGAAAGGATCAGCCAAGCTGCTCAAGAAGGTTGAAGAGTTGCTGGCTGAAATTCCTGTCTTGCCGCTTGATGTGCCGGTGGATGCCGAATACGGCGCACTTCGCGCCGGGTTGGAGGCGGCGGGTCAGATCATTGGCCACAATGACCTTTTTATTGCTGCCCACGCTCGCGCATTGGGAACTACTCTGGTGACGGCCAACACCGGAGAGTTCAACCGGATCAAAAGCCTGAAGGTCGAGAACTGGTTGGAATAGCGCCCGATCGAGGATCAAGCAGCCGGAAAAAGCTTCCAGCGCTTGGGGCGGAACGCCACCCGGCTCTTCTGTGCCGCCGGATGGTCGACCGGCAGTTCGATCTCGACCCGCTGGCGCTCGCCGCCGATTTCGAGTTCCACCCGTCTGGTGCCGGCGACGCGGCGGCTGGCGGCGACGGTGCCGGCAATGCAGCCGCTGCAGCCGTCCACCAACTCGACATCGTGCGGGCGGAAGAACAGCAATGCGTCGCCTGAAGACGCATGCGGTGCGGACAGCCCGATCGGCCGGTCGGCGATCCAGACCTCGCCATTCTCGACCTTGACCGGAAGTGAGCTCGACTCGCCGATGAAGCCATAGACGAAGGGGGAGTTCGGCGTGTCGTAGATCTCGTCTGCAGAGCCGACCTGCTCGATGCGGCCCTGGCTCATCACCACGACACGGTCGGCAAGCTCCAGCGCTTCTTCCTGGTCGTGGGTGACGAAGACGGTGGTGTGGCCGGTGGCGTCGTGGATCTCACGCAGCCAGCGGCGCAGTTCCCGGCGCACTTGGGCGTCGAGTGCGCCGAACGGCTCGTCGAGCAACAGCACCCTGGGCTCGATCGCCATGGCGCGGGCAAGCGCCACGCGCTGGCGCTGGCCGCCCGAAAGCTGCGCCGGGTAGCGCTTTTCCAGGCCGGAAAGCTGGACCAGGTCGAGAAGCTCGGTGGCGCGTCGGCGTATTTCCTGTGCCGGCGGCCGTGTCGGCCCGTGCCGGACCTTCAGGCCGAAACCGATATTGTCGGCGACCGTCATATGCCTAAACAGCGCATAGTGCTGGAAGACGAAGCCGACATTGCGCTCCTGGATCGACTTCTGCGAGGCATCCTCCTCGCCGAAGAAGATTTTTCCCCGCGTCGGCCGCTCCAGCCCGGCGATCAGCCTGAGCAGCGTCGTCTTGCCGGAGCCGGAAGGCCCCAGCAGCGCGATCAACTCACCGGACTTGATGTCAAGCGACACGTCGTGGAGAGCCGGGAACCGGTCAAACTCCTTGCGCACGTTGGCAACGCGAACTTCCATCAACCGTCCCTTTGTAGTGGATGCATGTCGTTATCCCAAAACCGCTTCACACTTTTGGGCGACATGCATCTAATGCCCGCGCGTCGCGGCGATCTCGGCGCCGTAGCGCATCTCGAGCAGTGTTTTCAAGACCAGAGTAACCAACGCCAGGCCGGCAAGCAGCGAAGCGACGGCAAAGGCGCCGACGGCGTTGTACTCGTTATAGAGGATTTCGACATGAAGCGGCATGGTGTTGGTCAGGCCGCGTATGTGACCTGACACCACCGAGACGGCGCCGAATTCGCCCATGGCGCGGGCATTGCACAGCAGCACGCCGTAGAGCAGCCCCCATTTGACGTTGGGCAGCGTCACATACCAGAAGGTCTGCCACCCATTGGCGCCGAGCGAAAGCGCTGCCTCCTCGTCGCCATTGCCCTGTTCCTGCATCAGCGGGATCAATTCGCGTGCGACGAAGGGGAAGGTGACGAACACGGTGGCCAGAACGATGCCGGGCACAGCAAACAGGATGGCGATGCCGTGCGCCTTCAGCCACCCACCGAGCAGGCCTTGAGCGCCGAACAAAAGCACATAGACCAATCCAGAAATGACCGGCGACACCGAGAATGGCAGGTCGATCAGCGTGGTCAGGAAGGCCTTGCCCTTGAACTCGAACTTGGCGATCGCCCAGGCGGCGGAAATGCCGAAGACGACGTTGAGCGGCACCGAGATGGCAGCCACCAGCAGCGTCAGGCGGATCGCCGAGCGAGCGTCGGCATCGCCCAGCGCTTCCGTATAGGCAGAAACGCCTTTGGCCAGGGCCTCGTGGAAGACGATGATCAGCGGCAACAGCAGGAAGACGCCGAGGAAGGTGAAGGCGATGGCCATCAGCACGATTTGCGCCGGGCGGCTTTCGGTGACCGCCGCCGACTGGCTCTCGTGATGCGGCTCGTAGGATTTGATTTCGGGATCAGCCATAGCGCTTGCGGCTCCATGACTGGGCGAGGTTGACGATCAAAAGCATGACGAACGACAGCAAGAGCATGATCGCCGCAATCGCGGTCGCCGCCGGGTAGTTGTATTCCTCCAGCCGGATGACGATCAAAAGCGGCGCGATCTCGGATTTGTAGGGCAGATTGCCAGCGATAAAGATGACCGAGCCGTATTCGCCGACGCCGCGCGCGAAGGCCAGCGAAAAGCCGGTGATGATGGCCGGCGCCAGGCCCGGAAACAGGATGCGGGTGATGATCTGGAAGCGGCTGGCGCCAAGCGTGGCTGCTGCTTCCTCAACCTCCTTGTCGATCTCCTCCATGATCGGCTGCACGGTGCGCACGACGAAGGGCAGGCCGATGAAAACCAGCGCGATGACGATGCCGAGCGGCGTATAGGCGACCTTGATGCCGAGCGGCATCAAAAGGTGGCCGATCCAGCCATTCGGCGCGTAGAGCGTGGTCAACGCAATGCCGGCCACGGCCGTCGGCAGCGCGAAGGGCAGGTCGACCATGGCGTCGACAATGCGCCGGCCAGGAAAGCGGTAGCGCACCAGCACCCAGGCGACCAGTGTGCCGAAGACGACATTGACGCCAGCCGCGAGGAAGGCGGTGCCGAAGCTGATCTCCAGCGCGTTGAGGGTGCGGCGGTCGGTGGCAATGGCCCAGAATTCAACCCAGCCAAGGGCGGCCGAGCGCCAGACCAGCCCGGACAAGGGAATGAGGATGATGAGGGTGAGGTAGGCAAGCGAGAAGCCGAGCGTCAGTCCGAAACCCGGAATGACACTCGGCTGTCTGAACCGCCACCCCGCCTGCGCGGGTGCTGTGGTCATATCGTCCTGATCTAGATTTAGCTCACTGGGCCGGCTTATAGATCTGGTCGAATATACCACCGTCGCCGAAATGATAAGGCTGTGCCTTCTTCCAGCCGCCGAAAAGCGGATCGTCGATGGAGATCAGCTTGATATCGGGTGTCTTGGGGAGATCCTCCGCTGCCACCAACTCGGGCTTGGCCGGACGATAGTGGTTCTTGGCGATGATCGTCTGCCCTTCCTTGGAATAGAGCCAGCCGAGATAGGCTTCGGCGACGTTGCGCGTGCCCTTGGCGTCGACATTGGCGTCGACGATCGCCACCGGCGGCTCGGCCAGGATCGATGTCGGGGGATAGACGATCTCGAAATTGTCGGCGCCGAATTCGTTCAGCGCCAGATAGGCGTCGTTTTCCCAGCCTATCAGCACGTCGCCGAGGCCTTTTTGCGCGAAGGTGACAGTCGAGCCGCGCGCGCCGGTGTCGAGCACCGGGGCATGGGCGTAGAGATTGCCGACGAATTCCTTGGTCTTGGCCTCGTCGCCGCCATCATTGGCATTGGCATAGGCCCAGGCAGCGAGATAGTTCCAGCGCGCGCCGCCCGAGGTCTTCGGGTTCGGCGTGATCACCTGGACGCCATCCTTGATCAGGTCGTTCCAATCGTGAATGCCCTTCGGGTTGCCCTTGCGAACCAGGAAGATGATGGTCGAGGTGTAGGGGGCCGAATTGTTCTCGAATTTGGTGCGCCAATCCGGATTGATCTTCTTCGACTTGTTGACGATGGCGTTGATGTCGCCTTCGAGCGCCAGCGTCACCACATCGGCGTCGAGGCCGTCGATCACGGCGCGGGCCTGTGCGCCCGATCCGCCATGCGACTGCTGGATGGTGACCGTCTCGCCGGTCTCGGCCTTCCAGTGGGTGACGAAGGCCTCGTCATAGGCCTTGTAGAGTTCGCGTGTCGGGTCATAGGACACGTTCAGAATGGTGGTATCGGCAAACGCGAAACCGAGCGTGCCTGATAGAACCGATGTGACGACCAGCGCGCCGAGCAGTTTCCTGAAATGAGGTTTGGTCATTTCCGCCTCCGTTGATAACGGCCGAACTCTAGCGAATTGATAGAAATTAGATGCATTCAATGTTGCCTTTTTTGCCCCATTGAAGCAATTTTTCGCCGATCCTCAGCCTCATGAGGAAATATTTTCCTCGCGCCGCCATCGCGAGGATTCCGTGCTCATCAGCGATCTAACTAGAAACGGGTCGCGCTTCGGCAATGGCCGCAGGGAATCGGGCGAACTTTGCCGACACAGCGGCCGAAGGCTCACTTGGCAGTGACAGGAAAATCGAAGCGCTGCTTTGGAAACGGCTCGTTTTCCAGCGTGAAATGCCACCATTCGCGCGCATAGTTTTTGAAACCACCGGCGCGCATCGCTTCGACAAGCCGCTTGCGGTTGGCCGCCGCTTCCCCGGCAAGCGGACGGTGCGCCGTTTCGCTCATCGGGTCGAAACAGTCGAAACCAGTGCCGAAATCGAGCGTGTCGGCATCTGATACACCGCAGGCTGGTTTTGGCGCGCTCCTGGCATCGGTTCGGGCGATGGCGACATCGACGGTCGAGCCGCGCGAATGGGTGGACAGTTCGCCGATATAGCCCTTGGCGATGAGGTCCTTGCGCTTGACCGAGGGATACCATTGCGGGTCGGCCGGTCCGCCGGCCTTGGTCCAAGCCCCCATATCGGCGACGGCGCGTGCCGGGCGATAGCAGTCGAAGACGACCAGCGTCAGCCCCTCGGCGGCGATGGCCTTCTGCACACCCGACAGCGCTTCCGCCGCTGGCCTAGTCAGGATGCACACGGGAGCTTCGTAGCCGCTGGCCTTGCGGTGCAGGAAGTTTTCGAGGCCGGCATAGCGGATGTCCTGCCGGATGGTGGCATCGACATCGGCGAGGCGGACAAAGCCGGCGGGGAGGGCGTCGGCGCTTGCGGGCAGGGCGAAAGTCAGCGGCAGCAGGGCGCAAAACGCAATGCCATGAATCACCTGCCGCATTCTATTCAACGAACACCTTCACTCGACGAACACTTTCACGCTCGCCGCGCGTCCCACCGCATCGATCACGGTCAGCGTCGAATAACCGGCGCCATCCGGCAGCCAGGTGGCAGTGCGCCTCCGGTCGATGCCGGTGAGCGGCTTGCCGTTGGCCAGCCAGCGAAACGGCGCACGGCCGCCTTGCAGCTTCAGCACCAGTGGCGAGGCGTCGGCCGAGTTGGTGGCGAGATCGACGCGGGCGCCGTCAGGCGGAAAGATGATCGTCGGCGCCGGCTCGGTCGGTGTCGCCTGCACCAGCCCGTCGGCGCCGGCGCCGAAGCGCGCCAACGTCACTGGCAGGTCCTCGCGCTTGGGCCTGTTGACGCCGGCCGGCTGGCTGGGCAGCGGCACCGCGGCGAGGCCCGAACGGACGAAGCCTTCGAACAGGATGGGGGCGGCCGAGACATAGCCGGACAGGCCGGGCACCGCGCCGGCATCGGCGCGGCCAACCCAGACGCCGAGCACATAGCGGCCATCGAAACCGACCGACCAGGCATCACGATAGCCATAGGACGTCCCGGTCTTGTAGGCGATGCCGCGCTGGGCAGCACCCTCCGGCGGCTTCACGCCCGACAAGATGTCGGTGATCTGCCAGGTGGCCTGATCGTCGAGGATGGTGGCGGTGGTGCGTTCGGCATTGGGCGGCTCGGTGCCGTCATGCAGCGTGTGCGCCTTGCCGCCATTGGCAAGCCCGGCATAGAGCTGGACGAGATCGCGCAGCGTCACCCCGACGCCGCCAAGGCCGATGGCCAGGCCCGGCGCCTCGTTGATCGGCAGAACGGGATTGACGCCGGCCTGGCGGAACCGCGCCGTCAGCCGCGCCGGGCCGACCGCGTCGAGCACGCGGATCGCCGGCACGTTGAGCGACAGTTGCAGCGCCTGCCGGATGCTGACATCGCCTTGGTAGCCCATGTCGAAATTCTTCGGCCGGTAGCCCCCGAAATCGACCGGGCTATCCTCGATCAACATTTCCTGCGCCACCAGTCCCTGCTCGAAGGCCAGCCCATAGATGAACGGCTTCAGCGTCGAGCCGGGTGAGCGGATGATCCTGGTCATGTCGATCCAGCCGGAGCGGCTGGCGTCGAAGAAATCGGCCGAGCCGACTTCGCCCAGTATGTCGCCGGTGCGGGCATCGGCCAGCACCATGGCGACGGAGAGGCGAGGGCCGAGCTTGCTGGCGGCGTCCTTGGCCACCTGTTCCAGCCCTTCCTGCACGCTTTTGCGGATCGTCAGTTGCAGCGGCTTGCCGGCAACAGCCTTGGGCAGCATGGCATAGGCGGCGTGCGCCGCCAGCGCCGGCAATTTGCGGCGCAGGCCCGAGACATCGTCGAGCGCGGCACGCGCCGCCTCGCGTTCGCCAAGCAGGCCTGCCGAGACCATGCGGGTCAGAACCCGGTCGCGAGCGGCGTGGGCGATTTCGAGGTTGCGGTCGGGGCGGCGTTTCTCGGGCAGTTGCGGCAGCGCAACGAGCAAGGCGGCCTCCGAAACCGTCAGCCGCTTCGGCTCCTTGCCGAAATAGGCGAGCGAGGCGGCACGCACGCCTTCGAGATTGCCGCCATAGGGCGCAAGCGTCAGGTAGCGTTCGAGGATCTCGCGCTTGGACAGCCGCCGCTCGATCTGGACGGCGCGGAGCATCTGCTTGATCTTGGAGCCGAGGCTGCGGCTTTCGCGCGGTTCGATCAGCCGGGCGAGCTGCATCGACAGCGTCGAGCCGCCGGAGACGATATGGCCGCTGGTCGCGAACTGTCCGGCAGCGCGGGCCAGCGCCAGCACGTCGACGCCTTCATGGTCCCAGAAGCGCTTGTCCTCATAGGTGACCAGCATGTCGATGAACTGCTTGTCGACCTGGTCGAGGCGGGTTTCAAGCCGCCAGTAGCCGTCCGGCGTGGCGAAGGCCCGCAACAGCTGGCCGTCGCGATCCTGCACTTCGGTCGACACTGTAAGCTCGGCTGGCAGCGGCGGCGGAAAGGCGCGGTCGAGTTGCCAGAGGGTGACGACAGAGACGGCCAGCAGGCCGGCGCTAGCTGCGGTCGCGATAGCTGTTCGGCGAAGGAATTTTCTGGAAAGCATGGCGCTGCCCCTCATCCGCCTGCCGGCACCTTCTCCCCGTTTAGCGACGGGGAGAAGGGGGCTTTCCGCGATGCTGGCGACCTTTTCATCGTTACGGCGCCTTGACCTCCATCATGCCGGTGGCGGTGCGGGCCGAATATTGCGGCCGGTACATGTCTTCGATCGTCGCCGCCGGGTGGGCATAGACGCCCGGCGTCACTGCGCGCACGACATAGGCCAGCGTGATGTTGCGGTCGCCGTCGCCGTCGTTCGGATTGAAGGCTGCAACGAAACGGTCGTCGCGGAATTCGAGATGGGCAGCGTCGGTCTGCGCCAGCCAGGAGAAGTTGGTCAGCTGTGCGCTGGAGACCAGGCCGGGATTGTCGATCTCGAAGCCGGCCGGCAACAGGTCGGTGATCAAAAGCCGCGATGGCCACCTGTTTTGCTCGTAGATCTTGAGCACGACTACATAGCGTTCGTTCTGGGTCACTTCGGTGACGTTGGCCTCGGTGCCGTCGAGCTTGTAATAGGTGCGCTCGATGGTGAAGCCGTCGCCGCTGGCCGGCAAGGGCTGGAGCGGCGACGCCACCGTGGTGACGACCGCCTGCAACGGCGTCGAGCCAGTATTGGTGATAGTCAGCGGGCTGTCGACCAGGTCGCTGCCGGTGACCTGGTTCGAATAGCCGCCGGCATGCGCCGCGCCATTGACGGTCAGCGTGATCGAATCATTGCCTGATCTCAGCGCGCGGGCCGCCAGCAGCATCCAGGATTCGTCCTGCGTGCTGGTCCAGCGCGCCTCGGCGCGTTGTCTTGCCACCAGCTTGATCAGCTCCGGCACGATCTTCGGCACCGGCTTGGATTCAGCGGCAAGCGCCAGGATTGCCGCGCCGTCGCGCAGCGGCGAACCATAGTCCGACCGGTAGTAGTCGTATTCGGTGGCGGCCTTGGCCAGTTGCAGGGCGGTCTGGAAGGTCGCTTCGGCGCGCTGCGTATCGCCGTAAAGCGCCAGGCTCGCCGCCAGCTGGGCGACAGCCATCGGGCTGGTAAAGGCTTCGAGTTGGGTATCGGCATAATAGCGCAGGTCGCCGACCGAAGCCTTCTTGTTGCGGGCCAGCACGTAGAGCGCGTAGGCGATCTCGCTGCCGCGATCCTGGACGTCCTGGTCGTAACCGACCGAGTTCTGCAGATTGCTCAGCGCCTGGCTCATCGCCAGGGTAGGCACGTCGTATTTCTGCTCGCGCGCCCGGGTCAGGAAGTCGCTGACATAGGCGTCGAGCCACAGATCGCCGGAGCCCGGACCCCATAGGCCGAAGCTGCCGGCCGAAGCCTGATAGCTCAGCACCTTGTAGATGGCCGTCTGGATGCGATCGTGCAGGTCGGGGTCGCTGGCCATGCCTATGCTCGAGGCCAACTCGTTGACGTAGAGAAGCGGCATGGCACGGCTGGTCGTCTGCTCGGCGCAACCATACGGGTAGCGGTCGAGCGTCATCAACAGCGACGGTACGTCGAAGGCAGCCGCCTGCGAAACGCCGACGCTGACGGACGCGCCGTCGAGCAGGCTTGCCGCCAGCAGCTCCTTGTCGACGCGCAATGCGCCGCCATTGCCCTTGAGGTCGACCACCAGGCGGGTGGTGACCGGCAGTTGCGACGGGCGCACCGGCACATAGAGCGTCTGCTCGACGGTAGTGCCGTCGGCATGGGCGAGCTTGATGGTGATCGAGGCATTGCCCGCGGTCTTGGCAACTAACGGCACCGTCAGCGTCTGCCGCTTGCCCTTGGCCAGCGTCAGCTTTGCCGGCAGCGGGTTGTCGCCGGTCGAGAGGTCGCCGGTGGTGTCGATGGACAGTGCATAGTCGCCAGCCGGACCATCGGTGTCGGCGACGTCGAGCCGCATGACGGCGGAATCGCCGGGCGCCAGGAAGCGCGGCAGGCCGGCGGTGATCACTATGGGATCGCGGACGATCACATCGGCCTGGGCATGGCCGACCGCTTCCTTGGTCCAGGCGACGGCCATGACGCGCACGGTGCCGTTGAACTGCGGAATGTCGAAGTCGACCCGTGCCTTGCCGTCGGCGTCGAGCTGCACCACGCCGGAGAAGAAGGCAACCAGCTTTTCAGTCGGCGGACTGCCTTGTGTCTGCATGGCCGCCCCGTCGCCGCCGGTGCGCAATTTGCCGGTGGCGCCCAGCGAACCATCGATGAGGCGGCCATAGATGTCGCGAATTTCGAGGCCGAGCATGCGCTGGCCGAAGAACCAATCCTCCGGATCCGGCGCCTTGTAGTTGGTGAGGTTCAGGATGCCGACATCGACGGCAGCAACCGTGACATAGGCATTGGTGCCCGGCTGCACGCCGGCGACCGAAACCGGGATCGACAGCTGCTGGCGCGGCATGGTCTTGTCCGGCGGCGTCAAGGTGACCGCGAGCTTCTTCGAGCCCGGATCGACCTTCAGCCATTTCACGCCGATGGCGCGGGCCGGCATGCGCGTTTCCTGCGCGTCGCCGGGCCGGAAAAGGGTTGCGGTGATATAGGCGCCGCCGCCCCAGTCGTCACCGACCGGGATATCGACGGTGCTGCCGCCTGCGGGAACGCTGGCGGTGACGGTCTTCAACAATTTGTCGGCACCGATGGTCAGCAGAAGTTCGCCGGCAAAATGCGGCGACACCTTGAGCTTGGCCACTTCGCCCGCGGCATAGCTGTCCTTGTCGAGAGCGATCTCGAGCCCGTCCGGCGTTTCGGTGGTGGTCGAGGAGACATACCAGCCGGCATCGAATTCATAGCTGGTCGTCGGCCCCTCAGGATCGGCCGTCTCGATCTCGAGCCGGTACTGGCCCCAGTCGACCGGTACCGAGACGGTGGCCTCGGCATCGGCGCTGAGATCGATCTGGCCATTGGCGATCGATTTGGTGAAGGTGACCGGCTCATAGTTCCAGGAGTTGTTGGAGCGGTACCACTGGTAGTTGCGTTCGACCTTGACCAGCGACCACTGCGCGCCTTTCAGCGCCTCGCGCTTGCCGTCGGGATCGACGGCGATCAGGCTGAATTTTGCCGTGCCGCCTTGCGGCACTTCATTGTCTTCGAAATCCGGACGGATACCGATCATGTGGCCTTGCGGGCGGATGCCGATGTTCAGCGAGCGCTCGATGGCGCGGCCGCCGGTCTCGCGCATGCGCACCGTCACCTTGGCATCGACGAGCTTGGTGGTCGCCGGCAGTTGCTCGACGGAGACCGGGAAGGTCGCCTTGCCGTCATCGCCAACCACCGGCAGATCGGTGAACGGGGTGACGGTCGGCTCCGCCGACTGCTCGTCGGCGAGGCCGAACGAGTAGTCCTTGAAACGGTCCCAGTCGCGCGCTGTCGACAGCGTCAACTCGCCTTCAAGCGCCAGGCCCGCAGCCGGCGCGCCATAGAGAAAGCGGCCGTCAATGTTGATGTTGGCGGTTTCGCCCTGCGCGATCTCCTGCTTGTCGGAGGTCATGTCGAATTCGATGCGATCCGGCACGAAATCCTCGACCAGGAACATCTGGCTGGCAACAGCCGCCTGCTTGGGATCGGTGTAGATCGACACCGTCCAGGTGCCGCGCATGGCATTGAGTTCCAGCGGCAGGTCGACGGCATGGCCGCCGGCCGAAGCGCCGTCGCTGACGATGCGGCGGTTCTCAACCCCGTCGGGACGGGTAAAGATGAAGGTCAGCGGCAGGTTCTCGACCGCCTTGGCGGCGCCGTCGCGGGCAAGGGCGGCGACATGAACGTCCTCGCCGGCGCGGTAGATGCCGCGCTCGGTCCAGGCGTAGATGTCGAGCGCGCCCGGCGCCGCGCGCCCGGTGACGCCACGATCGGACAGGTCGAAGCCGGCGCGGCCCATGTCGAGGAACACGAAGTCGTTGTCGCCCTGCTTGGCCATCAGCACGGCCGGCACCATGCCGCCATCGCCGCGCGTCAGGCCGGGATTGAAGACAGCGTGTCCTTCGGCGTCGGAGGTGGCGGTGCCGAGGATTTCGTTGTTTCTCGCCAGCAGCGTCAGTTCGGCGCCGGCGATCGGCTTGGCGGTTGCCAAGGATCGGGCAAAGACGTTCAGCCCGTCCTGGCCGGTATAGGTCGACAGGCCGATGTCGGAGACGACGAACCATTGCGTGGCGATCGAATTGTAGTCGTCGCCGTTGTCGTTGACGGCCTGCGCGGTCAGCACATAGACGCCGGGCTTGCGCTGCGGCAGGGCTTCGTCGACCGGGAAGGACGTGGTGACGTCCTTGTTCAGATCATTGACGATGTCGAGCTGACCTTCCCAGACGGGCGATCCCATCTGATCGGCGATGCTGGAAATGTCGTAGCCGTCGAGCTGTTTCAGGAACTGATAGCCGGACAGAAGCTGCGCCAGCGAGCGGTCGCCGATGCGGTAAAGCTTCATTTCGGCGGCGTTCATGTTGACGGTGACGACCGGGATGCCGCGGCGCGCGCCGGCGGGCAGCACGAAGCTGTCGCCGGTGAAGCGGGCCGAAGGCGCACGGTCCTGCACATAGATCGACAGCACCACCGGTGCGGCGGTGACTTCGCCAATTGCAGCCGGCAGGCCGGCGCGGAAGGTCACTTCATAGTGCTGGCCGTGCTCGAGCCCTTCGACGCAGATCTGCTTGTCCTTGGCCTCGACACCCTTGGGCGGCGCGTTGTCGACGGTGACGAACTGCGCATAGTCGACGCCGGTCTTGACCAATTCCTCGGAAAACTGCGCGCAGATGCGCGGCGCACTGGTGTCGGCGTCGACCGAATGGTCGATGACGCGGAAGCCTTTGCGCGCCTTCAGATCGGCATAGTCGGCCTGGACCGCCGGCGAACTGACCAGAGCGAGGCTGGCTTCATAGGCCTGCAGGGCCGGCCGGTAGAGGTCACGGCGATCGAGGCCGGCACCGATAAGCGCCAGCACGTCAGCCCGCGTTTTGGTGGTGCGCAGCAGTTTGTAGGCGTTGAGGCCGGCGGAGGTGGCGTTTGCCGGCAAACTGTAGGCTTCCTGGCTGTTGGCGGTCGGCTGTACGGCGAGCGTTTCGCGCGCCAGCCCGAGCCAGAGCTGGCCGTCATCAGGCAACACCGAAACCGCGGCTTCGTACTTCTGCATGGCGGAGCGATGGTCGCCGGTCAGGGCTGCCTGTTCGGCGGCCGCCCGTAGCGCGGTCAGCCCTTCGGTGGGCTTGGTGTAGGTCGGATCGGTCAGCTTGTTGCGGTATTGCTGGGCCTGGTCGGCCATCCAGCTCGGAAAGAACGTCAGCTCCGGCGGCGCGCCGATATCGGGATCGCCATCGATGTTGACGACCTTGCCGGCGATGGCACCACTGAAGGGCTTCAGCGAATTATAGTCGGATTTGAGGAAGCACCATTTGGCCTTGTTGTTGTAGGTGAAGGCACGGCAGGCGGGATCGCCGAGGCATGTGGTCTTGCACTGGTCGAGGCTGACATTCTGGTCGGATCTGAGATCGAAACCGAAGTAATCGGAGTTTTCGGTCGTCACCACCCGCCGTGCTTCGGCCGCTTGCGCGGCAGTCCCCCAGGCGAAAAACAGAAGAATCAGAATCGATAGACCACGAGCCGCCGCGCGCATTGCCATAACACCCTCCAGACACTGCTTACGTCCCGGCATGTTCAAGCTTCAATCAGGCTTGTCAACACGGGGACGCGGCAGGTTCCGCCTGCCAACGGTTTCCTTTCCGGCCGATGACCGGTAGTACCTCCATAGGACAGGGATCACGCTTTCTTGCGAAAACGCAGAAGGTGTGAATTCCAAGCCCTGACTATTTCAGACAATTGGATTGTGGCCCCTTTACGAGCGCTTCAGAACTTCATTCCAATTTTAGCTTTGGGGACTAGGTTAGAACAATAATGCCGGCGTATGAAACGCAGATGTCGGAGGGTACCGCGCGATGGCGCCGGCTTTCGCGCGCCCTGATTCTTGCGTTTGCGTGCTCGACCGCGTTGGTTGCCGAAGGCGGCAATGCGGCCGCTTTCGAGATATTCGGCATCAAATTGTGGGGCTCATCCAACGACGAAGACACCGACATCGTCGACCCGCTGCGCTACGCAGTGACCATTGAGGCGCCTGATGCCGACAAGGACCTCGTCAAGAGGATCGAAAACGCCTCGACGCTGAAAGCCGACGAAGAACGTCCGGTTTCCGGTTCGCTCGGGCTGCTGGCCAAGGCGCGTAGCGACCGTGAGCAGCTGGTCGCCGCGCTTTATGCCGACGCCCGCTACGAGGGCGTCGTCACCATCACCATTCAAGGCAAGCTGCTCGACGACTTGCCGCCCGATGCCGAGTTTTCGGGTCCGCAGCCGATCCCGGTGGTGATCAGCATTGCCGCGGGGCCCAAATTCACGCTTGGCGACATCAGGCTGGAGGGCGATGCGGCCGGGCTGATGAGTGCCGATTTCGGCCTTATCGCCGGCGGCGACGCGGGCTCGGGCGCGGTGCTCAAGGCCGAGGCGCTGATCGTGCGGGCGCTGAAGCAGGAAGGAAGGCCGCTGGCCAAGGTCACCGACCGGCAGATCGTCGCCGACCACGCCACCGCGACGCTCGACGTGACGTTGACGGTCGCCGCCGGGCCGGTCGCCGGCTATGGCGACACCACGGTCGAGGGCACCGAGAAGGTCGACCGCGATTTCACCGAATACATGACCGGGCTGAAGCGCGGCCGCCAATATTCGCCTGAAGAGATCGACGATGCCCGCGACCGGCTGCTGGCGCTGGAAGTGTTCAACAGCGTGACATTGAAGGAAGCCGACAGCCTCGACGCCGACGGCAACATCCCGATCGGTGTCCAGGTCAGCGAGCGCAAGCCGCGCTATTTCGGCATTGGCGGCACCGTCTCCAACACCGAGGGCTTGGGTCTCGAGGGCTATTGGGGGCACCGCAATCTGTTCGGCCGGGCCGAAAAGCTGCGCATCGACGGCAAGATCAGCGGTATCGGCAGCAATGATTTGAGCCAGCTCAACTATAATGCCGGCATCATGTTCGAAAAGCCGGGCGTGATCGGGCCGGCATCGAAATTCCTGGCCAGCGTCAAGACCGTGTTCGAACATCCCGACGCCTACGACCATTTCTCGCTCAAGGGCAGCACCGGCCTGTCCTACGAACTCGACAAGCGGCAAACGGTTTCAGCGGAGGTCGCGCTCGACTATTCGAGGATCACCGACGCCTTCGGCAAGCACAAATACCTGATCGCCAGCATTCCGCTGCAATATGTCTTTGACAACAGGGACAATAGGCTCAATCCGACCAAAGGCTTCAGGCTGCTCGCCTATGCCGAGCCCAGCTACGACATCTTGAGCGGTGCTGCCTTCGTCAAGCTGAAGGGCGAGGGATCGGCCTATCAGTCCCTGGATACGGCTTCGAAGTTCGTGCTGGCTGAACGCGTCGCCGTCGGCTCGATCGTCGGCACCAGCCTTGAACACGTGCCGGCCGACCGGCGCTTCTATTCGGGCGGCGGCGGCTCGGTGCGGGGCTACGCCTATCAGGGCATCGGCCCGAAGGACTTCACGGGTCAGCCGATCGGCGGGCTTTCGTTCTTCGAGACTTCGGTCGAGATGCGCATTGCCATCACCGACACGATCGGCATCGTGCCGTTTGTCGATGCCGGCACCGTCTCGACAAAAGTGTTTCCTGACTTTTCCGACGTCAAGGTCGGCGCCGGTGTCGGCTTGCGCTATCTGACGCCGTTCGGGCCGTTGCGCATCGACGCCGCGGTGCCGCTCAACCGCGACCCAGGCGACCCGCATTTCGGCATCTATGCCGGCATTGGCCAGGCGTTCTGAGCCATGAAGATGTTCAAGCGCATCCTTCGCATTATCCTCTACACGCTGCTCATCGTGGTGGCGGCGGCAGTCGGTGCGCTCATCGTGCTGACCAAGACCGAGCGCGGCCGCGACAACCTCGCCGGCATCATCTCAGGTCTGGCGTCGACGGACGATCGCAAGGTCACGGTCAGCGGCATCGACGGCATCTGGTCCGGGGCGCTGACCGTCGATCACGTCGTGCTGGAAGACCGCCAGGGCGCCTGGCTGGTGGCGCGCAAGGTGGCGGTCGACTGGTCGCCATTGGCGCTGCTGTCGAAAAATTTCAACGCCGACCGCATCGCCGCCGAGCGTATCGAACTGGCACGGCTGCCGGTGGCCGGCACGCAGCCGGCCGACCAGAACGGCACCACCAGCTTGCCGGTGTCGCTCGACATCAAGCAGATAGACCTTCCCGAAATCGCGCTCGGACCGGCGCTTGCCGGCACCGGCGTCGCCGAACTGACTGCCAAGGGTGCGCTGAAGGCCGACGCGTCGCCGCTGGCGATCGAGACCAACCTCAACGTCACCCGCCGCGACGGCAAGCAGGGCAATGTCGACGCCAAGGTGCATTTCGCACCGGCCGACAACAAGCTCGACCTCGACCTCAAGGCGTCGGAGCCGGCCGGCGGCATCATCGCCAATCTGCTCAACCTGCCGGACGCGCCGCCGGTCGATATCGTGGTCTCCGGCACGGGGCCGCTGGCCAACTGGAGCGGCGTCGGTACCTTCCTCGTCGACGGCAAGATCGTTACCCAGCTCACCGGCCGCCACCAGCTCACCGACAAGGGCAACCATGTCGAGGCCAAGGGCGACGGCGAATTCGATCGTTTCCTGCCCGAGAAACTCAAGCCGCTGTTTGCCGGCAAGACCAGCTTCGACCTCGCCGGCACCGCGACCGTGGCCGGCGGCGTCGATATCGAGCGCGCCAACATCGACAGCGACGCCGTGCACGGCACTGCAGCCGGTATGGTCGATCCGAAAGGCGCCAGCGATCTTTCGGTCGAGCTTGCCGCCAAGGCCAAGCCCATCGTGATCAATGTCGGCAGCAAGGCGCAGCCGATCGTGGTGGCGGTCAACAATGCGACCGCGCGTGCCTTCGGCGATGGCAAGGCGCCGATGATCGATGCCGGCGTCTCGCTGGTCTCGGTGGTGGCGGGTGGCACGCAGCTCAACAATCTGGATGCGCAGATCCATTCCGACGGCTTCGACATCGAGAATCGCAGCGGGCCGGTCAGCGTGAAGCTGGCAGCGGCCGGCCTGAAGACCGATGTGGCGACGCTGGCGCCGCTGATCACCGGCAAGCTGACGGTCGATCTTGCGGGTTCGGTCAGCAAGGACCAGATCTCGCTCGATGAGGGGACGCTGCGCAGCGATGCGCTCAATGCCTCGCTGACCGCCAATGTGGCGCTGGCCGACCTTTCGATGCAGCTCAAGATGAATGCCGATGCGGTGTCGACGGCGCTGCCGCCGCAGATCAGTTCGCTGCTCGGCGAACGGGTCAAGTTCTCGGCGGCCGCGACCCGCGATCCGCAAGGTTCCTTCGCCGCCAATTCGATCTCGCTCACCTCGGGATCGCTCACCGCCAGCGGCACCGCCAGCGCACAAGGCAGCGACATCCAGGCCGACATCAAGGGCACGCTCGGCGATGTGTCGGTGCTGTCGCCGATGGTTGGCGTTCCGGTCGCCGGCGGCGTCAATTTCGCGCTGACGGCAAGCGGCCCACGCACGGCGCCGGATTTCTCGATCTCAGCCAACAGCGAAAGCCTGACGGCGTCGGGCCGCACGGTGAAGGACATCAAACTGACCGCAACGGGGAAGGCCGATATCGCCAATCCCGCCGCCGATGTGTCGCTGACCGGCTCCGCCAACGACCAGTTGCTCGATATCAAGGCGTCGCTGATCACTGCCGACGGCAAGCGGTCGATAAAGGGGCTTAGCCTGTCGCTTGGCGACAACAAGGTGTCGGGCGATCTCGTGCTTGACGACAGCCTGCTGCCGCTGGGCACGCTGACGCTCGCTGCCCCCGATATTGCACCGTTGGCGGCGCTTTGTGGGCAGACGGCAGCCGGCGACATCAACGGCACCATCGCCTTCGCCAAGGACGGCGAAGCGCCCAACGTCACCATCAATGCGGCGAGTGGATCTATCTCGCGCGGCGATTTGGCGGCGAAGCTGATCACTGTCAATGCGCTGATTGCCAACTATCTCAAGAGCCCGGCGATCTCCGGCACGATCAAGGCCGGCAGCGTGACATCGGGAACGACTGTCATCGGCGGCATTGGCGTCGACCTGAAGCGCGACGGCGACTGGACCGGCTTTGCCGGCGGCGCCACCATTGCCGGTATCCCGGCCACGGCCGCGGGCCGGGTGAAGATTGCCGACGGTACGACCAGCGTGGAGATTGCCTCCGGCGAGGCGACCGTTCGCGGCATCAAGGCCGCGATCGCGCAGCCATCGACATTGAGCATCACCAAAGGCGTGACCAGCATCGAGAAACTGGCGCTCGATGTCGGCGGCGGATCGGTCACGCTGTCCGGCACCGCCGGCCAGACGCTCGATCTGGCAGCCACCGTCTCCCAACTGCCGGCAGCGCTTGCCAATGATTTTTCGCGCGGCCTCGACGCTACCGGCACTCTCGGCGGCACGGCGCAGATCACCGGCTCCCCGGCAAATCCCGACATACGCTTCGACGCGCAGCTCAGCGGCGCCGAGACCAGCCAGACCCGCCAGGCGGGGCTTGGGCCGCTCTCTGTCGACGCAGCAGGCAGTTTCACCACGGCCGGCGGGGTGGCACTCGATCATGCGACGCTTTCCGGCGCCCAGATTTCCGGCAAGGCGAGCGGCACCATCAATCCGAATGGCGCCAGCGATTTCGCCCTCGATCTTGCCTCGACCGGTCCGAGCCTGCCGCTGGCGCTTGGCAGCGCCGAAAGCCCGATCAAGCTCGAACTGCAGGCGTTGTCGGTGAAGGTCGCCGGGCAAGCTGCGCAGCCGAGGCTGGATATTTCCGCTGTCCTGCCCGCGGTTGCGACCAATTTCACCAAGTCCGAGGGCATCACGCTAGCGCTGCATTCCGATGCCTTCGACGTGAAGAGTCGCACGGGGCCGATTTCCGGAACGGTGACGGCGGAGAAGATCGGGCTGGACAACCCGACCATTGCGCCGCTGATCGCCGGCAAGATCACCGCCAAGGTGGCCGGCAGCCTGGCGGCGGATGCCATCACCATCGACAGCGGTTCGGTGCAGGGTGCGGCGCTGGAAAGCGCCTTCAATGGCCGTGTCTCGCTGGCCGACGGCGCCATAGACGTCAACCTCAAGGCTGACGCCCTGTCGGCGGCGTTGCCGGCAGCGGCGCGCGGCGTGCTGGCCGAGCGGACGCAGCTGAGCGCCGCGCTGAAGCGCGATGCCCATGGCAATGTCACCGCGAACCCGGTCACGCTGATGTCGGGCGCGCTGACGGCCGTCGGCCAGGCCAGCCTTGCCGACGGCAAGGTCGCCGCCGACATCAAGGGCGCGCTGAGCGACATTTCGCTGCTGTCGAAGGATGCCAAGGGTGCCATCGCCTTCGCGCTGAACGCCCAAGGTGCCGGCACCGCACCCGACCTGTCGCTGACGGTGACCGGCGACCGGCTTTCGGTGGCGGCGCGCGAGATCACCGGGCTGAAGCTGACCGCCACCGGCAAGGCCGATGCCGCCAATCCGGCAGCCAATGTACAACTGACCGGCAATGTCGCGGGACAGGCCCTGCAAGGCAGCGCGGTGCTGGCGACAGCGGACGGCAAGAGCGCCATCAACGGGCTGCTGTTGTCGCTGGGCAAGAACAGGATTTCCGGCGACCTGGCGCTCGACGAGGCGTTCGTGCCGGTCGGCACTGTTGCGCTCGACCTGCCCGACATCGGCCCATTGGCGGCGTTGGCTCTGGAAAAGGCAGAAGGCGATGTGCGCGGCACGATTGCCTTCTCGAAGACCGCAAACGGACCGAACGTCGCCATCAAGGCGACGACCGCCACGATCTCGCGTGGCGACCTCTCGGCCAAGACCGTATCGATCGACGCGCTGATCGCCAACTATCTGGCTGCGCCGGTGATCTCCGGAAAGGTCCGTGCCGACAGCGTCACCTCCGGCACCACCGTCATCAGTGGCATCGATGTCGATCTTACACGCGATGGCGACTGGACGGGCTTTTCCGGCGGCGCCACCGTCAAGGGCATTCCGGCCAAGGCTGCGGGCCGAGTGAAGGTGGCCAACGGCACGACGACCATCGAACTTGCCTCCGGCCAGGCGACAGTTCAGGGGATCAAGGCGGCGATCGCCCAGGCCTCGAGCATCACCATCGCCAACGGCACGACGACACTGGACAGACTCGTGCTCAACCTTGGCGGCGGCACGGCGACGGTGACGGGCAAGGTCGGCCAGGCGCTCGACCTCAACGCCACGCTGGCGCGGGTGCCGGCCTCGCTCGCCAACAGTTTCTCGCCCGGCCTCGATGCTGCCGGTTCGATCTCTGGCACGGTAAAGGTGACGGGTGCTGCGGCCAATCCGGCAATCGCCTTCAACATCGACGCCACTGGAGTGCAGACGTCGCAGACCCGCGGGGCCGGCCTCGGTGGACTAAGCATTTCCTCCTCGGGCAATTTTGCCGGCAAGAAGTTGACTTTCAATGCCAATATCGGCGACGGGGCCGGGCTTGGCCTCAAGGGCGGCGGCACGGTGACGACCGCTGGCACGCCCGCTTTGGTGCTCGATTTCGCAGGGAAGGTGCCGTTCGGCTTCCTCAGCCAGAAACTCGCGGCGCAAGGCCTGTCGCTGACCGGTACGGCCAATCTCAATGTGCAGGTGCGCGGCCCCGCGACCTCGCCGGTGATCGGCGGCACCATCAACACATCCGGCGCGCGTCTGCTCGATGCGCGCTCGGGCCTTGCCGTCAACAACATTGCCGCTGATATCTCGATCGGCGCTGGCGTTGCCAGGATCAACCGGCTGACCGGCACGCTGTCGACACGCGGCAGCCTTTCGGCCAGCGGCACGGTCGGCATCAACCCGGCGCAAGGTTTCCCGGCCGACCTGTCGATCAAGCTGGTCGATGGCCGCTACACCGACGGCAGGGTGGTCACCGCCAATCTGAGCGGCGACCTGACCATCAAGGGGCCGCTGACGTCGGCGCCGGTGATTTCCGGCACCGTCAATCTGGCCAAGACCGTGATCACCGTTCCCGAAAAGCTGCCGGGATCGCTGGCGGCGCTTGACGTCAAGCACAAGAACGCACCGGGCTCCGTGCGTGCGCAGGACAAGGCGCTGCGGCCGGCGGCTGCCAGCAGCGGCGGTGGTAGCGGCCTCAACCTCGATGTCACCATCCACGCGCCGAACCAGATCTTCATCCAGGGCAGGGGTGTCGACGCCGAGCTTGGCGGCTCGCTCAAGCTGACCGGTCCGGCATCGTCGCCGCAAGCGGTGGGCACCTTCACCTTGCAGCGCGGGCGGCTGTCGATCCTCGGCAAGCGGCTGACCTTCACCGAAGGCACGGTCGGCTTCTCGGGCTCGCTGGTGCCTTACCTCAACCTCACGGCCACCACGACGACGACCAGCGCCACCGTCACCATTCTGGTGTCGGGCGAAGCGACCAATCCGAAATTCACCTTCTCGTCGGTTCCGGCGCTGCCGGAAGACGAGGTGCTGGCGCAGCTGATCTTTGGCCGCTCGATGTCGAACCTGTCGCCGCTGCAGATTGCGCAGCTGGCCGAAGCCGCGGGGCAATTGGCCGGGATCGGCGGCTCGACCTCGCTGCTCGAAAACCTGCGCAGCGCGATCGGCGTCGACGATCTCGATG
Source organism: Mesorhizobium sp. P2_H9 (assembly GCF_056403215.1). Taxonomy (NCBI): domain Bacteria; kingdom Pseudomonadati; phylum Pseudomonadota; class Alphaproteobacteria; order Hyphomicrobiales; family Phyllobacteriaceae; genus Mesorhizobium; species Mesorhizobium sp. P2_H9. The sequence continues at coordinate 289,040 of NZ_JBFUFX010000009.1, read as the reverse complement.
TAACCACGGACGACAAGGGCGGCACATCGGTCTCGGCGGGCAAGTACCTGAACGACCGCACCTATGTGACGATCCAGAAGGGCGACAAGCCGGGTTCGGGCAAGGCGACGATCGATCTCAATGTCGGACGCGGCGTCAAATTGCGCGGCGAAGCCAATGACGCCGGCGAGGCCAAGGGCGGTATTTTCTACGAACGCGAATATTGAGGCATTGACCTCGTCATGATGCTTGCGACGTCGAGGGACGGCGCTTCCCCAACCCTTCCGAATGTCTCGGTTTAATCGATCGCAGCGATTCGAACGAAATCCACCGGGCAGTAGCAAATTTGCGTCAAGACTGTCGTTATCGCGCGAACCGCCTTCCTTCCAAAGTTGCACATTCCCTAACATGTTCCCAATCCGTGCCGTCTTTGACATCACGGCCCGGATGCGGAATGGTAAAAGGCAGAAAGCCAACAATGGGAGTTAGTCATGACAATCTACAAGAGTAATGGCGATCGGGTTCCGGATCACATCCTGGCCATGGCCGAAGAAGCCAAGGCAGGCACAGTGGATCGCCGTGAGTTTCTCGCTTTGGCGAGCGTCTTCGGCGCGTCGACGGCGATGGCTTATGGAATGCTCGGCCTGGCAGTGCCGACCGAGGCGCGAGCCGAAGATGCTCCCAAGAAGGGCGGCATCCTGAAGGTCGCCCAGTGGGTCAAGGATCCCAAGGATCCGCGCAAGTCCGACTGGTCGGAAATCGCCAATGCCGAGCGCCAGGCGCTCGAGCCGCTGGTCAAATACACCACCGAATACACGTTCCGCCCCTATCTGCTCGAGAGCTGGGATGTGAATGACGATGCCACCGAATATGTGCTGCATGTGCGCAAGGGCGTGACCTGGCACAATGGCGATGCGTTCACCGCCGACGACGTGGTGCACAATTTCAACCGCTGGGGCGAAAAGGCCGCCGACGGCAATTCCATGCCCGGCCGTCTTGGCACGCTGTTCGACGACAAGACCGGCAAGCTGCGTGAAGGCGCAGTGACCAAGGTCGACGACATGACCGTCAAGCTGTCGCTGACCAAGCCCGATATCTCGATCATTCCCGGCATTTGCGACTATGTCGCTCTCGTCGTCCACAAGAGCTTCGATGAAAAGGGCGGCGATTTCAAAGCCTGTCCGATCGGCACCGGCCCGTTCGAGCTCGTCTCCTACGACGTTGGCCAGAAGGTGGTCTACAAGCGCCGCGCCGACAACAAGTGGTGGGATGGCGACGTCTATCTCGACGGCATCGAATTCATCGACTACGGCACCGATCCGGCCGCCATGGTCAGCGCCTTCGAAGCGGGTGAAGTCCACACCAATTTCGAGACGTCGGCCGACTATGTGTCGATCCTCGACGGCATGAGCCTGGTCAAGTCCGAAGTCGTCACCGCCTCGACCATCGTCTGCCGCACTAACGTCAACAACAAGCCTTACGACAATGAGAAGGTGCGCAAGGCGCTGCAGCTCGGCGTCGACAACAATGTCGTGCTCCAGCTGGGCTACGGCAATGCCGGTTCGGTCGCCGAAAACCACCATGTCTGCCAGATCCATCCGGAGTATTTCGAGCTGCCGAAAGTCGCTCGCGATCCGGCCAAGGCGAAGGCGCTGATGGCAGAGGCCGGCCAGGCCGACTTCGAGCACGAGCTGATCACGGTCGACGAGGACTGGCACAAGAACACCGGCGACGCCATCGCCGCGCAGTTGCGCGACGCCGGCATCAAGGTGAAGCGCACGGTGCTGCCGGGCTCGACGTTCTGGAACGACTGGCTGAAATATCCGCTGTCGATGACCAACTGGAACATGCGCCCGCTCGGCGTCCAGGTTCTGGCGCTGGCCTACCGCACCGGAGAGGCCTGGAACGAGTGTGCGTGGTCAAACCCCGACTGGGACGCCAAGCTCAACGCCGCGCTTTCGGTCGCCGACGCGGCCAAGCGCAAGGAGATGATGAAGGACATCGAGCAGATCCTGCAGGATTCCGGCATCATCATCCAGCCTTACTGGCGCAAGCTCTACAGCCACTCGGTTGCCGCCGTTAAGAACTACAAGATGCATCCGACGTTCGAGCGCGACTACGGCAAGATCTGGCTCGACCAGGCGTGATCGCACCAATCGGGGAAGGGGCGGTTCGTCCCTTCCCCCTTACTGCTTGCATGAATCCAAACCGGAAGTCGGCGCAGCAAAAAGTTGCGGACGCCTGCGGCGAAGTCGTGCAATAAAACAGGGTTGATTGCATCCGAGGGCCTGTTTGACAGCCAGTTTTGCCATCGCGGCTGAGATGGTTTTCCGGCAGGCTCCAACCCCAACCAGACCGGCAGGGGACCGCCATGCTTTCTTTCGTTCTCAGGCGTCTCGGCACCATGGCATTGACGATGCTGTGCCTGACGATGATCGTCTTCTTCCTGATCAATCTCGATCCGAACCTGAAGAAGCTGGCGATCAGCCAGACCGAAATGCATACTTCCGCCGAGCAGCTGGAAAACTGGCTGGCCGAACATGGCTACCGGCAGAACTTCTTCGTCCGCTACGGCCAGTGGCTCGGCCTGATGCCCAAGCAGCCGGTGACGGACCCCGCCACAGGCAAGCCTGCGCAGCGTTTCTCCTTCTGCAATGATCCACTGGTGCCAACCTTCTCCGGCATCCTGCAAGGCGATTTCGGCTGCTCGACCAAGTTCAAGACCACTGTGGCGTCGAAGCTTTTTCCGGCTTTGAGCGCCACCGGCATCCTGATGCTCTGTGTGCTGCTGGTCATGGTGCCGATCTCGCTCTTGATCGGTATTCTTGCCGGCATGCGCGAGGGGTCACGAACCGATCGGGTGCTATCGGTGGCCTCGATTGCGTCGACGGCGACGCCCGAATATGTGTCGGGCGTCATCTTCACCGTCATCTTCGCCTCGTGGCTCGGCTGGCTGAACGGTTCTGCGGCCTCGGCAAGCCAGGGCATAACCTTCTACAATTTCACGCTGCCGGTGATGACGCTGGCAATCTACGGCATTGGCTATATCGCCCGCATGACGCGCGCCTCGATGGTCGAGGTGATGACGCAGCAATATATCCGCACGGCCCGGCTGAAGGGCCTCTCCTTCGGCAGCGTGGTGGTCAAGCATGCGCTGCGCAACGCGCTGATCGCGCCGTTCACGGTCATCATGCTGCAATTTCCCTGGCTGCTCACCGGCGTCGTCATCGTCGAGGTGATGTTCCGCTACCAGGGTTTTGGCTACACGCTGGTCGAGGCGGCCGGCAACAACGACATCGATCTTTTGCTCGGTTGTTCGCTGGTCTCGGTGTTCATCGTCCTGATCACCCAGCTCATTTCCGATGTCGGCTACGCGTTCCTCAATCCGCGTATCAGAGTTCAGTAGGGGGTCGGGCGGATGCAGGTCGAATATATCGGTGCCTTCAATGTCGTGCTCGGCGTGGTTGCGCGTTTCTGGCCGGTCTGGTTAGGGCTTGCCCTGGTGATGGGGGCGAGCTTCGCCTACAAGAAGAGGCTCGGCCTCTACGGCCAGCTGTTCGACAGCGGCGTCGGCATTGTCGGTGTCGGCATCTGCCTGTTCTGGCTGTTCACGGCGATCTTCGCGTCGACCATCTCGCCTTTCAATCCGCTCGACCAGATCGTGGTCATGAAGGATGCGCTGCCGGGTGCGATCGAGCCGGCATCGAAACTCATCTACTACTTCGGCGGCGACAAGCTTGCCCGCGATGTGTTCAGCCGCATGGTCTATGGCAGCCAGATCGTGCTGATCATCGCGCCGGCGGCGACGGGGTTTGCGCTGATGGTTGGCATCACGCTCGGCCTGCCGGCCGGCTACTATGGCGGCAAGATCGACACCGTGCTGTCGTTCCTCGCCAACCTGGTGCTGGCCTTCCCGGTGATCCTGCTGTTCTACCTGCTGGTGACGCCGGGTATCATGGACACGCCGATCCCCTACGGCATGGCCGGGCTGTTCTTCATGTTCCCGATCATCTTCTTCAGCGTGCTGTTCTGGACGCGCTACAAGAACCGGCCCGACCGCCTCTACATCCTTCTCGGGCTGACGCTGATCATCGGCGGCTGGGTCTACCTCGGCCTGGTCTTCGATGCCGATCCGTTCAAGATCATCCACATCGATCCCAACCAGCTCAACATCTTCGTCGCGGTGGTGTTTGCCTCCAGCCCCGGCGTGTTCCGCATCGTGCGTGGCCTGGTCATGGACATCAAGACCCGTGACTATGTGGCGGCGGCGCAGACGCGCGGTGAATCGCCCTGGTACATCATGCTGTGGGAAATCCTGCCCAATGCGCGCGGACCGCTGATCGTCGATGCCTGCCTGCGCATCGGCTACACCACCATCCTGCTCGGCACGCTCGGCTATTTCGGACTGGGGCTGGCGCCGGAGAGCCCGGACTGGGGCACCGCGATCAAGGACGCCAGCCGGCTGCTGCGCTCCTTCATCCATCCGGCGCTGCCGCCGACGATCGCGCTGATGTCGTTCGTGCTCGGCTTGAACCTGCTCGCCGACTCGTTGCGCGAACAATCGATGAAAGACTGATCCGCGGGTTTCGGCCCGACGCGCCTGAAAGAAATTGGATTGGAGCGACCCATGAATGAGGCAGTTCGAAATCCCGGCAAGCCGACCCCTGGGCCAACCGCTGCGCCGATCATCGAGATCGAAAACCTGTCGATCTCCTTCTTCACCCGCAAGGGCGAGATACCGGCGGTCATGGATTTTTCCTGCACGGTCATGCCGGGCGAGGCTATGGGCATTGTCGGTGAATCCGGTTGCGGCAAGTCGACCGTGTCGCTCGGCATCATGCGCGACCTCTCCAACATCGGAAAGATCGTCGGCGGCAAGATCAAGTTCCAGGGCAAGGACATGGGCGAGCTTTCCGATGAGGAGCTGCGCGCCATCCGCGGCAACAAGATCGCCATGATCTACCAGGAGCCGATGGCGAGCCTCAATCCGGCGATGAAGGTCGGCCAGCAATTGATGGAAGTGCCGCTGATCCACGACAAGGTGTCGAAGGAAGAGGCGTACAAACGCGCGCTGGACATGGTGCGCTCGGTCAAGCTGCCCGATCCCGAGCGCATGATGCGTTCCTACCCGCATCAGCTTTCCGGCGGCCAGCAGCAGCGCATCGTCATCGCCATGGCACTGCTGTCGAAGCCGGCGCTGCTTTTGCTCGACGAGCCGACGACGGCGCTGGACGTGACGGTGGAGGCCGGCATCGTCGACCTGGTCAAGGGGCTCGGCGAGAAGTTCGGCACGTCGATGATCTTCGTGTCGCACAATCTCGGCCTGATCCTGGAGACCTGCGACCGCATCACGGTGATGTATTCGGGCGAAGCGGTGGAGACCGGCAAGATCAAGGACGTCTTCGACCGGATGCGCCATCCCTATACGCAGGGCTTGTTCCGCTCGATCCCGCTGCCGGGCGCCGACAAGAACTCACGGCCGCTGATCTCCATTCCCGGGCAATTGCCGCTGCCGCATGAGCGGCCCAAGGGCTGCAATTTCGGTCCGCGCTGCCACCATTTCGTCGAGGGGGTCTGCAACGCCGCCGAAATCCCGATGATCGAAGTCGCGGGACATGAAGGCCATTTTTCGCGCTGCGTGCGCTTCAACGAGATCGATTGGGAAGCGCTGCCGCCCGGTGCCAAGAAGGTCAACGAGCGGGTCGTGCCCGGCGCGCCGGTGCTCAAGATCGAAGACCTCAGGAAATACTACAAGGTCGGCGGCAGCGAAGTGTTCGGCTCGAGCGAGGGCCGCGTCGTCAAGGCCAACGAGACGATCTCGTTCATGGCGCGCGAATCCGAGACCGTCGCCATCGTCGGCGAATCCGGCTGCGGAAAGTCGACACTGGCCAAGGTGCTGCTCGGGCTGGAGACGGCAAGTTCGGGCACAGTGACCCTCGGCAACAAGGAGATCCAGTCGACCGGCATCGAAAAGCGCAGTGTCGAAACCGTGTCGTCGATCCAGATGGTGTTCCAGAATCCGTTCGACACGCTGAACCCCAGCCACTCGGTCGGCTCGCAGATCATCCGCACGCTGGAAAAGTTCAACGTCGGCAACACTGTGGCCGACCGCCGCAAGCGCATGCTGGAACTGCTCGATTTGGTGAAGCTGCCGCGGGCGTTCGAAGCCCGCAAGCCGCGTCAGCTTTCCGGCGGCCAGAAGCAGCGCATCGGCGTGGCGCGGGCCTTCGCCGGCGATGCCAAGGTGGTGGTGGCCGACGAGCCGGTGTCGGCACTCGACGTGTCGGTGCAGGCGGCGGTGACCGAGCTGCTGATGGACATCCAGCGCAAGAACAAGACGACGATGCTGTTCATCAGCCACGATCTGTCGGTGGTGCGCTACATCGCCGACCGCGTCGTCGTGATGTATCTCGGCTATATCGTCGAGCAGGGCACGACCGACCAGATCTTTTCGCCGCCCTATCACCCCTATACCGAGGCGCTGCTGTCGGCGATTCCTATCGCCGATACCAGCGTGGTGAAACGGCATATAGTGCTGGAGGGCGACATCCCGTCGGCGATGAACCCGCCCTCAGGCTGTCCGTTCCAGACCCGCTGCGGCTACAAGAAGCTGGTGCCGGACAATCTGTGCGAGACCAAGGTGCCGCCGGTCAAACATCTCGGCGACGGCCATATGAGCCTGTGCTGGCTGGCCGACGACGTGCTGGCCAAGATGGAGCCGGTGATCAAATTCGACAAGGAACATGCCGCGCATGAAGGCGTGCCGGAAGACGCGCCCCATATCACTGGGCCGGGTTCGACAGGAACGGCGCCCAAACGGCCGCGTGGCAAATCGTCGACCGCGGCAGCGGACGAGATCGGCGATGCCGTGGAGCAGGGCCAGGCTGGGATGCGAGCCCGTCGCCTCAAAGTAGTCGACGAGGCTTCCGAAACCGGTGTTAAAAAGCCGAAAGATACGACAAGGCGGCACTAAACCGGGAAGGGTGCTAGTTTTCGCATTGCCGTAGCTGCGCGGCATAGTCGCGGGCCATCTTTTCGGTGGCCCGGGCATAGCCTTGGACGCCGGCGTCGCCGCGGTTGCCGCGCTGATAGGCGGTCCAGCCGAGATAGTAGGCCAGGTATAGATTGTAGGTGTCGTTGCGGGCGACGCCAAAGGTGTCTGCTGTCTTTGAATGATACCAGCCGACGAAATCGACGGCATCGGCAAATTTCGTCCGCCGCGCCGCCCAGTTGCCGGTCTCGCTCTGATATTGCGACCAGGTGCCGTCCAGCGCCTGCGAAAAGCCGGTGGCGCTGGAGACATGGGTCCACGGAATGAAGCCCAAGAGCTTGGTGCGCGGCGGCCTGGCGTTGCTCTTGAAGCCGGATTCCTTGCGCACCGTCGCCATCAGCACGGGAATCGGTATGCCGTATTTCTGCTCGGCGCGCTCGGCCGCCGCCTGCCAGTTGTCGAACCAGCCATCGTTCTGATCGAAGACGGCGCAGACATCGTTGATGTGGCTTGGCGGCGTCGCGCAGGCCGACAGCGCCAGCAGCACGCAAACAGCTACAATTTTACTAAAACTCGACCTGACCATGGGAAGACGAATAGGCCGAAAACATAAAGGGAATCTTGCCGCGTTCGTTAACGGCTTGCGGAGCGCTTTGGGTCGAACAGGCCAAGTATCAATATTTCGACCTTTTTTGGCGTTTTTGTCTGACTGGTATCCCTAAAGTGCCGCCTTGGCTAAAATCACGCCTGCGAATGGCGTATTTCTGACAGCCTGACCAATGTGCCAAGGCTTTGATGCGGGGCATGACCGAACCGAGACGCAAGCGCGGCGCCGAGCGAACCAGCAACAGGGGTCCCGCCGCTATCCCGCAACTGCCGCTCAGGCGCGTGACCAATCCCTATCCGCCGATGGCGATGCTCTCAGTCGACCAGATCGAGGCGATCCACCAGGCATCGATGCACATTCTGGAGAATTTCGGCATCGAGGTGATGAGCCCGCGGGCGCTGTCGCTGTTCGAGAAGGCGGGCGCCAGGGTCGATCACGCGACGGCCAATGTCCGCATCGATCGCGGCATGATCGAAGAAGTGCTGAAGACGACACAGTCCAGCTACCGGCTTACACCGCGCAATCCGGCCCATGCCGTTCATCTCGGCGGCAACACCATCATTTTCACGCTCGTCGCCGGCCCACCCAATGTGCATGACATGGAACGCGGCCGGCGCGCCGGCAATTTGCGCGACTATGCGGACCTCACCCGGCTGGCGCAGCATTTCAACTGCATCCACATGCTCGGCAACCAGGTCTGCGCGCCGGTGGAACTGCCGGCCAACGCCCGCCATCTCGACACCTATTTCACCAATCTGGTGCTGACCGACAAAAGCTTCCATGTCTCGGCCATCGGCCGGGGCAGGGCCCTGGACGGCATCGAGATGATGGCGATCGCGCGCGGGATGACGCTCGACCAGATGCGCGACGATCCTGGCGTCACCACCATCATCTCTGTCAACTCGCCGCGCCGCTTTGACGAGATGATGGCCGAAGGGCTGATGACTATGGCCGAGTTCGGCCAGTCGGTGGCGGTGACGCCGTTCACGCTGATGGGGGCGATGAGCCCGGTGACGTTGGCCGGTGCGCTGGCGCAGCAGAACGCCGAGGCGCTGTTCGGCGTCGTGCTGACGCAGCTTGTGCGCCCCGGTGCGCCGGTGATGTACGGCGCCTTCACCTCCAATGTCGACATGAAGTCCGGAGCACCGGCCTTCGGCACGCCGGAGAACACCAAGGCCAACATCGCGTCGGGACAGCTCGCGCGGCGCTATAATCTGCCTTACCGCACCACGCCGGGCTCGGCCTCCAACGCCGCCGACGCGCAAGGCGCCTATGAGACGCTGATGGCGCTCTGGGGTGCTGTGCTCGGCCACGGCAATCTCGTCTATCACGCCGCCGGCTGGCAGGAGGGCGGGCTGACCGCATCCTTCGAAAAGTTCATCATCGACGTCGAAATGATCCAGCACATGATGGAGTTCTTGCGCCCGATCGAAGTTAACGAGGCGGAACTCGCCGTCGAGGCGCTGGGAGCAGTGCCGACCGGCGGTCACTTCTTCGGCGAGCCGCACACGCTGGAACGCTACGCCACCGCCTTCTACCAGCCGATGCTGTCCAACTGGCAAAATTACGAGGCGTGGCAGGAGGCCGGCGGGCTAGACGCCACGGCGCGGGCGACGCGGCTATGGAAGAAGGCGCTGGAAGACTATGTCGAGCCGGTGATGGACATTGCCGTGAGCGAGGCGCTGGAGGCCTATGTGGCCACGCGCAAGGAAGCGATCGGGCAGGGCGAGCCGTGATGCCTCCCATTCAGAATCCACTCACTCATCCAACTCATTGATATCAGAGAAAAATCCATGAAATCGCATGCAAAGGTCGTGGTCATTGGCGGTGGCGTCGTTGGATGCTCGGTGCTGTTCCATCTGGCACGCCATGGCTGGACCGACGTGGTGCTTTTGGAGCGGGACGAGCTGACATCCGGCTCGACCTGGCACGCGGCCGGCGGCATGCACACGATCAATGGCGACCCCAACGTCGCCAAGCTGCAGAAATACACGATCTCGCTCTACAAGGAGATCGAGGAACTGTCGGGACAGGCGACCGGGGTGCACCTGACCGGCGGCGTTTTGCTGGCGGCGACTGAGGCGCGGCTCGACTGGCTGCGCGGCGTGGTCGCCAAGGGGCGCTACCTCGGCATCGACCTCGAAGAGATCTCGCCCAACGAGGCGGCCGAACTGATGCCGCTGCTCGACCCAAAACAATTCGTTGGCGCTGTACGCAACAAGGAGGACGGCCATCTCGATCCGTCGGGCGTCACGCATGCCTATGCCAAGGCCGCGCGGAAGCTTGGCGCGGAGGTCGAGCGCTTCACCAAGGTCGAAGACATCGTGCGGCGTGCCGATGGCCTATGGCGCGTCATCACCAACAAGGGCGAGGTGGTGGCCGAGCATATCGTCAATGCCGGCGGCCTGTGGGCGCGCGAGGTCGGCCGCATGGTCGGCCTCGAGCTGCCGGTGCTGGCCATGGAGCACATGTACCTGATCACGGAGGACATGCCGGAGGTCGCTGCCTGGAACGCCAGGACCGGCGCAGAGATCATTCATGCGGTCGATTTCGACGGCGAACTCTACCTGCGCCAGGAGCGCGGCGGCATGCTGATGGGCACCTATGAGAAGGCCAACAAGCCATGGTCCGAGTTCTCCACGCCGTGGAATTTCGGCCATGAATTGCTGGAGCCGGACATCGACCGCATCGCACCGTCGCTCGAAGTCGGCTTCCGGCATTTCCCGGCATTCCAGAACACCGGCATCAAGCAGATCATCAACGGCCCCTTCACCTTCGCGCCGGACGGCAACCCGCTGGTCGGACCGGTGCGCGGCCTGCCGGGTTTCTGGGTCGCCTGCGGCGTCATGGCGGGCTTCTCCCAGGGCGGCGGCGTCGGTCTGGCGCTGTCGAACTGGATGATCGAGGGCGATCCCGGCGCCGACATCTGGGCGATGGACGTTTCGCGCTATGGCGATTGGGCGACGATGGCCTACACCAACGCCAAGGTGCGCGAGAATTATTCCCGGCGCTTTTCCATCCGCTTCCCCAATGAGGAACTACCCGCCGGGCGGCCACTGAAGACGACGCCGGTCTATGACCTTCTGTCGGCCAAGGGTGCTCAGTTTGGCGTCGCCTACGGGCTGGAAGTGCCGCTGTGGTATGCGCCCGACGGGGTCAAGGATGAGTTCTCATGGCGGCGCTCGAGCGATTTCACCCATGTCGCCAGGGAGGTCGCGACCGTCCGCGAAGCTGTTGGCCTGGCGGAGATTTCGAGCTTCGCCAAGTACAAGGTGACGGGCGAGGGCGCAGCAAGTTGGCTCGACCGTATCCTCGCATGCAAGCTACCGAAAACAGGCCGCATGACGCTGGCGCCGTTGCTGAAGGAGGACGGCAGGCTGATCGGTGATTTTACCCTCGCCAATATCGGCGACGGTGAATGGTTCATCGCCGGTTCCGGTGTCGCCGAGCAGTACCATATGCGCTGGTTCGAGGCGCATCTGCCTGCCGACGGCTCGGTTCGCATCGAAGCGCTGGCGCAAAAGCTCACCGGCCTCGCAATCGCCGGCCCGAAGGCGAGGGAGGTGCTGGCGAAAGCCACCCGCGCGGATGTCTCCAATGCCGCACTCCCGTTCATGGCGGTTGCAAAAATGGATATCGGCATGGCGCCGTGCCTGGTCGGCCGCGTCAGCTACACCGGCGATCTCGGCTACGAAATCTGGGTGGCGCCGGAATATCAGCGTGCGGCCTATCAGACGCTGATGGCGGCGGGCGAAGAATTCGGCATCGGCCTGTTCGGCTCGCGCGCGCTCAACGCGCTCAGGCTCGAGAAGAATTACGGCTCGTGGGCGCGTGAGTACCGGCCGATCTATGGACCGCTGGAAGCGGGGCTCGACCGTTTTGTCGCCTATGGCAAGGAGGCCGATTTCATCGGCAAGCAGGCAGCCCTCGCCGAGCGCAAGCAAGGCGGCAGACTACGGCTGCGCGCCTTTGTCGTCGAAGCAATCGATGCGGATGTCATCGGCGACGAGCCGATCTGGTTCGACGGCGCCGTGCGCGGCTGGGTCACCTCAGGCGGCTACGCGCATCATTCGAAAAAGTCCGTTGCGCTCGGCTATGTGCCAAAGGAGATTGCCGACGCGACCGACGGTTTCGAAATCGAGCTTTTGGGCAAGCGTCATGCCGCGCGCATGCAGCCGACGCCGCTGTTCGACGCCAATTTCGAAAGGATGCGCGCCTGAAGTCAGAAGCGCTCCGGCTTCGCCGATGCGCTTCTGATTCTTGTTTTGTAAGCGCGCCGCTCGTTGAACGTCAGGCGCTGCGGCGGTTGTCCAGCGCGAAGGCGCCGGCGCCAGCAAACACCAGATAGAGGAAGATGAAGCAGAAGGAGATCGCCGAATCGCCGCTGTTGTTGACTGGGAAGAAGTCGCGCGGGTAGTGCGCCATGAAATAGGCGATGGCCATCTCGCCTGCGAGAAGGAAGGCCACCGGCCGGGTCAACAGCCCGAGCGCCAGCAGGATGCCGCCGGCGAATTCGAGAATGCCCGCAGTCAATGTCAGTCCGGTCAGAGCGCCCGCATGATCGCTGACGGGGAAATTGAACAGCTTCTGGGAGCCGTGCTCGATGAACTGCAGCGCCGTTATGATGCGCAGCACGCCCAGAGCCTGCGGCTGAAATTTGGCTAGACCGTCAAAAAGCTTCATCAAAAACTCCATTTTAAACCCACCCAGTTCGGCCATAGATTATCGCCCGACGATGGACCACTCACTTCCCATGGCCTGCCATCAACAATCGGTGATTGGTCCCCTGCTGTCCTTTCACATTTATTCACTCTGTGGTTGCATAAGTATCGCTATGGTTGTATTGGTGGTGTAGATACACCAAACCGTGTGGGTTCGCTTTGCCATGAAAAAAGTCGCCATCAGCCTATTCGCAATCCTTGTGGGAACCAGCTTCGCCATGGCCGCCGGCGCCGGCTGTGATGCCTTCAAATGGCCGGTGACACGCGAGCAGTCCCTATTTCCGACGGCGCCCGCCGCGCAGCCCGGCGCCTCGCTTGCGCTCGGCGAGGCTGCGGATCTGGCACTTGAGCCGGTCGACACGATCAGCTTCACCGTGCCGCCGGAACGTGCGCCTGCAGCCGGTACATTCGGCGCAACGGCAAGCGTGACCGTGCCGCCGGAAGGCGAGCTGCAGATCAGTCTGTCCGACGAGGCCTGGGTCGACGTCGTTCAGGACGGCCATGCCACGAAGTCGGCCGCGTTCAGCGGCGTGAAAACCTGCCCCGGCATCCGCAAAAGCCTTCGTTTCAAGCTGTCGGCCGGACCAGCCACCATCCAGTTCAGTGGCGCCAAGGACGAGAGCATCAAGGTCGCGGTGCTGCCGCCGGAATAGTCATCGCGCCGGAGCGCGATGACTATTCCGCGTTCATCCCGTGACGGGCTTGTTATCGCACTGGTGCCATCAGTGCGAAATGGGCGCCCTGCGGATCCGTGCATTGCACGACCCAGCTGCCGCCGGGAACCTCGATCGGGCCCATCAGGATCTTGCCGCCATTGTCGGTGACGCGCTTGGCTGCCGCGTCGATGGCGGGAACATTGAAGTAGAACTGCCAGACCGGCACCGGAATCTGCTCGGGCTTGTTCATCATGCCACCGCCGGATTCGGGGCCGGCTGCAAAGGTCTGGTAGGTGCCCATCGGGCCCATGTCGAAATCGCCGGCATCGGTCCAGCCGAACTGGCTGGAGTAGAAATCGAACGCAGCCTTCCAGTCGCTCGTGTAGAGCTCGTGCCAGCCTATATGGCCGGGCGTGCTGGCCGGCACGATGGGCTGGTCTGGACCGTTCGGCTGCAGGAACATGAAGGTCGCGCCCTGTGGGTCGGCGACGACTGCAAAGCGGCCGACACCCGGAATGTCGTCGGGTTGGCGATGAACCTTGCCGCCGGCTTTCTCCAGCGACTTCGTCGAGGCATCGGCATCCTTGGTGTGGATGTAGCCGAGCCAGGCTGGCGGCATGCCCATCTTGGCGGCATCTTCCGGCAGCGTCATCAGGCCGCCGACGCCACGTTCCCCGACATTCATGACGATGTAGCGGGGCATGCCGGGCGCCTTGTCGAAGGGCTGCGCCTTCCAGCCGACCACGGCGGTGTAGAACGCCTCGGCGGCATCGAGATCGGTGGTCATCAACTCGTACCAGAAGAAGGGCATCGGGGACTTTGGCATTGTCGGGGCTCCTTGTGGTTTCCAGGCTTCGATCATGCGTGATCCATCCTAGGACGATCCTCGCGACGCCAATCCGACATCGGCCACACAATAACGACGGTGCGTTCACAAGCGTTCCACGGCTTGCGCGCCTTGTGGTTTTCCCCTTTTCTGGCGCCAACGGGGGTTGTCGTTCCATGCGTCGCCAAATGTCGCTCACCTCAGAGCTTGTCGCACTGTGCCATCGGGAAGAGGCCGATCCTGGTCCCGATGGCAGCTGGACGCAGTTGAACGATGAGGATTACCGGACCATAGCCTCGCGGCTTTCGGGCGAGGCAGACAAGGGACCACTGTGGGTGTTCGCCTATGGCTCGCTGATCTGGAAGCCAGCCTTCGAGTCCGTCGAACGGCAGCGCGCCAGCGCCTTCGGCTGGCATCGGTCGTTCTGTCTCGATATCAGGCGCTGGCGCGGCAGCACCCAGCAACCGGGATTGATGATGGCGCTCGAAAAGGGCGGACGATGCGACGGCGTGATCTACCGTCTGCCGGACGGCGACAAGCCGGCCCAGATCGAAAGGCTGTTGCGCCGCGAGGTCGACGATCACGAGAGTGTCAGTTCGGTCCGATGGCTTCCGGTGCGCACCGCGCAAGGGCCGTTGCGGGCGCTGGGCTTCTGGGTCGGCGTGACCGGCAGGGGCACGTCGCTCAACCAGCCGCTGGAGACGGTGGCAAAGGTGCTGGCCAGGGCGTGCGGGCATGTCGGGTCCGGCGCCGAATATCTCTACAACACGGTCAGCCATCTCGAAGAATTCGGCATCCATGACCGCAATCTGTGGCGGTTGCAGAAGCTGGTCGCCGACGAGATTAGCTCGATCCATGGTCGCACTCTTGCGGTCGCCCTTTCGTCTGCGCTGTAGGCGCAATAGACACGCATAACATGAGTAAAAAAATCATGTTATTATCGAGGGTTTTCAGAGGCTTGCGTCGAAAATTGACCAATTGATAAAAAAATAAAACGTGCTAGCCTTCCCCAAAACGAAAACAAGGGGACAAGGGGAACTGACGATGCCAGAGGGCCAGTTCAAAGAGGGCATTGCCGGCGGCCGGCTTTCGCCAGAGCAGTATGCCGACAATTTCTCCGACCTGCATCCGCCGCTCGACCATCACGAGGCGCTGGTCGAATCCGATCGCTGCTATTTCTGCTACGATGCGCCGTGCATGAATGCATGCCCGACCTCGATCGACATTCCGCTGTTCATCCGACAGATCTCGACCGGCAACCCGATCGGTTCGGCCAAGACGATCTTTGACCAGAACATCCTCGGCGGCATGTGCGCCCGTGTCTGCCCGACCGAGACTTTGTGCGAAGAGGTCTGCGTGCGCGAGGTGGCCGAGGGCAAGCCGGTGCAGATCGGCCGCCTGCAGCGCTACGCCACCGATGTCGCCATGGCCGAGAACAAGCAGTTTTATCCGCGCGCCGCCTCGACCGGCAAGACGGTCGCCGTGGTCGGCGCCGGGCCGGCTGGTCTTGCCGCCGCGCACAGGCTCGCCCGTCATGGGCACGACGTGACCATCCTGGAAGCCCGCCCGAAGGCCGGCGGCCTCAATGAATATGGCATTGCCGCCTATAAGAGCATCGACAATTTCGCCCAGGCCGAGGTCGACTATATCACCGCGGTCGGCGGCATCGATATCCAGAACGGCAAGGTGCTTGGCCGCGACTACCAGCTGTCGGACCTGACCCGGAATTATGACGCGGTGTTTCTCGGCATGGGGCTTGGCGGCGTCAACGCGTTGCGCGCCGATGGCGAGGACGCAGATGGCGTCACCAATGCGGTGGAATTCATTTCGGAACTTCGCCAGGCGAGTGACCTCTCAGGCCTGCCGGTCGGGCGGCGCGTCGTCGTCATCGGCGGCGGCATGACGGCGATCGACGCCGCGGTGCAGTCGAAGCTGCTCGGCGCCGAGGAAGTGACGATCTGTTACCGGCGCGGTCAGGAACACATGAACGCTTCCGGGTTCGAACAGGATCTGGCCGCCGCCAACGGCGTCACCATCCGCCACTGGCTGCAGCCGAAGCGGGTCATCGCCGAGGGCGGCAAGGTGTCGGGCATCGAACTCGAATACACCGCGATGAACGGCGACAAGCTTGCCGGCACCGGCGAGCGGCTGACGCTGGTTGCCGACCAGGTGTTCAAGGCCATCGGCCAGAGCTTTGTGCCGGCCGCGCTCAACGGCAGCGGCGCTGAGATCGCGCTCGAAGCCGGCCGCATCAAGGTCGACGCCGAAGGCCGCACGTCGCTCGCCAATGTCTGGGCCGGCGGCGACTGCATTTTTGGCGGCGACGATCTGACGGTCTCGGCCGTGGCGCAAGGCCGCGACGCGGCTGAATCGATCAACCGGGCACTGACCTCGAACGGGAGGGCATGAGCATGGCAGACATCCGCAATAATTTCGTCGGCATCAAGTCGCCCAATCCATTCTGGCTGGCCTCGGCGCCGCCGACCGACAAGGCCTACAACGTCATCCGCGCCTTCAAGGCGGGGTGGGGCGGCGTCGTCTGGAAGACGCTGGGCGAGGAAGGCCCGCCGGTGGTCAACGTCAACGGGCCGCGCTATGGCGCGATCTGGGGCGCCGACCGCCGCCTGCTCGGCCTCAACAACATCGAGCTGATCACCGACCGCGACCTGCAGGTCAATCTGCGCGAGATCAAGCAGGTCAAGAAGGACTGGCCCGACCGCGCCATCGTCGTCTCGCTGATGGTGCCCTGCGTCGAGGAAAGCTGGAAGGCGATCCTGCCGGTGGTCGAGGAGACCGAGGCCGACGGCATCGAGCTCAATTTCGGCTGCCCGCATGGCATGTCGGAACGCGGTATGGGTGCCGCCGTCGGCCAGGTGCCCGAATATATCGAAATGGTGGTGCGGTGGTGCAAGGCCAACACCCGCATGCCTGTTATCACCAAGCTGACGCCCAACATCACCGATGTCCGCAAGCCGGCGCGCGCCGCACTCTCCGGCGGCACCGACGCGGTATCGCTGATCAACACCATCAATTCGATCACCGGCGTCAATCTCGACAGCTTCGCGCCAGAGCCGACCATCGACGGCAAGGGCTCGCACGGTGGCTATTGCGGCCCGGCGGTGAAGCCGATCGCCATGAACATGGTGGCCGAGATCGCCCGCGATCCGGAAACACACGGCCTGCCGATCTCCGGCATCGGCGGCATCACCACCTGGCGCGATGCGGCCGAATTCATGGCGCTCGGCGCCGGCAATGTGCAGGTGTGCACGGCGGCGATGACCTACGGCTTCAAGATCGTGCAGGAGATGATCGCCGGCCTGGAAAACTGGATGGACGAGAAGGGCCATGCCTCGCTGGACGACATCATCGGCCGCGCCACGCCCAACGTCACCGACTGGCAGTATCTCAACCTCAACTACATCGCCAAGGCACATATCGACCAGGACGCCTGCATCAAATGCGGCCGCTGCCACATCGCCTGCGAGGACACCTCGCATCAGGCGATCACCAACATGGTCGACGGTGTCAGGCACTTCGAGGTGATCGAGGCCGAATGCGTCGGCTGCAATCTGTGCGTCAATGTCTGCCCGGTCGAGAACTGCATCACCATGGAGCCGCTGGCGGTCGGCGCCATGGACCAGCGCACCGGCAAGCCGGTGTCGCCGATCTATGCCAACTGGACGACGCACCCGAACAACCCGATGGCCAAGGTGGCTGCGGAATAGGGTACGGCATTCTACGAAAAAGCGGCGCCTTCGGGCGCCGTTTTTCATTTTCCTATTGCAGATAAAAATTATCCACGATAAGAACTATCCATGAATTGGAGATCAACACCATGAAGCTGGGCGAAGGCGTCGAAGCGGCCATCCATTGTGCGGCTACGCTGGCCAGCGTGGAGGGCAACGGCACCATGCCGGGCGCAGCCTTGGCGGAGTGCTTCGGCCTGTCGCCGAGTTATCTGCTCAAGCATCTCAACCAGCTCACGGCGGCGCGCATCCTGGAATCGGTGCCGGGGCCGTCCGGCGGCTACCGGCTGGCGCGGCCGGCAGAGCGCATCACGCTGCTCGATATCGTGCTGGCGGTAGAAGGGCGTGAGCCGGCCTTTCGCTGCGGCGAGATTCGCCGCAACGGGCCGGTCAAGCTCGATGCTTCGGCCTATGTGAAGCTGTGCGGCATCAACGCCGCGATGCTCAAAGCAGAGCGTGCCTATCGCGCCGCTCTCGCTGAAACCCGGTTGTCCGACATCGTGGCAACTTACCAGGCGGAAGGCGATCCGCGATCGATTGCCGCAAGCTGTGCCTTTGTCGCCCGCCATCAGCGGCCGCAGAAATCCGCTTCGACCAAGCAAGTTTAGACCCCCGCCAGACAGACGTGAAAGGAAAGACGATGAAACAGAGACTGCAATTCTTTGCCAAGGCGCCGGAAATCATGAAGGCGGTATCGGCGCTCAACAAGGCGGTGGACGAATGCGGGCTCGAGGCGGGCCTGCTGCACCTGATCAAGCTCAGGGCGTCGCAGATCAATGGCTGCTCCTATTGCGTCGAGATGCACAGCCGCGAGGCGCGTCGCGACGGCGAGACCGAGCAGCGGCTCTATCTCGTCTCGGCCTGGAAGGAATCGCCGCTGTTTTCCGAGCGCGAGCGCGCCGCCTTCGCCTGGACCGAGGCGGTAACGTTGATCGCCGGCAACGGTGTGCCGGACGCGCTCTATGCCAGCACGCTCGAGCATTTCTCCGAGGAGGAACTGGTCAAGCTGTCGGTCGCGCTCGGCATGATCAACATTTGGAACCGGCTGTGCATCCCGTTCCACGCCATCCATCCGATGCCGGCTGCCAAGGCCGCCTGATTGTTCAACATTGGCGGCGGCCTCCGGGCAGCCGCCAATGTCCATCACGCCGCAAATCGCAGGCCGCCGTCGCAGGTCAGCACCTGGCCGGTGACGAAACCATTTGAGACCAGGAAGGCGATGGCATCGGCGACGTCCTCGGCGCGGCCGACGCGGCCGACCGGGGTCTTGCCGGCATAGTCGCGGAACACCGACTGCCGCTGCTCTTCGGGAAGGAAATCCCACCATGGCGTGTCGATGACGCCGGGCGCGACGACATTGACGCGCAGCGGTTTGAGCTCCACCGCAAGGATCGGCACCACGGTCAACAGCATGCCGTTGACGGCGGCAATGCCGGCGACTCCGGGCGCCGACAGTTGTGCCGATACCGCCGAAATGAAGGTCACCGAGCCGCCCTTTTTCAAGGTCGGCAAAGCGGCCTGCAGGCAGGACAGCTGCGGCCGGACTTTCTCGTCGACGCCGCCGCCGATGTCGGCGAGGTCGAGGCTTGCGAATGGACCAAGCCCCTTGCCGCCGCTCGCCGCCAGAACGAGATTATCGAAGGGGCCGAGGCCATCGAAGAATCGACGCACCTCGTCCGGCTTCGCGGCGTCGAAGGCAGTCTTCTCGGCAGCGCCGCCAAGGCTCTTCCAGGCGCTGGTGAGCTTGTCCTGGTTGCGGCCGGTGATGGTCACCTTCATCTCAGGGCCAAGCAGTTTTCGCGCGGTCGCCAGGCCGATGCCGGATGAGCCGCCGACGATGACGGTGTGCTGGATTGTCTTGGTCATGAATGCTGTTCCTTCGATGCAGGGGAGGCAAGGCCGACCAGGTCCAGGCTCAAATCGCGCAATTGCTGTCTGGCCTTGGCGTCGTAGGCTTGCGCATCGGCGCGGGATTCCTTCAGGCCGTCGAAATAGAGGCCGCTGCGCCCTTCGAGCGCTGATGAGGTGGCAAGGTTGAGGATGGCGTCGGCGCCGGTCTCGACCGAACTCCATGGCGTGACGCCGGCCTGGCGGACCATGGTGGTGTTCATGTAGCTGGCCGGGTGCAAAGCGTTGACGGTAACGCCGGTGCCTTTCAGCTGCTCGGCCAGGTCGATGGTGAACAGGATCTGCGCCAGCTTGCTCTGGCAGTAGGCTCGCACGCCATCATAGGAACGGGTCGGCATGACATCGCCGAAGTCGATCGCCTGCTGGCCGGCAGAAGCGACGTTGACGACGCGCGAAGGCGCGCTCGCCTTGAGCAGCGGCAGGAGCTCACTGGTGAGCAGGAAGCCGGCGAGATAGTTGACGGCAAAACGCAATTCGAAGCCGTCGGCGCTGACTTGCCGTTTGGCGCCGGCGGTGCCGATACCGGCATTGTTGATGAGGATGTCGAGCCGGCTGGTTTTTCCGCGCACGGCCTCAGTGAGGCGGCGCACCTCGGCCAGCGAGGAAAGATCGGCGGCGAGAAACTCGGCCTTGCCGCCGGCGGCTTCGATTTCGGCGACGGTTGCCTTGCCGCGTGTCGCATCGCGGCCATGCACCAGCACACGAGCGCCGCCGGCGCCGAGCCTTTGCGCAACGACGCGGCCGACGCCGTCGGTCGAGCCGGTGATGAGGATTGTCTTGTCTTTCAGGTCCATGCTCAGAGCCTCCATATTGCTCTGAACGGAAGATGGCGCGCCCGACGCATCGCAAACAGTTCAAACTTTATCCTGGTATCAATACTGCTATAATAGATTCATGGAATCCCCATCGCATTCCGCTGAAGACAGCCGACGGCGCGAGCTTGGCGCCTTCCTGCGCTCGCGCCGCGAAAGGCTGACGCCGTCGGCCACCGGCATTGCGACCGGCATGCGGCGGCGCACGCCAGGGCTGCGGCGCGAAGAAGTGGCGATGATCGCCGGCGTCGGCACCACTTGGTACACTTGGCTGGAGCAAGGGCGTGAGGTCCGGCCGTCGGTGGAGGTGCTGGCGGCGCTCAGCGAGGCGCTGCGCCTGGACGCGGCCGAGAAGCGGCATCTGTTCATTCTCGCCGGCCGTCAGCTGCCGGAGCGTCGCACTGTCGCGCCGGAAAAGGTCGACGGTCCGTTACTGCATATGCTGCAAAGCCTGGTGCTGCAGCCGGCCTATGTCGTGGGACGGCGCTGGGATGTGCTGGCCTGGAATCCGGCGGCTGTAGCGGTGTTCGGCGACTATGGCCTGCTGGAGGGCGACGCCCGCAACATCGTCCACATGGTGTTCACCAATCCGCACCACCGGCGCCTGCTGGCCGACTGGGAGCAGCTGGCGCGCACCGTGCTGGCCTCGTTCCGGGCGGAAAGCGCCCGCTATGTCGGCGATGCGGATTTCGAACGGCTGATCGCGTTGATGACGCGCTCGAGCCCGGAGTTCCGCGACTGGTGGCCGCAACGCGACGTGGCGCGCCGATTGTCGGGGGTGAAGCATGTCCGGCATCCGAGCGCCGGCGCCATGACATTCGAGCATATGAGCCTGTCGATCGACGACGGCTCGGACATGAAGCTGATCGTCTACACCCCGCTCGCCGAGCAGAACTCGATCGCCAAGCTGCAGGCATTGGTGGACGCGCTGCCCGTCGAGCGGCGCAGCGCGTGATGTTGGGTGGCGGCGCCCGTCGACTTCGTCATCCACGGGCGGAGCGGGAGCGAAGCGGACGCGGAGACCCGAGGATCCATGCCGCGACTTCAAAGCGCTGCTACGGTGCAGAACTAGCTCTGGCTGGGCGCGACGATCATTCTGGACCGCCGTGCTCTTTGGCGACCGTCACGGCATGGATTCTAGGGTCTGCGCCGCGTCGCTGCGCTCCTTGCTTCGCCCTAGAATGACGAAATCAATATGCGCTTCGCTAATCTCCATCGTCTGCGGCAGCCCCAGGCGCGATCTCGCCTGTTACCCCTTCGGCTTCAGCCCGTCGATGAACAACTGTTCCAGGAAGCGGGCGGCATCCTCGAAGCGGCCGTCGCCGCCGCGGTCGGCGCCGAGCACGGCGCGAACCTGGACGTCGAAATCGGCATAATGCTGGGTCGTTGCCCAGATCGAGAAGATCAGGTGCCAGGGATCGGTCTTGGCAATCTTGCCGGCGCGCATCCAGCCCTTGATGACTCCAGCCTTCTCATCGACCAGCGACTTTAGCTCGCCCTCCAGCAGCGGCATGATGCGCGGTGCGCCCTGCAGGATCTCGTTGGCGAACAGCCGGCTCTCCCTGGGAAAATCGCGCGCCATCTCGAGCTTGCGCCTGATGTAGCTGCGCAATTCGGTCAGCGGATCACCGATGTCGTCGAGTTCCCTGAGCGGCGCCAACCAGGTCGCGAGCAACCGCTCCATCAGCGTCTCGTGGATGTCTTCCTTGCGGCGGAAATAATAAAGCAGGTTCGGCTTCGACATGCCGGCGGCCTCGGCGATCTGGTCGATGGTGGAGCCGCGAAAGCCATTGGTGGAGAAGACCTCGAGCGCCGCCTCCAGGATGAGCTCGCGCTTTTCCTGCTGGATGCGGGTGCGGCGCGGGGCGGGGACTTCCATATCGGCGCTCACCCCGGCAGCCCTTGGCTTCGAGGGTCATCTGGACCAATTCTCTGGACCAGTTTTTCTCTGACCTGTGGAGCGCACTTCAGATGCCGCATTTCCGCTAGTAATCCCTTGACCGCCGACAGGGCGGTGCTAACGTTTGTCCAATCGGTCAAAAATTTGCGTAGCACGAAATCGCAACAAAGACCAAGCGTTGGCCGCAGCGAAACAGGTTACAAGGGGAAGTCTTGGTCATGTCCAACCGGCTGAAAGTCACGCCGAACGATCTCAGCGCATTCTGGATGCCGTTCACGGCGAACCGGCAGTTCAAGCAGGCGCCACGCATGATGGTGTCCGCCAAGGACATGCATTACACCACCAGCGACGGCCGCAAGGTGCTGGACGGCACCGCCGGACTGTGGTGCGTCAATGCCGGCCATTGCCGGCCGAAGATCACCGAGGCGATCCAGAGCCAAGCCGCTGAACTCGACTATGCGCCGGCCTTCCAGATGGGCCATCCGATCGTGTTCGAACTGGCCAATCGGCTGGTCGACATCGCGCCGAAGGGCATGGACCATGTGTTCTTCACCAATTCCGGATCGGAATCGGTCGACACCGCGCTGAAGATGGCAATCGCCTATCATCGCGCCAAGGGCGAGGGCGCGCGCACGCGCCTGATCGGTCGCGAACGCGGCTATCACGGCGTCAATTTCGGCGGCATCTCGGTCGGCGGCATCGTCAGCAACCGCAAGATGTTCGGCACGCTGCTCGGTGGCGTCGACCATATGCCGCACACCCATCTGCCGGAGAAGAACGCATTCACCAAGGGTGTGCCCGAGCATGGCGCGGAGCTGGCCAACGAGCTGGAGCGCATCGTCGTCCTGCATGACGCTTCGACAATCGCCGCCGTCATCGTCGAGCCGGTCGCCGGCTCCACCGGCGTCATCCTGCCGCCCAAGGGCTATCTGCAGAAGCTGCGCGAAATCTGCACCAAGCATGGAATCCTGCTGATCTTCGACGAGGTCATCACCGGTTTCGGCCGCCTCGGCGCGCCGTTCGCCGCCGACTACTTTGGCGTCACGCCCGACATCATGACCACCGCCAAGGGCGTTTCCAACGGCGTCATCCCGATGGGCGCGGTGTTCGTGAAGAAGGAAATCCACGACGCCTTCATGACCGGCCCCGAGCACATGATCGAGTTCTTCCACGGCTACACCTATTCGGGCAATCCGATCGCCTGCGCGGCGGCGCTCGGCACGCTCGATACCTACAAGGAAGAAGGCTTGCTGACCCGCGGCGAGGAACTGGCGCCCTATTGGGAGGACGCGCTGCATTCGCTGAAGGGCGAGCCGAACGTCATCGACATCAGGAACATCGGCCTGATCGGGGCGATCGAGCTGGCGCCGATTGCCGGGCAACCGACGAAGCGAGCCTTCTCGGCCTTCGTCAAGGCGTTCGAGCGCGGTGCACTGATCCGCACCACCGGCGACATCATCGCGCTGTCGCCGCCGCTGATCATCACCAAGGGCCAGATCAACGAACTGATCGACCATGTGCGTGAAGTGCTGCGAGCGGTCGACTAAAACTTGACCGGGCAAAGGGCGGCGTCGGGAACCGCCGCCTTTTGCGTGAATGAAATGAGAGGATCTTGAATGGCCGCACCCGGCGAGAATCTGCGAATCAATTCAGACCGTTTGTGGGATTCCATCATGGAGATGGCGAAGATCGGCCCCGGCGTTGCCGGCGGCAACAATCGCCAGACCGTGACCGACGAGGACGGCGAGGGACGGCATCTGTTCAAGCGCTGGTGCGAGGCGGCGGGGCTAGAAATGGGCCTTGACGAGATGGGCACGATGTTTGCCCGCCGCGAAGGCACCGACCCCAGCCTGCCGCCGGTCTATGTCGGCAGCCATCTCGACACCCAGCCGACCGGTGGCAAGTATGACGGCGTGCTCGGCGTGCTCGGCGGGCTGGAAGTGGTGCGCTCGCTCAACGATCTAGGCATCAAGACCAAACATCCGATCGTCGTCACCAACTGGACGAATGAGGAAGGCTCGCGCTTTGCCCCGGCGATGATGGCGTCCGGCGTTTTCGCCGGCGTGCTCGACCAGGCCGACGTCTACCAACATGTCGACAAGCAGGGCAAGAAATTTGGCGAGGAGCTGGACCGCATCGGCTGGAAAGGCACCGAGAAGGTCGGCGATCGCAAGATCCACGCCTTCTTCGAACTGCATATCGAGCAGGGGCCGATCCTCGAGGACGAGGGCATTGATATCGGCGTCGTCACCCACGGCCAGGGGCTGAAATGGCTGCAGGTGACGCTGACCGGCAAGGAGGCGCATACCGGCTCGACGCCGATGCCCAAGCGCCGCAACGCCGGACTTGGCATGGCCAGGGTGATCGAGCTGGTGCACGAGATCGCCATGGACTACCAGCCCGACGCCGTCGGTGCGGTCGGCCACATGGAAGTGTTTCCGAACTCGCGCAACATCATCGCCGGCCGCACCGTCTTCACCGTCGACATCCGCTCGCCGGAAAAGGAAGTGCTGGACGCGATGGACGGCCGCATCCGCGAAGGCATCGACACGATCTGCGAGGCGCTCGACATCCAGTACAAGATCGAGCAGGTCGGCCATTTCGACCCGGTCACCTTCGACGCCGGTTGCGTCAAGGCGATCCGCGATGCCGCCGACCGGCTTGGCTATTCCCACCGCAACATCGTCTCCGGCGCCGGCCATGACGCCTGCTGGATCAACCGCGTCGCGCCCACCGCCATGGTGATGTGCCCTTGCGTCGATGGTCTCAGCCACAACGAGGCAGAGGACATCTCCAAGGAATGGGCGTCGGCCGGTGCCGACGTGCTGTTCCATGCGGTGGTGGAGACGGCCATCATCGTGGAGTGAGCTGAGAAAATCTGGATTCCACGCCGCTCGCAAAGAAGCGCGAAGAGAACAGGGGAACAAGAAAATGTCGAAAGTCATCAAGAACGGCACTGTCGTTACCGCCGACCGCACCTGGAAGGCGGACGTGCTGTTCAAGCACGGCAAGATCATCGCTATCGGGCCGGACCTGCATGGCGACCATGAGTTCGACGCCACCGGCTGCTACGTCATGCCGGGCGGCATCGATCCGCATACCCATCTCGAAATGCCGTTCATGGGCACCTATTCTGCCGACGATTTCGAATCCGGCACCCGCGCCGCCCTTGCCGGCGGCACGACGATGGTGGTCGATTTCTGCCTGCCGTCGCCGCAGCAATCGCTGCTCGAAGCCTTGCAGATGTGGGACAACAAGACCTCGAAGGCTGCCTGCGATTATTCCTTCCACATGGCGATCACCTGGTGGGGCAAGCAGGTGTTCGACGAGATGGCGACCGTCGTCGACAAGGGCATCACCTCGTTCAAGCATTTCATGGCCTACAAGGGCGCGCTGATGGTCGACGACGACGAGATGTATGCGTCGTTCCAGCGCTGCGCCGACCTCGGCGCGCTGCCGCTGGTGCATGCCGAGAATGGCGACGTGGTCGCCGCTCTGTCGCAAAAGCTCCTGGCCGCGGGCAACAATGGGCCGGAGGGACACGCCTATTCGCGGCCGCCGGAAGTGGAAGGCGAGGCGGCCAACCGCGCCATCATGATCGCCGACATGGCCGGCGTGCCGCTCTATATCGTGCATGTCTCCTGCGAGCAGGCGCACGAGGCGATCCGCCGGGCGCGGCAGAAAGGCATGCGGGTGTTCGGCGAGCCGCTGATCCAGCATTTGACGCTGGATGAAAGCGAGTATTTCGACAAGGACTGGGACCATGCGGCGCGGCGCGTCATGAGCCCGCCCTTCCGCAACAAGTTGCACCAGGATTCGCTGTGGGCCGGTCTGCAGGCGGGATCACTGCAAGTGGTGGCGACCGACCACTGCGCTTTCACCACCAAGCAGAAGCGCAACGGCGTCGGCGATTTCACCAAGATCCCGAACGGCACCGGCGGGCTCGAGGACCGCATGCCGGTGCTGTGGACGACGGGTGTCAACACCGGCCGGCTGACGATGAACGAGTTCGTCGCGGTAACCTCGACCAACATCGCCAAGATCCTCAACATGTATCCGAAGAAGGGCGCCATCGTCGAAGGCGCGGACGCCGACCTCGTCGTCTGGGACCCCAAGCGCAAGAAGACAATTTCGGCCAAGAAGCAGCAGTCGGTGATCGACTACAACGTCTTCGAGGGTTTCGAGGTGACCGGCCTGCCGCGCTTCGTGTTCTCGCGCGGCGAACTGTCGATCCAGGAGGCCGAGGTCAAGGCCAAGCCCGGCCATGGCGAGTTCGTTGCCCGTGAGCCGAATGCGGCGGTCAACCGGGCGCTGTCGACCTGGAAGGAAATTTCTGCGCCGCGCAAGGTCGAGCGTACAGGCATTCCGGCGACCGGGGTTTGAGCTTGGCCAGCAAGGCGGCGCTCATTTCACTGGTGGTAGCAACCATGGCCGCCGGTCCGGCAACGGCGGCTGGCATGCTGGCTGGCTCCTGGGGCAATGATGTCGGCTGTGCCGGCGTCAAGGCCGGCTATCAGGACAGCGACGCCTATATCGTTCTGACCGCCGAAGGCATCGAAACCTATGGCAGCGGTTGCCGGTTCGAGCAGCAATTGACCTCGGTGCCGGGTGCGCAATCGCTTGATGCAACCTGTTCGGCGGAGGGCGAGGCGGGGACGACGACCGAAACAATTGTGGTCACCAATAGGGGTGAGGACGGTTTCTTCGTCACCATTCCCGGCCTTGAAGAAATGGGGCCATTGCAATCATGTTTGTGAATTTGGGCACCAGGGGGATGAGCTTGCGCGGTTTTGGTCTGTCCATTTCGATGATTGTCGTGCTGGCGGCGGGCTCGGCTTCGGCGGCGGCGATCGACCTGTCCAAGCCCTATGGCAACAAGTCCGGCTGCATCAACAAGAACGGCCAGGAAGTCTACGCCGAGGATATGCTGCTGCTCACCGACACCGATTTGATCAACGCGGCCAGCGCCTGCACCTTTAGCGACAAGCAGGCGAAACCTGATGGCTCGCTTACCATCAAGGCGCAGTGCGAAGCGGAAGGCGAAGACGGCCAGTCGCCAACCGAGTTTACCGTCAAACGCAGCCCGAAGAACGCCAAGAAACTGGTGATCACCGATGCGGACGGCAATGTCATGGGGGAAGTGTCCCGATGCCGGTGACGGCTTCTGCCCCGGCGCCGGCCTCACGCGACCAGCGCATCCAGCTCCGGCAGCAGGACGACGCTTTCCTGTTCGTTGGGATCGGTGCGGGCAATGACGGCCGAGGACGGGGCGTTGCTCAGATTGGCCGGCAGATGCGGTACGCCGGCGGGAATGTAGAAGAGGTCGCCGGCCTTGACGATGATGTGGTTCTCGAGCCGATCGCCATACCAGGTATGGACTTCGCCGGAGAGCACGTAGATCGCGGTTTCATGGTTCTCATGCAGATGCGCCTTGGCGCGGGCGCCGGGCGGCATGGTGAGCACATGCATGCAGATGCCGGAGGAGCCGACCGACTCCGTGGCGATGCCGGCGAAATAGGTCAATCCCTGCTTACCTTGGTAAGTGCTTTCAGGGCGGATAAGATGACAGGTGGGTTTGGGCGACATCGGGGTAACTCCGGGCGTCTATCTGATGGGGCAAGGCGAGTGGAAAGCAACACCGGGGCAAAATCAATCGGATTTCAGTCTGCGCCGCAGCGGCGGGAAACGGCAGGCTGCAGCCGATGACAGGGACTTCGCCAGCCGTCGTTTCGGCAAGCAAACTCGGCCTGACCTTCCAGACCAATGACGGTCCGGTGCAGGCGCTGTCCAATGTTGACCTGACCATCGGCAAGGGTGAATTCGTCTCCTTCATCGGTCCGTCCGGCTGCGGCAAGACCACCTTGCTGCGCGTCATCGCCGACCTGGAGAAACCGACCTCGGGAACGATCTCGGTCAACGGCATGACGCCAGAGCAGGCGCGCGAAAAGCGTGCCTATGGCTACGTCTTCCAGGCGGCGGCGCTGTTTCCGTGGCGCACCATCGAGCGCAATGTGGGGCTGCCGCTGGAGATCATTGGCCTGTCCAAAACGGAGCAAGCCGAGCGGATCAAGCGCACGCTCGACCTCGTCAACCTCTCAGGCTTCGAGAAGAAATATCCCTGGCAGCTTTCCGGCGGCATGCAGCAGCGCGCCTCGATCGCCCGCGCACTCGCCTTCGACGCCGACCTTTTGCTGATGGACGAGCCGTTCGGCGCGCTGGACGAGATCGTCCGCGATCATCTCAACGAACAGCTGCTAGAACTTTGGGAGCGGACCAACAAGACCATCTGCTTCGTCACCCATTCCATTCCCGAGGCGGTGTATCTGTCGACACGCATCGTCGTCATGTCGCCGCGGCCGGGCCGGGTCAGCGACATCATCGAATCGACGCTGCCGAAGAAGCGGCCGCTCGACATCCGCGAGACGCCGGAGTTTCTGGCGATCGCGGCGCGCGTGCGCGACGGGCTGCGGGCAGGGCATAGCTACGATGATTGAGGGGATGCAGACCGGGCTTCTGCCTCCGCCTCACGAGGGAGCGGCCAACCACGCCTTCGTCATCCTAGGGCGAAGCAGCCGCGAAGCGGCGTGCGCAGACCGGGCGGCCACCCATGCCTTCGTCATCCTAGGGCGAAGCAAGGAGCGAAGCGACGCGGCGCAGACCCTAGGATCCATGCTGTTACCTTCGCGCCCCGCAACGGTGCAGAATACACCACCTTCCGCCACGTCGTGCTTGCTGGGTATTCTCAACCGTTTTGACCCTTCGGCCAACGTCACGGCATGGATCCTAGGGTCTACGCAGGCCGCTTCGCGCCTGCTTCGCCCTAGGATGACGAAGGCGTGGTGGGCCGCCCGCGTTACGCGGGGCGGGCGCCTCGCTTGCGAGGCCCGCTAGATGGACACGTTTCGCGACAAGCTCATCCCCGTAACCTCGATCCTCGCTGGCGTGGTGGTCCTCTGGTACATCATGGCCGTTGTCCTCAACGCGCCGTTCCAGCGCGATCTCGACCGCCGCTCCAATGAGGCGCCGGCGGTTGTCGAATTCATCGGCAAGACGCTGTCACAGCCGAAGCCGACATTGCCGGCGCCGCACCAGGTTGCGGTGAACTTTTTTGAAAACACTTTCCTGCGGCCCATCACCTCGAACCGCAGCCTCGTCTACAATGCCTGGGTGACGCTGTCGTCGACGCTGCTCGGTTTCGCTTTCGGCACCGCGCTCGGCATCATCATTGCGGTCGGCATCGTGCATGTGGCGACGCTCGACCGCAGCCTGATGCCGTGGATCATAGCCTCGCAGACCATTCCGATCCTGGCGGTGGCGCCGATGATCATCGTCGTGCTGGGGGCGATCGGCATCAGCGGGCTGATCCCGAAGGCGCTGATCTCGACCTACCTGTCGTTCTTCCCGGTGGCCGTCGGCATGGTGAAGGGGTTGCGCTCGCCCGAGATCATGCATCTCGATCTGATGCACACCTACAATGCCAGCGGTTCGCAGACCTTCTGGAAATTGCGGGCGCCGGCTTCGGTGCCGTTCCTGTTCACCTCGATGAAGGTGGCTGTGGCTGCGAGCCTGGTCGGCGCCATTGTCGGCGAACTGCCGACCGGTGCAGTTGCCGGCATCGGCGCCAAGCTGCTGGCAGGCGCCTATTACAGCCAGTCCATCGATATCTGGTCGACGCTGGTTGCCGGTTCGGTGGTGGCGGCGTTGCTGGTCATGGTGGTCGGTATCGCCGGGCGCATCGTCGACCGCGCCATGGGCGGGAGGCCGGCATGACCTGGCTGAAGCCCTCCTGGCAAGCGGTATTGGCGATTGCGTTGTGTCTGATTGCCATCGCGCTCGGCGCGATGTCGAAGCTGGAAGCGGCGGCGTTGGCGCAACCCGAGGCGTCTTTCGATTATCCCTACCTGGTGACGAAGGGGCTGATGTACGGCCTGCTTGTGATCGCAGCGTTTGTCTCAATGACCAAGCTGCCGGCCATAGTTGAAGCTCTGGTGCTGTTCGTTGGCGCGCATCTCACCGCCTGGCTGTTGATCACGGGCATAGACGGGTTCGAAGGCACGGCACTGTCGCCGTATTTCCTGGTGCTCGCCGCAGCGTGGCTTCTGGGGTGGCGCTGCGTGGCGGTGCTGTCTTCCCTGCGCCCTGTGGCGAATTGGGCGAAGACGGCACTACGCCTGATCATCCCTGCCATCTTCGGCGCCTGGATCCTGATCCTCTGGGAAGCGATCACACGTGGCGCCGGCATCCCCTTCATCCTGCTGCCGCCGCCAAGCGCCATCGGCGCGCGCATCGCCGGTTCGCTGCCGGTGCTGGCCGCCGATGTCCGGCAGACGATCTTCAAGGCGGTGATTTTCGGCTATGTCGTCGGCAGCGGCGCAGGCTTCCTCGTGGCCATCGCGGCCGACCGCGTGCCGTTCCTGCGCCGCGGCCTGCTGCCGATCGGCAACATGGTCTCGGCGTTGCCGATCATCGGCGTCGCGCCGATCATGGTCATGTGGTTCGGCTTCGACTGGCAGTCCAAGGCGGCGGTGGTCATCATCATGACCTTCTTCCCGATGCTGGTAAACACGGTCGCCGGACTTACCGCCTCCGGTCACATGGAGCGCGACCTGATGCGCACTTATGCGTCCGGCTACTGGCAGACGCTGTTCAAGCTCAGGCTGCCGGCCGCCGCTCCTTTCATCTTCAACGCTCTGAAGATCAACTCGACGCTGGCGCTGATCGGCGCCATCGTCGCCGAGTTCTTCGGTACGCCGGTGGTCGGCATGGGATTCCGTATTTCGACCGAGGTCGGGCGGATGAACATCGACATGGTCTGGGCCGAAATCGCAGTTGCAGCACTTGCGGGTTCGGTCTTTTATGGCGTGGTCGCTCTTTTCGAGAGAGCCGTCACGTTTTGGCATCCCTCTGTCCGTGGTGGATAGGGGCGGTGGGTTTAGGGTGTTAACTTCAGAGGGTAAAAACATGAAAAAACTGATTATTCCGATGCTGGCCGGCGCGATGTCGCTTGCCGCGTTCCAGGCAATGGCCGCCGACAAGGTGACGTTGCAGCTGAAATGGGTCACGCAGGCTCAGTTCGCCGGCTACTATGTCGCCAAGGCCAAGGGTTTTTATGAAGCCGAAGGCCTCGACGTCGAGATCAAGCCGGGCGGTCCCGACATTGCGCCCGAGCAGGTGATTGCCGGTGGTGGCGCCGACGTGATCGTCGACTGGATGGGCGGCGCACTGGCCGCACGCGAAAAGGGCGTGCCGCTGGTCAACATCGCGCAGCCGTTCAAGAAAGCCGGCATGGAGCTGGTCTGCCCGAAGGACGGCCCGATCAAGACCGAAGCCGACTTCAAGGGCCACACGCTCGGCGTCTGGTTCTTCGGCAACGAATATCCGTTCTATGCCTGGATGAACAAGCTTGGCCTGAAGACCGAAGGCGGCGCCGATGGCGTCACCGTGCTGAAGCAGAGCTTTGACGTGCAGCCGCTGATCCAGAAGCAGGCGGATTGCATCTCGGTCATGACCTACAACGAGTACTGGCAGCTGATCGATGCCGGCTACAAGCCGGATCAGCTGACGGTGTTCAACTACTCGGCCATGGGCAACGATTTGCTTGAAGACGGGCTCTATGCCTCGGAAGACAAGCTCAAGGATCCGGCCTTCGAAGACAAGATGGTGCGTTTCGTGCGCGCGTCGATGAAGGGCTGGAAATACGCCGTCGACAACAATGACGAGGCGGCAGGCATCGTCATGGACAATGGCGGCCAGGACGAGAACCACCAGAAGCGCATGATGGGCGAAGTCGCCAAGCTGGTCGACAATGCCGACGGCAAGCTCGATCCGGCGACCTACGAACGCACCGCCAAGGCGCTGCTCGACCAGAAGATCATCACCAAGGAGCCGACCGGCGCCTATACGACCGCCATCACCGACAAGGCGATCAAATAAGCCTGGCAGTATTCCGATCTCGAAAACGGCGCCTCTGAGAGAGCGGTTCGAAAGAACCGCTCTCTTTGTTTGATGCATGTCGTTGCCCCCAAAACGGCTGCCCACTTTTGGGCGACATGCATTGTCAGAGGCGCCGTTCCTTTATGGTGTTCATGACGAAGCTGGTCTCGATCGAGGCGACGCATTTCAGCCGCGCGATCTTTTCCTTGATGAAGCGCTCATACTGTTCGAGGCTGCCCGTCACCACTTTCAGCACATAGTCGCGCGATCCAGTGACGAGGTGGCATTCCAGCACCTCTTCCCAGCCGCGGATCGCGTCCTCGAACATGACGATCTCGTCTTCGTTCTGGCGGCTGAGCCGGACGGTGGCGATGGCGACCATGCTCCAGCCGAAGGCGGCGGGATCGATCAACGTGGTGTAGCCTCTGATGACACCGGTTTCCTCCAGCCGCCGCACGCGCCTCAAGCAAGGCGACGGCGACAGGCCGATGCGCTCGGCAAGCTCGTTGTTGGTGATGCGCGCGTCGGCCCGCAATTCATGCAGGATCTTGCGGTCGAAATCATCGGCTATCTTCTGCTGCATTTTTGCGCTCTTTCAGCAATTCGTTGCGCAAATGCAGCCATGGCAGCCCGGAAATAGCAAGGACTGCGTGCCGGAGATCGCATAAATTGCCGCGCGATATCACTCGAGAAGCAGGAAACAGCCATGCCCGCGCCACGCCCTTCGAAAACCCATATCGGCAACCACAAGCTCCACCCGGAGACGCTGATGCTGAGCTATGGCTTCGATCCGCAGCTTTCGGAGGGCGCCGTCAAGCCACCCGTGTTCCTGACCTCGACCTTCGTGTTCAAGTCGGCGGAAGAGGGACGCGACTTCTTCGACTACACGTCCGGCCGCAAGGAACCGCCGAGCGGCACGGCGTCCGGTCTGGTCTATTCGCGCTTCAACCATCCCAACTCAGAGATCGTCGAGGACCGGCTGGCGATCTATGAGGGGACGGACGCCTGCATCCTGTTTTCATCAGGCATGTCGGCGATCGCCACGACACTGCTGGCCTATGCCCGCCCGGGCGACGTCATCCTGCATTCGCAGCCGCTTTACGGCGGCACCGAAACGCTGTTGACACGCACGCTTTCCGGCTTCGGCATCGGTGCTGTCGGCTTCGCCGATGGTGTCGACGAGACGGCGGTCCGCGCGGCTGCCGAAGCTGCCGTCGCGAAAGGCCGCGTTTCGGTCATCCTGATCGAGACGCCGTCAAACCCGACCAACAGCCTGGTCGATATCGCGCTGATGCGGAGGATCGCCGACGAGATCGGCGCCGGGCAAGGGTCGACGCCGATCATCGTCTGCGACAACACGCTGCTCGGCCCGGTGTTCCAGCGGCCCATCGAACACGGCGCCGATGTTTCGGTCTATTCGCTGACCAAATATGTCGGCGGCCATTCCGATCTGATCGCCGGCGCGGCCATGGGCAGCAAAGCGGTCACCAAGCCGATCAAGGCGCTGCGCGGTGCCATCGGCACGCAGCTCGACCCGCATTCCTGCTGGATGCTTGGCCGCTCGCTGGAGACGCTGTCGATCCGCATGGAGCGGGCGAACGACAATGCGCGCATGGTCGCCGAATTCCTGCGCGATCATGCCAAGGTCGAGAAAGTGCATTATCTGCCGTTCCTGGGCGAGGATACGCAAGCGGGCCGCGCCTATCGGGCACAGTGCACCGGCGCCGGCTCGACTTTCTCGTTCGATATACGCGGTGGCCAGAAAGCGGCTTTCGCCTTTCTCAACGGGCTGCAGATATTCAAGCTGGCGGTAAGCCTCGGCGGAACGGAATCGCTGGCCAGTCACCCGGCGGCCATGACCCATTCGGGTATTCCCTTCGACGTGCGCCAGCGCATCGGCGTGCTCGAGAGCACGGTCAGACTGTCCATCGGTGTCGAGCACCCGGACGATCTGATCGCCGATCTGACGCAGGCGCTGGCGGCCGTCTGATTGTTGGCTTCGACGTATCCAAGAAGGGGCGGGTGACCGCCCCTTTTTCGTCGCTGCGGTAACATCTACGTGTGCCGGGATACATCGCGTCGTTCAGCCGTTGCAGTGAAGTATCCGCGCGCCGGGGAGCCGCGGTGGATGCGTCAACCAACGGAGGTCCTTCATGCACATTCAATCCTTGCCGGTGCTTTCGGCGTTCGCTGTTTCGACAGCCCTGCTGTTCGCATCGCCGGCCATGGCCGATATAGTGAAGTACAAGGCGACGCTCGATGGCAGCCAACAGAGCCCGCCTGTCACCACCAAGGGCAAGGGAACCGCCACATTCACCTTCGACACCGCCAAGAAGAAGCTCAGCTGGAACGTCAAATATTCCGGCCTCAGCGGGCCGGCGACGGCTGCGCATATTCACGGTCCGGCGGCGGTGGGTGCGAGCGCACCTCCCGTCATCCCGTTCAAAGGCAAGCTCAAGAGCCCGATCAAGGGTTCGGCCGAGCTGACCGACGCGCAGGCCGCCGACCTGGCGGCCGGCAACTATTACGTCAATGTCCACACCGCCGCCAACAAGGACGGCGAGATCCGCGGGCAGATCGAGGCGGCGAAGTAGCGCAAGACGAGTTGACAAAAGGGGCGGGCGACCGCCCCTTTTTGTTTCGTCAGGCCTTGTCACGAATCTGGGTCATGGTCCGTGTCGGCGTGATCGCCTCCGGGTCGAGCCGGATTTCGACGATTGCCGGCTTGCCGCTGGCGCGCGCGCGCTCGAAGGCCGGTGCGAAGTCGGCGGTCTTCTCGACCGTCTCGCCATGGCCGCCATAGGCGCGGGCCAAAGCCGCGAAGTCGGGATTCTTGAGATCCGTGGCGACGACGCGGCCGGGATATTCGCGCTCCTGGTGCATGCGGATGGTGCCGTAAATGCCGTTGTTGACGACGATGACGATGATCGGCAGGTCGTATTGCACGGCGGTGGCGAATTCCTGCCCGTTCATCAGGAAACAGCCGTCGCCGGCAAAGGCGATGACGTCGCGGTCCGGGAACAGCTCTTTGGCGGCAACCGCCGCCGGTGTGCCGTAACCCATCGAGCCTGAGGTCGGCGCGCCTTGGGTGGCGAAGCGTCGGAAGCGGTGGAAGCGATGCACCCAGGTGGCGTAGTTGCCGGCGCCATTGGTGAGGATGGCGTCGTCGGGCAGCATCTTTTCCAGGTAATTCATGATCGGCCCCATCTGGACGGAGCCGGGACCGCTTTCCGGCGGGGTCGACCAGTCGAGATAGGCGGCGTGCAGCTTTGCCGCCTCGTCCGCCCATGAAGGGGTCGCAGCAGGCTTGCGCCTGGCAAAGGCTTCGACAAAGGCGGATGGCGAGGCGTTGATCGCCAGCGTCGGCCGGTAGACGCGGCCAAGTTCGCCGGCATCGGCATGGATATGGACCAGCGTCTGATCGGGGTAGGGGCTCTTCAGCAGCGTATAGTCGGAGGAGGGCATTTCGCCCATGCGGCCGCCGATGAGCAGGACAAGGTCGGCCTGCTTGATCGCCGTCGCCAGTTTCGGGTTGATGCCGATGCCGACATCACCGGCATAGTTCGGGTGCAGATGATCGAACAGCATCTGGCGGCGGAAGGAACAGCCGACCGGCAGCGACCAGGCTTCGGCGATCGTGCGTATTTGCGCGACGGCTTCGGCGTCCCAGCGTGTGCCGCCAAGAATGACGAAGGGCCGCTTGGCCTTGCCGAGCAGCTTTTCCAGCGTGTCGAGCTCGGCCTCGCCGGGCCGGGTTTCGACGGGCGTATGCGGCAAGGCAGCGGGTGCTTCGACCAGGCTTGTCAGCATGTCTTCCGGCAGCGAGATGACCACCGGGCCGGGACGGCCTGATGTCGCCACCGCGAAGGCGCGGGTGACGAATTCGGGAATACGCGAGGCGTCGTCGATCTCGACCACCCATTTGGCGATATCGCCGAAGAAGCGCTTATAGTCGACTTCCTGAAAGGCCTCGCGTTCCTTGGCGTGGCTGGCGACCTGGCCGATGAACAGGATGACGGGAACCGAATCCTGCATGGCGATGTGAATGCCGGCCGAGGCGTTGGTGGCGCCGGGGCCGCGGGTGACGAAGCAGATGCCGGGCTTGCCGGTCAGGCGGCCATGGCAGTCAGCCATCATCGCGGCACCGCCTTCTTGGCGGCAGACGATGGTGCGGATCGCTGAATCGTGCAGCGCGTCGAGCACGGCGAGATAGGATTCGCCAGGCACGCAATAGATGCGGTCGGTGCCGTTGGCTTCGAGCGCGTCGACGATCAGTTGTCCGCCGGTCTTCATTTTTCTGATCTCTCCAGCTCAGCAAGAATCTCTTCGGTGTGTTCGCCCAGGCGCGGTGAAGGGCGCTCATAGACCAGCGGTGTTCCAGACATGACCATCGGCGCGCGCACCGAGGGCAAGAGATTGCCATGGCCGTCGTCGAGATCGAGCCGCATGCCGCGCGCGATGGTCTGCGGATCGGCAAACATCTGGCCGATATTGTTGATCGGACTGGCCGGCACGCTCGCTGCCTCCAGCTTTGCCAGCAGCGGGTCGCGATCAAAGATCTTCAGCGCCTCGATCATGCGCTCGCGCAGTTTCGCCCGGTTGGCGACCCGGGCCGGATTGGTGGCGAAATCGGGGTTATCAGGCAGATCATCCAGTCCGACGGCGGCGCAGAATTTGGTGAACTGGCCGTCATTGCCGACCGCCAGGATGATGTGGCCGTCCCTGACCGGCACCACCTCGTAGGGCGCGATGTTCATATGCGCATTGCCCATCTGCACCGGCGATTTGCCGGAGACGAGATAGTTGAGGTTCTGGTTGCCGAGCGCCGAGATCTGGGTGTCGAACAACGCCATGTCGATGTGCTGGCCTTCGCCGGTTTTCTCGGCATGGCGAAGCGCTGCCTGGATGGCGATGACCGAATAAAGGCCAGTGAAGATGTCCGAAATGGCGACGCCGGCCTTTTGCGGCTCGCGGCCGGCCTCGCCGGTGATCGACATCATGCCGGCCATGGCCTGGATGATGAAATCATAGCCGGCGCGGGGCGCGTACGGCCCGTCCTGGCCGAAACCGGTGATCGAGCAATAGACGAGGCGCGGGTTGATCTTGCGCAGGCTGTCATGGTCGAGCCCGTATTTCTTCAGGCCGCCGAGCTTGAAGTTCTCGATCAGCACGTCTGCGGTCGCCACCAGCCGGCGTACGGTCTCGGCTCCCTCCGGCGTCGAGAAATCGACAGCGATGGAGCGCTTGCCGC
The DNA here is from genome assembly GCF_056403215.1 of Mesorhizobium sp. P2_H9. Classification (NCBI taxonomy): domain Bacteria; kingdom Pseudomonadati; phylum Pseudomonadota; class Alphaproteobacteria; order Hyphomicrobiales; family Phyllobacteriaceae; genus Mesorhizobium; species Mesorhizobium sp. P2_H9. The sequence continues at coordinate 251,710 of NZ_JBFUFX010000009.1, read as the reverse complement.
GATTGCAGGAATGATAGTAGGCGGCCGACAGGTTCTCGCCGTCATGGCTCATGACGAAGGGTGGACCCCATTTGCGGGTGTCGTCGCCGCCATCCGGGCTCTCGACCTTGATGACGTCGGCGCCGAGATCGGCAAGCAACTGTCCCGCCCATGGCCCGGCAAGGATGCGGGCCAGTTCAATGACGCGGATGCCTTTCAGCGGAGACTCAGTCATGGATCACCGTGATTGGTCGAAAGCGCAGCCTCTATCAATCCCTATCGCTGCTGTCACGGCCCTTGCAATGGGCCAACCGGTCAGGGTTTCAGCACGCCGTCGGCCCATAGGGCGAAATCGTCCATGATGATATCTCGATTCACCTCGTTGAGGCTTTCGTGGCGGGTCTCGGCGTAAACCTTTGAAACGAGATTCGAAAAGCCCATCATGTGCATGCGCCCGGTGAGATGGCTGACCGCCTTGCCGCCATCCGAGGCCGGGTCCTTCTCACCGCCTACCAGATTGACGAACAGGTCGCGCCGCACGGTCGCGAAATTTCGGTTGCCGCCGCCATTGAGCGCCATCTGGACGATGTCCTGCCACATCGACACCGATGCATCCCAGCCGCACAGCGGATCGGCGATGTATTTGGCCACCTCTGCCTCGTCGCGCGACAGCCAGTCGAACATCGTGCGGTGATTGGGCACGGCCTTGCCCCAGGCCTGAAAGGTCAGTCTGGGCAGCACGCGCGACGGCACGTCGGAACCCAGCCTGAATTTCTCCCAGGCAAGAATGCCCAGCGCCAGCTGGCCGAGCAGACCGGCGGAGAAATTGCCGTTCCAGATGGCGGCGGCATGGATGCGTGCGGAATGGCGCAGGACGAAATTCAGCGCCACAGACGCGCCCATGGAATGGCCAAAGACAATGACCGGCAGGCCCGGCTGCTCCCTGGCGATGAGATCATGGACGGCGACGACATCGGCGATGACCTTGGCGCCACCCTGCGTGTCGGCGAACCTGCCTAGCGGGGCGTCGGGCGCCCTGGTGGCGCCGTGGCCGCGATGATCATGCGCGTAGACATGGTAGCCGCGCTCGCCAAGGAAATCGGCGAAGCGGGCATAGCGCGCGGCATGCTCGGCCAACCCGTGATTGACTTGGACGACGGCGCGCGCGGCGCCTGTCGCGTGCTTCACATAGAGGTTGAGCGCGGCCCCGGTTGGTGAGGCCAGCGTCGTCTGCTTGTCAAATGGCATGTCTCGCTCCGTCGGCGACTGTTGGGCGACGGCGCGATCAACGTCAAGGGATGTCACCTTCCTACTTGGGAGAGATTGACAGCATGCTGTCAATCTGATTAGATGACAGTATGCTGTCAAACTGACTGCGTCCGGATTGGAGCATGATCATGAAAACCACCTCGACCATTTCGCGCCGCGCAATCTTGCTGGTCGGCATCGCATCCACCACGGCAATCCTGTTGCCAGCCATTGCCGCGTTCAGTCAGGAAACCAAGGAGATGACCATGACGACGTCCACCATTCCCGGCCCGCAGGGCCTGCTTGCCACCTATAGTCTCAATGCAGGCAATGGCTTGCCGATCCTGTTCCTGCATGGCGATTGCAGCCGGGCTTCGCAGTGGGATCGGGTGATGCAGCGGACAGCGGTAGGCCGCGAGGCGGTTGCCTTCGACTTTCGTGGCCACGGCGCATCCGCACCGGCGCAGGACCGTGACTATGGCTATGACGGCCGGGCGGCTGATGTCGGGGCGGTGGCAGATGCATTCGGCCTGAAGCGGTTTGTCCTTGTCGCCCATAGCGGTGGTGGCGGGGTGGCGCTGGCCTATGCCGCCAGCCATGCCGACCGGGTCGCCGGCATTTTGTTCGTCGATCCGGCGACCGATCCGCGTGCGCTGCTAAAGGAGATCCGCGAGGGCTTTGTGCGCGATCTGGCCGGTCCGCACAGCCTCGATGCCTTGAACGCCTACTACACCTCGATTGCCGGCTCCAACACGGCTGTCCGCCAGCGTGTTCTGGCTGATGCGGCCGTGGTCGATCTGGCAGCGAGGGCAGGAGTGGGCAAGGCACTGGCCGGATGGAATCCGGAACCGACGCTCAACGCCTATCGCGGGCCGATGCTGGTGCTGGCCACCGAGGCCAATGACAATCCGGCAGCGCTCTACCGGCTTCGCACCGACATTCCGCACCAAGTGGTCACGGACAGCGGCCATTGGGTGATGCTTGACAAGCCTGAAGTGGTGGCCGAAGCCGTCAACACATTCATCGCGACCATCGAGGCCGGCTACGAATGACGACCAGGACCGAAGCCGGGGATACGCTCACAGAACTGGTGCTTGCTGTCTTCAGACTGAACGGCAGTTTTCTGGAAGCGGCCGACCGGCTGGCCGCTCCAACCGGGCTGACGGCGGCGCGCTGGCAGGTTCTGGGTGCGGTGCTGAAGGAGCCGAAATCCGTGGCCGACATCGCCCGCGACATGGGTCTCGCCCGCCAGAGCGTGCAGCGGCTGGCCGACATACTGGCCGCTGAGGGGCTTGCCGCTTACGCCGACAATCCGGCGCATCGCCGCGCCAAGCTGCTGTCGATGACCGATGCCGGCTGGGCCGCGATCAAGGATATCGGCAGCCGCCAGCACGTTTGGGCGAACCTGATTTCCGGGGGCTTGGACGCCGAGGTGCTGAAAGCCTCGCTTGATCTGCTGCGTACACTGACGAAGCGGGTGGAGGCGGGCTGACCCTGATCAACCACTCGTGAGGTATGACGGACAGGCGCAATGGCGATTGTTTTTGCGACAGGCGAAAGAAATCGTAATTCTGACATGTCGCAAGTTCTAGGTTGCCTGGTGAATCGTTAGGAGTGCTGGAATGCGGATATCGGCGATATGGGGTGCGGTGTTTCTTGCCCTGGCTGGCACAGGCGTGGCGCAAGCCGATGTGAAGATGAGCGGCTCCTTCGTGGCCGATGCCGCCTGTCCGGCGACGCAAGCCATCAAGAGCGGCAAGAACCCTGGCAATGTTTCGACCGCGGCCGGGCAGAGCTATGATCTGCTGGCGGGCAACAAGGATGCGCCGACCCACTATCTCATCCGCGTGCCGGGCGCCGATCCGGAGCGCCGCTGGGTGAAGATCAGCTGCGGCCATGTCTCCGGCGGCAGCGCGGCCACCGCGCCGGCCGACCAGGGCAAGCCGGCAGCCTCGGGAAAACCCGAATATGTCTTCGCGCTGAGCTGGCAGCCGGCGTTCTGCGAAACCAAATCGAGCAAGCCCGAATGCCAGGCGCAGAGCGCCGCCGGTTTCGACGCCACTCATTTCACCTTGCACGGGCTGTGGCCGCAGCCGAATGGCAATTTCTATTGCCAGGTGCCGGCAAGCGACAAGGCCAACGACAATCCCGCTCACTGGAAGGAACTGCCGGCGGTCGAGCTCGATGCGACTACGCGAGCCGAGCTTGACCAGGTGATGCCGGGCACGGCTTCCAAGCTCGAGCGGCATGAGTGGATCAAGCACGGCACCTGCTACGGCAAGAGCCAGCAGGAGTATTTTGCCGACGCCTTGAACCTGATGCGCGCGATCAACGCTTCGCCAGTGCGCGACCTGTTCACCAAAAACGTCGGCAAGCAGCTGACCTCGGATGCGATCCGCAGCGCTTTCGACAGCGCATTCGGTGCCGGGGCGGGTGAGCGGGTCCGTGTCTCCTGCCTTGTCGATCCTTCAAGCGGCAGACGGCTGATCGGCGAGCTGACGCTCGGCCTGACCGGTCCGATCGGTCCGAACAGTTCATTGGGCGACCTGATGCTCGCCTCCGCGCCGACGACCAAGGCCGGTTGCCCCAAGGGCGGCGTCGACCCGGTCGGGTTCCAGTAGGCACCGGCTGTCGGTTTGGCTGCGCCCGATGCTATCGTGCGTCGTGCGCATTATTGGGTGGTGGTGGCAATGAATGACGTCACGAATAGTGAGCTGGCGCGGTTGGCGTTCTGGGCCAGGGGCATGACAGCAATCCGGGACGGTCGCATGGAATGGCCGGGTTTTTCGTACACCGATCCGGAGTGGGCGCGCATGCGAACGCTTGCCGCGCCGATCGGCGCCGGCACCTACCAGCTGTTCACTTGGGTCAATGCCGCGATCTTCATCGCCATTGCCGCGCTTGGCATTTTCTGCGTCTTCCTGCCGCTGGCAACGCTGCTTTTCCCGGTGCCGGCCGAGACCAGCGCGCTCAAGTTCTCGCTGCTGCTGGCGGCCTGCGCGTTTCTGATCATCGGGCTCGGCCTGCCGATTTCCATGCGCCTCTCAAGCGCGCTGGTCGCCTCGCAAGCCATACGCGCAGCATTGGTCGCCGCACCTGGTGACGAGGCCCTTGCGGCAAAAGTGTCCTGGCAGATCAATCGCATCATGCTCGTCATGTGCGGCCTGCTGGTGCCGGGCATTCTTCTGTTCATCGCCTACGACATCAACGCCGGCCCGATCATCACCGCGCTGAAATGGCTGGCGATCGCGCTGATGGCGGTTTCAGTTGGGGTCGGCGCCTTGCAACGAAAGAAGCAGGGCTGACCGTCGGCTGCCCGAGGGCGAACGGGTCAGTGAAGACGTTATCCGCCGGCGCCCTGTTCTGAGCGGTTCCATGCGTCAAGCCTGTCGGCATTGGGTTCGCCGATGACACGGTCGCGTCCGGTCAGCTTGGCCTTGTAGAGGCGCTGGTCGGCAAGGGCAAAAAGATCGGCAAGGCGTTGCGTGCTGTCGCTGACGGTGGAGACGCCGGCGCTGACGGTCAGGTCGAACTTTCTGGTGTTAGCGGATGCCTTGACCGCGTGCCTGACGCTTTCGCCCAGCAATCTGGCGACCGGATGCGGCCGGGCGCAGAGAATGGCGAATTCCTCGCCGCCGATCCGGAACACCTGACCCTCGGCGCCCACGGCTTCGGTCAGCACAGCGGCAATGGTTTTCAGGACCTTGTCGCCCTCGGCATGGCCGAAGCGGTCGTTGATCGATTTAAAGTGGTCGACATCGATAATCAGCAGGCTGAGCGGCTTGGCCATGCGCAAGCTGGCTGCGACTGCGGTTTCACCGTCGGTTTCGAAGCTGCCGCGATGCAACAGGCCGGTGAGTCCGTCGCGGCCGACATGCTTGACCAGCGCCTCATAGCGCTCGCGATAGGTCAGCGTGTCGAAGATGTCGGAAAGTCCGCGTGGCGCCGCGATCTGCCGCGTTTCGAACCAGCGGAGATAGGCGACAAGCATGGCGCTGTAGGTCAGCGCTGCGGCCATCTTGGCGAACCAGCCGCCGAAGAAAACCTGGAGCGGCGCGCCGGCGACGAAATGCAGCGCGGTGAAAAATCCCGCCTGGTCGAAGGTCAGCACGCAAGCGACGGAGATCAGGATGCGGGTGAAAGGCGCCTGGCGAAGATTACGCCCAAGCTTTTCATAAAGCAGGATGATCAGAATGGCGTCGATGAACAGCAGCGACGTGCCCCAGACCATCAGCCAGCCCATCTCGTCGATGAAGCCGATGTCCGGAAGCTTGCCGTCGGGAAGCGGCGAAATCGCATGCAGGCGCAGGATCAGCACCAGTCCGATCATCAGCGCGTTGCCGAGCAACAGGCCGTAGATCGGCTGGCGGACGGTGGCCGCGTCCTCCTTGAGATAAAGCAACAGCAGCATCACCAGCTTGCCGGAAAACAGCACGGCGGAGCCCGGTGACACCATGCCGAAGGGCAAAGCGACGTAGAAGACGCTGGCGAGGTAGGTCTCCAGGAAATGCATGACGCCGAGCGCGCAGACGAAGACGCCAAGGCCGATGCGGTGCCTGAAACGGAAGAGCGAGACCATGACGCCGAAGTAGAGAACCGCTTCGGCAAGGAGCAGGAAACTGTTCAGCAATGCCGTCGATCCCGATCTCTGCGGGAATCGCCACGTGCCGGCGATTCCCATCCGATACCGTTTTGACGGCGAATCCTTAACCGCTGCTTTCGCCGGGTTGGCAGCGATCCGAAAACTTCGATGACAAGATGGGCGCTTCAGCCTGGGGAAAGCGTCAAAGCGCCAAAAGCGATTGCCGTTCGGCACGGCATCGCCTACATAGCGCGCAACTTCCATCCATTCTGATCAAGGAAAAGCGCGCGTGGCACGCCAGTTCATCTATCACATGGCCGGCCTCAACAAGGCCTATGGCACCAAGAAGGTGCTCGAAAACATCCATCTCTCCTTCTATCCCGACGCCAAGATCGGCATCCTCGGCCCCAACGGCTCGGGCAAGTCGACGATCCTCAAGATCATGGCCGGGCTCGACAAGGAGTGGAACGGCGAAGCGTGGCTGGCCGAAGGCGCCACCGTCGGCTATTTGGCGCAGGAGCCGGCGCTCGATCCGAAGAAGACCGTGTTCGAAAACATCATGGAAGGCGTTGCCGCCAAGACCGCCATCATCGAGCGCTACAACGAATTGATGATGAACTATTCCGATGAGACGGCCGACGAGTCGGCCAAGCTCCAGGACGAGATGGACCGGCTGAACCTGTGGGATCTCGAACAGCAGGTCGAGATGGCGATGGAAGCTCTCGGCTGCCCGCCCAAGGATTCGGAAGTCACCAAACTGTCAGGCGGCGAGCGTCGCCGCGTCGCGCTTTGCCAGCTTCTGCTGCGCCAACCCGACCTTCTGTTGCTCGACGAACCGACCAACCATCTCGACGCCGAAACCACGGCGTGGCTGGAAAAGCATCTGCGCGCCTATCCGGGCGCCGTGATGATCATCACCCACGATCGCTACTTCCTCGACAATGTCACCGGCTGGATCCTCGAACTCGATCGCGGCCGCGGCATTCCCTATGAGGGCAACTACACCAAATACCTCGAAGCCAAGGCCAAGCGCCTAAAGCAGGAAGGCCGCGAGGACGATGCCCGCCAGCGCGCCATCGGCCGCGAGCGCGAGTGGATCCAGTCGAGCCCCAAGGCCCGGCAGACCAAGTCCAAGGCGCGTATCCAGGCGTTCCAGGATCTGCTTGATGCCGCCGACAGGCGGCGTCCGAGCGATACGCAGATCGTCATTCCGCATGGCGAGCGGCTCGGCAATGTGGTGATCGAGGCGGAAGGCCTGTCGAAGGGCTTTGGCGATACGCTCTTGATCGACGGTCTGGAATTCAAGCTGCCGCCGGGCGGCATCGTTGGCGTCATCGGCCCGAACGGCGCCGGCAAGACGACGCTGTTTCGCATGATCACCGGCCAGGAAAAGCCGGATGGCGGCTCGGTCCGCATCGGCGAAACCGTCAAGCTCGGCTATGTCGACCAGAGCCGCGACGCACTCGATCCGTCAAAGACGGTGTGGGAAGAGATTTCCGGCGGCGCCGAAGTGGTCAAGCTCGGCAAGTTCGAGGCCAACACCCGCGCCTATTGCGCGTCGTTCAACTTCCGTGGCGGCGACCAGCAGCAGAAGGTCGGCAATCTCTCCGGCGGCCAGCGCAATCGCGTGCATCTTGCCAAAATGCTGAAGACCGGCGGCAATGTGCTGCTGCTCGACGAACCGACCAACGATCTCGATACGGAAACGCTGGCCGCACTCGAAGACGCACTGGAAAATTTCGGTGGCTGCGCCGTCATCATCTCCCACGATCGCATGTTCCTCGATCGCCTGGCGACGCACATCCTCGCCTTCGAAGGCGACAGCCATGTCGAATGGTTCGAGGGCAATTTCGAGGATTACGAGCAGGACAAGATCCGCCGGCTCGGACCGGATGCCGTCAATCCGCACCGCATGACCTATAAGAGGCTGACGCGGTAAGGTATTGATTTGGGGGCGGGTTCTCGGATGATTGAGGAGCTGAAATGGCTGATTGGTCCGCCGCCCAATATCTGAAGTTCGAGGACGAGCGCACGCGGCCGGCGCGCGACCTGGTGGCGCAGGTGCCGGTGGATTTTCCGCGCCGGGTCGTCGATATCGGCTGCGGGCCGGGCAATTCGACCGAACTTCTGGTCGAGCGCTGGCCGGATGCGCAGGTGAGCGGCTTCGACACCTCTCCCGACATGATCGAAAAGGCGAGGGCGCGCCTGCCGAGCGTCACCTTCGACCTGGCGGATGCGTCCAAGTGGCAGCCTGCCGAGCCTGTCAACGTGATCTTCGCCAATGCGGTATTCCAGTGGCTGCCGGAGCATCCCGTGGTCTTCCAGCGGCTGATGGGTTTTTTGGCGCCGGGCGGCGCGCTGGCCATCCAGATGCCGGACAATCTCGGTGAGCCCTCGCACCAGTTGATGCGCGAGACGGCAGCCGAAATGCCGTTCGCCGGAAAGATGGCCGGAGCGGCACGCGGGCCGCTGCCGCCGGTGTCGTTCTACTATGATTTGTTGTCGCCATTCTCCGAACGGCTCGATATCTGGCACACCGCCTACAACCATCCGCTGGCCGATGCCGAGGCCGTCGTCGAATGGGTGAAGGCGACGGGGCTGAAGCCGTTTCTCGATCCGCTTGAAACGGACGAGCGCAAGATGTTCCTCGATCACTACACGGCGAAGATCGCCAAGGCCTATCCGAAAACGGCGAACGGCAAGGTGCTGTTGCGCTTTCCCCGGCTCTTCATTGTCGCCAAGCAGGCCGCATAGAAACGATTAGCCACGCCGGGCCGGGACGCTTGACCCGATTTCGCCACCATGCGCATTTCCTCGTTGTGAGATCGCGATCAATTGCCCGCGGCAGGAGGTGGCGTGCTGGAACAATCCGCAGACCAACACCAGGCTCTGCGCCTGGTGAGGTTCAGCCGACATTTGGTTTGAATTGGCGTAAACCGCCGGTATGAGAAAAGTTGTTGCGCCGAGCATTCTCGACGCCCACATGAAGCCGCAACGCCTGCGCATGGGACGAACTGGAAATGCATCGCGTCATCATCAGCGGCATCGGCGTCGAAATCCCCGAACCCAAGATCACCAACGAAGAACTGGTCACCAGCTTCAATGCCTGGGTCGACAGGGAGAATGCGCGTCGCGAGGGCACCGACGAGCCGCCGCTATCGAAATCGGACAGCGCTTTCATCGTCCATGCCTCGGGCGTCCAGACCCGGCACGTGATCGAGCGGGAAGGCATTCTCGACCCGACCCGGATGACGCCGCGCATTCCGGCGCGGCCCGACGATGCGCTATCGCTGGAGGCTGAGTTCGGCATCGCCTCAGCCCGGAAAGCGCTCGACCATGCCGGGCTGGAGCCCGGGGATATCGACCTGGTGATCTGCTCGGCTTCGCATCACCAGCGGCCCTATCCGGCGATCGCCATCGAGATGCAGGAGGCGCTGGGCACCAAGGGCGCCGGCTTCGACATGGGGCTCGGCTGCTCATCGGCCGCCGCAGCCCTGCACATCGCGGTCAATCTGGTGCGGGCAGGGGCGCACAAACGGGTGCTTATTACGACGCCCGAGATCATCACCGGCCATCTCAATTTCCGCGACCGGCAGACGCATTTCATCTTCGGCGACGCTTCGGTGTCGATGGTGGTCGAAGGGCTCGCCAAGGGTGAGAGGCGACCGGGCCGCTTCGAGGTTCTGGACACGCGCACCTGGACGCAGATGTCCAACAACATCCGCACCAATCTCGGCTACCACACCCGCACTGCCCAGGACGATCCCTACATGATCAAGCTGGAAGGCAATCTGATCAAGCAGGTCGGCAACAAGGTGTTCAAGGAAGTCACCGTTGCCGGGCACAAATTCATCGTCGAATTCCTCGGCGAGCACGGGCTGACGCCGCAAGCGATCCGGCGTTTCTGGCTGCACCAGGCCAATGCCCGCATGAACGCCATGATCCTGAAACTGGCCTTCGGCCACGAGGTCGACCACGACCGCGCGCCGATGGTGCTGGAGCGGCTCGGCAACACTGCAGGCGCAGGCGCCATCATTGCGCTGTCGGAGAACCACGCCGACATGAAGCCTGGCGATTTCGGGTTGATCTGCGCGTTTGGCGCGGGGTATTCTATAGGTGGCGCGCTGCTGAGAATGCTTTAGGCATCTTGATACTCAGCCGACCTGCAGATGGCGGCGAAGTACCCGTTCCGGGTCCTCTGATCTCACAGTCTGGCTGCTCCGCGCCTGTCTTCCACTCCCCCCTCAGCCTGACCTGAAACTCCACACTCCCTGCGTGTTCGGGAGTGTCTCAGTTCGAATCTCAACTTGGTCTCGCTTCATGAAACGGAGGTTTTCCCAATGCTTGATGCCCAATGCAATTGTGGCGCTCTCACACTGTCGCTTCCAGGATCTTCAAAAATGGTTGTCGCCTGTCATTGTCTCGATTGCCAACGCAGAACCGGCGCGCCATTTGGCGTCGGCGCCTTCTATCCGGTCGACGCCGTCGCCGTTTCCGGAACCGCGAAAGAGTTCACGCGGAATGCAGCCAGTGGCGGGAAAGTTCAGAGCTACTTTTGTCCAGACTGCGGCTCGACGGTTTATTGGAGAGCCGACAGGCTACCGTCGCTGATCGGCGTTGCCGTTGGTGCGCTGGCAGACCCCAAATACCCGCCGCCAGTCAGATCGGTTTTCGAGCAGTCGAAACATGATTGGCTTCAAATCGACGGGGCCGTCGAACACTTCCAGCAAAGCAGTGTGGCAGGAAAGTCAAACTGAGTTGGCGCCCCAACGCAGCGTCAGGCCGGCGCAAACGGCACCAGCATCGGGACCCGTCTGGCATAGTCGTCATAGGCGCTGCCCAGTTCGCCGCGCAGGAAGCGTTCCTCGAGCCTCGCCTTCATGACGATACCAATGGTGAGAAGGACGGCGCCGGCAACGCCCCAGATCGTGCCTTTTGCCGCCATGGTGGCGAGGATGGCCAAAAGCAGCCCGGTGTAGATCGGGTGGCGGACGAGGCGGTAGGGACCGGTATCGACGACACGGTGCCCGGCCTTGGCGGTAACCGTGCCCGACCACAGCCGGCCGAGATGCACACGCGCCCACCAGCAGAAGGCAAACCCGACTGCAATAAGCGCGACGCAGATCCATGCCTCGGCAAGGTTGGGAAACCACAGACGAAGTCGCCCGACATAGTTATGTGCCGGAATGAAGAGCAGGATGGTGCCGAGCACCAGCACGGCCCGGTAGGGGAATTCGGCCTGCAAGCCGGCGCGCTTTTGCGCCGGGTCGGCCCAGAAGGCGGCGGTCGCCCAGGATACGACCCAGATCAGCCAAAGTGCCGCGATTGCCGATCCTGGACGCATGACGAACCCCCTTGGTCTGAGGCCATCATGTAATCGGCGTGACGCGGCGGCAATGCGGCGCGGCACCGAAACAATCCCAGTTCGGGGTAAGAAGATCGTGATCCGCGCTCAGCCGCCGGAGAACATCCACTGCACGCCAAAGGCGTCGACCAGCATGCCGAAGCTGGTTCCCCAATATTGTCGCGCCAGGGGCACGGTGATCCGGCCGCCTGCGGCCATGCGGCCGAAAAGCTCCCGCATTGTGGCCAGGTCGTCGAACTCCAGCATCATGGCGGAGCCTTTCATCGGTTCGGCATCGTCATTGTCGGAGGCATGGAACAGCACGCCTGGGCCTTCGAACCGCGCGTGCAGGACTTTTCCGCGCATGGGTTCGGTGCGCACCGGCATATTGTTGTCGCCCCAGCGCAGCAGGATCGTTGCCCGGCCGAGGCCGCACTGTTCGTAGAAGGCCAGCGCCGGCTCGCAGTCGGTGGTGAAGAACAGCGAAGGGGAGAGCCGCATCAGATCGCTGCGGCGGTCGCAGCGGCGATCAGCGCGTCGCCTGAATATTGCCTGTTGCCGATGCCCCAGCCGCCGTCGGGTGCGTTGACGATGTTGATCCAGGTGTTTTCAGGCTCGTGATCCGGCACGCAGAGTTCGGCGACAATCCCTGCGGCAGCGGCGATGAAAGCGCTTCGCGCTTCGATTGAGCTGAGGCCAATGTTCGGGAGCTTCAGCTCGACCATGATAACGGGCCGATTGGCGCCACCGGCGTATATGTGATGTGGCGGCAGAATGTGGACGGTACCGCCGACGATCGATGTGAAGAATGAATTGCCGGTGGCGCCGGAGGCTTCGATGAGGGCAGCACTGAGACGCGGCAGGATTTCGCGTTCTCCCGCCGGCGTCAGTACGCCTTCCGGCGCGGTCACGGTGATTGGCATTTGGGTCTCTCCTCCATTCATTTGCATGGCGTTGGTCAAGTTGTCTTGCCATGTTTCATATCAATCGATACGTTATGGGTGGAAGGCCGTCAACATGTTTCGTATCGATCGCTATGAATAAATCTGAAAAACCGCGCGGCGGCAGGCCACGCGCCTTCGACCCCGACCGGGCGCTGGATGCGGCAATGCACCTGTTCTGGCAGCACGGCTATGAGGCGACGTCGCTGGCCATGCTGCGCGAGGCGATGGGGCTGACGCCGCCGCAGATCTACAGTGCCTTCACCGACAAGGAGACATTGTTCCGCAAGGCGCTGACCCGATACCACGAGACAGAGATAGGTTTTGCGCTGGAGGCGCTGAGCGTACCGGTGTCGACGCAGGAAGCGATCCGGCGATTGCTGCTCGGCGCGGCGGAGGCCTATTCCAGGCCGGGCAAGCCCGGCGGCTGTCTGTTCGTCAGCGGTGCGCTTGCCGCCTCGCCGCAGGCGCAGGACATCGCCGATGAACTGAGAAAATTCCGCAAGGCGAGTGAAGCGGCGATTGCGGAGCGGCTGGCGATGGGGCGGGCAAAGGGCGATCTGCCGGAAAACCTCTCGGTCGAGGGATTCGCCAAATATCTGGCCGGGGTCATGAATGGCATGTCGATCCAGGCGCGAGACGGCGCTTCGACCGAAGAGTTACGCAGTTTGGCCCAAACCGCTCTTGCAGCGTGGCCGACGGAGGGGCAAAACCAAGGCACATCATCCAAGGAATGAAGCCATGCTGGATCTCTTCCCGGAAGCTGAAAAGCCGGTCGAAATCATCCCGGGGCGAAAGCTCGCCGCAATAGTCTCCGGCCTCTACGTCGCGCCTTCGGATCACTTCGCGACGCGCCCGGTGGAGGAGTTGCAGCTTGGCTTCGACGGCATATCAGGCGATTTCCACGCCGGCGCGACGCGGCGCTCGGGCGGGCGCGAGCCCTGGTATCCACGCGGCACCGAAATGCGCAATGAGCGGCAGCTGTCGATCGCGGCGGCCGACGAGTTGGCGATCGTCGCCGACCGCATGGGTCTGGCCGAGATCAAGCCGGAATGGATCGGCGCCAATCTCGTGATCGAAGGTGTGCCGAACCTCTCCATGCTGCCTTCAGGCACGCTGCTGTTCTTTAAGGGCGGCGTCACCATCAAGGTCGATGCGCAGAATGGACCGTGCCGCATCGCCGGCCGATCGATCGCCGAAAATGCCGGGATGGCAGACGTCGAAGCTGGTGCGCTGCTTTTTCCCAAATCCGCCAAGCGGCTCCGCGGTCTCGTCGCCTGGGTCGAGAAGCCTGGCACGATCAAGGCCGGTGAGGAGATTTCGGTGCGCGTGCCGGAGCAGTGGATCTATCAGAGCTAGCAGGGCAGGGCTACGCCGCCTGGGCGGCGTAGCGATAGTGCCTCAGGCGGCCTTGCGGTTCTTCTTCGCGCCTTGCGCGATGTCGGAGACATGATCCCACTTTTCCCAGGTGGCGATGCGATTGGCATATTCCTGCTTGATCATCGGCAGGCCGCCATCGCCGAAGAACACTCTCAGCGGCGGCTCGGCGGCATCGACGATGGCCAGCATCGCCGGACCGGTTGCCTCGGGATCGCCGGCGACCGAATTGGCGCGGCGCTCTGCCATCTTGGCGCGGGCGGGCGCATAGGCCTCGATCGGCTTGGACACCTTCGCCGAGGCGCCGGACCAGTCGGTGGAGAAGCCGCCGGGCTCGACCAGCGTGACGTGGATGCCGAATTCCGCGACTTCGATGTTCAGCGACTGGCTGAAGGCTTCCAGCGCCCATTTCGAGGCATGGTAGAGGCCAAGCGAGGCAAAGGCGTTGACGCCGCCGATCGACGAGATCTGGATGATGTGGCCGGAACGCTGCGCCCGCATGATCGGCAGCGCAGCCTGGGTGACCCACAGGGCGCCGAACACGTTGGTTTCGATCTGGTCGCGGGCTTCCTGCTCGCTGACTTCCTCAATGGCGCCGAAATGGCCATAGCCGGCATTGTTGATGACGACGTCGAGCCGGCCAAAGCGCTTGTGCGCCTCGGCAATCGCGGCATCGACAGCCGCCTTGTCGGTGACGTCGAGCTTTATCGCGGCGATCCTGTCGCCATATTTTTCGACGAGATCGGAAAGCGTGCCGACGTCACGCGCGGTCGCGGCAACACGGTCGCCGCGCGCCAATGCGGCCTCGGCCCAGACGCGGCCAAAGCCTTTGGACGATCCGGTGATGAACCAAACCTTTGATGTCATGATGTGGAATCCTTGCCCCTGCGGGCGCAATTTGGGATGAAAGCGGAGGCTTCTCCGCTTCCGTCATATAGAAAGCGAGTTCAGAGCATCCAAGGTCGACGCACATTTTGTTGATGTGGACCACGCAAGGCGTCTGACAGGAGATTGGTCAGGGGTAGTGTACCTCGCTCGACCAGGCGGGGTGGTCGTGCTTCTGCCAATAGAGCGCCATAAGTCGGCTGGTGATGACGCCGACCTTGCCGTCAGCCACCCGGGCGTCGTCGATGACCGTGACCGGCATGATGCCGCCGGCGGTCGAGGTGATGAAGACCTCATCGGCGGCACGCAGCGCGGCGACGCTGACGTCGGCCGCGGTGGCGGCAAGTCCGGCCTCGGCGCAGAGGTCGAAGACAGTGCGCCTGGTGATGCCGGGCAGCACACCGACGGCTGGCGTAGACAGTCTGCCGTCCTTGACGCAAAAGACGTTGAAGCCTGGGCCTTCGGCGACATTGCCGTTGAAATCGAGGAGCAGCGCCGTCTCGGCGCCGTGGTCGTAGGCGTCGTAGAGACCGCGCACCAGATCGAGCCAGTGATAGTTCTTGATCGCCGGATCGATCGAGGCTGGAGGAATGCGCACCTTGTCGCTGATGGCAACATGCAGGCCGCGCTGCAACTGCTCGGCATTGGCGACCGAGCCGAAGGGGACGGCAAAGGCCATGAAGCGGTTGATCGCCTGGCGCGGGTCGCGGCTGAAGGTCGGCGAGGCGCCGCGCGTGCACAGCATCTCGACATAGGCGGCGCGATGGCCGGACAGCGCCACGCAATTGTGCAGGATTTCGCTTACGCCATCGCGGTCGAACGGGATCGTCATCCACAGCTTTTCCAAGCCGCCGAAGAAGCGCTCGAGATGCAGGTCGAGACGGAAGAAACGGCCGTCCCAGGCATGCACCGTGTCGTAGGTGGCGTCGGAATGCAGGAAGCCCCAGTCCAGCACCGAGATTTTCGCTTGCGACATCGGCAGGTACTGACCGTCTAGGAAAGCAACGCCATCGGGATAGGCATGCGGATCGATGTGGCGGTCGGAAAGGGGCGGCAGCTGGCCTGCTACAGGCACTGCAATGTTTTGGCTCATCACGATCTCCTTGCCGTCGCTCGATGCGCCCCGATCACGCTATTCGCATCTGGCGAAAGGCATAGAGCCACCCACATTGCGCTGGTTGTCCTTCAATGGCGATCTGGCAATGGCGATCTGGCTGATGCATCAGGGTTGACTTACAATTCTCGGGCGAATGTAGCCGGTTGGGGGACAAGGGCATGCAAACTGGATTTCGAGCCATCATCCTGGCAATGGGGGTCTTCCTTGCCACTGGCGAAGCCTTTGCACAGTGCAAACGCGAGGGCGAGGAACTGTGCCAGAGCGGCCAGACATACCGTTGCGAGAAAACGGGCAGCGAGCTGACGCCGATCTTCCAGAACGTGCCTTGCGCGGTCAATGTGCCGTCGCTGACCGGCACCTGGGTCGGCAGTGGCCATCAGAGCCCTGCCGGCGCCGCCGGCGCCGACTGGTCGATTGCCATGACGATCAACGACAGCGGTGCGTCGATCGACTATCCGTCGCTCGGCTGCGGCGGATCGCTGGCGCAGATTTCCAGGGACGACACGTCTGCCGAGTATCGTGAGAGCATTACCTATGGCCAGGACAAGTGCATCGATGGCGGCGCGATCACCGTCAGGTTTTTCAAGGGCAATCTGTCCTGGACCTGGGTCGGCCAGGCGGACGGCCAGCCCTATAACGCGGTCGCCGTGCTGACGCGGAAATAGCGGCGCGTCGCGCTATTCTTCCTCGTCATCGGGGTCGAGCAGACGCGTGGCGCGCCAGCGGGTGAGCACGATGTTGGTCTGTTCGATGACGAAGAAGCGCGCGGAGTCGCGGTCATAACCCTCGGCGAGCAGCTTTTCGTAGTCGGTGTGCACATGGCGGATATGGGCGATGGTTGCCAGCCACACGGCAATCGTCGGCGGCAGGGTCTTCATATGCACCGAACCGGCATCGGTGCGGATCTTTTCCATGTCGGCATAGGGCGCCAGTGGGAGAAGTGCGGTCAGCGCTTTGGCGATGGCGCGGCGGCGTCCGGTTGGCGCGGTCATCCGTCGTTGCGTCCGGCAATGGTCGTTTCGGCGAAGGCGTCGGTCGAGGCGAAGTAGGGCTTGATGTCGATCACCGGCGTGCCGTCGAGCACATCGATGGCGTCGATATCGATGCGGCCGCTGTCGATGTCGACGGCGATCAGCCTGGCGATATGCAGCCCGACAGGGTTCGGCCGGGCAGGGGAGCGCGGCGAGAAAACCCCTTTCGGTTCAGCCGCATGGCGGGGGTTTTGCACAATCAGAGTCCGCGGCGCGTGGTGCAGCCACGACAGGATGATGATGTGGCTGGCGCGTTCCAGGGCAAGCAGGCCGGGACGATAGGGCGCCTCGATTGTGAGGACTGCGGCCTGTCCCGTCTCTCGCGCCGCGTTCATGTTCTTCGGGCAGGTCTCGCGCGAGGTCCATGGCGAGGTGATGCGGCCGATGAAGATGACATGACCGTCCGGCGCCATATCGGCCGGATCAGTCTCCAGAAGCTTTTCGCCATCGCGGGTCTCGAACATGGTTTTCGCCTCTACCACATGTTCCCCACCGATCGTGACCGAAAAGCGTCGGGATCACCCCAGCGGCATTTTCTTGTCCAACAGCGACATAGGCCTTGCAAGGTTGTGAAAATCGACATAAACATATGTTTATATCTTTTTCAAAGAGAATACGCTGATGCATGTCGCGCTCGATACGATGGTGGATACGTTGAAGGCCGCGGCCGAATCCAGCCGGCTGCGCATATTGGCGCTTTTGTCGCGCGGCGACCTCACCGTTTCCGATCTCACCGAAATCCTCGGCCAGTCGCAGCCGCGCGTGTCGCGCCACCTGAAGCTGCTGCTCGAAGCCGGGCTGATCGGCCGCTACCAGGAGGGGTCGTGGGCCTTCTTCCGGCTGTCGGATACCGATTCGGCGCGTGATTTCGTGCTGCGGCTCGTTTCCGGAATAAGGGGTGCCGATCCGCAGGTCGAACGCGATCTCGAGCGGCTGGCTTCGGTCAAGCGCAAGCGGCAGGACCGCGCCGCCGAATATTTCTCCGAAAACGCCGCCAGCTGGGACCAAATCCGCTCGCTGCATGTGGCGGACCGTGCCGTCGAAGCGGCCCTCATCAAGCTCGTCGGCAAGCGGCCATTCCAGTCGATGCTCGATCTCGGCACCGGCACCGGGCGCCTGCTCGAGATCTTTTCACCACTCTACCGGCGCGGCGTCGGCATCGACATGTCGCGAGAGATGCTGACGGTGGCGCGCGCCAATCTCGACAAGGCCGGCGTGTCGAACGCGCAGGTGCGGCAAGGCGATATTTTCGCACCGCCGGTCGAGCGCGACGCCTTCGATCTCGTCACCATCCATCAGGTGCTGCACTATCTCGATGACCCCGCCCGCGCCATCCGCGAGGCAGCAAGGCTGCTGCGGCCGGCCGGCCGGCTGGTGATCGTCGATTTCGCGCCGCATGCGCTGGAATTCCTGCGTGACCAGCACGCGCATATGCGGCTCGGCTTTTCCGACCGGCAGATCGCAGAGTGGTTTTCCGAGGCTGGGCTCGACCTCGAGGATGCCCAAGAGTTCGAACCGCGCGGCGGCAACGAGGCCAAGCTGACCGTCAAGCTGTGGCTCGGCCGCGACCGCCGCATGCTGATCGCCGAGCCCTCCAACGACAGCCAACCCGCCCAAGCTTACCCGATGGGGGAAATCGCCTGATGAACCAGTTTCGCTTTTCCCGTCGTCCTGACATTGGCGACAAGGTCAGGGTGTCGTTCGAGTTCTTCCCGCCGAAGAACGACGAGATGGAAGCCAGGCTGTGGGACACCGTCACCCGGCTGGAGCCGCTGAAGCCGAGATTCGTCTCGGTGACCTATGGCGCCGGCGGTTCGACGCGCGAGCGCACGGCCCGCACGATCAGCCGCATCCTGAAGGAGACCAGCCTGACGCCGGCAGCGCATATGACTTGCGTCGATGCGGCGCGTCATGAGGTCGACGCCGTCATCCAGGAGTTCGCCGATATGGGTGTGAAGCGCTTCGTCGCCTTGCGCGGCGATCCGGCAGAAGGCGTCGGCGCCGCCTACCGGCCGCATGCGGACGGCTATGCCAATGGCGCAGAATTGGTGGGGGCGCTGAAGAGCGCCGGCGATTTCGACATTTCGGTCTCCGCCTATCCGGAAAAGCATCCGGAAAGCCCGGACTTTGCCACTGACATCGACATGCTGAAGCGCAAGGTCGACAATGGCGCGACGCGGGCGATCACCCAGTTCTTCTTCGACAACGATCTCTACGAACGCTATGTCGAGCGGGCGCGCCGGGCTGGCATCTACATCCCGATCGTGCCGGGCATATTGCCGGTGCACAATTTCACCCAGGTCGCCAACTTCTCGGCGCGCTGCGGCGCGCTGGTGCCGGCATGGCTGGCCGAGCGCTTCGAGGGGCTGCAGAAGGACCCGCAGACGCACGCGCTGGTCGCCTCCGCGGTGGCGGCCGAGCAGGTGCTCGACCTGGTCGAGCGCGGCGTCGGCGATTTCCATTTCTACACCATGAATCGGGCGGATCTGGTGTTCGCCATCTGCCACATGATCGGCATCCGCTCGCACGAGGCAGAGGTGGCGGGATCGGCGGCTGCTTAAGGCTCTGCCGCACCTCACGAATGCAAAAAGGCCGGGTAAAAGCCCGGCCTTTTCAATGATTTGGACTATTTAGTGCTGGTCTTCCTCCGCTCCAGCGGTCTTATGGAAGAAAGCCCATAATGAGGGCTCCGATGAATGCGAACGCAGCACAAATCATCAATGCGTTGATTGGCCTCGTCAGTCCCATGTCATAGCCTCCTCTTAAAGAGCTATTGACACGAGTCTAGGGTCATTTGTGCAACAGGCAAGCGGAAAATGTGCTGCATTGCGACAAGATTGTGGAATTTGCGACCTGCCATTTGCTGTTAGGCATTGAAACTCTTCGGCAAAAGCCGGCTTCAGACCTGTGAATAAAATGTGGCAAAGCCGGGGCCGGACGGAGGCATGACAGCGCTACCGTCGGCCGAACAGGCGGCCGTCGATGGTGACGAGACCAAGCGCGATCAGCGCCATGCCGCCGAGTTCAAACAATTCAAGCCGTTCGCCCAAGAACAGGAAACCGAGCAGGATGGCGCTGGCCGGTACGATGAGCGTGACCAGGGAGGCGTTGGTGGCGCCGGCCGAGGCAACGAGGTTGAAATAGAGGATGTAGGCGAAGGCGGTGGACAGCAGCGCCAGCGCAAACACCGCCGCCCAGACCGGCGGCGAGGCCGAGAACAGGCCGGCTGGGCCATAGGTGAAGAGCACGACCGGGATCATGATGATGGTCGATGCCGTCAATTGTCCGGTGGCGATGACCGGCGAGGGCACGCTCTTGAAGCGGCGGGCGACCATCAGCGCGACGGCATAGGACAGCGAGGCGCCGATCAGCGCGAATTTGGCCCAGACCGGGCCGCCCAGTCCCGCAAGCAGGCCGGGGCCGATCATCACCGCCGTGCCGGCAATGCCGAGCGCGATGCCGGCCAGCTTGTTCCAGGAGAGTTTTTCATCTGATGTCAGCGCGTTGGCGAGGATCAGCGTCCAGAACGGCGTCGTCGCATTGAGCACCGAGGCGACGCCGGCGCCAAGCTCAGTCTGGCCGGCAAAGATCAGCGAGAACGGGATGATATTGTTGGTCAGCGCCAGCAGGAAGAACAGGCTGGCATGCGGCAACGCAAGACGGAAGGATGGCCCGCGCAAGCCGAGATAAAGCTGAAGTGCGATCGCCGCGATGGCGACACGAAACAGCACCAGCACCAGCGGATGCAGCTCGCCAACCGCAATGCGGGCAAAGAAGAACGAGCCGCCCCAGATGGCGCCGAGCAGCAGAAGCTGCGCCCAATCCTTGAGCACCATCGGTCCGCGTGCCGTTGCGGGGGTAGCAGCTACAGCCATGTGGTCCTCCCAGACGGGTCCGAATGCCAGCCAGTCAGGCATCTGTTCAAGCCATATCCGGATCGATGACAAGGGCCACCCGAAACCTGATCGATGGCGTAGCACTCCTGGAATTGCCGTAGCGCCGCTGCGTCAGGAGCGCGAGACACAGAATTGTTTTCATTAGCCGCTAGCTTGGATTAATTGTGCGCAGCCCTGATTGAGGATTCGTCGATGCAGCGATTCGAAAATGCCCGCGAGGCGGCACTGGCGCTTCGTCCCGACGATCCGATCTATTGCTTTCGCCCACAGGTGCTGAAGGCGGACGCCAAACAATTCATGGGCATGTTCCCGGGCAAGACCGCCTATGCGGTGAAGACCAATGGCGAACCGATTGTGCTGAAGGCGCTGGTCGAAGCCGGCGTAAATGCGTTCGATGTCGCGTCACCCGGCGAATTCGCCGCCGTGCGCGCGGTCTCGCCCGATGCCGAGATGCTCTACATGCATCCGGTCAAGGCGCAGTCGGACATCAAGCTGGCGCTAGAGAAATACGCCATCCGCGTCATTTCGCTCGACCATGAGGACGAGATCACCAAGCTGACCCGCGTGGTGCGGGCGCTGGATATCGATCCGGGCGCCATCACAGTGTTCGTGCGTATCCAGACCAAGGGATCGGCGGCCTACGAATTGTCGAAGAAGTTCGGCGCCGGCCCGGCCTATGGGGTGGAACTCGCCGAGCGGCTGAACCGCACCGGCTACAAGGTGGGGTTGTGCTTCCATGTCGGCAGCCAGATCGAGGATCCCGATACTTATGAACGGGCGCTGGCCTCGGCCGACTGGGTGCGCAACCGCGTCAGTTTCGACATTGCCGGGCTCGACGTCGGCGGCGGCTTTCCCGCCGAATACGGCCATGACCCCAACAGCCGCAAACCGGAAATGCCGTCGCTCGGCCAGATCATGTCGCGGCTGTCGGGCGACCTGAAGGAATACCAATTCGACCAGATGCCGCTGGTGGCGGAGCCCGGCCGGGTGATCGTGGCGCGCTGCCTGTCGCTGATCGTGCGGGTGCTGCTGCGCAAGGGCAAGCGGCTCTACATCAATGACGGTATCTGGGCGTCGCTGTCGGATTCTTGGACCGGCAAGATCACGCTCCCGGCGCGCTTCATTCCCGACCCGGCGATCCGCTCGCGCAATGGTGAGGAGAAGAACATCGTGCCGTTCAAGGTCTGCGGCGCGACCTGCGATTCCGTCGACATCCTGTCCAGGCCATTCTGGCTGCCGGAAACCGTCGACACCGGCGACTGGATCGAGATCGGCCATATCGGCGCCTACTCGCTGTCGCTCAGAACGCGCTTCAACGGTTTTTATCCCGACACCTTCGTCGAGGTGACGACACCCTTCGACGAGGGCGACGCGCCGCAAGGGTTTGCGAGTTTGGAGACGATGGCGGATTGAAATCCGTTGGAGACGCTGGCTACCAGCCGATCATCTGCACGAAACTGTCGAATTTTTCGATGCCCAAAGGAGCAGGATAGCGCCTGCTGAATTCGACCGTATTGAATGGTTTGGAAAAGTAGTTGAACTCCCAACTGCCGTCGTTTTGCAGATAGTCGACCCGCAGGTTTTCGCGGCCGAGTTCGATAGGATTGTTCACACTGACGATCAGCGTGTGCATCGAGGTGAGCGCGTGGAATCTACCCTCGGTGTATTTGGCTCGGATGTGGCGAATGAGATCGACCATCGGTTGTTGGTCGAACGCTTCCTTGGTCAGCGAGACATAGAATGCCTCGATATCAGCCCATGCCTTCGGAGGTGTGGTAGACGGCGTGTAGCTGTTCTTTGGATCGAAACGGCTCATGCACGGCTCCCCGACGTGATGACGTCAACGGCTACAGCTTCCCCAAAAGCTCCGGCGTTGGCCAGCCGTCGACCGGCAAGCCGAGGCGCATCTGCTCCTTGCGGATGGCTTCGCGGGTGTTGGTGCCCAGGATGCCGTCGACCGTGCCGACGTCGTAGCCTTTGGCTTCGAGCTTGGTCTGCAGTTCCTTCATCTGGTCGTTGTTGAGGCCGGTTTCCGGATTGCGCGGGTCGAACTGCTTTGCGCCTGCCAGCCTGGCGGCGAGGTTGGCTGCGGTCAGCGCGTAGGTGAAGGACTGGTTCCACTCGAGATAGACGTCGAAATTGTCATAGGCGAGGAAGGCCGGGCCCTTGCGGCCCATCGGCAGGGCCAGGCCGGCTTTGAGACCGTTGTCGATAAGCGGCGTGCCGTCGGGGTTGGTGACACCCCACTGTGCCCACTGAGCCAGCGGCAGCTTGTTGGTGCGCCCGGTCTGGTCCCACGGCATGTCTTCGGGAACGCGCACTTCCTCGATCCAGGGCTGGTCGCGTTTCCAGCCGCGCGACAGGATCTTGTTGGCGGTGGTCATGATGACATCGGGCGCGCTGCTGCGCAGGTCGACGATCCCATCGCCGTCGCCGTCGACGCCACGCGCGAGATAGTCGGACGGCAGCATCTGCGTCTGGCCGATCTCACCGGCCCAGGCGCCCTCGACGTCTGCCGGCACGACGCCGCGATCGATCAGCGTCAACAGCGGCACGATCTGCGGCCGGAACAGTTCCGGGCGGCGGCAGTCATGCGACAGCGTAACGAGCGCATTCAGCGTGTGGAAATCGCCCTGCACGGCACCAAAGTCGGTTTCCAGCGCCCAGAAGGCGGCAATGATCGGCGCCTGGACGCCGAACTGCTGGTCGGCACGGGCAAAGACATCGGCGTATTTCTTCAGATTGGCCGCGCCCTGCTTCAGCCGGTAAGGCGCAATCATGCGGTTGGAGAATTCGATGAAGGTTTGGGAAAAGACGCCCTGAGCACGGTCGCGCGCCAGCACCTTGTCGTCGATGGTGGCGGCTTCCAGGGCATCGAGACCAGCGGGCCCGACGCCA
Organism: Mesorhizobium sp. P2_H9; assembly: GCF_056403215.1. Classification (NCBI taxonomy): domain Bacteria; kingdom Pseudomonadati; phylum Pseudomonadota; class Alphaproteobacteria; order Hyphomicrobiales; family Phyllobacteriaceae; genus Mesorhizobium; species Mesorhizobium sp. P2_H9. Next base: position 228,412 of record NZ_JBFUFX010000009.1, on the reverse strand, counting down.
GCCGCCTTGGCCTCCACCGCCACGCCTTGCTTCCACGCCTCGAAATCGCCGCCGCATTGCTGCGCCTGCGCCGGCAGGGCCGTGGCCGTCAGCAACAGCGCCGCGAGAATTTCAAAGCGCAGTCGCATCGCCATCCTTTCGAGACAAGATCACCAGCGGTTGTAGACGTGGGTTGTTGGCTGTCGAAAAGCAGGCGGGAGCGCCGGTGTCAACGGTTCTTCTGCCGCAGCCCCTTTTTGAAGGCGGTGCTGCCATTGAACCCGGTGTTATCGGGTGTTCTGCCGCAACCACTTGTTCCAGGCAGCTTCCGTGCCGTTGAAAACGTTGATGTCGCTTTTACCGGTCATGCCCGGAACGATGCCGGTTCCGGTATATTGCCAGAAGGTGAAGGGATGGCTGCCGTATTTCTGGCGGGGATGGCCGGCGACGGAGCGCAGCCAATAGGGATAGCCGCGGAAGGTCGACAGGTCGTTGTCGTCGAAGAAGTCGACCGAGGTGTAGATGATCGGCTTCTTGCCATAGTGCCGTTCGACCATTTCGAGGAAGGTGGTCATCTCTGCGCGCACCGTGGCCGGGTCCGGGCGCAACCGGCAGGTCGGCGATTTCGGGTTCCATTCCATATCTAGCACCGGCGGCATCGCCGAACGGTCAACGGGCACGTTCTCGATGAACCAGCGCGCCTGCGTGGCGGCAGGCGTGCAGAAATAGAAGAAATGATAGGCCGCGCGCGGAATCCCGTTGGCTTTCGTGCGCGCCCAATGCTCGTTGAAATACTCGTCGAAGCGGTCGCCGCCTTCGGTCGCCTTGATGAAGGCGAAGGAAATGCCGCTGGCCTTGGCCGCCGGCCAGTCGACCGAGGTCTGATACTTGGAAACGTCTGTGCCGTGAACGGCATAGTTCCACGGCGCGCCGCTGTCCCATTCATGCGGCTTGGAGTCCTCGAAGCGCGGGGCACGCACCGCAACCGTCGGGCTGCTGGACGAGGGCATGACCGGCACGAGGTCGCCGACGGTCGAGCATGCAGCCAGCAGCGTCAACGTGATGAGGGCCGCGAAACGGCGCATCGCATTTCCCGAGCCGGAATCAGCCGGTCGCTGTTGGGTTGTTGTTGCAGGCGCCCCTCAGGCGATCGCCCCACAGCATCGCCTGATTCTCCAGTGATCGCCGATCATGGTTGATAACAGGTTGATGGCGCTCGACAAGAATGCCGATTTTGCGGAAGCAATGGCGGCAAATCGATGACATAAGGTCCGAACGCGAACCCTAAGGGCGGAAAAATGCGGATCGTTGTGAAGATCGTCAGATGGTTCCTGGGGCTGGTCGTGCTGGCGATCGCGGCGCTGGTTGCCTGGCTCTATATCGCGCCGCCGGAACTAATCCGCGTCGGTTCGGGCTATTCGGCCAAGATCGTCTGCTCGAATGTCTTCATCGCCGGACGCGATGCCAACGATGTTCTGGCCGTCGATGTCCAGGCGCCTGGCCACCCGCTGCTCAGGCTGATGCGGGTATCGGTCGACAAGAACAGGGGAACGGTCTCGGCGGGCCTGTTCGGCGTGCTCGGCAAGGGCATTGCGGTTTCCCGCGATGGTCTCGGCTGTGCGTCGGTTCCCGACGGAAACGTTACCAAAGCGCGGCAGACATCGATCCATGTCGAACCGGCCGCCACAAGGCAGGACGTGTTGTGGCCGGAGGGCGAGCGGGTCGACAGCTCACAGGATCCCGAGCTCGCCAAAATTCTCGACGACCCGGGCGAGACAGGCACCGGCATGCGCGCCGTGGTGGTGGTGAAAAACGGCCATATCGTTGCCGAGCGCTATGGCGACGGTTTTTCGCCAAAGACGCCGCTGCTCGGCTGGTCGATGACCAAGACGGTGAATGCCGCGATCCTTGGCACGCTGGTCAAGGATGGCAAGATGACTGTCACCGACAAAGGGCTGTTCGCGCCCTGGAAAGCCGACGGTCGCGCCGCCATCAGTCTTGCCGACATGATGGCGATGTCGAGCGGGCTGGAGTTCAACGAGGATTATGGCGACGTCGCCGACGTCACGCGCATGCTCTATCTCGAACCTGACATGGCCGGCTTTGCCGCTGCCAAGCCGCTGACCGGCGAAGTCGGCAAGGTGTTTTCCTATTCGAGTGGCACGGCGGTGATGCTGTCGCGGCTGTGGCAGGACGCGATCGGCGACAAGGACAAGGCGCTGGCCTGGCCAAGGACAGCGCTGTTCGAGCCGCTCGGCATGCACAGCGCCGTGCTTGAGACCGACGAGCAGGGTACCTTCGTCGGCTCGTCCTACCTCTACGCCACGGCGCATGACTGGGCGCGCTTCGGTCAGTTTCTGCTGCAAGGCGGGGTCTGGAACGGCAACGATATTCTGCCGGCCGGCTTCGTCGACTGGATGCGGGAGCCGGCACCGGCCTCAAAGGTCTACGGCAAGGGCCAGCTCTGGATCGAGGGCCCGGGCGACGAGGGAAGCCCCGGCGCCGGCATTGCCTCGGGCCTGCCCAAGGATACCTACTGGATGGAGGGCCATGATGGGCAGACGGTCGCCATCATCCCGTCCGAGCAACTGGTGGTGGTGCGGCTGGGGCTGACGCCGGCCAAGCTCGGCTATCGGCCACAGACGATGGCGGCAGCGCTGGTCAAGGCGCTACACTAGCAAACAATTTAATGGGTCATGATCCTAGCAGGCGTTGACCTGTCTGCAGGACCAACCTCCGCCATCGGTATCGTGGCAATCTTCATAGCTGCCGTAGCACGTATTTGTTGAATTACGATACCAGGGATAGCCACCGGGACAGCAGACATCCTGCTGCGCAGTCCGAAGAAATTGGTTTGTCGGCCGGCTTTGGTTTTCCGTATTGCTCGGATATGAAATATTCAACCTGGTTGGCACATCCAGGCTCGAGTTGCTCATGGCAGACAAGCTCAAAAAAATCGTGCAAGCAGCTAACGAAAAGAGTCCCCGCGCACTCATGTTCTCCTCCTTGAGGGAAATAGAGACGGGCCGATATACCATTTTTCAGGCGTTGCGTCGATTTTCCCGGACAGCCGCCAAGGCCTCAACCGGCGCTGCCGTGGTTGCTTGCGCGCCTGATGACCGCGAGCGACGTATAGCCACGATAAAGCCTTTGGAATCGGAGGCTTGCCCCGATTCTCGCAGCTTCCGATTCGAGAACCTCGCGCAGAGATTCACGCGGCGCGACATGGAATTTCCTGAGCCAGCCGCGCAGCAGGGTGCGGAACCAGCGCGGCAGGCCTTCCTGCTGGCCGAAGTCGACGACATGCAATGACCCCTCGGGCGCAAGCGCGGCGAGTGCTGCCGCCACCGTCTTCTCCCAGCCGGGTATCATCGACAGCGAATACGAGACGAAAATACGGTCGAAGCGCTCGATGCCGAACAGAGCCTTCGCATCGAAATCGGTGGCGTCGCCGCGTGCCAGCACAACGTCACCGGACAGGCCATCGCGGGCAATGGCAGCACCGGCTGTCTCCAGCATCTCGGCCGAAATATCGAGGCCGAAGAAGCGGGCGTCGGGGTAGCGGCGGGCGGCGAGGATGATGTTGCGGCCGGTGCCGCAGCCGAGTTCGAGCACCGTGCCACCCGCCGACACATCCAACCCCAATATCATCTGGTCGCGACCGAGCAGGTAGTATTTGCGGGTCAGGTCGTAGATATGGCGCTGCCAGCGGTAGACGCCGTCCATCAGCTCGGCATGGCTGGCCGGCAGCTCGGTCGTGCTCATGCCGCCTGCTTCACATAGAGATGGAAGCCGCCATAGATGGCCGAGCGGTCGCGGGCTGAAAACTCACGCGAGGCCTCGTCCTCATAGCGCCATTGATCAAGCAGCGAATTCGAGACGCGGCCGGGCAACAGGCTGGGTTCGGCGGCGGTGCGGAAAATGACGCGCGCGCCTGCTGAGGCCGTGCGGGTGATTTCTGCCCACAGCGCATTGAGCTGGTCGTCGGTCATCCAGTCCTGCGCGTCGAGCAGGACGAAGCGATCGACGGAACCAGCGTCCTTGCCGGCCAGGAACTCGATCAGATTGGCGTGGTGGATGGCAACGCCATCGATGTTGTTGCGAATCGTCTTGTAGTTGCGTTCTTCTAGATAGGCGGGCAGGGCGGCTTCTCCGGGGTTCGGATAGCGGCGGGCAAAAGCCTGCCAGGCGAAATAGTTTTTCTCCAGCGGAAAGTCGCAAGCAAGCTTTTCGAGGCGGGCCTTCAACACACTGGCCATGGTGCCGTCGCCCGAGGTTATCAGTGAATCATATTGCGCCGGCGGAATGCCGAGGCCGAACAGAGAGGCCTTGCGTGACGTCGCCCATTTCAGCAGTGGCTTTTCGAAGACCGGGGCCAGCTCCTCGTTGAAGAAGCGGCGCTGGTCGGCGATGTTTTTGGCTTCCATGATGCCGGCCGGGTTGACGCCGAAGAATTTGGCCGTGCGATGGCCCATGGCGATGAACAGGCCGAGCAGGCCGGTCTGGTAGAAATTGCGGTCGAAGACGGCGATGCGGCGACGGCCGCGCCAGCTGCGATGCTCCCAATAGTGACGGCTGACCGGGTCGAGATGCGGGGCGATGAAGCGGTCGTAGGCTTCCGAATTGTGACGGGTGTCAGCGGCGCCGAAGAAGCGGAACAGGTCACCCTGCGAGGGCAGATGGCGCACCGCCTCCAGCTTCATGCGGTTCAACGCGATGTGGGCGGCGTTGAGATCGACGGCGTCGATCCGGTCCGGTGACCGGGTGAGATAGGCGAGGATGTTGCAGCCGCCGGAAGCGATGGTGACGACCCGGTGGCCCTTGCCAAGCTGCATGGCATCCATGTCGACATCGGGATCTTCCCAGATCTGCGGATAGACGAGGCCGGAAAACAGCAAGGCAAAAAGCCGTTCGGACAGGCCGGCCTTCGACAGTGGGCGATTCTGGTAGACGGCTTTTCCAACTTCCTTGCCGCGGCGAAAAACCAGTTCTCCGGAAACGTCCGTCATGCCGCTGATTCCCCGTTTGCTTTGTCGCAAGCGGGTAGCGCCGGCTGATGACAGGTGCATGACAGTGGCAGCTGGCAATGCAAATGCCAGGGTTGGGCTATCGCACCAGGAATGGCCGTTCGGCCGCTGCAACACCGATGACGAGCGCGGTGGCAATGGCAAGAAAGACCATTGGCGGCCATGCCGAGCCGATCAGGCCAAGCGCTAGCGCAACCACCGCGGCGACAAGCTTGTTCAGCAGGGGGCGAATTCCGAGCATTGCCCGAAAGAGCATCTCGCCAAACATGAACACCGAGATGCCGGCACTGAGCAGCCACGGAGCATGCGACGAGGCGTCATGGCCTGTGTCGAGCAATTCCCTGATGCCGGCCGAAACCAGAATGATGCCGAACAGCAAGACGAGGTGGCCGCCCCAGTAGCCGAGAAGCGCCATGCGGGTGCGCATGTCGGGCGCGGCATTGACGAAATGGTCTTCCGCGCGCTGGTCTTCGCGGTCGAAATAGCTCCACCACAGTGCCGCGACCAGCGCCAGGGCCAGCGCCAGACCTGAAAGCCCACTGATTTCGGTGAGGTGGGCGTTGCCGCCGGTGCCCACCGCGACGGCCACGATCGACTCGCCAAGCGCGATGATGACGATCAGGCGGTGCCGCTCGGCGAAATGGCCGCCGCTTAGAGCGAAACGCTGTTCATGCGTGGTAATCATGCGGACGATCTGGATGACAAAGATGAGCGTCGTGGCGACAAGCAACGGCCACTTCCAGGGCTTGTCCACCAGGGCAACGCCGATCAGCAGCGCGGATGCGCCGAGATTGATCGGCATGGTGGCCAGGATGGCGCGCGCCGCGCCATGGCGACCGCGCCAGGCAAAGCCGAACAGATGCAGGATGACGACAAAGAGGTAGGAGAAGCCGAAGACAAGCGCGCCATCGCCGAAGACATCGGGGATGGCGATTGCCATCACCAGAAACCCTGCCATCGCGGCGATCAGGATCAGGCGCAGCAGCGTACTCTCACCGGCATTGTTGGTCAGCCAGCTGAAGGCCGCGTACATCCACCACACAGGCACCAGCACCAACAATACCAGAAGAATATCGCCCAGCGAGTGGGCTTCTTCGACAAGCTGCTTGAACTGGGTGATGACGAAAACGAAGACAAGGTCGAAGAACAGTTCGATCGATGCGACATGCGTCGCCTCTTCGTGTTCGCTTTCGCTCATCGACCCGCCTCCTGACCTGCCGCACCATTGCCCCGCCGACAGGCGTCTAGCAAGCACCCGTCATGGCCGACCAAAACCGCCAGGCGTCGGTGTCGTCAGGATGACGGCATCGCCAGCCTCAAGCACCGTTTGGTCACAGGCCTTCAGCATGTCGACCTGACCATTCTTGCGGCGGACCTTGGTCGAGCCAACCTCGCCATCACCGCCGCCGTCCAGGCCTTGCGGCGGGCGGTTGCGATGCGAGGACAGGATGGCGCATTCCATCTTTTCGAGGAAGCGGATGGTGCGTTTGGTGCCGTCGCCGGCGCTCCATTTGCCTTTTCCGCCTGAACCTTCGCGGATGTGGAAATCCTCGAGCAGGACAGGAAAACGCAGTTCCAGCACTTCCGGATCGGTGAGGCGCGAATTGGTCATATGGGTGTGGACGCCGGAGGTGCCGGCAAAACCACGGCCGGAGTTCATCTGTCCGGCCGGCGAGCCTGAGCAGATCGTCTCGTAATACTGGTACTGCTTGTTGCCGAAGGTGAGATTGTTCATCGTGCCTTGCGCGTTGGCCATCGCGCCCATGGCGCCGAACAGCGCGTTGGTGACATGCTGTGAGGTCTCGACATTGCCGGCGACGACGGCGGCTGGATAGGCCGGCTTCAGCATGCAACCATCAGGGATGATGATGTTGATGGGCCGCAAACAGCCGGCATTCATCGGGATCATGTCCTCGACCATGACGCGGAAGACATAGAGCACGGCGGCGCGGGCGACCGGCTCCGGCGCGTTGAAATTGTTCTTCACCACCGGCGATGTGCCGGTGAAGTCGACCGTTGCCTCGCGCTTTTGCCGGTCGACTGATATCTTCACCTTGATGACCTGGCCGGTGTCGGTCGGGTATTCGTATTGCGAGGTGTCAGGCAACCGCTCCAGCACGCGGCGCACGCTTTCGGCGGCATTGTCCTGGACATGGCCCATATAGGCTTCGACCACGCCGAGACCGAAATGCGCGACCATCTTGCGCAATTCGGCGACGCCTTTTTCATTGGCGGCGATCTGCGCCTTGAGGTCGGCGATGTTCTGGTGCGGATTGCGTGCCGGCCAGCGATGGTCGGTGAGCAGCGTGTGCAGTTCCGTCTCGCGGAATTTTCCATGATCGACGATGCGGAAATTGTCGAACAGCACGCCCTCTTCGTCGACCGTTGTGGCGAGCGGCGTCATCGAGCCGGGCGCGGTGCCGCCGATATCGGCATGGTGGCCGCGTGAGGCAACGTAGAAGAGTATCTCCTCCCCCCTTGAGGGGGAGGTGCCGCCGAAGGCGGCGGAGGGGGTCGCTGCGGCAGTGCTAGACGTTCCTGTGGTTCCTTCTGAGAGGACCCCACCCGGCCGCTTCGCGGCCACCCTCCCCTCGAGGGGGAGGGAAAATACAGGCGTCACCACGGTAATGTCGGGCAGATGCGTGCCGCCATTGTAGGGTGCGTTGAGGGCAAAGACGTCGCCGGGGTGGATGTCGCCCGAGTTCAACCGGATGATGGTCTCGACCGAGCGGTCCATCGAGCCGAGATGCACCGGCATATGCGGCGCATTGGCAACCAGCGCGCCGGTGCGGTCGAAGACGGCGCAGGAGAAATCCAGCCGTTCCTTGATGTTGACCGAATAGGCGGTGTTCTGCAGCGTCACGCCCATCTGTTCGGCGATCGACATGAAGAGGTTGTTGAAGACTTCCAGCATCACCGGATCAGCCTTGGTGCCGAGCGCGGCCTTGCGCTGCTTCTCTTCGATGCGGCGCAGGAGCACATGGTCCTTGGCGGTGATCTCGGCCTGCCAGCCGGGCTCGACGACGATGGTCTGGTTTGGCTCGATGATCAGGGCAGGGCCGGCGATCTTGTTGCCCGGCTTGAGCGCTTCACGGAGGAAGATGCCGGCATCGTGCCAGATGCCATCGGCAAAGATTTTCCGACTCTTGGAAGGACTTGCGACGATGTCCTCAAGAACTGAATCGCTTTCGTCGCGGCCGGTGCCGCCGGTGTCGGTGCCTTCGACGCCGACGGTCTCGATGATCATCGGCTTGTCGTCATAGATGAAGCCGAACTGCGCCTTGTGGGCGGTTTCGAAATCGCGCCTGGCCTGGAAAATCGAGGCTTCCTCGAAATTCACCGGCAGTGTCGTGTCGGTGCCGTCATAGCGGATGTGCAGCACCGGTTTCGCGGCAACCGCATCCTCGGCGATGCCTTGCGCCGCGAGCTCGGCGATGACCGCTTTCCTCAAGGTGGCAATGAGGCTGCCGATTTCGGTTCTGGACTCTTCGGCAAGGGGCTTCAGTAGCGCCTGCTGGCGCGAGGCAAACACCGATGACAGGCCGATGCCATAGGCCGAAAGCAGGCCGGAGAAGGGGTGGATCAACACGGCTTCCATGCCGAGCGCATCGGCAACCAGGCAAGCATGCTGGCCGCCGGCGCCACCAAAACAGTTTAGGAGATATTCGGTGACGTCATAGCCGCGCTGCACGGAAATCTTCTTGATGGCGTTGGCCATGTTCTCGACGGCGATGGTGATGAAGCCCTCGGCGACGGCCTCGGGTGTTCGGCCATCGCCGATCTCGGTGGCAAGCGAAGTGAACTTTGAGCGCACCGTTTCGACGTCGAGAGCTTCGTTCTGGCCGGGTCCGAAAATGGCCGGGAAGAAATCCGGCTGCAGCTTGCCGAGCATGACATTGGCGTCGGTGACAGCCAGCGGGCCGCCGCGTCGGTAGGCGGCGGGGCCGGGATTGGCGCCGGCCGAGTCCGGGCCGGCGCGGAAACGCCCGGCCTCGTAGTGCAGGATCGAACCGCCGCCGGCGGCGACGGTGTGAATGCGCATCATCGGCGCGCGGATGCGCACGCCGGCGACCTCAGTGTCGAAGGCGCGTTCATAGTCGCCGTCGTAATGCGCGACGTCGGTCGAGGTGCCGCCCATGTCGAAGCCGATGACTTTTTCGAAGCCGGCGCGTTTTGCCGTCTCGACCATGCCGACGACGCCGCCGGCCGGTCCGGACAGCAACGCGTCCTTGCCCTGGAACATATCGGCGGCGGTGAGACCGCCTGACGACATCATGAACATCAGGTGAGGGGACGGACCGATTTCCCCCGCCACCCTTTGCACATAACGCGATAGGATCGGCGACAGATAGGCGTCGACCACCGTGGTGTCGCCGCGGCCGACCAGTTTGATCAATGGCGAGACCTCGTGGCTGACCGAGATCTGGCCGAACCCAAGTTTTCGGCAGACCCTTGCCACCGCCTTTTCGTGGTCGGGATATTTCCATGCATGCATGAAGACGATGGCCACCGCATCGATGCCGTCGGCCTTGGCCTGCTCGATCGCCGGCCGGCAGGCGGCGATGTCGAGCAACTGTTCGACGCAGCCGTCGGCGCGCACCCGCTCGTTGATCTCGATGACGCGCTCATAGAGCTGCTCGGGGAGGATGATCTCCTTGGCGAAGATGTCGGGCCGCGCCTGATAGGCGATCTTCAGCGCATCGCGAAATCCCTTGGTGATGAGCAGCAGCACGCGGTCGCCCTTGCGCTCCAGCAGCGCATTAGTGGCCACCGTGGTGCCCATCTTGACGTCGCCGATCAGGCCCGGGGGGATGGGAGCGCCGGATTGAACGCCGAGCAGGTCGCGAATGCCCTGGATCGCTGCGTCGGCATAGGCCTCGGGATTTTCCGACAGAAGTTTTTTGGGATGCAGGCTGCCCTGCGGATCGCGGCCGATGACATCGGTGAAGGTGCCGCCGCGGTCGATCCAGAAATCCCATTGTGCGCTCATGCGGTAGCCCCCGGCATTTTCATCGATGCCATCTGTTAGTTCGCAATGGCTTGGGCGGCAACGGTCAAGCGCTGGATGTTACATGCGGACACGCAACGTTACGAAACTCATGGCCTGCTGGCGCATTTTCCTTTCGATCGCTCACGGCAATGTGAGCGTGTCTTGAAGGAGAGATGTTATGAAAAAGCTCATTCTCGCGTCGATTTCCGCCCTTGCGCTGTTCGGCGTAGCCGCGTGCAGCGATAGCGGCACGGACAACACCACCACCCAGAGCACCAACCCGCCGGCCGCCGATCAGCCGCTGCAGCCTGCTGCTCCGGATGCAACGAAGCCTGCTGAACCGGCTCCGGCAACACCGGCTCCTGCTGCCCCTGCGCAGTAGTAGCGTGACGAGTTGAGTTCTGACGAGTAGGGAGGCCGGCTTTATGCCGGCCTTTCCTTGTGATGCCTGGCGGCGCAGCGCGGCTGCTGCCGAGTTGGTGACCTCTTCGTGAACCGGTTGGCGGCGCCTGCGGCACTGTCTTCGCTTGATAGCGGTGGCCGGCGGCCCTAATAAGCCTTCATGTCGATTTGGGATCGCCTCGGCGAGTTCATCACCCGCGTTTCCTCTTCAGCCACTTCGGGCGTCGCCGAAGTGGTCGAAGCCGTGCGCACGGTTTTCTCCGGCGATGCGGATCTGCGCCGGCGCGTTGCCTTCTCGGTGGCGATGATTGCGCTGTCGGCCAAGATGGCCAAGGCCGATGGCATCGTCACCCAGGACGAGGTGCGCGCCTTCCAGGAAATATTCGAGGTGCCGAGAGAGCAGACGCGCAACGTGGCGCGGCTCTACGATCTGGCCAAGCGCGATGTCGCCGGGTTCGAGACCTATGCCGAGCGCATGGCGCAGCTGTGTGGCTCGGGCCATGCGAACTGCATGATGCTGGAGGACATACTCGACGGGTTGTTCCACATCGCCAAGGCCGACGGCCTGATCCACGAGCACGAAGGCCTGTTCCTGCACCGGATCGCGGAGATTTTCAAAATCGACGAGGCGCATTACGAAAGCATCCTGGCGCGGCACGTCAATCTTGGCGCCGCCGATCCCTATGTGGTGCTCGGCATCGAGCGGGGAAAGACGTTCGAGGAAGTCAGGAAGCGCTATCGCAAGCTGGTTTCCGACAATCATCCGGACCGGTTGATCGCGCGCGGCCTGCCGCAGGAGTTCATCAAGATCGCCACGACCAGGCTGGCGGCGATCAACACGGCCTATGAGATGATCGAGCGGGGCCTCAGGCACGCATGAGCGGCTTCCTGCCCGACGAGCCGAGCGCCGAGGTAAGGGTATCGCCGAATTTCGGCCCGCGGCGCGAGACGCTCAGGCCCGACATGATCGTGCTGCACTACACCGGCATGGCGACAGGCGCTGGCGCCGAAGCATGGCTGTGCGATCCGGCCAGCGAGGTCTCCTCGCACTATCTCGTCCACGAGGATGGCCGCATCGTGCAGATGGTGCGCGAGAGCGATCGTGCCTGGCATGCCGGCAAGGGTTCGTGGTTCGGACGCGCCGACATCAACTCCTGTTCGGTCGGCATCGAGATCGTCAATCCAGGGCATACGCTTGGCTATCCCGGTTTTCCCCGGAGGCAAGTCAAAGCGGTGATCGGCCTGTGCAAGGGGATCATCCGGCGCCATGCCATCCCGGCCCAACGGGTACTGGCCCATTCCGACGTTGCGCCGGGCCGCAAGATCGATCCGGGCGAGAAATTCCCGTGGCAGGTCCTCTTCGCCGCTGGTGTCGGCCATATGGTCAAGGCGGCGCCGATCAGGCGCGGGGCCGTGCTGACGGCCGGCGATGCGGGCGCCGAGGTCGAAGCGTTGCAATCGATGCTGGCGCTCTACGGCTATGGCGTGGAGATAACAGGCGCTTTCGACCGGCAGACCGAAATCGTCGTCGAGGCTTTTCAACGCCATTTCCGACCGCGCTTGGTCGATGGTGTGGCCGACGGCTCGACAATCCGCACGCTGGAAAGGCTGCTGGCTTCCGCAAGGACAATTTTGTCCACATAGTCTGTTCCAGACCGTTAAATTACAACCTGTCACTCAAAGTGACTTGCCCCGCCTTGTTTGACGCCAATTCGACCGTCAAAGGCAGCTTGTGCAAGTTATCGGACATCTATCCCCCCCCCCCGGATGTTTCGATATTGATTAGGCGTTGCTGCGTGAAGATCTTCGCGCGGTTCAGACAGAACAGGACCACATGCAGAAATTGACCGTTTTAACGGCAGCTGTTGCTGCCGGCGTAATGACTTTTGCCATCGGTGCTGCCAATGGCGCGCCATTGAGCCAGAGGGCAGACCAGGGTTTCATTGTAGCATCCGGCAAAACCGTCACGCCGAAAGCGGGCCATGGTGAAAAGGTGAAGAGAACCGCCACCGCAAAAGTGGAGAAGGCAGCTGCCGTAAAGACCAAGAAGTCGGGCTCCAAGCGGCATACCAAACGCAACCGGAAGGCGGTCGATCGGATGACAACGGCGTCGATCGGCCCGCAGAACGCAGCGATGTCGATATCGATTTCGCAGATGGCCGGCGGTGGGCAATACTCGGCGATCGTCGCCCGCTATGCCGCCAGCTACGGCGTGCCGGTGTCGCTCGCCAAGGCGGTCATCACCGTCGAAAGCAATTATCGGCCGAATCTGGTCGGCAGCGCCGGCGAGATCGGCCTGATGCAGATCAAGCCGGCGACGGCGCGGATGATGGGGTACAACGGCTCGGTCAAGGGCCTGTTCGATCCGGACACCAACATCAAATACGGCATGAAGTACCTCGCCATGGCGCAGGATCTTGGTGGCGGCACGACCTGCGGCACCATCCTGAAATACAATGCCGGCCATGCCGCCAAGCGGATGAACCCGGTGTCGGCCGCCTATTGCGGCAAGGTCAAGGTGCAGATGGCCGCGCTCTGATCGCCCGGCAAACGAGAGCCGGCGCTGATCGCCGGCTTTTTCGTTTGCGTTTTCGAGCCTGAACCTCTTTATACGCCTTGCCAGCTGGCCGGGCGGCCGCACCCGCGAAGTCGAAAGGCTGCGGGTGAGGAAAGTCCGGGCTCCATGGAGACACGGTGCCGGTTAATGGCCGGCGGGGGCGACCCCAGGGAAAGTGCCACAGAAAGCAAACCGCCACGAGTTATCGGGGCAAGGGTGAAAGGGTGGGGTAAGAGCCCACCGCGCGACTGGCAACAGGAGCGGCACGGTAAACCCCACCGGGAGCAAGACCGAATAGGGACGGTGCGAGGGGAAACTCTCGAGGGCTGTTTCCGGCTCACCGTTCGGGTAGGTTGCGTGAGGCGCATGGCAACATGCGCCCAAGATGAATGGCCGCCACGTTCTCGCACCGCAAGGGGCGAGGGCCATACAGAACCCGGCTTACAGGCCAGCTGGCAATTCTTTCCACGATATTGCAGTGAAATCGGCTGATATCAGCAGGTTGCGTCTTCGGGCGCGACTGTTGATTCAGCCGCTTCAGAAACTGAATCAACTTGGGACAGAGGTGGCAGCTTTTGTTGAAATTGGTGCGATTAAATCGTACCTTGCTCGAATAGATAGCATCAGGAGGGCCGTCATGGGCCATGTCGACAAGCGCAGCATCACGCTGTCGCCGGAACTGGCGGCGGCGGTCGACGATGTGGTGGCTGCGGGGGAATATGCCTCGGCAAGCGAAGTGATCCGCGACGCTTTGCGGCAATGGAAGGACCGGCGCGACCTGCATGGCTACACGCTGGAAGAATTGCGCAAGCTGGTGCAGGAGGGAATCGACAGCGGGCCGGCGCTGGACGGGCAACCAATCATGGAGCGGTTGCGCGCGAAATATCTAAGAATGGCCGAGGCTAAAGGCTTCCATGAGTGAAATACCGCCTGCTTCCTCAGGCGGAAGTCGACCTTGAAGCTATTGGCGACTATGTCGCGGCCGACAATCCATTTGCTGCGGTTCGCCTGGTGGATGCTTTTGAAGCGCGATGGCGCTTGTTGGCTTTGCATCCGTTCTCCGGTGCGCCGCGCGAAGACATTGCTCCAGGTATCCGCCACCTGGTCCTGGGGGAATATCTTACGTTCTACCGCATCGCTGACGGCGCCATTGAAATCCTGCGCGTCCTGCATGGCCGGCGCAAGATCGAGGCTGACGACCTGAATTCGTGACGGCTCCACTCAGACGCCGAGCTTGTCGAGCGATGCCTCGATTGCCTGCCACAGTTCCTTCACCGGCTCGCAGCCGACCGACAGGCGCACGAAGCCGGGCGCAACGGCGTCGCCTCTTTTCGATCGCCGTTCGGCCGAGGTGTGGACGCCGCCGAAGGATGTGGCGGCCTGCATCAGCGCGCAATTGTTGATGAAATCCTCAGCCTTGTCCTCCGAAGCCAGCACGAAGGAGATGAGAAAGCCGAAGCGTTCCATCTGGGCACGGGCAAGGTTGTGCGAAGGATCGCCTTCGAGGCCGGGGTAGCGCAGGCCGCTGACCGCGCGGTGGTCTTTCAGCCGCCGCGCAATCACTTCGGCGGAAGAACACATGCGGTCGAAACGCACATCGAGCGTTTCGAGGCCGCGATGCACCAGCCACGCTTCGAACGGTCCGGGAATGGCGCCGGAAGTCTCCCGCCAGTCGGTCACGGCAGCGATGATATCGGCATTGCGGCTGGCGACATGGCCGAACAGCACGTCGGAATGGCCGTTGGGCGCCTTGGTGTCGGCGGCAATGACGATATCGGCGCCGAGATCGAGCGGGCGCTGGCCGAACGGCGTCATCGTCGTGTTGTCGACAACGAGCAGCGCGCCTGCGCTATGAGCGGCCTCGGTGACAGCCGCGATGTCGCAGATGTCCAGGCCGGGATTGGCGGGGGTTTCGACGAAGGCGAGGCGATAGCCATCGAAACCACCGTCCAGGAAGTTCGATGTCGGCCTGACGTCGTAGCTGACACCGAACGATTTAAGGAAGCGCTCCGCCAGCGCCCTGGTGGTGTGATAACCATCCGAAGGCAGAAGGATGCGGTCGCCGGCCTTGAGCAGCCCAAAAAACACCGCCGAGATCGCAGCCATCCCCGAGGGGAAGGCGACGCATGGCGCATCTTCCAGATGCGCCAGCATGTGCTCGACCGCATCCCAGGTCGGGTTCGAGAAGCGGCCATACTGATCAAAGCCGGTGGCGTCACCGGGAGCGTGAAAAATCGCGGCCATCGTCAAGGGCAGCGGAATCGGGTCGCCCTTTGCCAGTCTGTCGCGACGCAGATGAGGAAGGGCCGCAGCGCGTGACCTGGCGGTTTCGGACATCGATTTTCAAACCTTGTTTCTTGGTCGAGAAATGCGGCCGACCCTAGCGTCAGGCTACGGCTTGCGGCAAGCCGCCTCCGGTTGGGCCAGACGGCTCTAAACCCTTCGTTAGGCTTAATGGACGATAAAGAAGGGAGTGCCGTCAAAGCTGCTCTCACCGGTTGTGGCGCGTGCGTTTGTGAAGCCTGTTCCCGTTGACGCCCATAGTGCCCCATGATATCCCATTTCGATACCAAAGCCTTCGTTCCGCGTCAGGGTGAAGCGTACGCCAATCGGGCAGCCGCGGCGGCTGTCCGTTTGCGGGGTTTCGCCTTTGGGAATGAAGCGAATGTTCGGCAGGGGACGCGCAGCGGCGGCGCGGACGACAAGATGGAAAGGGGTGCGGCGGCGGAAGCGGCTGTAACGCGTAATGGACCGGTTTCTGTCAAGCGCGGTGAACAGGATCGATGCGAAGGGGCGGGTCTCCGTTCCGGCGCATTTCCGCGCGGTCGTGCAGAAACGCGGCTATTCGGAGCTCTATGCGCTGCGCTGTCTGGATGTTCCGGCGATGGATGTCGGCGGTCTCGACCTGCTCGACCGCTACGAGCAGCGCATCGCGCTGGAAGACCCTTTTTTGCAGACGGCGGACGACATGTCGTTCTTCTGCCATGGCGACGGAACGTTCCTGAAGCTCGACCAGGACGGCCGCATCACGATGAGCGATTTCATCCGCGAGCACACCGGCATTTCGGCGGAAGTGGCCTTTGTCGGCCGCGGCAATTTCTTTCAGATCTGGGAACCGAAACAGCTTGCCGCCTATGGGGCGCAGGCACGCGCGCGGCTTTTGCAGCTTCGGCAGGGGACGAAGCCTGGGGAGCGGCCGGAATGATGGCGGGTCACGGCGATGATATCAGCGCCGTTGGCGGACCGACCCGTCACATTCCGGTCCTCCTTGCCGAAGTGCTGGAGGCGCTCGCGCCAAAAACCGGCGATTTGATCGTCGACGGCACGTTCGGCGCCGGCGGCTACACCAGGGCGATCCTCGCAACCG
Organism: Mesorhizobium sp. P2_H9; assembly: GCF_056403215.1. NCBI lineage: Bacteria > Pseudomonadati > Pseudomonadota > Alphaproteobacteria > Hyphomicrobiales > Phyllobacteriaceae > Mesorhizobium > Mesorhizobium sp. P2_H9. The sequence goes on along the minus strand of NZ_JBFUFX010000009.1, from coordinate 212,090 downwards.
GCGCTTCGGTCGTCGCCATCGATCGCGATCCGGATGCCATTGCGGCAGGACGCGCCCTCGAACAGCAGTCGGGCGGCAGGCTCAAGCTTGTCCAGGCGCCGTTCTCGACGCTGGACGAGCAGGTCGAAAGCGCCGACGGCGTGGTGCTCGACATCGGCGTCTCCTCGATGCAGATCGACCAGGCGGAGCGCGGCTTTTCATTCCGCACCGACGGGCCGCTCGACATGCGCATGGCGCAGGCGGGCCTCAGTGCGGCCGATGTCGTCAACTCCTTCAAGATGGGCGACCTTGCCCGCATCTTCGGCTTCCTCGGCGAAGAGCGCCATGCCGGCCGCATCGCCCGCATGATCGAGAGCCGCCGCGAAAAACATCCGTTCGAGCGCACGCTCGACCTCGCCGACGCCATCGAAACGCATATTGGCCGTGCGCCCAAGGACAAGATCCATCCGGCAACCCGCGTCTTCCAGGCGTTGCGCATTTTCGTCAATGATGAACTCGGCGAATTGGCCAAGGCCCTGTTTGCGGCCGAGCGCGTGCTGAAGCCGGGCGGGCGGCTTGTCGTGGTGACGTTCCATTCACTGGAAGATCGCATCGTCAAGCGCTTCATTGCCGACCGCGCCGATGCCGCGACCGGCTCGCGGCACATGCCCGAAGCGCATACGCGCCTGGCGACCTTCGGCAAGGCCGGCGGCGGCGTGACGCCTGGCGACACCGAGACAGCAGCCAATCCGCGGGCGCGCTCGGCAAGACTGCGCGCTGCGATCCGCACCGAGGCGCCGGCGCGCGCCGGTGATTTTTCGATTTTCGGCCTTCCAAAGCTTCCCGGCATCGATCGGCCGAGAGAGAGGTGAGCACGTGTTTCGTACCAGCGACATAGTCCTTATCGCCGTCATGGTTTCGGCCGCGGCCCTGACCTACAAGACCAAGCGCGAGGCCGAGGAACAATTGGCGTCGGTGCAGAAGATCGAGGCGCAGATCCGCTACGAGGAGGATACGATCGACCTCTTGAAGGCCGATTGGAGCCTCCTCACCCAGCCGTCGCGCCTGCAGAAACTCGCTGAACTCTACAAATCGCAGCTCGCGCTCGAGCCGGTCAATGCACGCCAGATCGTCGGGCTCGACGATCTGCCGGCAAAACCGGTCAACATCGAGGACCTGTCGTCCCAGCGGCTGGGCGGCATGGCCGACAATTCCGGCAAGGGGCCTTTGGGCAAGGACCCGGTGGTGACCGGAGGCATCGTCCAATGATCGTCAAATTGCCAACGATGGGCAGATTGCTGAAGCGTCGCGCAAAATCAGGCGAAGACGGCTCGATCGTCGTCGACGGCGCCCGCAAGGCGACTGGCGGCAAGGCCAAGACCCGCATCGTGATGACGATGGCAGTGTTCTTCGGCATCTATTCGACCATCGCCGGGCGGCTGGTCTATCTCGGCTTCCAGAACCCCGACATGTCCGGCGGTCCGCAGAGCCGGGTGACGGCGTCGCGGCCCGACATCGTCGACCGCAACGGCGAAGTGCTGGCGACGGACATCAAGACGGCGTCGCTGTTTGCCGAGCCGCGCCGCATCGTCGATGCCGACGAGGCGATCGAAAAGCTGTCGACGGTGCTTCCCGAGATCGATTACGAGCAGACCTATCACAAGCTCAAGAGCGGCGCCGGCTTCGTCTGGCTGCAGCGGCAGCTGACGCCCAAGCAGCAGGCCGACATCATGCAGCTCGGCATTCCCGGCTTTGGCTTCCGCACCGAAAAGCGCCGGTTCTATCCGGCCGGCGAAACCTCGTCCTACATTGTCGGCCTCACCAACATCGACAATCAGGGCATCTCCGGCATGGAGAAGTACATTGACGAGCAGGGCCTGAGCGACCTTCAGGCGTCGGGCCTGGCGATAGCCAAGGATTTGAAGCCGGTGCAGCTTTCGGTAGACCTGCGTGTTCAGCACATCGTGCGCGACGAGATCGCCAACGGCATGGAGAAATATCATGCCATCGCTGCCGGCGCCGTGGTGCTGAACGTCAAGACCGGCGAAGTGGTGGCGATGGCCTCGGTGCCGGATTTCGACCCCAACAATCCCTACAATGCGCAGGACAAGGACCGGCTGAACCGCATGTCGGCCGGCCTCTACGAAATGGGCTCGACCTTCAAGAGCTTCACCACTGCCATGGCGCTCGATTCCGGCAAGGTGACGATGGAAAGCCGGTTCGATGCCTCGCACCCGATCCAGATCGGCCACCAGACCATTCATGACTTCCACGGCAAGAACCGGGTGCTGAGTGTGCCGGAGGTGTTCATCTATTCCTCCAACATCGGCTCGGCCCGGGAAGCCGACGTGGTGGGCATCGAGGGCCACCGCGAATTCCTGCATCGCATGGGCATCCTCGAGAAGATGCAGACCGAACTGCCGGAAGTCGCCCGCCCCACCGAACCCAAGGTGTGGAAGAAGGTCAACTCGATCACCATCGCCTTTGGTCACGGCGTGTCGACGACGCCGCTGCAGACGGCGGTCGGTTGCGCCGCGCTGATGAATGGCGGCTATCTGATCGAGCCGACATTCCTGCCGCGCACGCAAGAGCAGGCGATGACGGTGGCCAAGAAAGTGGTCAACGAAAAGACCGTTGAAGGCATGCGCTATCTCTACTCGCTCAACGCCGAGAAGGGTTCGGGCAAGAACGCCAGGGTTCCGGGCTATCGCGTCGGCGGCAAGACCGGTACGGCCGAGAAGGTCATCAACGGCCGCTACTCGTCGACGGTGCGTTTCAACGCCTTTGTCGCTTCCTTCCCGATGGACGATCCGCAATATATCGTTTTGTCGATTATCGACGAGCCGAAGCCGGAAAAACCCGGCATGGGCGCCACCGCCGGCTCGAATGCAGCACCAATTGTTGCGAACATCATCCGCCGTTCGGCTTCGATGCTTGGCGTGAAGCCAGATTTCAGTCATGAAAATGGTGCAACGCTGGTGTCCTATCAGTGATTCTTGGGGCGCGCCGGCAACTGCGCGCTATTTTGTTGCAATGAACGGAACTCGATGCAGCTGAAAGATCTAGCCGGTATCCTGCCTATCGAGGGAACAGCTTCCCCCGACATGGAGGTTACCGGGATTACGTCGGATTCGCGCCAGGCAAGACCGGGCGTGGTCTTTTTCGCGCTCGCGGGAACCAAGGCGGATGGGGTGGCCTACGCGGCCGATGCCGCCAGACGGGGTGCTGTGGCCATTGTGGCGGGCACGGGCAGTGCCGTTGCCGGCCTGCCGGTTCCGGTTCTTTCGGTCGATGATCCACGCCTTGCACTGGCATTGAGCGCTGCCCGCTTCTTTGGTCGGCAACCGCAAACCATGGTCGCGGTGACCGGYACCAGCGGCAAGACCTCGGTYGCCGCCTTCACCAGGCAGATATGGGAGCAGGCCGGCTTTGCCGCGGCTTCGATCGGCACCACCGGCGTGGTGGCGCCGGGCCGCAACGAGTATGGCTCGCTGACCACGCCCGACCCGATAGCCTTACACCAGTTGCTGAGCGAATTGGCCGATGCCGGCGTCACCCACGCCTCGATGGAAGCCTCCAGCCATGGTCTCGACCAGCGCCGCCTCGACGGGGTGAAGCTCGCCGCCGGCGGGTTCACCAATCTCGGCCGTGACCACATGGACTATCATCCGACGGTCGAGGACTATCATCGCGCCAAACTGCGGCTGTTCGATACGCTGCTGCCCAAAGGGGCGCCGGCCGTGATCTTCGCCGACGACCCGTGGTCGGAGCCGACGGTGCGTGCGGCACGCGCGGCGGGCCTGACCGTGCTGACGGTCGGCCGGCACGGCGATTTCCTGCGGCTGAAGCGGGTCGAGCACGAGCGCCACCGCCAGCGTGCCGAGGTCGAAGCCGATGGCATTTTGTACGAGGTCGACCTGCCGCTGGCCGGCGATTTCCAGATCTCCAATGCGCTGGTTTCGGCTGGTCTCGCCATTTCGACTGGAACACCTGCCGCCAAGGCCTTGATGGCATTGGAAAAACTGAAGGGTGCTCCGGGTCGGCTCGACCTTGTCGGCACCACGGCCAATGGCGCGCCGGTCTACGTCGACTACGCGCACAAGCCGGATGCGCTGGAAAATGTGCTCGCCTCGGTGCGACCGTTCACCACCGGCCGCGTCATCGTCGTGTTCGGCTGCGGTGGCGACCGCGACCGCGGCAAAAGGCCGATCATGGGCGAGATCGCCACCCGGCTTGCCGATGTCGTCATCGTCACCGACGACAATCCGCGCTCGGAAGTGCCGGAAACGATCCGCGCTGCGATCCTCGCTGCCGCGCCCGGCGCCGTCGAGATCGGCGACCGGCGCAAGGCGATCCACGAAGCGGTGGCCATGCTCCACGCCGGCGACACGCTGATCGTGGCCGGCAAGGGCCACGAGGAAGGCCAGACCATAGGCGCCGAGACGTTTCATTTCTCCGATCATGAGGAAGTGCGCGCGGCGCTGCGGGAGCGTGCCGCATGAGTTTCCTGTGGACCGCCGATGCGCTGGTCGCCGCCATGGATGGACGGCCGCTCGGCCCGATGCCGGAAGGCATTTCGGGCATTTCGATCGACAGCCGCAGCCTGCAGCCGGGCGATGCCTTCTTCGCCATCAAGGGCGAGGCGATGGATGGCCATGATTTCGCGACCTCGGCAATCAAGGCCGGCGCCGGCGTGCTGGTCGTGGCCGAAGGCAAGTTGCCGTCGCTCGGCCGGCTGACGGCGCCGATGATCGTCGTGGAGGATGTGCTGGCGGCACTGGAAAAGCTCGGCGTCGCGGCGCGCGCGCGTTCGAACGCCAAAATCATCGCCGTGACAGGCTCCGCCGGCAAGACGACCACCAAGGAAGCGCTGCGCCATGTGCTGTCCGCCGTTGGCAAAGTCCATGCGTCAGCACAGTCGTTCAACAACCACTGGGGCGTGCCGCTGACACTGGCGCGGATGCCTGACGATTGCGACTATGCCGTGTTCGAGATTGGCATGAATCATCCGGGCGAAATCCGGCCGCTGGTCAAGATGGTCCGGCCGCATGTCGCCATCGTCACGCTGATCGCGGCAGCCCATCTCGGCTTCTTCAAGAATCTGGACGAGATCGCCAAGGCCAAGGCGGAGATTTTCGAGGGGCTCGAGCCCGATGGCGCGGCCGTGCTCAACCGCGACGATCCGCGCTCGAAATTGCTCGACAAGATGGCGCGCGCTGCCGGTGTCGAGCACGTCTTCGGCTTTGGCGAAAACGCCCGCTCGACCTTTAAGCTGGTCAAATGCGTGCTGCATGCCGATCATTCCGACATCATTGCCAGGATCGATGGCCACGAGGTTGCCGCCAGCATCGGCGCGCCCGGCCGCCACATGGTGCAGAATGTGCTGGCGGTGCTGGGTGCGGCGCATCTGGTTGGCGCCGACCTTGCCAAGGTGGCCTTGGCGCTCGCCGATCTGTCGGCGGAACGCGGCCGTGGCAAGCGCCATGTGCTGCGCCACCCCAAGGGGCCGATCACGCTGATCGACGAGAGCTACAATGCCAATCCGGCGTCGATGGATGCGGCGATGGCGCTGCTCAATGCGACGCCGGTGTCGGGCGAAGGCCGCCGCATCGCCGTGCTCGGCGATATGCTGGAACTCGGCGACCACTCAGCAAAGCTGCATGCAGCGCTTGCCGACCTGATCGTCGGCACCGAGACGCGGACGGTCTTTCTCGGCGGCCCGGAAATGCAGGCGCTGGCCGACATCTTGCCTAACGACATCAAGACCGAGTATCGCGCCGGGGCCGAAGATCTGAAACCGGTGCTGCTGTCGGCATTGAAAGCTGGCGACGTGGTCATGATCAAATCGTCGAAGGGCATCGGTTTTTCAAAGCTGGTCGACGCGCTGCTCGGCAAATTTCCGGCGGAAGCCACAACCAGCAAACAGACCTAGGGGTCGGGTCCGGGGGACGGAATAGCATGTTTACATTGCTCGTTGATTTTGCGGACAAGGTCTCTGTCTTCAACGTCTTCCGCTACATCACCTTCCGCACCGGCGGGGCGCTCATCACCTCTGCGCTGATCGTCTTCATTTTTGGACCGACCATCATCAATTCGCTCAGGCTGCGGCAAGGCAAGGGCCAGCCGATCCGTGCCGACGGGCCGCAAACCCACTTCAAGAAGGCCGGTACGCCGACCATGGGCGGGCTGATGATCCTGTGCGGCATCGTCGGCTCGTCGCTGTTGTGGGCGAACCTTTCCAGCATCTATGTCTGGGTGGTGCTGCTGGTGACGTTGGGTTTCGGCTCGATCGGTTTCTACGACGACTATCTCAAGGTGACGAAGCAGTCGCATCTCGGCTTTTCCGGCAAGGCGCGGCTGGCGCTTGAATTCGTCATCGCCGGCATTGCCGCCTGGGTGATCATGCACAACGGCCAGGCGCCGTTCTCGTCGTCGCTGACCTTTCCCTTCGCCAAGGAATTCATCGTCAATCTCGGCTGGTTCTTCGTTCCGTTCTCGTGCTTCGTCATCGTTGGCGCCGGCAATGCGGTGAACCTGACCGATGGTCTCGACGGGCTGGCGATCGTGCCGATCATGATTGCCGCGGCATCCTTCGGCGTCATCGCCTACCTCTCCGGCAATGCGGTGTTCGCCGAATATCTGCAGATCCATTTCGTCCCCGGCACCGGCGAACTGGCGGTCGTGCTTGGCGCGGTGATCGGCGCCGGCCTCGGCTTCCTGTGGTTCAATGCACCGCCTGCCGCGATCTTCATGGGCGACACCGGTTCGCTGGCGATGGGCGGGCTGATCGGCACGGTCGCGGTGGCGACCAAGCACGAGATCGTTCTGGTCATCGTCGGCGGATTGTTTGTCGTGGAAATCCTGTCGGTCATCATCCAGGTCGGCTACTTCAAGATGACGGGCAAGCGCGTGTTCCTGATGGCGCCGATCCACCATCATTTCGAAAAGCTCGGCTGGACCGAAAGCCAGGTGGTGATCCGCTTCTGGATCATCGCCGTGATCCTGGCACTGGTCGGCCTGTCGACCCTCAAGCTGAGATAGGAGCCCGCTTGATCCCCGCCGCATCCTTTGGAGGCAAGCGTGTTTCGCTCTTCGGGCTTGGCGGCTCGGGGATCGCCACCGCGCGCGCGCTGATCGAGGGTGGGGCGGATGTTCTTGCCTGGGACGACAATCCCGACAGCGTCGGCAAGGCGGCGGCGCTCGGCATCGTTACCGCCGACCTGCGCGGCGCCGACTGGGCGGGGTTCTCGGCCTTCGTGCTTTCGCCGGGCGTGCCGCTGACGCATCCGAAGCCGCACTGGACGGTCGAGTTGGCGCGTGGCGCCGGCGTCGAGGTGATCGGCGACATCGAGCTGTTCTGCCGCGAACGGATTGCCCGCGCGCCGACAGCACCCTTCATTGCCATCACCGGCACCAACGGCAAGTCGACGACGACGGCGCTGACCTCGCATATTCTCAAATCGGCCGGGCGCGACACGCAGATGGGCGGCAATATCGGCCGCGCCATCATGACGCTCGATCCGCCGCAGCCTGATCGGCACTATGTGGTGGAGTGCTCCTCCTATCAGATCGATCTGGCGCCTTCGATCAACCCGACGGCCGGCATCCTGCTCAACCTGACGCCCGACCATCTCGACCGGCACGGCACCATGCAGCACTATGCCTCGATCAAGGAGCGGCTGGTGGCCGGCAGCGAGACGGCCATCGTCGGCATCGACGATTCCTGGTGCGCGCAGATCGCCGACCGGCTTGAGCGGGCGGGCAGAGAGGAGATCCGCATTTCCAAGCGGCTGCCGCTGACCGACGGTTACTTCGCCGATGGCAGCAATCTGATGGAAGCGGTGCACGGCCGCTACAGCCGGGTTGCCTTTCTCGAAGGCATCGGTTCGCTGCGCGGCCAGCACAATGCTCAGAACGCGCTGGCCGCTGTCGCCGCCTGTCTCAAGGTCGGGCTGGACCTCGGCGAGATTCAGGCCGGGCTGGAGAGCTTTCCCGGACTGGCGCATCGGATGGAGCAGGTCGGCCGCAAGGACCATGTGCTGTTCATCAACGATTCCAAGGCGACCAATGCCGATGCGGCGGCACCGGCCCTGTCGAGCTTTCCGCGCATCTACTGGATCGCCGGCGGCCTGCCCAAGGAGGGCGGCATCGAGCCACTGCGCGGCTTCTTCCCGCGCATCGCCAGGGCCTATCTGATCGGCGAGGCGGCGCCTGCTTTCTCGGCGACGCTAGGCGAAGCGGTGCCCTATGAAATATCGGGCACGCTTGCCGCCGCGGTCGAGCACGCGGCGCGTGATGCGGCAAATGACGACAGCGGCGAGGTGGTGGTGCTGCTGTCGCCCGCCTGCGCCAGTTTCGACCAGTTCAAGAATTTCGAAGTGCGCGGCGAAGCCTTCAGGCAAGCTGCGAATGCTATCGAGGGCGTGAAACCCATCGGAGGGGCACGATAATGCAAAGCCGTCTCGACAAAAGTCCGGTAGCGACCTGGTGGTGGACGATCGATCGCTGGTTCCTGGCGGCGTTCCTGTCGCTGATGGGGCTCGGCATCGTGCTGTCCTTCGCGGCGAGCCCGGCGGTGGCCGAACGCATCGGCCTCGACAGCTTCCACTTCGCCACCAGGCAGATCATCTTCACCGTGCCGGCACTCGGCGTGATGCTCGCCGTCTCCTTCCTCGAATCCCGGCAGATCCGGCGCATGGCGCTGGTCATGCTGTGCATCATGCTCGTGCTGATGGTGGTGGTTCTCTATGTCGGCGTCGAGGTGAAAGGCGCGCGGCGCTGGGTGTCGTTGGCAGGTCTGTCGATCCAGCCCTCCGAATTCCTGAAACCTGCCTTCGTCATCATGTGCGCCTGGCTGTTTGCCGAACACAAGCGCCAGCCCGATATTCCGGGCAACCTGTTTGCCATGCTGCTGTTGGCCCTGGTCATCTCGCTCTTGGTGGCGCAGCCCGATCTCGGCCAGACCATGCTGGTGCTCGGCACCTGGGGCGTCATGTTCTTCATGGCCGGTCTGCCATGGATGTGGATCATAGCGCTGGGCGCCGCCGGCCTCGGCGGCGTCTTCGCCGCCTATTCGGTGTTTCCGCACGTCGCTGCCCGCATCGACAAGTTCGTCACCGGCGAAGGCGACACTTTCCAGGTCGACATGGGCCGCGAAGCGCTGATCAATGGCGGCTGGTTCGGCGTCGGACCGGGCGAGGGCACCGTCAAGCGGGTCATCCCGGACAGCCACGCCGACTTCGTGTTTTCGGTCGCCGGCGAAGAATTCGGACTGATCATGTGCTTCTTCATCATGTCGATCTTCGCCTTCATCGTGCTGCGCGGCCTGAGCACCGCACTGAAGGAACAGGACGATTTCACCCGCTATGCCGTTGGCGGCCTGGTCACCGTCTTTGGCCTGCAGTCGGTCATCAACATGGCCGTCAATCTGCAGCTGATGCCGGCCAAGGGCATGACGCTGCCGTTCATCTCCTATGGCGGCTCGTCGCAGATCGCCATCGCCATCTCGATGGGCATGGTGCTGGCGCTGACGCGCAGGCGGCCGGAAAAGCGCAAGCAGATGGGCTTTGCCCTGTCGCAACGCGCCATGCCGGCGGAGTGAGATGTCGAGGGGTGTGATCCTTCTGGCGGCTGGCGGCACGGGCGGGCATCTCTTCCCGGCCGAGGCGCTGGCACACGAGCTGAACGAGCGCGGCTGGAAGGTACATCTGGCCACCGATGACCGCGCCGAGCGCTTTGCCGGCCATTTCCCGGCGGCAGCCGTCCATCCGATCCAGTCGGCGACCATGGGGTCGAAGAACCCGGTGGCGGTGCTTGCCGCCTTCTGGAAGATCTGGCGCGGGGTGCGGCAGGCCTCAGCCATCATCGGCAGGATCAAGCCCGACGCCGTTGTCGGTTTCGGCGGCTATCCGACGCTGCCGCCGCTCTATGCGGCGACAAGGCGCAAAGTGCCGACGCTGATCCACGAGCAGAACGCGGTGATGGGCCGGGCCAACCGGGCACTGGCGGGTCGTGTCGATGCGATCGCCGGCGGCTTCCTGCCGGAAGATGCAAGTGCAGCAGGCGCCAAGACGGTGACGACGGGCAATCCGGTCCGGCCGCAAGTCATGGAAGCGGCAAAGATGCCCTACGCGGCATCGGCCGGAGAAGAGCCGTTCCGGCTGCTGGTGTTCGGCGGCAGCCAGGGCGCGCAGTTCTTTTCCGACGCAGTTCCCGCGGCTATTGCGCTGCTGCCGGAAGCGCTGCGCAAGCGGCTGGTGATTACCCAACAAGCCCGCGCCGACGATGTGGCGCGGGTGAAGACGGCCTATGCGGCGCTCGGTGTCGACGTGCAAGTGTCGCCGTTCTTCACCGATATGGCGGCGCGGATGGCGGCAGCACAGCTGGTGATGTCGCGCTCCGGTGCGTCCACCGTGTCTGAAATCGCCGTCATTGGCCGGCCGGCGCTGCTGGTGCCCTATCCGCACGCGCTCGATCATGACCAGGCGGCCAATGCCGCCGCCCTTGCCGCGGCAGGCGGGGCCGAAGTGCACCCGCAGTCGACGTTGTCGCCCGAGCGCATCGCTGCCTTGATCGGCGGGTTGATGCAGGATCCGGGCCGGCTGACTGCCATGGCGGCGGCGGCCAGATCGGCTGGAAAACCGGACGCGGCGCGGTTGCTCGCCGATCTGACAGAGGCTATTGCGTCCAGGAAAACCGTTTCGGAATTCAGGAAAGGGACGCACGCATGAAGATGCCGCAGACGATCGGCCTTGTGCATTTCATCGGCATTGGCGGCATCGGCATGAGCGGCATCGCCGAGGTGCTGCACAATCTCGGCTACAAGGTGCAAGGTTCCGACCAGGCCGACAGCGCCAATGTGCAGCGGCTGCGCGACAAGGGCATCGAGTGCTTCGTCGGCCACAAGGCCGAGAACATCGGTGAAGCCGAAGTAGTGGTCGTGTCGACCGCGATCAAGAAATCCAATCCGGAACTGAAGGCAGCGCGTGAAAAGCTGCTGCCGATTGTGCGCCGCGCCGAAATGCTGGCCGAATTGATGCGCTTCCGTCAGGCTGTCGCCATCGGCGGCACGCATGGCAAGACGACGACGACCTCAATGGTGGCGACGCTGCTGGAAGCCGGCGGGCTCGACCCGACGGTGATCAATGGCGGCATCATCAATGCCTACGGCACCAATGCCCGCATGGGCGACGGCGAATGGATGGTGGTCGAGGCCGATGAGAGCGACGGCACTTTCCTGAAGCTGCCGGCCGAGATTGCGGTCGTCACCAACATCGACCCCGAGCATCTCGATCACTATGGCAGTTTCGACAAGGTGCGAGAGGCGTTTCGTCAGTTCGTTGAGAACGTGCCGTTCTACGGCTTCGGCGTGATGTGCACCGATCATCCGGAGGTACAGGCGCTGGTCAGCCGCATCGAGGATCGCCGCGTCATCACCTATGGCGAGAACGCGCAGGCCGATGTGCGCTTCACCAACCACCGCATGGCGGGTGCCATCTCGGAATTCGACGTGGTGATCCGCGATCGCAAGGGCCGTGGCCAGATTACGATCGCCGGCCTGCGCCTGCCGATGCCCGGCCGTCACAATGTCTCCAACGCGACTGCGGCGATCGCGGTCGCGCATGAGCTTGGCCTTTCGCCGGAGGCGATCAAGAAGGGCCTGTCGTCCTTTGCCGGCGTCAAGCGGCGCTTTACGCACACAGGTTCGTGGAACGGCGTCGAGGTGTTCGACGATTATGGTCATCATCCGGTCGAGATCACGGCGGTGCTGAAGGCGGCGCGCAGCGCCACGGACGGCCGCGTCATCGCCATTGCCCAGCCGCACCGCTTCACCCGGCTGCATGATCTGTTCGACGAGTTTTCCGTCTGCTTCAATGATGCCGACACGGTGATGGTGGCGCCGGTCTATGCGGCCGGCGAAGAGCCGATCGACGGGGTGACCTCCGAGGCGCTGGTGTCGCGCATCCGCTCCGGCGGCCACCGCGACGCGCGCTACATCGAAGGTCCGGCGGCCATTGCGCCGGTCATCCGCGAGCTGGCCAAGCCCGGCGATTTCGTCGTCTTCCTCGGCGCCGGCAACATCACCCAATGGGCCTATGCGCTGCCCAAGGACCTTGGCGGAACCGTCTCATGATGCGCGGCCAGGCCTTGATCGACGGACTTGGCGATCGGCTTGCCGGCCTGCGCGGCCGCATCACGCCCAATGCCGAGATGGACAAGATCACCTGGTTCCGCGCCGGCGGACTTGCCGAGGCTCTTTTCCAGCCAGCCGACGAGGACGACCTCGCCGCGTTCCTGAAGGCCGTTCCCGAGGACATTCCGCTGACCGTCGTCGGCGTCGGCTCGAACCTTCTGGTGCGCGACGGTGGCATTCCGGGTTTTGTCATCCGGCTTTCGGCCAAGGGCTTTGGCGAAGCCGAGATTATCGGACCGACCACGATCAGGGCTGGCGCCGCCACGCCCGACAAGCGCGTGGCCGCACTTGCCTATGAGGCGGGCATTGGCGGCTTTCATTTCTATCATGGCATTCCCGGCGCCATCGGCGGCGCGCTGCGGATGAACGCCGGCGCCAATGGCGTCGAGACGCGCGAGCGGGTCGTCGAGGTGCGGGCGCTCGACCGCAAGGGCAGTTTTCATACGCTGAGCAATGCCGACATGGGCTACGCCTACCGTCACTCCTCCGCGCCGTCCGGGCTGATCTTCACGTCAGCCGTGTTCGAAGGGGCCCTGGAAGACAAGGCGGCGATCAAGGCGGCGATGGATGCCGTGCAGAACCACCGCGAAACCGTGCAGCCGATCCGCGAGAAGACCGGCGGCTCGACCTTCAAGAATCCGGACGGCACGTCGGCCTGGAAAGAGATCGACAAGGCCGGCTGCCGCGGGCTGATGATCGGCGGCGCGCAGATGTCGCCGATGCATTGCAACTTCATGATCAACACTGGAACCGCGACCGGCTACGACCTCGAATATCTGGGGGAGACGGTGCGCGCCCGGGTGCTCGAAAAATCCGGCATCCGGCTGCAGTGGGAGATCAAGCGCATCGGCAACTTCCGGCCTGGCCATGAGGTCCAGGAGTTTCTCGGACAGTTGCTCTAGGCCGCATTAGCGCAAGCTGAAGTTCGCGTAATGCTTTAACTTCAAACCGCCTGAAATACCCGCGCGACCGTTGCAGCGAAGACTCAACAACGCGCTTTTCGCGGTCGTTTTCACGGAAAGTGAATCTCTCGGAATCGTAAGCACTTGCCAGCGAATCAACTCTCTGATTCTCTGCCCTCAAGCGTTTCCTGATTTGAGTCGTTGCGACGCGTTACTCGCGTTTTCCGTCTGGGGGGCAACCTGCCGGAAGACTCGGACTCAATGTCGCGAAAACAGTGTTGCGGGCCCGCCGTATTAGGGGATGACGGGAAATGAAAAGTAAGCATGTGGCTGTTCTGCTGGGAGGATTCTCGTCCGAGCGGCCCGTGTCTCTGTCCTCGGGGAAGGCGTGTGCCGATGCGCTCGAGACTGAAGGCTACCAGGTCACCCGCGTCGATGTTTCGCGCGACGTCGGATCTGTGCTTGCCGAACTCAAGCCCGATGCTGTTTTCAACGCGCTGCACGGTCCTTTCGGCGAGGATGGCACCATTCAGGGCATTCTCGAATATCTCGCCATTCCCTACACCCATTCCGGCGTGCTCGCTTCGGCGCTTGCCATGAACAAGGAGCAGGCCAAGAAGATCGCCAAGGCTGCCGGCGTTCCGATAGCGGAATCGAAGGTGGCCAATCGCTTCGCCATCCAGAACAAGCATCCGATGAAGCCGCCCTATGTGGTCAAGCCGGTCAATGAGGGGTCGAGCTTCGGCGTCGTTATCGTGCATGAAGGTCAGTCGCATCCGCCGCAGGTCATCGGCTCGTCCGAATGGAAGTATGGCGACACGGTCATGGTCGAGCGCTACGTCCATGGACGCGAGCTGACCTGCGCGGTGATGGGCGATGTGGCGCTTGGCGTCTGCGAAATCATCCCGACCGGCCATTCCTTCTACGACTATGATTCAAAATACGTCGCGGGCGGATCAAAACACGAATGCCCGGCAAAAATTTCACCGAATATTTACCAAAAAATACAGACACTGGCGCTCAAGGCTCACCTAGCTATCGGCTGCCGGGGCGTTTCCCGGTCGGACTTCCGTTACGATGACCGTCACTCCGAAAACGGCGAGGTTGTCTGGCTCGAGGTCAACACCCAGCCAGGTATGACGCCGACGTCTTTGGTGCCGGAAATCGCCGCGCAAGCGGGACACTCGTTCGGCGATTTGTTGAGTTGGATGGTGGAGGACGCTTCGTGTCTGCGTTGAAGTGGGGACAGGGCAAGACAGGCGCGGCCGGGCCGGCGCTGTTCGGCATGCCGTTGTCGTTCGACCATTTCGTGCTGCCGCGCCTGCTTCGCCGGCCGGTGCGGGTGCTGGCGCGCCTGGGTGGCGGTGAAGTTCAGGCGCCGCGTTTCTGTGCCACCATCATGTCTGCCGTGCTGATCGCCTCCAGCTGCGCTTACGGCGCCTATCTCTCGGGCGATACTGACGAGATCGTCCAGAGCATCACTGCCCGCACCGGTTTTGCCGTCGACCAGATCAAGGTGGTCGGCAATCGCGAAACATCCGAGATCGACATTCTTGACAGGCTGGAACTTGACGGCTGGACGTCGTTGATCGGTTTTGACGCAGAGGCCGCACGCGAGCGCATTGGCACGCTGCCCTGGGTCGAGGTTGCAGCGGTGCGCAAGGTCTATCCGCACACGCTGGAGGTGCGCGTCGAGGAGCGCGAGCCGTTCGCGCTCTGGCAGCAAGGCAGTGATCTCTCCGTCATCGAACGGTCCGGCGCCGTGATTGCGCCGTTCTCGGGTGGCAAGCAGGCATTGCTGCCGCTGATCATCGGCACCGGCGCGCCGGCGAAGGCGCCGGACTTTCTGGCCAAGATCAAAAAATATCCCGAGCTTGCGGCGCGGGTCAAAGGCTACATCCGCATCGGCGAACGGCGTTGGGACCTGAAGCTGGAAAACGGCATCACGGTCAAGCTTCCCGAGGATGACGAAGATCAGGCGATCGCCGATCTCGTCAGGATGGACCACGACAACGGGCTTCTGACGCGCGACATCGCCGCCGTCGATATGCGCCTGTCCGACCGCCTGGTCGTCGAGTTGACGCCGGAAGCGGCGACGCAGCGTGAAGCCGCGCTCAACGAAAAACCGCAAAGCCTGAAGCGCAAGCCGGAGACGAAGATATGAGCTGGCTTGGCGGCAACAGCGATGCCTCCTCGCGCCGGTCCGGCACGCTAACGGTGCTGGACGTCGGCTCGAGCAAGGTTTGCTGCATGGTGGCAAAGCTCAAGCCGCGCGATGACGGCAATCTGCTGCGCGGGCGTTCGCACCGCGTCCAGGTGATCGGCATCGGCCACCAGAAATCGCAAGGCGTGAAGTCGGGGGTCGTCGTCGATCTCGACCGGGCCGAGCACGCCATCCGCCTTGCCGTCGACGCTGCCGAGCGCATGGCGGGGCTGACGGTCGATTCGCTCATCGTCAACATGACGGCCGGCCGGCTGAAGAGCGAAACCTTTTCGGCCACCATCAACCTTGGCGGCCACGAGGCCGACGAGGCCGACATCAAGCGCGTGCTCGCCGCCGGCGCCAAGCAGGCGCTGAGGACCGAGCGCGAGGTGATCCATTCGCTTCCCGTCGGTTTTTCGCTGGATGCCGAGCGCGGCGTGCGTGATCCGCGCGGCATGGTCGGCGACCAGCTTGGCGTCGACATGCATGTGCTGACCGGTGACGCGGCCCCCTTGCGCAATCTGGAGCTCTGCATCAACCGCTCGCATCTGTCGGTCGAGCGCATGGTGGCGACGCCCTATGCCAGCGGGCTTGCAGCGCTGGTCGACGACGAACTCGAAATGGGCGCGGCCTGCATCGACATGGGTGGCGGCACCACGACGATCTCGGTGTTTTCGGAAGGCAAGTTCGTTCATGCCGACGCCATTGCCATCGGCGGCAATCACGTGACGCTGGACATGGCCAAGGGCCTGTCGACCTCTCTCGATGCCGCCGAGCGGCTGAAAGTGATGCACGGCTCGGCGCTGCCCGGCAGTGCCGATGACCGCGACCTGGTTTCGATCCAGCCGATCGGCGAGGATGGCGACGTGCCGTTGCAGATACCGCGTTCGGTTATGACGCGCATCATCCGCGCCCGCATCGACGAAACGCTGGAACTGCTGCGCGACCGGCTGAACAAGTCGGGCTACGGCAATGCCGTCGGCAAGCGCGTCGTGCTCACTGGCGGCGCCAGCCAGCTTGCCGGCCTGCCGGAGGCGGCGCGCCGCATTCTGGGACGCAATGTACGCATCGGCCGCCCACTCGGCGTGGCAGGCCTGCCCGAAGCCGCCAAGGGGCCGGCTTTCTCGACCCCGGTCGGGCTTCTGATCTATCCGCAGATGGCGAGCTTCGAGAGCCGCCCTGCGAAAGGAATTTCCGGCCTCAGGATGACTGGTACGGGCGGAAAACTGCATCGAATGAGTCAGTGGTTGAGAGACAGTTTCTAAAATTGACGGGGACAGCCCCATAGGCGGCCGCGGCGGCGAAGCGGCGGGAAAGGCAAAGGACGGAGACAATGACCATCAATCTGCAAAAGCCGGACATCACCGAGCTCAAGCCACGCATCACCGTGTTCGGTGTCGGCGGCGGTGGCGGCAACGCCGTCAACAATATGATCACCGCCGGCTTGCGCGGTGTCGAGTTCGTCGTCGCCAACACCGACGCGCAGGCACTGACCATGTCGAAGGCCGATCGGCTGATCCAGCTCGGCGCGCATGTCACCGAGGGCCTCGGCGCCGGGTCGCAGCCTGAAGTCGGGCGCGCGGCGGCCGAGGAATGCATCGACGAGATCATCGATCATCTCTCCAACACCCATATGTGCTTCGTCACCGCCGGCATGGGCGGCGGCACCGGCACGGGTGCGGCTCCGGTCGTTGCCCGCGCTGCTCGCGAAAAGGGCATCCTCACCGTCGGCGTCGTCACCAAGCCGTTCCATTTCGAAGGCCAGCGCCGCATGAAGACGGCAGACCTCGGCATCGAGGAGCTGCAAAAATGCGTCGATACGCTGATCGTCATCCCCAACCAGAACCTGTTCCGGCTGGCCAATGACAAGACCACCTTCGCCGATGCCTTCGCCATGGCCGACCAGGTGCTCTATTCCGGGGTCGCCTGCATCACCGACCTGATGGTCAAGGAAGGCCTGATTAACCTCGACTTCGCCGACGTCCGTTCGGTCATGCGCGAGATGGGCAAGGCGATGATGGGCACCGGCGAAGCTTCGGGCGAGGGCCGTGCGATGGCTGCCGCCGAGGCCGCGATCGCCAACCCGCTGCTCGACGAGACCTCGATGAAGGGCGCCAAGGGCCTGCTGATCTCGATCACCGGTGGCCGCGACCTGACCCTGTTCGAGGTCGACGAAGCCGCAACGCGCATCCGCGAAGAGGTCGATCAGGACGCCAACATCATTCTCGGCGCTACGTTCGACGAAGAACTCGAAGGCGTGATCCGGGTTTCGGTGGTCGCCACCGGCATCGACAAATCGGCGGCTGATATCGCTTCCGCGCCGATCTCCATTCGCACGGCGCCGCAGAAGCCGGCCGCCCGCCCGGCTGTGCCGGTCACGGACAGCCGTCCGCCCGTCCAGCAGGCGATCTATGAGCCGCGCGCGGCCGACCCGGTTGCCGAGGCCATCCAGCTTGCCGAGGCCAATGCAGCGGCGATGGCGCAGGCTCGCCCAGTGCCGGTTGCCCAGGCCGACGACTTCCGGCCGCAGAGCAAGATCTTCCAGGCGCCGCCGGCCCAACCGCAGCCAATGGTCCAGCAGGTCATGCAGCCGGCGCCGCAGCGTGAAATGCCGCAGCCGGTTGCCGCGGCACCCCAGCGCATGCCGCGCGTCGAGGATTTTCCGCCGGTGGTGAAGGCTGAGGTGGAAGCCAAGAGCCGTCCGGCCGACCACGAGAACAGCGGACCGATGGGGCTGCTCAAGCGGCTGACCAACGGCCTGACGCGGCGCGAAGAGGAGCCTGCCCGGTTGCAGCCGGCACAGCCGCGTGAACCGAAACTGCGTCAGGCGGCACCCGAAATGCGCCGCCTTGCCAGTCAGGACCCGCAGCTCTACGCACCGCGCCGCGGTCAGTTGGACGATCAGGGCCGCCTTGCGCCGCAGACCAGGACAATGCAGGAAGACGATCAGCTGGAGATCCCGGCATTCCTGCGCCGTCAGGCCAATTGACCTGTTAACGGTCCGTAACAATTGTTAACAGGCAAGCAGGACACCGTTTGCCTGTTAACGCTTAAAATGATTGTAAAACAGCGGCTTACCGAACCGCTGGCATTCTGGTGGCGGTTACAGAGAGTAAGAAACCGTGATTTGGAGACTTTCTACCGGACCACTATCTTCGCTCGACTAGGTTCGGTGTGCCGGGATTCGGGGAGTTGGCCCAGCCTGCCGTAGATCAAGAGCCGCGAGCCCTTGGGGCTGATGAAGCGGCCGTAGGCAGTTTGGGCTATGGGGTTTGTCTTGCAAGACTATCAGACGACACTTAAATCGCGTGCGACGCTGACGGGTACCGGCGTTCACAGCGGCAAGCCCGTTACCGTCAATTTTCTGCCGGCAGACCCCGATACGGGTGTCGTCTTCCAGCTTTCGAATGGCGGCGAGGGCCGTGAGTTTCGCGCACTCGTTTCCGAAGTCGGCGCCACTGACCTGTGCACCATGCTCGGCGATCCCTCGGGTGAGCATATCGCCACCGTCGAACATCTGATGGCGACGCTGTTCGGGCTTGGCATCGACAATATCATCATCGAGATCGATGGCCGCGAGGTTCCGATCCTCGACGGCAGTGCCGTGGCGTTCGTGGAGGCCATAGACCAGGCCGGCATCGAGACGCTGCCGGTCAAGCGCCGCTACATCAGGGTGGTCAAGCCGGTTCGCATCGAGAACGGCGCCTCCTGGGCGGAATTCAGGCCCTATAGCGGGACGCGCTTCGAGATCGAGATCGATTTCGAAAGCCCGGCGATCGGCCGCCAGCTCTTTGCATCCGACATCAACCCCGACATTTTCCGCCGCGATATTGCGCGGGCCCGTACCTTCGGTTTCATGAAGGACGTCGAGCGCCTGTGGGCGGCCGGCTATGCGCTCGGCTCCTCGCTGGAAAACTCGCTGGTGATCGGCGACGACAACCGGGTGATCAACATTGGCGGCCTGCGCTATCCCAATGAGTTCGCTCGTCACAAGACGATGGACGCCATGGGCGATTTGGCGTTGGCCGGCGCCCGCTTCATCGGCTGCTTCCGTTCCTATCGCGGCGGCCACAGAATGAACGCTGCGGCGCTCAGGCGCCTGCTGTCCGACCGTTCGGCATTCGAGGTCGTCGAGACGACACGCCGCGAGCGCGGCCGCACCGCCGAGATGATCGCCGTCACCGGGCCTGTCTTTGCGCCTTGGGTGATCTGACTTTCCGGATTTCTGCCGTCAGCACGATTCGTTGCCACGCCGAAAGGCTCGGCTGAATTGCTTTCAGCCTTCCGTGGCGCGATTGGTTTTGCGCCAATCCTCAAGTGTCAGCGCGTATTCGACATCGCCATGCTCGGCACCCGGCAGCGAATCCGGCCCGTCGAGATAGAATGTTGCGACATAGACCAATCCGGCTTTCTCCATGACCCGCCGTGACGCCTGGTTGACGACCATGGTGTTGGCGATGATGCGGGTGAAGCCAAGGCGTGAGAAACCGGTGTCGACAAGGATTTTGGCGCCTTCGCCGCCATAGCCTAATCCCCATATGGCTCGCCGCAGCCGGTAACCGAGATCCGCGGTGCCATCGCCCCCGTCCCACAGCGAGAACCAGCCAACGAAGGCGCCTGAGACCTTCTCGATGGCCGCCCATAGGCCTTCTCGGGCGCCACGCGGCATCAGAAAGCTGGCTTCAGGGTCGATGCCATCCAGCGGCGTTGGCGCACCGCCGTTCAGAAAGCGCATCACCTCGGGGTCCTGTTCGAGCGCGAAAAGAGCATCGCGGTCGGCTGATGTGACAGGCCTCAGCCGCAGGGTTGCCGTCTCCAGTTCCAACGTCATTTCGCGGCCCATTTCTCCCAAAACACCTGCGCAGTGCTCCCGGCAAGACGTTAGCTTCATGTTAGGCGCGGGGGCATATGTTGCAGCAATACATCACTAGCACACCAAATTGCATGGGCGGCAGGGCGCGTCCTGGCTGCCACAAAAATGTGCGATTGGCGGGGGATAGCGTTGCTGGGCAAGGCAGTTATGGTTTATGGCTGCTGCCGTCGATTACGTGCATGACGCTCAAAAGTGGGGATCAGTTTTGAGGGAACGTCATGCGAAAGGCATTGAAATAACGCCGAAAGGGCGGAATCCAATCATGTTCTTCAAGCGAGTTGGTCAATTGAAAGCGCCGCATCGGGCTGTTTTCCTGGCGCTTTCGGTGGTTGTTCCATCGCTCTTCCTGTCGGCCTGCATGTCGTCCGAGAAAGATGTCGATCTGTCGACCTATGTCGACCAGACGGAGCCGGCCGACGTTCTCTACAATCAGGGTCTCGCCAATCTGAACGCCGGGCGTCTGCAAGAGGCGAGCCGCAAGTTCGATGCGGTCGACCGCCAGCATCCCTATTCGGAATTCGCCCGCAAATCGATGGTGATGGGCGCCTTTGCCGACTATCGGCAGGGCAGCTATGACGAGGCGATCAGCGCGGCCAAGCGTTATCTGACGCTTTATCCGTCGACCGATGATGCGGCTTACGCCCAGTACATTATCGGGTTGAGCTACTACCGGCAGATCAAGGACGTTACCCAGGACCAGAAGGAAGCGCGCCAGACCGTGCAGACAATGCAGGATCTGGTGACACGCTGGCCGACGTCGGAATATGTCGACGACGCCAAGGAGAAGATCCGTTTTGCCACCGACCAGTTGGCCGGCAAGGAGATGCAGATCGGTCGCTATTATCTCGAACGCCGCGAGTACATCGCCGCCGTCAAGCGGTTCCGTAATGTGGTGGAAAACTATTCCAACACGCGCCATGTCGAGGAGGCGCTCGCGCGTCTTACCGAAAGCTATTATGCGATGGGCCTGACCTCTGAAGCCCAGACGGCCGCCGCCGTGCTTGGCACCAACTATCCCGACAGCCCATGGTACAAGGATTCCTACAAGCTCCTGCAGAGCAATGGGCTTGCGCCGCGCGAGAATGCCGGATCGTGGATATCCAAGGCTGGGAAGCTGATCACCGGCGCTTGACCGGAGAAGATTGGTCCGAAGCGTGTTCAGCGCTTTTTCGGATTGATCCGATGCTAAAACAAAAAGATAGTGCGGCGCTGCGATTCCAACGGATCGCGCGCCGCGTTTTGTTTTTGTGCATGTCGTTGTCCCAACTCCGGGTCCACTTTTGGGCGACAGGCAATAGGTCCGGGTTCTGATGCTTTCCAGACTGTCGATCCGCGATATCGTCCTGATCGAGAAGCTGGATATCGACTTCCAGCCCGGCCTTTCGGTGCTGACCGGCGAAACCGGCGCCGGCAAATCCATCCTGCTTGATGCCTTGTCGTTGGCGCTTGGCGCGCGTGGCGACGCCTCGCTGGTGCGCCATGGCGCGGCGCAGGGCCAGGTCATCGCCGTCTTCGACGTACCGCGCAACCATCCCGCCCGCATGCTGCTTGTCGACAACGCCATCGACGACGACGGCGATATCATTTTGCGCCGCGTGCAGACGGCGGACGGCCGCACCCGCGTCTTCGTCAACGACCAGCCGTCCAGCGTTACGCTGATGCGCGACGTCGGCCGTGCGCTGGTCGAGATCCACGGCCAGCATGACGAGCGTGCGCTGGTCGATCCGGGCGCGCATCGCGAATTGCTGGACAGTTTTGGCGGTCATCTCGGCGCCGTGCGCGCGACCGGCGAAGCGTGGCGCTACTGGCGCGGCTGCGAGCAGGAATTTACGCGTCACCGCGCAAAGGTCGAGGCGGCAGCGCGCGAGGCGGACTATCTGCGCGCCGCGGTCGCCGAATTGACCAAACTCGATCCGCAGCCGGGCGAAGAGAGCGACCTTGCCGAACTGCGTGCCTCGATGATGCGGGCGGAAAAGATCGCCTCGGAAATCCACGATGCGCAGGATGTGCTTTCGGGGCCGTCCTCGCCCTTGCCGCAACTGGCCAGCCTGTTGCGGCGTCTGCAGCGCAAAGTGACCGAGGCGCCCGGCCTGCTTGACGACGTCGTCAAATCGCTCGACGAGGCGATGTTGTCGCTCGACGCGGCGCAGTCGGGCGTTGAAGCAGCCCTTCGCGCCACCGAATATGATCCGCAACGGCTGGAGAAGGCCGAAGAGCGGCTGTTTTCGTTGCGCGCCGCCTCGCGCAAGCACGCAGTGGCGGTCGATGATCTGGCGCAGCTGCGCGATACGATGGTCGCTGATCTTGCCGATCTCGACGCCGGCGAGGAGCGCCTGCACGCGCTGGAAAAGCAGGCCGCTGCAGCGCGCGAGGCCTACGATATTTCCGCCGCACAATTGTCGTCGCTTCGCCATGCGTCGGCGGTCGGACTGACCAAGGCGGTGATGGCCGAACTGCCGGCGTTGAAGCTCGAACGGGCCGAATTCATCGTCGAGATGACGAGCGACGTCGACAACCGCATGGAAGAGGGCATCGACCAGGTCGAGTTCTGGGTGCGCACCAATCCCGGCACACGGCCCGGGCCGATGATGAAGGTGGCGTCCGGCGGCGAGCTTTCGCGCTTCCTTCTGGCGCTGAAGGTGGCGCTTGCCGACCGCGGCTCGGCACCAACCCTGGTCTTCGACGAAATCGACACCGGGGTGGGCGGCGCCGTTGCCGACGCGATCGGCCAGCGGCTGGCGCGGCTGTCGAAGCGCGTGCAGGTGCTTTCGGTCACACATGCACCACAAGTCGCAGCGCGCGCGGCAACGCATTTCCTGATCTCCAAATCCGGCGGCAGCGACCGGGTCGCCACCGGCATTGCCGAGATGGACCGCGCGGCGCGCCAGGAAGAGATCGCCCGCATGCTGGCCGGAGCCACCATTACCGACGAGGCGCGTGCGGCCGCCGAGCGGCTGTTGCGCGAGAACATTGCTGCTGCCTAGGTTGTGGTGCTCACGTACTTCAAGTACGCTCCGCTCCGGTTCTCGGAAGCCGCCCTTCGCAGACCGGCCTGACCTGAATCTCGACACATCCTGGGTGCTGGATTCTCCATGCGTGGAATCTGAGTCAGCAGATGGCTGCATCCTGCTGTTCAGGAATGATTTTTCCACAGGCTATCTCCCTCGCGGCAAAACCTGATTTATAGTGGCTCGCTAGAATTCGAGGATCGCAGCGCATGTCTGAAAAACCAGTCGAATCGTTGAGCGAAAGCGAAGCTGCGGATGAGCTTCGGCGGCTGGCCGAGGAAATCGCCGGCCATGATCGCCGCTATCATGCCGAGGATGCGCCGACGATTTCGGACGCCGAATATGACGCGCTGCGGCGGCGCAACCTTGCCATCGAAGAGCGCTTCCCCGATCTGGTGCGCGAGGATTCGCCGTCGCGCCGCGTTGGTGCTGCGCCGGCGGAAGGCTTTGCCAAGGTGCGCCATGCGGTGCCGATGCTCAGCCTCGCCAAGGCCTATACCGACGAGGACGTCACCGATTTCCTCGAGCGCGGCCGGCGGTTTTTCGACCGCGACAAGGATCTCGACATCGCCTTCACGGCCGAGCCGAAGATCGACGGGCTGTCGGCGTCGCTGCGCTATGAACGCGGCGTGTTCGTGCAGGGCGCAACCCGCGGCGACGGCGCTGTCGGTGAAGACATCACCGCCAACCTCAAGACGATCGCCGACATCCCGGCGAAGCTGAAAGGCTCGGGCTGGCCCGAGACGATCGAGATACGCGGCGAGGTCTACATGACCTATGCGGAGTTCGAGGCGCTGAAGGCGCGCTCGGCGGCGGTTGGCGGCCAGGACTATGTCAATCCGCGCAACACGGCTGCCGGCTCGCTGCGCCAGAAGGATGCCTCGGTCACCGCCAGCCGCAATCTCAGGTTCTTCGCCTATGCCTGGGGCTACACGACAGAAGATCCGGCGCCGACCCAGTACGAATCCGTGCAGAAATTCAGGGATTGGGGATTCCAGATCAGCCCGCTGATGGTGCGGGCGAGGTCGGTCGAGGATTTGGTCGCGCAGTACCGCCTCATCGAGGCTCAGCGCTCATCGCTTGGCTATGACATCGACGGCGTCGTCTACAAGGTCGACCAGCTGGAATTGCAGCGCAGATGGGGTTTCGTCACCGGCGAACCGCGCTGGGCCATCGCCCACAAATTTCCGGCCGAACAGGCGTCGACGACCGTGCAGAAGATCGACATCCAGGTCGGCCGCACCGGCACGCTGGCGCCGGTTGCACGGCTGGCGCCAGTCACGGTTGGCGGCGTCGTGGTTGAAAACGTGACGCTGCACAATGAGGACTACATCAAGGGCCTCGACAGCACCGGCCAACCGATCCGAGACGGCATCGACGTGCGCATCGGCGACACGGTGGTGATCCAGCGGGCAGGCGACGTCATTCCGCAGATCGTCAGCGTCGTCATCGACAAGCGTCCGGCCGATGCCGTGCCGTACGAATTCCCGCACATTTGTCCGGTCTGCGGCTCGCCGGCGACGCGTGAGATCAACGAGAAGACCGGTAAGGAAGATTCGCGTCGACGCTGCACCGGCGAACTGATCTGCGCCGCGCAGGCCGTGGAAAAATTGCGCCACTTCGTGTCACGCGGCGCCATGGATATCGAGGGCCTGGGCGCCGAGAACATCGATACGTTCTTCAACGCCGGATTGATCAAGACGGCCGCCGATATCTTCACGCTCAGGGACCGCCGTCCGGCCGTCACCAAGGCGCTGGCCGAGCGGCGCGAGGAGCAGGCCAGGCAGCGCGAGGCCGCATCGGGCAAGACGCGCAAGAATGTGCGCAGTGTCGAGGACCGCAACTACGAAGGCCTCGACAAGCTCTTCGCTGCGATCGATTCGCGCCGTGAGCCGGAACTCGACCGCTTCATCTTCGCGCTAGGCATTCGTCACATCGGCGAAACGACTGCCGCCGTGCTTGCCCGGACGTTCTCGACAATCGAGGAGTTGATCCGCGTCGGCAAGGAGACGGCGGCGGCCGCCGATCCACACAGCGTCTTCCCATCGGTCAACGGCATTGGCGACACGGTCATCGATGCGTTGCGCGATTTCTTCGGCAATGAACGCAATGACGACGTGCTTGACGCGCTGCTCGCGCAGGTCAAGCCGAAGCCGTATATCGTCACCGTCTCAGTCGACAGTGAGGTTGCAGGCAAGACGATCGTCTTCACCGGCTCCTTGGAAAAGATGACACGTTCCGAAGCCAAGGCGATGGCCGAACGGCTCGGCGCCAAGGTGGCGGGTTCGGTTTCCGCGAAGACCGATCTGTTGGTGGCCGGGCCTGGTGCAGGCTCCAAACTGAAACTTGCCAGTGAACTCGGCGTCGAAGTCATCGACGAGGACACTTGGTTGCAACGGGTCGGCAAGGCGTGATGGCCGGCGCGTTCAACGGCTTCGGTCCAAAAGCCATCCCTTTTCTGAAGGCGCTGGATTTTCATCAAAGCCGGGAGTGGTTCCTGGAGAACCGCGACCTCTTTGAACGCGAATTGCGCGACCCCTTCGGCGATCTGGTCGAGACGCTGACAGAGCGCTTCGCAGCGGCGGGCCTCGGCCTGCGCGGCGACCGCAAGAAGTCGCTGTTCCGCATCAACCGCGATGTGCGTTTCGCCAAGGACAAGCGGCCCTACAACCGGCATCTGTCCGCGATCCTGTCGCCCGACGGCACCAAGATGGAACAAGGCGTGTTCTTCGTGCATATCGGGCTTGAGCGCTGCTTTGCCGGCATTGCCTGGTGGCAGCCGAGCCCGGAGCTGCTGCTGGCGATGCGCAAGGCCATCGCGACCCGGCCCGCCGAATTCCGCGCCCTGCTTGCGGCGCTGAAGAAAAACGGTCTGGAGCTCGACACCGAAGACCGCATGAAGCGCACGCCGCGCGGCTTCGAGCATGTCACCGAGGCTGATCTTGTGGCTGCCATTCGCAACCGCCATTTCGCCGTCCGCCACGCGATCGATCCGGCGGGAATTCATACCGCTGCACTGGTCGAGGAACTCGTCGATTTCACCTTGCGCGCCAAGCCGCTGCTCGATTGGGGCAGGGCGATCCAGGGCAAGGTGTCGGGCATTTAGTTTCCGCCCGCCGGGGCCTCGATATTCCGGCTACATCCGCATCAAAAGCCCGCCATCGACGGCGAGTTCAATTCCGGTGATGTAGTTTGCTGCATCCGAGAGCAGGAAAAGTGCTGCATTGGCCATATCCTGCGGCGTGCCGATGCGGCCGAGCGGCGTATAGTCGGCAACCGCCGCACGCTTCTCCTCGGTATCCCAGCGCGCCTGCAAGGGGGTGAGCGCCATGCCCGGGCAGATCGCGTTCGAACGGATGCCGTCGCCGGCAAGTTGCATGGCCAGCGACTTCGAAAGCGCGCAGACGCCGGCCTTCGATGCCTGGTAGGCGTCCTGCGGTTTCGGATCGCCGCGATACCACTGGATGGTCGAGAAATGGACCATGGCGCCGCCGCGCCCGCCCGCGCGCATGACGGGAACGACGGAGCGCGCCGTGTGCACGAAGGATTTCAGGTTGATGGCGAAAACCTGGTCCCAGACATCGAGATCCATCTCCAGTGCCGATCTGTCGCGGCCGAACCAGAGCACGCCGGCGACATTGGCGAGATAGTCGATGCCGCCGCGCTCACGCCCCGCCGTGGTCACGACCTGTTCGACAAAAGCAGCGTCGGTGAGGTCGCCCTGGGCAAAGGTCAGTCTGTCGCCGTGGGAGGACAGGGAGGCCGGACAGGCCTTGAGGTCGATGGCGGTGACCGATGCGCCGGCTTCGAGCAGCGCAAGCGCAATCGCCTCGCCCATGCCGCCGCCGGCCCCGGTGACGACCGCATGCCTGCCGGTGAAATCATAAACGATCATCTCGCAATCCCTCAGTGCTTTGGCGACCCGTGACATCAGTTTCGCTGATCTGTTGGCTCAAACGAATTCGTCTGACTTTTCAGCCGCTCGAACCTACATATCACCGCGACTTAGGAATGTGACATGTCGGCAGAGACCTTAACCGAAAATTCCGCGACCAGCGATTTCTGGAATGGCGTTCGGCTCTCGATGCCGGTCGTCGTGGCGTCGGCGCCGTTTGCGCTGTTGTTCGGGGCGATTGCCGTCGACAACGGATTTTCCGTGCTCGAGGCTTTTCTGATGAGCGCCCTGATCTTCGGCGGCGCCAGCCAGATGGTTGGCATTGAGCTGTTCGGCCAACACGTCGCGCCATGGCTGATCGTGCTGTCGATCTTCGCCGTCAATTTCCGCCACGTGCTCTATTCCGCCGGCATCGGCCGGCGCATCGCGCATTGGCCTGTCATCCAGCAGGCCATGGGTTTTTTCGTGCTCACCGATCCGCAATTCGCGGTGGCCGAGGCCAAGGCGCAATCCGGCGAGACGGTCGGCTTCGCCTGGTATATGGGGCTCGGCTTGCCGGTCTATCTGTTCTGGGTGATCGAAAGCGCGCTCGGCGCGGTGTTCGGCAAGCTTATCCCAGACACCCACGCGCTGGGCATCGATTTCCTGCTGCCGATCTATTTCCTCGGCCTGGTCATGGGCTTTCGCAAGCGGCCGCTGTGGCTGCCGGTGGTCATCGCCAGTGCCGTCGCCTCGATCATCGCCTACAAGACGGTGGGGTCGCCATGGCACGTTTCCATCGGTGCGATTGCCGGCGTGCTGCTAGCCGTCATCCTGCCGCCGCACCATAGTGGCGTGGAGGCGCGGCCATGAGCGCGACCTTCTGGATCATCATCGCCGGCGCGGTCGCCACCTATCTCACCCGCATCGGCGGCCACTTGGTCATCTCGCGCTTCGACAACATCCATCCACGCGTCGAGGCCGGGCTGAACGCCGTGCCGGCGGCGGTGCTGACCACACTGGTGGCGCCAGCCGCGCTTGGCGCCGGGCCGGCCGAATGGGCGGCGCTCATCGTTGCCGGCCTAGTCTCGCTGCGCGGCGGCCTGATGGTGATGTTTTTGGCTGGCGCGGCGGTGTTGATCCTGGCGCGGCAGTTCGTCGGATAGACTTCAGATCTTGGCGTCGTGCGGCAGCGGCGCGGTTGCTTTTTCCAGCCAGGCCAGCGTCTCGCCGTCGAGCATCGGTCCGATCTCGGCCAGCACGCGCGCATGGTATTGGTCGAGCCAATGCAATTCGTCGCGCGTCAACAGGTCGGTGCGGATCAACCTGACGTCGATCGGCGCCAGCGTCAGCGTCTCGAAGCCGTGCATGGCGATGTCGCCGCCTTCGACCGCCTCAGTCGGCGTCACCAGGACAAGATTCTCGATGCGGATGCCGTAGGAGCCTTCCTTGTAGTAGCCAGGCTCGTTGGACAGCATCATGCCGGCGAGCAGCTTTTCGGTGCCGGTGCGGGCAATGCGCTGCGGCCCTTCATGCACGGCGAGATAGGAGCCGACGCCATGGCCGGTGCCATGCGCGAAGTCGCAGCCATGCTTCCACAGCGCCATCCGCGCCACAGCGTCGATTTCGGAGCCACGCGTGCCCGGGGGAAAGCGCAGCATGGAAATGCCGATCATGCCTTTCAGCACCAGAGTGAAGCGCTCGCGCATCTCTTCGGTCGGCTTGCCGATCGGTACGGTGCGGGTGATGTCGGTGGTGCCGTCCTGGTATTGCCCACCGGAATCGAGCAGGAACAGTTCGCCATTCGCCAGTTTGCGGCTGGTGGCGCGCGACACGCGGTAGTGCATGATGGCGCCGTTGGGGCCGGCGCCGGAAATGGTATCGAAGGAGATGTCGCGCAGCGGCATCTGCGTTTCCTCGCCGGTGGTACGGCGGGTTTCCTCCAGCCTGGTGACGACTGATATCTCGTCGAGCTTGCCGGGCTTTTGGCGCTCCAGCCAGCAGAGCAGCTTTGCGACGGCCGCGCCATCGCGGCGGTGCGCGGCGCGGCTGCCGGCGATTTCGGCCGGGTTTTTGGTGGCGCGTGGGATGCGGGCAGGGTCGGCCGCTGACGTGACGGTGCCGCCATTGTCCTCGATCAGCATTTTCAGTCTTTCCGCCGCCAGCACCGGGTCGAGCGCGATCCTGGCGCCGCCCTTGGCAAGTGCGATGATCGCAGCCTCGAATTCGCTGGGCTCATGCAGATCGGCGAGTTGGGTGAGATAGGCCGCGACGGTGCGCGAGAACTTGCGCTGATCCATGAAAATCTGGTGCGAGCCATTAGCGGCGAGAACGGCGAAACCGAGCGCCAGCGGCGTGTGCGGCACGTCGCCGCCGCGGATGTTGAAGGTCCAGGCGATGGAAGAGGGGTCGGTCAGCACGGTATGGGTGGCGCCATCCTTGGCAATGGCCGCTGCCAGCCGCGCCAGCTTGTCCCTGGCGAGTTCGCCGGCAAAGCCGATCGGGTGAATCTCGACCGGCGCCAGCGGCGGTTCGGGCTGGTCCTTCCAGATGATGTCGATAGGGTTCCTGTCGAGTGGCACCAGGGTCGCGCCCGATTGTTCGGCCGCGGCTTTCAGCGCCTTGACCTCGCCCAGCGTGTGCAGCCACGGATCGAAACCCAGCCGCGCGCCCTTGCCGAGATTATCCTTGATCCAGCTGGCCGGCGGGTTGTCGACCAGGCTTTCGATCGAAAAAATGTCGAGATCGACCTCATGGCGCACCTGCAGCGTGTAGCGTCCGTCGACAAACATGAAGGCGCGGTCGGCCAGCACGATGGCGACGCCGGCCGAACCGCTGAAGCCGGTCAGCCATTTCAGCCGCGCCGAGCGGTCGGCGACGTATTCGCCCTGGTGCTCGTCGGCGCGCGGCACGATGAAGCCGTCCAGCCCGTTGGCCGCCAGCCATTGGCGCAGCAGCGCCACGCGCAGCTTGCCCACTGAGGGGTCGCCGGCGGAATCGAAGGTCTGGAACATAGTGGCCTCCTCGGGTGCTTGGGGCCAAGCGTAGCGCATGAGCCCGAAAACCGGAATCGATTTCCGGACGTTCCAGACCGGCAATCCATAGCTCTGATTTGGTCCAGATCACCGCTTGAGGTGGATCGTCACCCAGCCCTCGCGGTGCGTGGTCCTGACATGGCGGAATTGCTGGCCGACATAGGCCGACACCACGGCGTCGCGCTGACGGTCGAGGATGCCCGACAGCACGATCGAGCCGCCGAGCGAAATATGCCTGGCCATCTCAGGCGCCAGCCGCATCAGTGGCCGCGCCAGTATGTTGGCGACGATGAGGTCGAACGGCGCGCGCGCGGCAAAGATCGGGTGATGGAAGCCCGGCGCCGTCACCGTTTCAACCAGCGCCTTGACGTGGTTGAGGCGGGCGTTGGCGGCAGCGACCTTGACGGCGATCGGATCGATGTCGGTCGCCAGCACCGGAATATGCGCCAGCTTGGCAACGGCGATCGCCAGCACCGCGCTGCCGGTGCCAAGGTCGAGCGCGTTGCGCGGGTGCTCGCGCCGCACGACTTGCTCCAGCATTTCAAGGCAGCCGGCGGTGGTGCCGTGATGGCCGGTGCCGAAGGCCAGCCCCGCCTCGATCTCGATGGCGAGCTCGCCATTGTGGCGCTTCCTGCGGTCATGCCCGCCATGGACGAAGAAGCGGCCGGCGCGCACCGGCTTCAACCCCTCCAGCGAGTGCGCCACCCAGTCGATGTCGGGCAGGGATTCGCGCTCGATCGGCTTCGACAGAGCGAGGCCGGCGAGAATGTCTTTGACGCGCGTCTCGACGGCATCGACGTCATCGTCGGCGTAGAGCGACACTTCGTGGATGTCGCGGTCTTCGTCGACCTCCAGCACGGCGATCGGCAGGCCGTCATCCTCGAAGGCCGTCTCAAGGGCGGCAAAGATGCGGTCAGCGTCGATCTTGCCGGCGGTGAAGTGGAGACGTGTCTGGGTCATAGACGGTATGTCAGCCTTCCGCCGCCAGCCGCTTCAGCTTGGCGATGGCGGCGTCCGGGCTTTCGCCATAGGCGATCGTGCCGGAGAACTCACCCTTGCCGTTGAGCAGCAACACCGAGGCCGTATGGTCCATCGTGTAGTCGCCGTCGCCGGTGTCGACCTTTTTCCAGTAGATGCCGAAGGACTTGGCCATGGCGTGGACCTTGTCCGGATCGCCGCTGATGCCGACAATGCGGTCGGAGAAATTGCTGACATAGGTGTTCATGAGTTCGGGCGTGTCGCGCTCCGGATCGACCGAAACGAAATAGGCGTGCAGGTTCTTGCCGTCGTCGCCCATCGTCTTCAGCCAGCCCGCGAGTTCGAACAAAGTGGTCGGGCAGACTTCCGGGCAGTGGGTGAAGCCGAAGAAGACGACGCTGGGATGGCCTCTGAAGGCGGCTTCGGTGATCGGCGCGCCCTTCTGGTCGACCAGCGTGAAGGCGCCGCCATATGGCTCGCCGCCATAGTGTCCCCGGTACCAGTCGAAGGTGAGCCAGYCGATGCCCGCCGCCATCAGGACGAGAATGCCGACCAGAATTGAACGCATCATCAGGGATTGTCCGTCGTGATTTTCATTGGGTGCTGGATCAGCACCATTCGGCGAACACTCTTAGCGGGTTGCCCGCGCACACGCAAAGAGGTCGCGTTGCCGCAACCGGTCTTCGATACCACCTTACCAAATCGTAATTTGAACGGTTCGGACCCCCGCCTATTTTGATTGTCTGCGCTTTTGCAGCGGAACCAGCCCATGCCGGACATGCCTGTCGCCTCCTATTCAAAGTCCCAGATCTGGCTGCACTGGAGCATTGCCGTGCTGATCCTGGTGCAATTCCTCGCCCATGACGGCATGGAACATGTCTGGCGCGCCTTGCGCCGGGGTCAGGAGGCGTCGCCCGGCGATGTGCCGCTGGCCTATTTGCATGTCGTGATCGGCCTCGCTGTGCTGGTCCTGGCAAGCTGGCGGCTCTGGCTCAAGGCCACGCGCGGCGTTCCGCCGGTTTCGGGGATGGAGCACAAGGCGCTGCGGCTGCTGGCCAAGGCGACGCATCTTGTCATCTATGGGCTTATCTTCATCGTGCCGCTGTCGGGCGCCGCCGCCTGGTTCCTTGGTGTGCCGGGGGCAGGGCTGGTGCATGTGCTGGGCAAGAACATCCTGCTCTATGTCGTGCTGTTGCACACGGCCGGCGCGCTGGTTCAGCATTTTGTCCTTAGGAGCGACGTGCTGCGGCGGATGCTCGCGTTCGGCCAGGCCTAGCTTGTAAACGGGGCGAGCTTATCCCACCTGATGTCGGCAACTCGAACCCGCAGGAGGCTCCCTTGCAGAAACTGATCGGCGGCGCTTTGGCCGCATGCCTTGTCGTCGGCTCTGGTGCAGCGGTCGCCGAGGAAGTCGGCAAGGTCGGCGTCGACTGGCTCGGCAACGACATCATCGTCGAGGCGATCAAGGATCCCAAGGTCGAGGGCGTCACCTGCCATGTCTCCTATTTCGATCGCGGCGTCATCGACCGCCTGCAGAAAGGCAACTGGTTCGAAGACCCTTCCGATTCCTCGATCTCCTGCCGCCAGACCGGGCCGATCACCATCGGCGATATCGACATGAGCGAGGCCGGTGAGGAGGTGTTCAAGCAAGGCATCAGTCTGATCTGGAAGAAGCAGGTGGTGAACCGCATCTACGACAAGACCAACGAAACGCTGATCTACCTGTCGCATTCACGCCAGGTGCAGGACGGCTCGGCCAAAATGTCGGTCACCACCGTTCCGCTCTACGGCCAGAACGTGGTGTGGACCAGCGGCAAGCCGAAATAAGGTTGGCAACAGCTGACGGACGATTGGTCCCGCTTGCGGGACCAATCGCTCGGGCGTAAATCGCCCGCATGGACCGTCCGGAAAACCTTGTCCTGAAAGACCCCGAACCGCGCATTCATCCGACCGCGGAGCTGAAGGCGTGCAAGCTTGGGCGCTACGCCTCGATCGGCGAGCGCGTCGTGCTGCGCGAAGTGACGGTCGGCGATTTCTCCTATTTTGAGCGCCATTCGGAAGCGATCTACTCGACGATCGGCAAATTCTGCTCGATCGCCGCCAACAGCCGCATCAATGCGCTGGAGCATCCGATCGAACGGGTGACCCAGCACAAGGTCAGCTACCGGCCGAACGAATATTTCCGCTGGCTGGGTGTCGACACCGCGTTCAAGGCGCGGCGGCAGGACAAGGCGGTCACCATCGGCCACGATGTCTGGATCGGYCATGGCGCGGTGATCATGCCCGGCGTGAGCATCGGCAATGGCGCGATCGTCGGCGCCAATGCGGTGGTGACACGCGATGTGCCGGCCTATGCGATTGTCGCCGGCGTGCCGGCCAAGCCGCTGCGGCCGCGTTTCACTGGTGAGATTGCTGCGCGGATCGAAACCCTCGCCTGGTGGGACTGGACGCCGGAAAAGCTGGCTAAAGCGGTCCCCGATATGCAGGCCATGCCGATCGAGGCTTTCCTCGACCGCTGGGAAAACGACGCTTCCTGAGCTCGTCAGGCGTGTATGCGTTGTTCACGAAATCCTTTTCGGCAGGGAACCCGGAGCGGCAGCCGGTTGTTTCTCCCCGGCGCGAGATGATCTCGTCCGGGGCCATCTCGTCGCCGCCATTTTGGGATTTTTCAGATGTTCGAGAAACTTTTTACGAAGGTCGCCAACGAGGTCGCGCACCTTGCCGGCCTGCCGCTGACTTTTGCCGCCTGTTGCCTGATCATCGTGGTCTGGGCGGGAAGCGGGCCGCTCTTCGGCTTTTCCGATACCTGGCAGCTGGTCATCAACACCGGCACGACGATCATCACCTTCCTGATGGTGTTTCTGATCCAGAACACGCAGAACCGCGATGGTGCGGCGATCCAGGCCAAGCTCGACGAGCTGATCCGGGTCAGCAAAGGCCACAATCATTTCATCGGCATCGAGCACCTGACCGAATCCGAAGTCGAGGAAATCCGCGACCGCTGCGAACGCGCGGCCAAGCGGCATGACCGGGAGATCGCAGATATGGCCGCCAAGAAGGCCGTGGCGCAGAAGCGCGGCGCGAAGAAGCAGGCGGCTTGAGCGTCAGCCTTTCATGAAAGCTGCGAAAGCATCCTTGTGGTCGGGGTGCCAGCGCGACAGAGCAGGGCGGTTTTCGATGATGTCGCCGATCGCCCAGGCCATGCGCTTTTCGTCCATCGGCCGCGCTGCCTCGTTGTCGGGGCACAGAATATAGAAATCGCCACGCAGCAGCGACGCCAGCATGAAGTCGATGACCTGCTCGCCGGTCCAGGCGCCGGCCGGCTTTTCAGTCGCCCCCTCGGTCAGGCCGGTAAAGGTGAAGCCCGGGATCAGCAGATGTGCGCTGATCCTGGCGCCCGGCTCGTTGCGCAATGCATGCGCCAGGCCCTCGGTGAACGTTTTGACGCCTGATTTGGAGACGTTGTAGGCGAGGTTGCCGGGTGGCGTGGTGATGCCTTGCTTGGAGCCGGTGTTGACGATCAGGCCAGCTTTTCCCGATGCCAGCATGCGCGGGGCAAAGGCCTCGACACCGTGGACGACGCCCCAGAAATTGATGTCCAGCAGCCGCTTCCAGGCGTCGCGGTTCTCCCAGGGCTTTCCCGGATTGTTGCCGACGCCGGCATTGTTCATCAGCAGCGACACGTCGCCGAAGGCGGCGAACGTCTTTTCGGCCAGCCGGTCGAGGTCGTCGGCCTTCGCAACGTCGGTGGCGATGGCGAGAACCCCATCGTTGCCGGCAATCGCGGCAACAGTGCGGGTGGCTTCGTCGAGGCGCGCACCAGCGATGTCGGCGAGCACGATCTTCATGCCCATCGCCGCCAGCCGCTTGGCAGCGGCAAGACCGATGCCGCTGGCGCCGCCGGTGATGACGGCGACGTTGCCTGGGCTAAGGGCGGGCAGAGCGGTCTGGATCTCGGCATCGGTGGTCATGATTTCTTCCTTGTCTTGGGTTGCGCCGAACTTAGCGCGGGATGCGCTTCGTGCAAGGCCGTCCAGCGTGTTCGGGTTGACCGCGTCCGCGACGGCTGCGCATGTTGCGGCTGAACAGGGAGACTGCGGATTGGCCGACTGGATCGAGATCCTTAGAGAACAGACCGCCACAGGCGACCAGATGGGTCGCGAGGTGCCGCAAATGCTGGCCAATCCTGATATCAGCGAGGCGCAGGTGAAGACGCTGTTTTCGGCGCTCGAAAAGCAGGCCGAGTTCGTCGAGAAACTGCGCATGGCGCTGGAGAAATTCGGCCATGATTTTTCAATCATCAAGGCGGCCGAGCGGCTGGAGGAGCGCTATGCCGATCTCGCCGCTTCGGTCGCCGAAAAGCTGAAGGCGATGCGCAAGTAGGAACGGCAGGCGCTACTTTTCGAGCACCCGGGAAAAACGCCGATCCGGCACGAACCAGATCGCGGCCACCAGCACGAAGATCGCAACGCCGATCCATTGGTTGACGAAGGCAAGCGGGACGGCGCAGATGTAGAGGGCCACCGAGATCTTGCCCTTGCGGTCATTGCCCAGCGCCTTGGCGAAGGCAGTCTCGTGGCCGTGCAAATGGTGCAGCTTGGTGACGAGAATGGTGTAGGCAACCGCGCACAGCACCAGGTCCACGCCATAGACCGCTACGGGGACCGGCGCGAAATGGTTCTCGCCCATGAAGGCCGTCGTCGCCGGAATCAAGGACAGCCAGAACAATAGGTTGAGGTTTGCCCACAGCACGCCGCCATCGACGCGCTGCACGGTGTGAAACATGTTGTGCAGATTGTTCCAGTAGATGCCGACATTGATGAAGGACAGGACATAGCAGAGGAAGATCGGCCACAGCGGTTCCAGGGCTGAAAGATCCTCGCCATGCGGCACTTTCAGCTCCAGCACCATGATGGTGATGATGATGGCGACGACGCCATCGGTGAATGCCTCGACCCGGCCTTTGCCCATATGTGCTCCCCTCAAATCATTTTGAAATCTACGCAATGGCCGGATGCACCGCTACCCGCCATGTGGCTGGGCGAACCGGCTGGCGCCAAACCATTCAGCCGTTTGGTGTCTCGGGCGTAATATTGGCGCGCTGGCGCGGTATGCCAAGGCCGGTGTCGGGCGGCTCACCGGCCGCCGGCCTGTCCTCGATCATGTGCATGGTGCGCCAGCGGCCGAAGCGGTAGTAGGCGGCGGCGAGCAGCAGCGAGGTGATCGATCCCGCGGGAAAGCTCCACCACAGCGCTTCCTCGCCGATCACGCTACGCATGAAATAGGCAAAGCCGGTGCGCACGATCAGTACCGAGATCACCAGGATGATCAGCGGCGGTATCACCGCACCGGTGGCGCGCACGGTGGCGAACAGCACGATGGTGATGCCGAACAGGATGAACGACCAGGAGGCGACTTTGTTGATGTGGGCGGCGATCTCGATCGCAGCGCTGTCACTGGAGAGGAACAGGCTAAGCACCGAACGGTCGAAAACAAACAGCACGGCGACCAGGGCGCCGGTCAAAACCAGATTGAAACCGACGCCGGAAGCGGCGATGCGGCCGATCCGGTCCCAGCGCCCTGCGCCGACATTTTGCGCCGCCATCGAGGACACCGCCGCGCCGATGGCCAGCGCCGGCATCTGGATATAGGTCCACAGCTGCGCGGCGATGCCGTAGGCGGCGGCGACCTGCGAGCCATAGGAGTTGACCATGCCCATCACGGTCAGCGCTGCCGCCGAGATGACGATCATCTGCAGGCCCATCGGCACGCCCTTGAAGACGACGATGCGCAGCAGCGCCGGGTCCGGCCGCAGCAAGGCCAGGTTGGCGCCGGCGAGCCTGAGCGGGTGCTTGCGCGCATAGAGCACGACGAGGATGGCAATCACGCTCACCGTCTGGCCGATCAGTGTCGAGGTGGCCGAGCCGGCAATGCCGAGCTCGGGGAAGGGGCCGATGCCGCGGATGAGCAGCGGGTTCAAGACGATGTCGAGCACGACCGCGAGCGCCATGAAGAAAAACGGCGTGCGCGAATCGCCGGCGCCGCGCAGCACCGTCATGACGAAGGACAACAGGTTCATCATCGGCACGGCAACGAAGATGATGCGCAGATAGGAGCGGGCCAACGGCAGCGCGTCGGCCGGCGTGCCCAGCGTGTTGAGGATGGCATCAACCCAGATCCAGCCGCAGACCGCGAACACCACCGAGACGATGAAGAAAAAAGTGGCGCTGGTGCCGACGATGCGCCGCGCCTCCGGCAGATCACGCGCGCCGACCGATTGCGCCACCAGGATGGTCGCCGCCATGCCGATGCCGAACACCGTGCCGAGGATCAGGAACAGCACCAGATTGGCATTGGACGTCGCGGTCAGCGCCGATTCGCCGAGGAAGCGGCCGACCCAGACGGCGTTGATCGAGCCGTTAAGCGACTGTAGCACGTTGGAGCCGAGCACCGGCAGCGCGAACAGCAGCAGCGTGCGCGGGATCGGGCCGCTGGTCAGGTCGCCGGTGCGCCGGCGCGCGGGTATCTTTTCGTCCATGGTGGGCTGCTCGGCGCTGTCTCAGTCCGGTCGCAATGATCGCCGATTTAACGGACAAGGTCGATGCGGCATCGGAACATTCCGCTTTGCGCGCCTGCGCCAATCAGGTTCTCAAAGCATTCGGAATGGGATATGGATCGTCGCCGCGTGGGACGCAAATCGGGGGGATCATGTCCGACAATCCGCTTTTTTCTGAGCGCCTGAATCGGCGCGCGTTTCTGGGGGCATCCGCCTTGGGTGCTGCATCCGTGGCGCTTTCGGCCTGCACAACGACGGACGTGGCGCCGCCGCCGGTGGTGGCGCCGCCGCCGCCAAGCGATTCGGCTTTCGGCGCTGCCGAAAGCATGTACGCGGCACGCGTCGACGAGGGCTACCAACTGCCGGCGATCCCGATATCCAAGCTCGATCCGAAGTTCGTGCGCCAGATCGTGGACGATCCGACCGGAGAAAAGCCCGGCACCATCGTCGTCGATACGTCGGAGCACTTCCTCTATCTGGTGCGCGACGGCGGCAAGGCCATCCGCTACGGCGTCAGCCTCGGCAAGGCCGGTTTCGGCTGGACCGGCACCGCTGTCGTTCAGGCGCGCAAGAAGTGGCCGGTGTGGACGCCACCGCCAGAAATGATCCAGCGCCGGCCGGAACTGGCGAAATACAAGGACGGCATGCCGCCGGGACCGCAGAGCCCGCTCGGCGCCCGTGCGCTCTATCTGTTCCGTGACGGCAAGGACACGATGTACCGGCTGCACGGCACGCCGGAGTGGGATTCCATTGGCAAGAACGCATCGTCGGGCTGCGTGCGCTTCATGAACCAGGACATCATCGACCTCTACAGCCGGGTCAACGGCGTAACCCAGGTCCATGTGCGCGAGACCTTCTCGGTCGCCGGGGAGAACTCCGCCGTGTCGAACAGGACCGCCGAGCCGATCGATGCGGGCGTGCCGAGGGATGCCGAGATTCTGAAGTAAGTTTCTCAGCGGTATCGCTGATCGCCGAGAAAAAAGCGGACTCGCCCGGCGCGTCCGCTTTTTTCCATTGTATCCGACTACTTCTTGGCGAGGCCCGGAAGCGTGACCTGATAGACCAGGAACATGGTGTCGACATCGGCGCCGTCCTCGGCCTTGTAGGGCGCGCCGACCTGGAAGCCGTCCTGGCTGAGGAAGTCGTTGTCGTTGGCGACGAACAGAAAATAGTCGTCGGGCAATTTCGGATCCAGCACGCTGACCACCGACATCGCCTCCCACTTCTCCGAGAGGTTGTTCTTGTCGTTGGGTTTGCCATTGTGCAGGCCGAAGCGGCCGAGTTCGCCCTTGTCGTTGATGTCGATGAACGGCGTCAGCCTGGCCGGCGTCACCGAGGGGTCAAGCACGCCTTTGGGCGCCACCGGCTTGTCGGCAGCGTCGAAAACGCTACCGGCGATATCGGTCGCCGCGGCGAGATCGACGATGTTGATCTCGCGTGGAAGCGAGGTGTCGCCTTTCAGCCCCTGGCCGTTGTTGCTGTCGCGCGTGATCATCAGAAAGGTCTGGTCGGACAGCGCGACGATCTCGCTTTGCGCGGCGATCTTGGTCTTGCCCTTGGCGTCGGTGAACACCGGCAGCGGCACGATATATTCATGCGCCAGTTTGAGGTGGGCGAGGGCGGAGGCGTCATAGACCAGCGCGCGGGTGTTCTGGCGCGTCGAGCCAGAATCGCCGCCATCCTGCCGCGGCGCCGATTGCAGGACGGCGATGAGGAACTTGCCGTCCGGTGTCAGCGCCATGCCTTCGAGGCCTTGGTTGTTCTGACGGCCGGTGTCGGGATCCTTCGGATCGGGCTCGGCCGCACCCGGGCCCGGATTGTCGGACGCGAAATTCGGCGCGCCATGGCGCATCGGCACCAGGGCGGCCGGCGGCTGCGTGGCCGACAGAAGGTGTCCGTCGGCCGAGAAGCGGTAGATGTTGGGGCCGTATTCGTCGGAGATGAACATCGTGCCGTCCGGCAGCCGCGCGATCGCCTCGTTGTCGAGCGCCAGCTTGCCGTTGACCTCGGGCAGGATCGGCAGGTCGCCGCTTGCCGCGCGAACGCCGTTGAGCGGGTCGAGGCCGGTGGCGTCAGCACCCTTGTCGTCGGTCAAAAGCATGGTGTCGGCGAGCGTCGCCTTGACGCCCGTCTGTTCCTGTCCGGCCGCAGCAGCGGCACCGGGTGCCACCGGCGTGAACTCGATGCCGATCGTGTTGAGGCGCGGCCGGTAGTCGGTGGTGCCGACGACGTTGTAGCCGCGGTCCGGCAGCAGCCACAGCGAGCCCCTGTAGCCGTCGGCGTCATGCGTCCAGCCAGCGGTGTCGATCGACATGCCGGAGCCGGAGCCGAACGTCTCGCCGAACTTGTCCTTCAGGTTGGCCGGGATGCGGCCGACGCCGACCAGCCCCTTGTTGACGAGGCCGCCGATGGTGGCGGTGCCGTCGGCCAGCGTCGGCGTCACGGCGCCGAACAGCGCCAGCGCGACGCCGAGCGACAGGGTTCGGTGCGAGTTTTTCATGATTATCCTCTTTGCGACAAAGCCGGAGCGGCCAAAACCCGAAAGGACTCCACGTCGCATCGGACGATGCCGCGAGCCCTTTTCCCGGAAGCGGTCTAGGACGCGAACATGATACTGGCGTGACAGGGGCGGGCTCGTTGGCAGCCGGAACCATTCTCCATTCTGATCCGTTGCAACGAAGCCTGGTGCCGCTTCGCGTGATCGGCCGGGCTATGGGATCAGGAAGGGACAGAAATGGGTTTCGATCAGTATCACGAGCCGCCGGAAGAACTGTCGCAGAAGGTGCGAACCTTTGCCCGCATGATCACCTCGCTGATCGAGGAGGCGGAGGCGATCGGCTGGTACGAACAGCGCATGTCGGTGGAAAAAGACCCTCAGGCCAAGGCGATCATGAAGAACGCGCAAGGCGAGGAATTCAAGCATTTCGGCATGGATCTGGAATTCCTGCTGCGTCAGAAGACGGACTGGCGCGCGGAATTGAAGGAGATACTGTTCACCACTGGCGATATTGTGAAGGCTGGCGAGAGGGGCGAGAAGAAGGTGGATTGAGCTACCGGCCTTAGCCACCAGCCGCTGCTCCAGATCAATCGCTGTCGCGCGCGACCAACTCCAGCGGCCAGACCTCGCGGATGAGGCGCGGGCCGTCCGGGCCGGCGAAGGCCGGGATCGAGGCCAGCAGAATCTCGGCGAGCCTTTGGCCCATCGGCTCCAGCGCCGGGCGGAAGGCGGTCAGCGCCGGTGAGAAGTAGCGGCAGAGCGGCGTGTCGACGATGACGGTCACCGCCATGTCGTGACCGGGCTTGATGCCCATCTCGGCCAACGCCTTGCAGCCGCCAAGCGCCATCGCGTCATTGTTGAAGATGATGGCGGTCGGCTTGGCGTGCATGACCTGCGGTGTCACCTCGTAGCCGCCGGCCTCGTTGATGAAGCCGGAGGCAATCAGGGCGGGGTCGACCTCGATGCCATGCCGCCGCAGGGCCTTGCGATAGCCGTCGAGAAACAGATAGCCGAAATTGAGGTCAAGCGACGGGCGGATGGCGGCGATGCGGCGGTGGCCGCGCGCCACCAGCCGGTCGACCGCCTCGGCACCGGCCTTTTCGAAGTCAAGGTCGAGGCTGGGATAGGATTTGGCGCCGGAGCGGCTGCGGCCGAGCGTGGCGAAAGGGAAGCCGGCCTGGGTCAGATAATCGATGCGCTCGTCTTCGCGCCGCGTCCAGGCAAGCACCACCGCATCGGCGCGGCGCGTCTCGACGACACGGCGCAGACGTTCCGACTGATAGTCGCCGGGCGCGCCCATGACCACGGTGAGGTCGAGCCCGCTCTCAGCCAGTTTAGCCTGGAGTCCGATCAGGAACGGAATGAAGAACGGCTCGCCATATTGCTGGTCACCCGGATGCGGCTGCAGCATGAAGGCGATCGAATGGGTGGCGCCCTGGCGCAGACTGCGACCGGACTGGTTCGGCGAATAGTTCAGCGTCTTGGCCGCCGCCAGCACGCGCTGACGCGTATCGGCATTGACGTCGGCGCGTCCATTCAGCGCCCGCGACACGGTGCCGATCGAAATGTTCAGGTGACGTGCAAGGTCGTGAATGCTGGACGCCAAAGGACAGTTCTCCCCCAACCCTCGCTATCACCGGCGGCTGCTCAGGCCAAGGCGACAAGACGATTTTTTACAAGCAGGCGATTGACATTCTACCTCATCGGGTGTGTTCTCGTAAACGTTTACGGAAAAACGTTTACGGTCAAGCCGTGAATGCCGTGACGACCGGTCTGGAGGGACCGAGAGGGAGGAGTGCTGGATGATCAACGTCGTCCTGGTCGGTTGCGGAGCGATGAGCAAGGCCTGGCTTGATGCAGCTAGGCAGGTTGCCGGGCTCGCCATTGTCGGCCTTGTCGACCTTGACGCCGACAGGGCGAAGGCGAGGGCGCGCGAATACGAGCTCACCGGCGCCGTCATCGGCACCAGCCTCGACGCGGTGCTCGACCAGACCCGGCCCGATGCCGTCTTCGACGTCGTTGTTCCCGCCGCGCGGCGCGACGTTGCGTTCTCGGCCTTTGCCCATAATTGCCACTTGCTGACGGAAAAGCCGCTCGCCGACAGTCCTAGGAATGCACGCGCCATCGTCGAGGCGGCGCGCAGTGCCGGGCGTGTCCACGCCGTCGTGCAGAACCGGCGCTATGTCGCCAATGTCAGGCGCATCAGGCGCTTTCTCGATTCCGGCGCCATCGGTGCGCCAACCAGCATCCATGCCGACTTCTTCGTCGCGCCGCATTTCGGCGGTTTTCGCGAGGAGATGGCGCATGTGCTGCTGCTCGACATGGCGATCCACACATTTGATGCCGCCCGCTATATGGTCGCCGGCGAACCGGCCGGCGTCTACTGCCAGGAATGGGAGCCGGCCAATTCCTGGTACCGGCAGGGATCGTCGGCAAGCGCCGTCTTCGATCTCGGCGGCGGCAAGCGTTTCACCTATGCCGGCAGCTGGTGCGCCGCCGGCTTCCGCACCAGCTGGGAAAGCACATGGCGCATCGTCGCCGAGAACGGCAGCCTGGTCTGGGACGGCGAAGAGGGGCTGAAGGCGGAGGTTGTGTTGTCGATCCGCGACGGCCTGTTCGACTTGACCCAGCCGATCATCGTGCCGCCGCTCGATCCCGCCGACCGCATTGGCGGCCATCTCGGCATCATCCAGGATTTCATGCACGCCATCGAGACCGGCACCGAGCCGGAAACGCGCGGATCCGACAACATCAAGAGCCTGGCCATGGTTTTTGGCGCCATCGAGAGCGCCGAGACCGGACGCCGGGTGGCGATCCCCACACAGGAACAACAATGATGCCAAACCCGCTTCTCGACATCAGGATCGGCACCATGGTGCGGGCCAATCTCGAAGACCCTGCCGCCTATATCAAGGCGATCCTGCCGCTCGGCTTCGAGAGCATCCAGCCCTTCTTCTGGCAGACGCTGGGCGGCAAGGACCTGCCGCGCCTCGCCGGTGAGATTCGCGAGGCGATCGGCGATGCCGACGTCACGGTCTCTTCGCTTGGCGTGTTCGGCAATCCGCTGGAGAGCGGCGATGTCGATCGCGGCGTGCTCAAGGCCTGGGAAACGGTCATCGACAACGCGCACCTGTTCGGCGCCTCCACGGTCAGCGGTTTCACCGGCCGCCTTCGCGGCAAGCCGCTGCCCGAAAGCCTGCCGCGCTTCAAGGAGGTTTGGGGGCCCCTGGCCAGGCGCGCCGCCGACAAGGGTATGCGCATCGCCTTCGAGAATTGCGCCATGGATGGCAACTGGGCGGCGGGCGACTGGAACATCGCCCATAATCCGGATGCCTGGGAGATGATGTTCAACGAATTGCCTGACGACAATCTCGGCCTGGAATGGGAGCCCTGCCACCAACTCGTCTATTTGATCGACCCTATGCCGCAGATCCGCAAATGGGCGCCGCGTATCTTCCACGTGCACGGCAAGGACGCGACGGTGCGCTGGGACGTGATCCGCGAGCATGGCGTGTTCGGCCGTCTGCCCTTCGTGCAGATGCGCACGCCGGGCTTCGGCGACAGCGACTGGACGCGGGTGATCAGCGAATTGCGGCTGGCCGGCTACAAGGGCGCCATCGACATCGAAGGCTGGCACGACCCGGTCTATCGCGACGATCTCGAAATCACCGGCCAGGTGCGGGCGCTGGACCATCTCAAGCAATGCCGGGGAGGTGCCAGCTTCTTGCCGAATCCGGTGTGAGTGCGGGCCGGCGGGAGGTGCCGGCCAGCCAAGATTGCGGCGTATTGCCGATCGTCGAAACCCCTCGGCTTGCGAGGGAACAAAGGGAGGATAAGTGCATGAGCATGACGATGAGAAGGACACTTCTGCGCTCGACCGTCGTGGCCGCCGCCACCGCGCTCGCCGCTGCGATCTCGACCTTGCCCGCGCAGGCGCTCGACGCCAAATGGTGCAAGGACGTCCACATCCGCTTCTTCGTCGGCGGCGCCGAGGGCGACGCCTTCGGCACCATCGTCTATAATGGCGCCAAGCAGGCCGAGGCCGATCTCGGGCCGAAGGTCGATTACATCTTCTCCGGCTGGGACGTCGAAAAGATGGTGCAGCAATTGCGCGAGGCGGTCGCGGTCAAGCCCGCCGGCATCGCCATGATGGGCCATCCGGGCGACGCCGCGATCATGCCGCTCGCCGAGCAGGCGCATAAGGACGGCATCAAGATGATGTACCAGAACGTGCCCGTGCCGACGGTGACGGCGGCGTTCGGCGGCGGCTATGTCGGCGCCCAGCAGGAACAGCAGGGTCGTGCGCTCGGCGCCGAGGCGTTCAAGCTGGCCGGGCTAAAATCCGGCGACAAGGCGATCATGATCGGCCCGTTCGACAATGAGAGCCGGGGCGCACGCGAGCGTGGCACTGTCGCCGCACTGAAAGAGGCCGGCATCGATGTCATTCAAATCAATTCTGTACC
Organism: Mesorhizobium sp. P2_H9; assembly: GCF_056403215.1. NCBI lineage: Bacteria > Pseudomonadati > Pseudomonadota > Alphaproteobacteria > Hyphomicrobiales > Phyllobacteriaceae > Mesorhizobium > Mesorhizobium sp. P2_H9. Next base: position 167,529 of record NZ_JBFUFX010000009.1, on the reverse strand, counting down.
CGAATGGGCTGCAGATCCGAATCTGGCGATCCCGGTGATCACCGCCGCGTTGCTCAACAACCCCACCGTCAAGGCGGTCGGCTATCCCGGTGGGCAGATGCTCGGCAATGTGCCGACCTACATGCAGGCCGCGGGCAGGAAGGCCGGTGACGTCTTCAACTTCGGCTTCGACACCAGCCCRCAGATCGTCGAGGCYTTCAAGGRYGGCTGGGTGCAGCTSACSGCCGACCAGCAGCCGTTCATGCAAGGTTATCTGCCGATCCTCAGCCTCTGCCAGCAAGTGGTGCTTGGGCTGGCGCCAATGAATGTCGACACCGGCGCCGGCTTCGTCACGCCGCAGAACTACGAGATCGTTTCCGAGTTGGCCAAGCAGGCGCTGCGCTGACCTCCCAAGGCTGCCGGCCGGGATTTCGCCCGGCCGGGCGGGACCGCCGGCAAAGAGACTGGCAAGCGACAATCAAGCGAGGATACGATGGCCGAACGCATCATCGAACTGCGCGATATCAGCAAGTCCTATGGCCAGGTCTATGCGCTGGGCGGGGTCAATCTCAGCGTCGACCGCGGCGAGGTGGTCGGCCTGATCGGCGACAATGGCGCCGGCAAGTCGACGCTGATCAAGATCCTGTCGGGCGTGGTCAAGCCAACCAGCGGCGAGATCCTCGTGCGCGGCAAGCCGGTGACCGGATGGAGCGCGGCACGATCGCGCGACGCCGGAATCGAGACGGTGTTCCAGGACCGGGCGCTCGCCGTGCAGCAGACCATCGTGCGCAACATCTTCATGGGCCGCGAACTCACCGGCTTCATGGGGTGGCTGAAGGTCAACAAGGAGATCGAGGAGGCGAGCCGGCTGATGCGCGAAATCGGCTTCACCTCGAAAGTGTTCACGCCGCAGTCGATCGTCGGCCAGCTCTCCGGCGGTGAGCGCCAGGGCGTGGCGATCGCACGCGCCATCTACAAGCAGGCGGAGCTGATCATCCTCGACGAGCCGACGACGGCACTGTCGCTGACCGAGACCGCCAAGGTGTTCCATTTCGTGCGCCAGGTGCGGGCGAGCGGCCGCTCGATCCTGTTCATCGGCCACAACATCCATCACGTCTTCGACATTGCCGACCGCTTCGTGGTGATGGACCGCGGCAAAGTCGCGCTGACCGCCGACCGCAGCGAGGTCAAATCGGCCGAAGACCTCATCAACTTCATGGAAGACGTCGCGCATCCGGGCGGGTTGCCCGGGCTGCACGATGCCGGCGACGCGGAGCACGCAACACGATGAGCAAGACCATGGAACCTGATCTGCACCCCGCCGGCATTCCTCGCCCCAGCCCCCAGAAGGAGTGGAAGCACCCATCCGATCACTGGATGCGCGGCTTCATCCTCGACAACCGGGCGTCGCTCGGCACGCTCGGCGTGTTCGTGGTGATGATGGCGGTGTTCATGATCGCCAACCCGACCGTGTTCACCACCTGGTATCTCTACAGCTCCGTGCTGACCACGCTGCCGGTGGCGCTGTTCGTGGTGGTGCCGCTGGTCTTCGTCGTCACTTGTGGCGAGATCGACCTGTCGTTTCCGGCGACGATGGGCTTTGCCTCATGGGTCTTTGCGCTGGTGGTGCAGGCCGGCTACGATCCGTTCCTCGGCATTGCCGCCGCACTCGTCACCGGCATGCTGCTCGGCTTCCTGGTCGGGTCGCTGGTGGTCTATGGCGGGCTGTCGTCGCTGATCGCCACGCTCGGCATGAATTTCCTGCTGCGCGGCTTGATCCAGATCATCAACGAGGGCAAGTCGATGGCGCTGACCGGCCTTGCCGACAGCTGGGCCTACAAGATCTTCTCCAGCCAGCTCTACGGCATCCCGGTGCAGATATTCTGGGCCATCGCCTTCGTCGTATTGTCGGCGATGCTCTACAACCGCCACCGCTTCGGCGCGCAGGTGAGGGTGGTCGGCGACAATCCTGACAGCGCCCAGCAGATGGGCATCGACGTCAAGCGTGTCAGGGTCAAAGTGTTCGTCTTCGTCGGAATCGGTGCCGCGATCGCCGGCACCTTTTCGGTGATGATCAACTTCACCTGGTGGCCGACCGCCGGCGACGGCTATCTGCTGCCGGTGCTGGCCTCGGTGTTCGTCGGGGGCACGCCGACCTGGGGCGGCATCGGCACCGTCGTCGGGGGAGCCATCGGCGCCGTCACCGTTTCCTTCATCCAGACCGGCGTAGTCGCGGCAGGGTTGAGCGGCTTCTACGTGCAGTTCTTCAACGGGCTGATCATCATCCTGTCGCTGCTCGGCCATAAGTGGAACCAGGCGAGGTATCGGTGACAGTAGGCTCTTTGTAGCCGAGAGGCGTCACACCGCCGCGACAAACCCGTCCAGCACGCGCTTCTGGCCGGCCTTGTCGAAGTCGATGGTCAGCTTGTTGCCTTCGATGGCGGAAATGTTGCCGTTGCCGAATTTCTGGTGGAAGACGCGGTCGCCGATGCTGAAGGCCGACGGTGTGTCGGCGACGGATTTGGCGACCAGTTCGCCGTCGATGGTGCGACCTTTGACGCTGGTGCGGCCGGCGCCATAGCCTGAGTCCGTCTCGCCATAACCGATGCGCTCGACCTGATGGCCGGAGCGCGAGCCCCAGTTGCGGTCGGTCGCCTCGGTGCGGTTGGCCTGCGCGCGCTGCCAGCCGGGCGTCGCATAGGTGTTGGAAAAGGCGCCGGATTTCTCCGCGCTGCCGGTGTTGGCGCCGACATTGTCGAAGCGTGAGGCGCCATACGGATTCTGCCTGCCGCCACGGCCGGAGGCGAATGAGCCGCCACCATAGGAATTGCCATAGCCGCCGTAGGAGTTGCCGCTTTCGGCGACCTCGACATGAGCGTTCGGCAACTCTTCGAGGAAACGCGACGGGATGGTGGACTGCCACAGCCCGTGGATGCGGCGGTTGGAGACGAACCAGATATGCAGGTTCTTCTTGGCGCGGGTCAGGCCGACATAGGCGAGGCGGCGCTCTTCCTCCAGCCCGGAGCGCCCGCCCTCGTCGAGCGCGCGCTGGTGCGGAAACAGGCCTTCCTCCCAGCCGGGGAGAAAAACAGTTTCGAATTCGAGGCCCTTGGCCGAGTGCAGCGTCATGATATTGACGGCGTCGAGCTCGGCATTCTGCTCGGCGTCCATGACCAGCGCGACATGCTCGAGGAAGGAGCGCAGCGATTCGTACTCCTCCATCGAGCGGATCAGTTCCTTCAGGTTCTCCAGGCGGCCGGGGGCTTCGACCGAGCGGTCGTTCTTCCACATGTCGGTGTAGCCGCTCTCCTCCAGAATGGTCTCGGCGAGCTCGGTGTGCGGTGTGGTTTCCAGCGCCTTCTGCCAGCGCTCGAAATTGGCGGCGACTTCGCGCAGCGCGGCGCGCGGTTTCGGCTTCAGCTCATCGCTTTCCGCGAGTTTGGCGGCGGCCTCCAGCATCGGGATGCGCAGTGCGCGCGCGGTGTCGTGGATCTGGCGGATGGTGGCTTCGCCAAGGCCGCGCTTGGGCACATTGACGATGCGCTCGAAGGCAAGGTCGTCGGCGCCTTGCGCGACGACGCGGAAGAAGGCCAGCGCGTCGCGGATTTCGAGGCGCTCGTAAAAGCGCGGGCCGCCGATGACGCGGTAGTTGAGGCCGAGCGTGACGAAGCGGTCCTCGAACTCACGCATCTGGAAGGAGGCGCGCACCAGGATCGCCATGTCGTTGAGATTGTGCTTTGCGCGCTGGTAGGTCTCGATGGTCTCGCCGACGGCACGGGCCTCCTCCTCGGAATCCCAGGCGGCATGGACATGCACCTTCTCGTCGTCCTCGGCGATTTTTTCGGTGAAAAGCGTCTTACCGAAGCGGCCTTCATTGTGGGCGATGAGGTGGGAGGCGGTGCCGAGGATGTGCGCGGTGGAGCGATAGTTGCGCTCCAGCCGGATGATGGTAGCGCCGGGGAAATCCTTGTCGAAGCGCAGGATGTTGTCGACCTCGGCGCCGCGCCAGCCATAGATCGACTGGTCGTCGTCGCCGACACAGCAGATGTTGACGGTGGCCGGGCGCTGATTTCCCTCCCCCTTGAGGGGWGGGTGGCCGGGCGAAGCCCGGTCGGGTGGGGTCCGAGCGGCAGTGCTCGACGTTCTGGTGTTTGATGACTGGGAGGTGCCTTCTCCGCCGACCCCCTCCGCCCGCTTCGCGGGCACCTCTCCCTCGAGGGGGGAGGATTGCGGCCGCTGCGCCAGCAGGCGCAGCCACATGTACTGGGCGGTGTTGGTGTCCTGATACTCGTCGACGAGGATGTATTTGAAGCGCTTGTGGTATTCCTTCAGCACATCCGGATTGGCGCGGAAGATACGGATCGGGTGGCATAAAAGGTCGCCGAAGTCGCAGGCGTTCAGCGTCTTCAGTCGCTCCTGATAGGCCTTGTAGAGCTCGCGGCCCTTGCCATTGGCGAAGGCGCGGGCATCGCCCTCGGGAATGTCGGCGGGGCCAAGCCCCTTGTTCTTCCAGCCGTCGATCATCTGGGCGAATTGTTTGGCCGGCCAGCGCTTGTCGTCCAGACCTTCTGCCTGGATCAGCTGCTTGATCAGGCGCACGACATCGTCGGTGTCGAGGATGGTGAAATCGGATCTGAGCCCGGCAAGCTCGGCGTGCCGGCGCAAAAGCTTGACGCCGATCGAGTGGAAGGTGCCGAGCCAGGGCATGCCCTCAACCGCTTCGCCGACCAGCAAGCCGATGCGCTGCTTCATCTCGCGCGCGGCCTTGTTGGTGAAGGTGACGGCGAGGATCTGCGAAGGGAAGGCTTTTCCGGTGGCAAGAATGTGGGCGATGCGGGTGGTCAGAACGCGCGTCTTGCCGGTGCCGGCGCCGGCCAGCACCAGAACCGGGCCTTCGGTGGTTTCCACCGCCAGCCGCTGCTCGGGGTTGAGGCCGTTCAGATAATCGGGTGCATTGTTGTGGCCGCTGCGGGCCGCCATGGCGCGCGCGGCTATACCCGACGGGGCCGTGGGCCGCGCGTTCGGTTCGTCAAAAAAAGGCATGTCTTCCGAAAAGCCGGACATCGCCCCCGAATGTAGTGATTCGGTGGAGAAAGGCCAGAAGTGTCTACGTTTTGTTCTGGTTTGGAAGCCAGATTCCCGGGCGCCGTGCGAATAATGTCGCCGCAGCGCCCGGCAAGCTGTGCAAAACCCTCTCGCCCGGCATTACCCCGCGGCCGCTCGCATCCGCTCGCTGATCTTGCCTGCGACATAGCCGGCATCGCGTGCCGCGCCATGGATCATTGTCGAGGATGTGGAGTGCTGGAAATGCAGGCCGCAGACATAGAGGCCGGGTTCGCCCTCCACAGCGCCGCGATACTGCTTCACCCGGCCGCTGTCGTCGAAGATCGGCAGCTTGATCCAATCCAGTCCGGCCCGAAACCCGGTACACCAGATGACGTTCGAAACGTCGAGAAGCTGGCCGTCGTCGAGCAGCGGTTTGCCGTCGCGGACACCGGCAACGCGGGCGACCCTGCGGACGCCGGCGGTATCCAGATCCCGAGGCTTGACCCGGATCAGCGGCAGGCCATGGGCGAGCTGCCCAGGTTTGGCCTTGCGGCCCATTGGCGTATCGACCGTGAGCACCCGGTGGAAGACAAAGCGGAAGACGATCGGCAAGATCAAACGCATCGCGAAATAGCCATTGTAGGCGACCGGGATGTTGCCGGGATGTCGTCCGGCCAACCAGACCTGATGGGTGGAAGCGATGTCGATGGCGATTTCCGCGCCGGAATTGCTGGCGCCGACCAGAAGCACCTTGCCCGGCTTGAGTTGCTCGGGGTTCTTGTAGGCGACCGAATGGAATTGCCGGATCGACGGATCGAGCGAGGCCGCGAAATCCGGGATCTTCGGCTTCTGGTAGCTCGAGGCCGCGACCACGACATGATTGGCGATGTACCGCGTCCGGCCAGCCGTCACGACATAGCGACCGTCGATGCGGGTCACCTCGTCGACCTTGACGCCGGTGCGCACCGGCAGGGCGAATTTCTTCGCGTAGGCCTCCAGATAATCGGCCATGTCGTCCTTGGTCGGGAACGAGTAGCGGGCGGCAGGAAAGGGCATGCCGATCAGCCCGTCAAAACGCGCCGGCGTGAACAGGCGCAGCGAATCCCAACGCGAACGCCAGATGTCGCCGACGCGTTCGCGTGCCTCCAGGATGACGAACTTCACGCCCTTGCGGGCGAGGTGATAGCCGACGGAAAGGCCATTCTGTCCAGCGCCGATGACGACGACATCGACATGTTCTTCCCTCGGTACCGGTCGCGTTTCGTCGCCGATAGGCGCCTGGCTTCCAGCTGCCTGCAGTGCACCAGCCTCCAGTTGCATGAACGCCACGCCTTGTTCCAGCAGCGCGCCGGCACGCGCCCTGGTCTCGGCGATGCCGACGTTACGGCGGCTATGCGGTTTCGCCGCGTGGCTTGAAGTCGGGCCAGATGTTGAAGTCGGGGTCATGATCGTCTCCATGCGGTTTCGTCAATCATGGATCAAAAAATAGCGAACCGGCTCGGCGGCGCTTCGGGGAGATACCCCACACGACAAAAGAAACGGCATGGGGATTCCCCCCCATGCCGCAGCGTCAGAGCAGGCCGTTCTGAAAGGCGTAAGCGGTCGCTCCAGCGCGCGAGCTGACCGCGAGCTTGTCGAATATGTTGCTCAGATGCCGGTCGACGGTCTTTTCGCTGAGGCCCAATTCGGTCGCTATCAGCCTGTTGGTCTTGCCGGTGGCGACAAGGCCAAGCACTTCGATCTCGCGCTTTGTCAGGCCGTGCGAAGTTGAATTGGCTGGTCCGGTCAGCGCAGTGACGCGGGCGAGGTCGGGCGCGGCGCCAAGTTCGGCGAAGATCGCCCGGGCGGCATCGAATTCAAGTCCGGCGCTGTCCTCGTCGCCAAGGCTGCGGCAGGCCTGCCCGGCCAGGACGCGCAGACGTGCCTCCAGATAGGGCGCGCCGGCCCGCTGCCAGGTCGTCAGCGCGGCGCGGAAATGGCCGAGCGCTGCTGCCGGGTTGCCTTCGGCCAGTTCGATTTCGCCTCTCGCCTGCGATGCCATCGCGGCAAGAATGTCGGTGGCGAAGCGGTCGGAGATCGCCTGCAATTCCTGGCAGGCGTCGCGCGCCTCCTCTTTGGCGCCGGCGGCGATCATGATCTCGACCAGCGCCGGCAGCAGGCGCGCCCGGCTCAGCGGAGCCTTGGTCGTGGCCAGCACGCGGCGAATGGTTGCCGCCGCCTGTTCAGCCCGGCCCTGCATGAGACGCAGCAGGGCCATGCCGGGCTGCGGCTCGAGCCCGAGCCGGCTGGCGGAACGGTAGAGCTTCTCGGCGGCGGTGACTTCGCCGCGCAGCCGATGGATTTCGGCCTCCTGGTAGGCGGCTCCAGCCTCCATCTCGTTGCCGATCGCATGGGCCAGCGACAGCGTCGCGCGCCGTGCCTCGGTAATGGATTCCTGCCAGGCGCCGTTCAACTCCAGGATCTCGGCGCGGTGCAGCATGCAGATGCCGTGGAACTGAACCAGCTGCGGCTGTGCTCCGCACCAGTTCGACAGCGCGTCGGTCCATTCGCGCGAGCGGTCGAGCGCATAGACCTGCCGGCACGCAGCGATGAGGTTGCAGTAGATGAGGCCGGTGACGATGGGCGAGAGCTTGCCTTCCGCAGCCGGCAGCATGGCCTCGTCGAGCAAGGCGATGCCTTCCTCGATCCGGCCCTGCCGCACCAGGGCACGGCCGAGATAGCACCTGCCGAAGGCGATCAGGTCGATGTCGCAACAGCGTTCACCGATCGCCAGCGCCTGCCTTGCCAGCACCTCCGATGCCGGATCGTTGCCGGTCATGCTTTCCTTTTGGGCGGCCAACAACACCAGGTAACCATGCGCGGCGCACTCGCGGCCGAAGCCATCCGCGAGGCGCTGCGCCTGCTGGATACAAGCGGTTGCGTGGCCTTCCTCGCCCAGTGCGAAAAGCCGAAAGCCACGGAAGAATGCCCAATACGCCGCCCGGTCGTCGCGGCCGGCTTCGATAAGCATGTTGAAGAGGCGCTCGCCGGTGGCGAAGCTGTCCTCATCGCGGTCCAGCATGCCGGCCGTCCAGAGCAGCCGTTCCAGGTCTTCCGGGCCTAGCGGGGCGATCTCATCCGTCGCCCGCAAAAGCTCGAATGCATCCGCCCACGCGCGCTGCCCATAGGCATTGCGGGCCTGTTCGAGCAGTGAGGCGGCATCGGCTTTCATCGGCAAAGCATAGCATTGCTCGATGGGCGGCAGAAGAACGGCAAATGCTACGCCCTGTCATTTCGACGTGAGCGGGGGCACGACCAGAGGATGGGCAAAGCAGGGTCGGGGGCATCAAAGGATGTTGTTCTGCTAATTTGACACCGGGCGCAGGCGGGCGGAAAACTGCGGCAGCGGGTGAAATAGAATCGGAAGAAAGCTACGTTTCGATTTCATGGTGGCGGTTTGGGCCGCTCGCCTGTTGGCCTGAAGGAGTGTCGTCATGGCAACCGTCCTCACCGCCCTCATTTTGGCTGTTATCGGTCTGGTGATTGGCGGCGGTGGCATACGGTTGGCGATGCTGGGCGGCAGTTGGTACTACGTCATCACAGGCATCGCCTTCCTGATCGCAGCATGGCTGCTCTACAGGCGCCGGTCCACGGCGCTGTGGCTCTACGCGGCGATCGTCATCGGGACGCTGTGCTGGGCGGTCTGGGAAATCGGCTTCGACTGGTGGGAACTCGGCCCGCGCGGCGGCGTCATCGTGCTTCTGGCGCTGTGGCTGTTGACGCCGTGGGCGCGGCGCGGCCTGACCGGTCCCGACGGGCGGGCGCCGCTCATCCTGGCGGTGCTGGCCTCGCTCGCCGTCGCCGGCTATTCGATGACCGCCGATCCCAAGGATATAGCCGGCGATCTCAACGCGGAAAAGGTGACGCCATCCGCCGATCTCGGCGGCAATGTGCCTCCCGGTGAATGGCACTTCTACGGCCGCACGCAATATGGCCAGCGCTATTCGCCACTCGACCAGATCACACCAGACAATGTCGCCACACTGCAACCGGCATGGACCTACCGCACCGGCGACGTGAAAGGACCCGACGACATCGGCGAGACGACCTACCAGGTGACGCCGCTGAAGATCGGCGATGCCCTCTACATCTGCACGCCGCACAATTTCGCCATCGCCATCGATGCCGCGACCGGCAAGGAGAAGTGGCGCTTCGATCCCAAGATCAAGCTGGACAAGGACCGCCAGCATCAGACCTGCCGCGGCGTGTCCTATTATGCGGACGCCAAGATCACTGCCGGCCAGCCCTGCGCGACGCGTGTCTATCTGCCGACATCCGATGCGCGGCTGATTGCGCTCGATGCCGCCAACGGGCAGGTCTGCCCGTCCTTCGCCGAAGCCGGCACACTGAACCTGCTCGCCAACATGCCTTACCCGAAGTCGGGCTATTATTATTCGACCTCGGCGCCGCTGATATCGGGCGGCAAGATCATCGTCGGCGGCGCGGTCAACGACAACTATTCGACGCAGGAGCCCTCCGGCGTCATTCGTGCCTTCGACGTCGACACCGGCGCCCTGGTGTGGAACTGGGATTCAGGCAATCCGGACGAGACGACGCCGCTGGCGGCGGGCCAGACCTACACCAACAACTCGCCCAACATGTGGTCGACGGCGAGCGCTGACGAGAAGCTCGGCCTGCTCTACGTGCCGCTCGGCAACCAGACGCCGGACCAGCTCGGCATGGGCCGTAGCGCCAATGTCGAGAAGTTTTCCTCCTCCATAACCGCGCTCGATCTCGCCACCGGGCAGTTGCGCTGGGTGCGGCAGACCGTGCACCACGACCTCTGGGACATGGACGTGCCGGCGCAGCCGACGCTGGTCGACATCACCACCGCTAGCGGCGTGGTGCCGGCGCTGGTCGGGCCGACCAAGCAGGGCGACCTCTATGTGCTCGACCGGCGCACGGGCGAGCCGATCGTTCCGGTCAAGGAAGTGCCGGCGCCCGGCGGCGCGGTCGACGGCGACCAGGCCTCGCCGACGCAGCCGGCTTCGGACCTGAGCTTCAATCCGAAGCCGCTGACGGGCGCCGACATGTGGGGCATCACCATGTTCGACCAACTGGCCTGCCGGATCGAATTGCTGAAGCTGCGTTATGAGGGCCGCTACACGCCGCCTTCCGTGCAGGGCTCGCTGATCTATCCCGGCAATTTCGGCACCTTCAACTGGGGCGGCGTGGCGATCGATCCGGTGCGGCAGGTGATGTTCGGCATGCCGACCTATCTGGCGTTCAAGTCGCAGCTCATTCCGCGCGATCAGGTGCCGCCGCCGGATGGAGGTCGTGGCAGCGAACAGGGGCTCAACCGCAATGAAGGCGCGCCCTATGCGGTGGTGATGGGGCCGTTCCTGTCACCGCTCGGTGTCCCTTGCCAGGCGCCGCCCTGGGGCTATGTCGCCGGCGCCGATCTCAGGACCGGCAAGATCATCTATAAGCACCGCAACGGCACGATCTACGACATGACGCCGCTGCCGCTGCCGCTCAAGGTCGGCGTTCCCGGCATCGGCGGGCCGATGATCACCGCCGGCGGCGTCGCCTTCCTGGGCGCCGCGCTCGACGATTATTTGCGCGCCTATGACCTGACATCGGGCAAGCAGCTCTGGCAGGCGCGGTTGCCGGCCGGCGGCCAGTCGACGCCGATGACCTACACGGTCGCCGACGGACGCCAGTTCGTCGTCATCGTCGCCGGCGGCCATGGCTCGGTCGGCACCAAGCCGGGCGACTATGTGATGGCCTACACGCTGCCGAAGTAATTGCGGGTGCAGAGCTACGCTGGGGCGGGCGGGATCAGAGCCCGAGATGGCTCTTCAGGCTTGGCACCGAGCTGAGCACCTGGTTGGTCAGATCGGGGCCGGCAGCGGCTTCCGCCTGCTGGATCAGGGTCGTGCCAGCCTTCTGGATCTGCGCCATGTCGAGGCCGGATGCCTTGAGCGCGGCGACGCCGTTGATCAGCGCGCCGGTCTTTTCGCCAAGCACGCCGCCGAGCGCACCTTGCAGCGACGACAGAAAACCGCCGCCGCTGGTGCCGCCGGCCGTGCCGGCAGCCATCACGTCGTATTTTTGGGCGAGGGCGTCGGCTCCGGGAATCCTGGCGAAGAATGAGGAGATGCTGGTGCCTTCCGCCTCATGCTCGAGCACCGAAAAAATAGTGCCGACGACCTTTTCGGTCGTTGTCTGGTCGAGACCGGCCTTCTGGGAGACGGTGTTCACGATGTCCTGGACGTTCATGGTCTCGACCTCAGGCTTGGGTTCAGTCGTTGGTTTTCGAGCGGCGGCCAGTGGGCCGGGGCCGGTTGCTGCGGACCTTGACCATCGATCGCTTCGTGGCGGCCAAAGCGGCCGACCGCAGCGCCAGCAAGGCGGCGCCGGCAAGCATGAACGCGCCGGCGAGGATCGGGGTGGGGAAGGTCATGGGCGTTGTTCCTTCTTGGTCGGAATGGGTGCAACTGCAGGGCAGGGACGTGACCGCCACCGGCAGCTTCCCTTTATATTGTGGCAGCAGCACCAAGATTGTTGGAAATGACCAAAATGTGATTAAGGGGCATTACGGCTTTCGCGCCGAAACCAGCAGATATGCCTTGGTGATCGCGCCGAAATAGCCCGCAATCAACCGGCAGACTGCGGTGCTGCTCAGGCTCATGGCCAGGCTCATGGCGCCTTTCGCGCGTTCGGACGCCGGCCACGCGACGAGGCTGCGGCGGAAGCCGCCGAGGCATTCGTCGGTGGCGTCTTCGACCGTCACGTCCTTGAATCCCGCCGCGTCGAACTGCGCCCGATAGGACGGAATGTCCGGGCAAAGGTTGGCTTTTGGCACGCCGATGCGGTCGGAGATGCCGGATGTGAACCCGCGGAACAGGATGTCGGAGAGGACGAGCGCACCGCCGGGCTTGAGCACGCGAAACGCCTCAGTCAGGAAGGCCGCGCGCGTCTCGAAGTGAAAGGCGGCCTCGACGCAGATCACAGCGTCAAAACTTTCATCGGCAAAGGCGAGCTTGGCGGCGTCCATCTGGAGCACCGTCGCACCGGGAGCGTTGCGGAGCGCCGTGGCGACCTGAGCGGCGGAGATGTTGATGGCGGTGACCGCCTGCTGGGGATAGCTGAGCAGCAAGCGCCTGGTCGAGGCGCCCAGCCCGCAGGCGACGTCGAGGATGCTGCCGCCCTTTTTGGGAAGCCGCGCCAGCAGCGTGTCGACCAGCGCTTCGCTCGCCTCGCGCTGCGATGCCGCGCCCGTCGCCCAATAACCGAAATTGTAGAAGCCGCTGCCGCCATAGTAGCGGCGCTGCTTGCCGCTTTTCATGGCCCGGTCGTAGATGCGGACCATCATGCGTTCTCTTTGCATTGTTCGTTTCCGTCAGCGTGTGGGCTAAAGCATATCAGGAAGGGCGACGAGATCGCGGAAACGGCCGTTGGCGCGGGCCTGGCGGACAGCTTCACCGCGCGGCCGCAAGATGACCTCGACCTTGCCGTGAGGCCGGTGGGTCACGGCAAGGCGATGGCCGATGTTCGAGCCAGCCGGCAGTTCGACTGCGCGCTTGGTCAGAATGGTCGCCAGCGCGATGCGCATCATCTGATAGCCGAACGTGGTGCCGGGGCACATGTGGCCGCCGGCACCGAACACCAGATATTGGAAAGGCGACGGCTTCAGAGCTTCCCAACGGTCGGGGTCGAAGCGATCCGGTTCCGGGTAGAGCGAGGGATCGCGGTTGATCAGCATGCCGCCGATCAGGACCCTTTCACCACGCCTCACATCCTCGTCGCCGAGCCTGGTTTTCGCGGCCGCCTTGCGCATCAGCAAGGGTACCGGCGGGAACAGCCGCATGGCTTCCTTGACCACGGATTCGAGCAGCGGCACCCGATCGAGATTCTTCATGGTCACCGGTCCGCCGTCCAGGGCGACATCGAGTTCGCCGACGAGCTGGGCCATGATGGCGGGATGCTGGGTCAGCAGGATCATTGTCCACGACAGCGCGTTGAGGCAGGTGTCGTATGCAGCGCCAAAGAAGAAACTGATGATGCCGCCGATCAATTGCGGGCTCGGCGGGTTGCCCGCCTCGTCGAAATTGTTGGCGAGCAGCGCCAGAATATCCTGGGCGTCCGGGTTGCCCCGTTTTTCCGCCGCCCAGTCGAGGATGGCGCGTTCGAGCTTCGGCGCCTGGAGGATCCAGCGCACATAGGCCGGACCGGGTACGATCCAGCTTGCGGTCATCAGACTGCCGATCATGTCGGCGACCGGCAATCCGCGGGCGGAATCATCACCGAACAACAGCCCTACGGCGAGATGCTTTGCCATCTGGGAACTGATCTGTGTCAGCGGCAACGGCGCACCGACAGGCCAGCCGTCAACCAGCGTTTCCGCGATCGACGCCATCCTGGGTGCCATGGCGAGCACGGGCGGCCGTTTGAGCGGTGGCACGAACATTTTGCGGTAGTGCTCGTGACGCTGGCCGCGCAGTCGCGTCATGCCATAGACGAGGCGCGAAGAAGCATGGTTCTTCCTGCCAGCCATGTTGATCTGCACGTTGAGCCAGGTTTCGGTCCCGGACAACAAGGTCCGGCACAGCCCCGTATCGGCAACCACCAACAGCCGCTTGGGGTTGGCGCGGGTCGAGTGCGGGTAGTCGATCTGCAGAAAGGGGCCAAAGGCGCGGTGCGCATCACGCACGGTGACCAGCGGATCGGCGAGAAACCGCGCTATAAAGCCAAGAGACCGGCGTCTGCCCAATCGATACGGTAACATGCAATTCCCCCGGGTCAGGCATCCTAAGGAAATCGTCGCGCTGGTCCAGAGGCTTATGCAGGTGGATTGATGTGGCACCCGCGTCGTTGTTGCCTGGTGCGCATCGTCACCCATCCGTGACTGGACCATGCAAGTCTCGACCCTATCTTGCGCAGCGAGCGCGTTGCCGAAGCCGAGGAGCACAGCCATGACCAAAACCGCCAGCACCAAGCCTGCCATTACCCAGGCGATGATCGATGCCTATGACGAATACACGCATCTGACGCTCGACCGCCGCAGCTTCATGGAGCAGTTGACCAGGCTGGCCGGATCGGGTGCCGCGGCCGCCGCGATCGCGCCGCTGCTTGCCGCCAATTCGGCGCAGGCGGCGATCGTCGCCGACGACGACCCGCGGGTGAAGGGGGAGGACATCACCTATCCCGGCAGCAGCGGTGAGATGAAGGGCTATCTGGTCAAACCGGCGGCGCAGACCGGCAAGCTCGGCACGGTCATCGTCGTGCATGAAAACAGGGGGCTCAACCCGCATATTCGCGACGTGGCGCGGCGCGTGGCGCTGGAAGGGTTCGTGGCGCTTGCGCCGGATTTTCTGTCGCCGCTCGGCGGCACGCCAGGAGATGAGGACAAGGCGCGCGACATGTTCACCAAGCTCGACGCCAGCCAGGTCACGGCCGATGGCGTGGCGACTATCGCCTACCTCAAGGGCGAGAAGGATGGCAACGGCAAGGTCGGCGCGGTCGGCTTCTGCTGGGGCGGCGGCACGGTCAACACGCTGGCCGTCAATGCGCCCGATCTCGCAGCAGGCGTCGCCTATTACGGAATGCAGCCGAAGGCCGAGGATGTAGCGAAGATCAAGGCAGCGCTTTTGTTGCACTATGCCGGCCTGGACGAGCGCATCGACGCCGGCATCGATGCCTACAAGAAGGCGCTCGACGCCGCCCATGTTGAATACACCGTCTATGTCTATGACGGCGTCAACCACGCCTTCAACAACGACACATCGGCCGCGCGCTATGACAAGAAGGCAGCGGATCTCGCCTGGGGGCGGACGATCGCCTTTCTCAAGGAGAAGCTCGCATAGCCGATCCGGATCAGTCCGGGGCCGGCTTGTGGAAGGCGACGCCGGCGACGACCAGCGCGATGCCGATACAGTCGCTGATGCCAGGAATCTGGCCGAGCACGACGATGCCGATCAGCGTTGCGGTGACCGACAGCAGCGACAGCATCAGGGCAAAGCTGGAGCGCGGCAGGCGCGACATGGCGAGCTGGTCGCAGATATAGGGAATGACCGACGAGCAGGTGCCGACGCCGATGGCGGCAAGCAGCAGCAGCGGTGAGAAGAAGGCCGGCAGGGCATCGGTGAAGCCGACCGGCAGCACGACGAGGAAGGCGACCGCCATCGCCGCACCCAGGCCGGCTATGCCGTCGCCGGCACCGGCAACGCGGTGGCCGAGCACGATGTAGCCTACGAACAGCGCGCCATTGAGGAAAGCCCAGGACAAGCCGATAGGGTCGCTTGCCCATTTGACGTCGATGAGCAGCAAGGTGCCGGTAACGGCGACGGCAAGGGCGGCGAGATTGCGCGGGCTTCTGAGGCCGATCAGAGCGACGCCGATGGTGCCGACGAATTCGATGGCCGCCACGAGCGAGATCGGCAAGCGGTCGAGCGCGAGATAGAACGAGCAGTTCATCACCGCCAGGCAAGCGCCAAAGGCCAGAAGCAGCAGCCGGGTGTGCCGGTCGGCGCGAGCGAATGTTTTCCACGGCTTGGTCAGTGGCGCGAAGACAAAAGCGGCGGTGGCGACGCGCAGCCATGCCATGCCAAGCACGCCGACATGCGGGAAGAGCAGCACGGCGAAAGCCGGCCCGAGATAGTGGAACACGGCGCTGACGCCGAACCAGACATGCGGCGGCAGCGAGCTTGCCAGGTTGGCATAGACAAAGCGGGCGGGGTTGGCGACGGGTGCTTGCGTTTGATCATCCATGCGATCAGTATCGCAGGCGATTTACGCGATCTATATGGGTGATGGTTGGCTCAGGCAGTTGTCTTCCATCTAGATGCAAGGATTTTTCCATGAAACGCCTTCGAAATGAAATTCCCGATCTGGATGCGGCGGATCTGAAGATCCTGCGCCTGCTGGAAAAGGATGCCCGCACCAGCACGGCGGAACTGGCGCGGGCGGTCGGCCTTTCGGCGCCAAGTGTGGCCGAGCGCATCAAGCGGCTGCAGGAGAGCGGCGTCATCGAGGCCTATACGGTCAGGATCAATCCGGCCGCCCTTGGCATGAAGCTGTCGGCATGGCTGCGGATCAGGCCGGTGCCGGGGCAACTGGCTGTTGTGACCGAGATCATCCGCGAGCTGCCGGAAATCGCGCAATGCGACCGGGTGACCGGGGAGGATTGTTTCATCGCACTAGCGCATGTCGGCTCGGTGGGCGAGCTCGAACGGGTGATCGACCGCATCATCCCCTATGCCATGACCAATACGGCGATCATCCAGTCGTCACCAGTGGTGGCACGCTCGCCACTGGAAGCCGTGGTGAGAGGGCGGTGATTCTAAGGGCGGTGATTCTCAGGCGTGGCCGCGCTTCATGCGCGCCTGTTTCAGGATGGCGCGCCAGCGGATCATGTCGAAAGGAATCGGCTCGTTGCTGTTGGCGATGTGAAAGATCTCGTTGTTGACGTTCTTCAACGAGCGCCAGAAATCATAGTCGGTAATGCGCGGATCGGCGACCAACCTGTCGACCTCGACCTTGATGTCGGTTTTCATGCACTTCCCCCGAACCAGCTTCCGCCCCCGCCCCCCGTATCGCAAACCCGATACGAACGGTTTCTACCGCCGCGCTGAGTCGTTCAACGCCTCAATTCGCTTGTTCACGTTAAAACCCCGGTAAGGTTAACGGCGGCGGGCTTCAGGTTCAAGATGTCTTGCGGCGAATACCGATCGAGCGGCCGGCGCGCTCCGGCATTGGCAGCACGGAATGGGCGGCGCGCATGGCCTCCACCTTGGCCAGCACATCGGCAGGAAAGGGCGCTACCTTGGGGCCTGACATGTCGACATGCAGCGACAGCGTTTCGGAGGTTGCGGCGAGCCAGCCATCGACGTGGCGGATTTCCTGATAGGCCCTGAGCCGCTTCTCATCATGGTCGATGAGCTGGAAGGAGACGACGACCTTGTGGTCGAGATGCAGCTCCTGCACGTAGCAGACATGGACTTCGGCCGTGTAGATGGTCAGCCGCCGCTCTTTCACATAGTCCAGCCCCATGCCCATCGCCTCGAAGGCTTCGTCCGAGCAGCGGTCGAACAGCACGTTGTAATAGGCCATGTTGAGATGGCCGTTGTAGTCGATCCAGTCCTTCTCGATGTCCATGGGTTTGGAGACGAAGGGGGCGGGGATGGACATGGAAGAGCTTCCTTTTCGTCTTTGCTGGACAGAGCGTGGCTGGTGCGAGTCTTTTGGTCTGACGCAATCCCCAAGGGAAAGCGCTGTTCGCTTTTCCCGGGAAAACCGCTTCACACTTTTCCTGGAATTGCTTTAGGCATGATCCATAATCGCATAACAAGCGTGGACGCTGGTCCATTCGCGGAGGAATTCATGGCTCTGAGCGACCTCAACCCGGTCGAGCGCAACGAAGAAGGCATCGCGGCCGTGCTTGGCATTCTCAAGCAGCAGCTGGGCGAGCGCTTCCAGACCGGCCAGGCGATCCGCGCCCAGCATGCGCATACCACCACCTATATCCCGACGCAGGCGCCAGACGGCGTCGCCTTTCCGGAGACGACTGAAGAGGTGCAGGAGATCGTGCGCGCCTGCGCCGCGCATCGCGTGCCGGTGATCGCGTTTGGCGTCGGCTCCTCGCTCGAGGGGCACACCAATGCGCCGGGCGGCGGCATCTCGGTCGATACGTCGCGGATGAACCGCATCCTTGCGGTCAATCCGCAAGATCTCGACTGCACCGTCGAGCCCGGCGTGACGCGCGAGGATTTGAACCGGCATCTGCGCGACACCGGCTTGTTTTTCCCGATCGATCCGGGCGCCAACGCTTCGCTCGGCGGTATGGCGGCGACGCGGGCGTCCGGCACCAATGCAGTGCGCTATGGCACCATGCGCGAGAACGTTTTGTCGCTGACGGCCGTGATGGCCGACGGCGAGACGGTGACCACCGGCAAGCGGGCGAAAAAGAGCTCGGCCGGCTATGATCTTACCCGGCTTTTGGTCGGCTCGGAAGGCACGCTCGGCGTCATCACCTCGCTGACCCTGAAGCTGCAGGGGATACCACAGGCGAT
Source organism: Mesorhizobium sp. P2_H9 (assembly GCF_056403215.1). NCBI lineage: Bacteria > Pseudomonadati > Pseudomonadota > Alphaproteobacteria > Hyphomicrobiales > Phyllobacteriaceae > Mesorhizobium > Mesorhizobium sp. P2_H9. Next base: position 149,452 of record NZ_JBFUFX010000009.1, on the reverse strand, counting down.
CTCCGGTGGTGTGTGCCCGTTTCCGAGCCTCGAGGCGGCCTGCAACGCGGTCATCGCAACCATCCAGATGGGCATCCCGGTGGCGCGCATCGAACTGGTCAACGCGCTGCAGATGCGGGCGATGAAGAATTATTCGAAGCTCGATTATCCCGAGAGCCCGTGCCTGTTCGTCGAATTCCACGGCAGCGACGCCGGTGTTGCCGAGCAGGCCGAGACGTTCGGCATGATTGCAGAAGAAAATGGCGGCGGACCATTCCTGTGGACCAGCGTCGCCGAGGAGAGGACGAAACTGTGGAAGGCCAGGCATGACGCCTATTGGTCGTCGCTGACGCTGCGGCCCGGCGCCAAGGGCCTGTCGACCGATGTCTGCGTGCCGATCTCGCGCTTTGCCGAATGCGTCACCGAGACCGAGGCCGACATTGCCGAGATGGGGCTGATCGCGCCAATCGTCGGCCATGCCGGCGACGGCAATTTCCACGTGCTGGTGCTGATGGATGTCGAAGACCCCAAGGAAATCGCGCTGTCGGAAAAATTCGTCGCGCGGCTGAACATGCGGGCGATCGCCATGGATGGCACCTGCACCGGCGAACACGGCATCGGCCAGGGCAAGGTCGGCTTCCTGCGCCATGAGCTCGGCCATGGCGTCGACATCATGCGCACCATCAAAAAAGCGCTCGACCCGCAAGACATCATGAACCCTGGCAAGATATTACCTGCATAGCCGAAATGTGAGGAGCGGCAATGCGATACGGGAGAGAGACTATTGAGCCCCTGGTCATAAGCGCATCGCGCGGCAAGACACTGTTGTTGTTGTCGGCCAGTCTCGCCTTTGTCCTGGCCTGCGCTTTCCTGATCCATGTCTCCAAGGACGGCGACAYCGCCGGCCTTTGGTGGTGCATGGCCTTCTTCGGACTGGGCGCGTTGGTGTTTGCCTGGCAACTTGCGCGCCCGCAGATTCTGATGCTGAACGTACAAGGTTTCAGTCTCGGCGGAGGTCTTGTCCGATCGCCCAAGCTGGTCCCCTGGAAGGATATCGAAGGCTTCTACGTCGTCCATCGTCGGCGCAGAATCGGCGATATGATCGGGTACGATTTCGCACCGGGGGTCAAGGAAAGCTCCGTCGTGCGCAGCGTCACCAAAAGCCTGGGCGCCGAAGCCGCATTGCCTCAGGGCTGGACATTGTCGCCCGAAGAGATGGTCGTGTTGCTGAACGAATATCGCCGAAGGGCCATGGCGGGATAGGCTGCGTATAGGCGGGCACGCAATCACCGGCTGCCGAGAACCTCCGATCTTCCAGATGCATCAGAGATCAAGCGTCTCTGGATGAATTGCCTCTTTATAGACACGCTGATGCGGGTAGAGTGCGGCTGGCTTTCAACCAACCCAATCGGAGCTGATGCTCGCACGCCTGTTCGTGATCTTCGGTGGCCTTTTCGTGCTGGTGCTGTGTGCGGCGCTGGTAGTGCCGTATTTTGTCGACTGGACGGGCTACCGCGCCGAGTTCGAACGCGAGGCAAGTGCCGTTCTGGGGCGCAAGGTCACCGTCGAGGGTGATGCGACGGCGAGGCTGTTGCCGTTTCCCTCGGTGACGTTTTCGGACGTCACCGTCGCCGGGGGGCCGGGCGGCCAGCCGGCAATGACCGTCGAGACTTTTTCGATGGATGCCGAACTCGCGCCCTTCCTGCGCGGTGAGGTGCTGATCTTCGACATGCGGCTGGTGCGGCCGAAGGCGACGATCGACATTGCCGCCGACGGCACCGTCGACTGGGCGATGCGGCCGTCCTCGCCCTTCGACCTCAACCAGATTTCGATCGAGAAGCTGACAGTGACGGAGGGAGAGATCGCGTTGAGCCACGCCGCCGGCGGGCGCAGCCATCTCATTTCTGAGATCAATTCAACCATTTCGGCCAAGTCGCTGGCCGGGCCATGGCGGATGGATGGATCGCTCCGGCTCGACGGGTTGCGCACCGCAATCACCGCTTCCACCGGCAAGGCCGACGGCACCGRCCAGATGCGGCTCCGGCTCAAGGCCGATCCGGATGCCTATCCCGTGGTCATCGAGAGCGACGGCAATGCCGGTATCGTCAAGGGCGCGGCTGTCTATTCGGGCCAGTTCAAGATCTCCGGCGCCGACAAGAATTCGGCCGAGCTGCGCGGCACCGACGGGGAGACGGTCAAGGTCAGCACCGGCAAGCCGGATCCCGGGTTCCGGCTGAACGGCAAGTTTTCGCTCGACCACCAGAAACTCGGCGTCGATGAATTCCGCTTCGAGACCGGGCCGCTCGACAATCCCTACACCGCCGACGGCAAGGCAAGCGTCGACCTTGGGCTGAAGCCGCGCTTTTCCATCGAGGCCAATGGCGCGCAGGTGCAGTTCGATGAAGCTGTCGGTGCCGCGGCCGGCGCCGGGCTGACCCTGTCCAAGCGCGTCGCGGCACTCGAGCAGGCGCTGCTCGATTTGCCGAAACCGACCATACCCGGCACCGTCGAGGTCAAGCTGCCGGCGGTGGTGGCCGGCGACACGACGGTTCGCGACGTGCATCTTTCCGCAGAACCGACCGATGGCGGCTGGTCGGTGAAGTCGCTGGCCGCGACGCTGCCCGGCCGCGCCACGCTGGAAGCCAATGGCATGCTCAGCGTCGGGGATCAGTTCAACTTCACCGGCTCGCTGCTGCTGGCCGTGGCGCAGCCTTCCGGCTTTGCCGCCTGGCTGTCGAAGGATGTCGACGAGGCAATCCGGCTGCTGCCCGCCGCCGGCTTCAAGGCCAAGGTCGATCTCTCGGAGAAGCGCCAGGCCTTCACCGATCTCGAACTCATCCTCGGCAAGGCGAAATTTTCCGGCCGCATCGATTCCAGCCAGCCGGACGATGCCAAACCGTCGGTGTTGATGCGGCTGCAAGGCGGCGAGCTCGACGTCGATGGGCTTGCAGCTTTCGCCTCGATCTTTGTCAGCGACAAGGGCGCCAACCGTTTTTCCGACCGCGACCTCGATTTCCAGATCAAGGCGGGGCCGGTCAGTGCCGGCGGGCTGACCGCCGATACGGTCGATACGGCGCTGAGGCTGCGTGATGGGCTGGTCGAAATCGACCGGCTGTCGCTCGGCGGGCTGGCCGGTGCATCGATCAGCGCCACCGGCCGCATCGAGGATTTTCCGGAGAGCCCGACCGGCAAGCTCGACGCGTCGGTGGTCGCTGTCGACCTCAAGCCGTTGATCGATGTTGCCGCACAACACTATCCCGACAACGTGGTGCTGAAAGGGCTCTCGGCACGCGCAGCGGCCTATCCCGACCTGTTCCAGGACGCGCGCATCGATTTGGTGGCAAGTGCCGCCGACAATGGCGACGGCACCACGGGGCTCGCGGTCAGCGGGCAAGGCAAGGCCGGCGGCTCGGCCTTTTCAGCGTCGCTGTCCGGCAAGGGGGCGCCCGACCGGCTTCTCGATGCGCCGATGGCGCTGACCTTCAATGCGAGAAATCCTGACGCCACGGCGCTGCTGGCGCTCTATGGTTTTCCGGCGCTGCCGCTCGGCATGCTCGGCCAGGCAACCACTGACGTCTCGGCGAAAGGCACGCTTGGCGGCGGCCTGGCAACGAGCGTCAGCCTTGCCGCCGACGACTTCAAGGCTGGCTTTGACGGGACGTTCGCCGACACGCCGCAAGGGGCGACCGCCAAGGGCAAGGTCAGCCTCGAGGCCACCGACATCGAGCCATGGCTGATGACGGCTGGGGTCGGGCTACCGGGCATGGGGGCAGGGATGTCGACGTCGCTCGCGGCCGACGCCGATTTCGGCAACGGCCTGCTGGTGCTAAGCGGGCTCAGCGGCGCCATCAACGAAGCGGCGGTTGCCGGCGACCTCAACATCGATGTGAAGGACGGGCTGCCGCATCTTGCCGGCGCGCTGACGCTCGACGAACTGGACCTCGACCCGATGGCGGTAACGCTGTTCGGTGACCAGGCCTTCCTTGGTGAGGGCGGGGCCTGGCCGACGGCGCCATTCAGCCAGAAGTCCAGCCTGCCGTTTACCGCCGACCTCGACCTGACCACGGCGGCCCTTGCCGCCGGCTCGTTCGCCACAGCCTACGACGCAGGCTTTACGCTGAAGCTCGACCAGGAAGGGATTCGCGTTTCGGACCTCAAGGCCAAGCTCTTGGGTGGTGCACTGACGGGGCTGTTCGAATTGAAGAACACTGACGGCACCGGGCTTTTCACCGGTCAGATGAAACTGTCGAGCGCCGATCTGGCCACCGTGCTGCCGGACGCCGGAATGACTGGAAGTGGTGATTTCTCCACGTCGCTTTCGACCAGCGGCAAATCGGTCGACGGAATGGTCGCGGCGTTGTCGGGCGCCGGCACGGCAGCGCTGAAAGGGCTGACCATTGCCGGCGTCAATCCTGACGCCTTCGGCGCCTTCATTGCCAAGGCCGACACGATCGGGCGGGATATCGATGCCGCCAAGACCGCCGACTTCGCGCCGCAGATTGCCGCCGATGGCAGTTTTCCGGCGCAGGACACGGATGTTGCCTTCGCGATTGCCGGCGGCACGCTGCGGGCACCGCCGGTCAAGCTGGAGAATCCGCAGGCGACACTGTCCGCCGACATCACCGCGGACCTGAACGTCGGCACCGTCGCTGCAAAGGGATCGATCGCCTACAGGCCTGGCGACGAGGCGCTGGTGGGCTCCGAACCGACGATGAATTTCAGCGTCGACGGACCGTTCGGCGCAGCGAAGCGGCAGTTCGACAGCGAGCCGCTGGCGCAGTTCCTGACCCAGCGTGCGCTGGAAAAGGAACAGCAGCGGGTCGAGGCGATGCAGGCGGCACTACTTGAAAAACAGCGCCTGCGGCGCGAGGTGCGTTATTACGCGGCGCTGCAGACCGAGCGCGACAATGCAGCGGAGGAACTGCGCAAGCAGGAGGAGGCGGCGCGGTTGCAGGCGGAAGCGGACGCCAAGGCGAAAGCGGAAGCCGACGCCAGGGCTCAGGCCGAGGCGGACGCAAAAGCCAAGGCTGACGCCGAGGCAAAGGCTGTGGCGGACGCGAAAGCCCAGGCTGAAGCTGACGCAAAGGCCAAGGCGGATGCCGATGCGAAGGCGCAGGCCGAGCAGCAGGCTGCCGATGAGGCGGCGAAGGCTGAAGAGCAGGTGCGCAAGAAGGCGGAAGACGCGATGCGCATCGCGTCGCAGGAAAAGGCCAGGCTCGAAGCCGAGCGCAAGGCTGCGGAGCAGGCGCCAAAGGTCGACCGATCGCTCCCTGGCGTCAACGACAATCCACCGCCGGCCCCGCCGAAGCCGAAGGCCAATCCGTTCTCGGTCGACAATCTGCTGAAGTCGCTGGGTGGCGGCTAGGCCGATGTTTCCGGACTTCAAGGCAGACCTTCAGCGCGTCGTCTTACCCATCCTCGCGACCGGGGAGCATGGACTGTTCGAGGCTATTGGCACGGGTTTCGTGGTGGGCGCATTCGGACGACAGGCGCTCGTTCTTTCAGCGGCCCACAACTTCGATCATATCCGGCGCCTCGATAGGCCGTACATTCGGCATCATCCGTCCACGCCATTCTTTGTGGAAGAGACCGACGTGACGCTTAGCCGTACGACCATGAGGATGGCCTTCTGGGATGGTGATCGAGGGGTCTTCCCGGCTTCAGTTGATAAGGTTTGGATCAGTAATCCTCTTGATATAGCCGTTTGCTCGGTGCGGCTTGGTGAGGACACTCCGCCTGAAGTCGCTTTTCAAACTAGGCTGGCTATTGACACTGCACCTCCCAGCGTTGGTGACCAAATAGCTGCTGTAGGATACGCGGATATGGAGGCCGTGCCGATAGGCGAGGCTATTGCCTATCCGTATGTCGTTCGTATGGAGCAGCGACTTGATTGGCGCGAAGGTACTATAACCGAAGTATTCAATGGAACGGGGCCGCGGGGCCAGCCGTGGCCATCCTTCCAGTGCAATGTTGGCTTTGATTCCGGCATGAGTGGAGGACCGATTATTGCTAAGAAACACGGAGACGTACTAGTTGCGTGCGGCGTGATCAGCACCGACTCTTCACTGGACAGTAAGCAGATGAGGCGCGGTTCGGGACTCGACGCTATCGCTGCGATGCTGTGGCCGGCGATGGTTACCAGCATTCCGATTGAGACAGAGAGCGGGCCGTCTGTCGTTTCGCTTGTGGAATTGCAGCGACAAGGCTTCGTGGATGACCGGGGTGATGCGGCGCGACACATCATCTTCGGACGAGACACTCAGGGTGAGATAGCGACAGTCAGGTGGACGGCTCTCGAATTGTAAATTTGTAGCGAATATTTGAATCTAAATCAGAATTCGCCTTCACTTAAGATCGGGCAATTTGCTCGGCATTGCTGCCGCGCTTTGCCCAGTCCAGCACATAGAGCCTGAGCGCCGAGGACAGGTTGGCATCGCGTGGACGGGTTTCGTCGATTTCAGTGACCAGCGCTGCCAATGTCAGTTTTCGCGCAGCCGCGATGACGCTGAGGTCGTCGTAAAAAGGCTTCTCGAGCGAATAGCTGGTGCGGTGGCCGCGAATGGTGACCGAACGTTTTTCGACCGGGCTCACGTGATCCCGCCTAATCCGGGTCGCCGGATTTGTCGCGGCGATGGCTGGCGACGAACTTTTCGGCCTTGTCGGCGGTCAGGCGATCATGTTCGCGCTCGGCTTTGGTGCGGCCGTGCAGCGCCCGGTTCTGGCTGGCCAGACGGTCCTTCTCAATCCGCGCCTTCTGCTTGCGCGCCTGGCGGAGATTGACGATGTCGGCCATGTCGCGCGACCTGCCGGCTCACTTCTTGCGGAAGGCGTCGAGCGAGACGACATCGGCGCCCTTGCCAGCGGCGGCGTCGGCCACGGCAGGCTTCTTTTCGGCCTCGGCGGCAGCCTTTTTCTCCGCCTTCGGCTTTTTCTCGGTGACGATGGCCAGCGGTTCGGGAGCAGGCTTTGCCGTTGGCTCGTCTTCTGCGGGCGTGTCCGTCTTGACGTCGAATTCAAGTTCGAAGTTGACGGACGGGTCGTAGAAGCCGCGCACGGCCGAGAACGGGATTTCCAGCTTTTCCGGCACGTCCGAGAAGGACAATCCGACTTCGAAGCCGGTGTCGGTGACTTTCAGGTCCCAGTACTGGAACTGGATGACGATGGTCATCTGTTCGGGATAGCGCTCGCGCAGCCTTGAAGACACGCGCACGCCCGGCGCCCCAGTGAGGAAGGTGATGAAGAAATGGTGGTTGCCTGGCAGGCCGGTGCGTGCGACCTCGGCCAGGACCTTGCGCATGACGCCGCGCAACGCCTCCTGGGCCAGAATGTCGTAGCGGATGTGGTCGTCGGCCATGTGGCGGTCGGGTTCCGTTGAATCGTCCGCATAGCTGTAATCAAGCTTGAGGGCGGCGTAAACCGGATATAGCGCCCGACTTCGCAGATGCGAGGGGGCGATGCCTGCGATTTGATCGCTCAGGCGCTGGTGAGGGCGTTGTGTTTGTCGGCGCGAACCGCCTGCCGCTTGCCGAAAGCGCGCAGGAAAGTGCGCACGCCGTTGGTTGCGGACTGCAGCACCTCATCATCCCCGGGCGAGCCACCGAGCATGAAGGTTGTCTGCAGTTCGGCATTGGCGAGCGCCAGGAACTGGCGCGCCGCCACATCGGGATCCTCGATCGTCAGGTGCCCGGCATGGGCGAGGCGGGCGAAACGGGCGGCAAGTGCGGGCCATGTCCGGCCTGGCCCTTGGTCGCGCCACTCGGCAAAAAGCTCGGGATAGCGCTCGCCTTCGGTCTGGATCAGCTTGCGCAGGAATTTTCCATCGCGATTGCAGATGCAATTGCGGTTCATGCGCACGGCAAAGCCGATCAGGTCGGCCTCGAGATCCCTGGGCTGGTCGGGGAAGCTGGCGAAGGTGGCAAAGATCCCGGCATTGCAGCGCTCGGTGAGATCGCGCACGACGGCAACGAACAACCTCTCCTTGTCGCCATGGTGGTTGTAGACGGTCTGGCGCGACACGCCGGCCTCGACCGCGATGAGGTCGATGTTGGCGCCGGCAAAGCCTTCCCGGCAAAACACCGAGGCTGCAGCATCAACAATCGATATGCGCTTGGCCTCATGGCCGCGTGGCGGGAAAATGTCAGGAGAGACGTGCAGTTTCATAAAAATCTATATAGAGGTGATTGACGAATTAGACAAGACTGTCTAAATTTGTGGACATAACACAAAGAGATTTCGGTCCGGAGAGACGAATTTATTCGCTCTGGAGTCGGGATTTCACGGGATGGAACGTCCTAGGGTAGACGCCGCTTTGCGGCGGCAACCAGAATTCGAAAGAAGCCATTATCATGAGTCCCAAATTCCTCCGCATTGCGGTCGTGCTCGGTTTGTTGTCTGCCATCGGCCCGTTCGCCATCGACATGTATCTTCCCGCGCTGCCGTCGATCGGCGAGGATCTGCACGCCGGCACTGCGGCCGTGCAAATGAGCCTGTTGATCTTTTTCCTGTCGATGGGCTTCGGCCAGATCGTCGTCGGGCCGATCTCCGACATGGTCGGCCGCAAGCTGCCGCTCTATGGCGGCCTCGTGCTGTTCATGATCGGCGGCGTCGGTTCGGCGCTGGCGCCGACCATCGAATGGCTGATCGCCTTCCGCTTCCTGCAGGGCCTTGGCGCAAGCGCCGGCATGGCGGTGCCGCGGGCGATCGTGCGCGATCTGCACACCGGCACTGAAGCGGCCAAGCTGATGTCCTTGTTGATGCTGGTGTTTTCGGTGTCGCCGATCCTGGCGCCGCTGACCGGCAGCCAGATCATCGAGAATTTCGGCTGGCGCGCCGTGTTCTGGACGGTGACGGGTGCCGCACTGCTCGCCACCATCCTTTTGGCGACCTCGCTCAAGGAGACACGGCCGGTCGAAGAGCGCGTCGGTTCTTCCTTCGGCACCGCGCTCTCAGGCTACCGCTTGCTGATGGGTGACCGCAACTTCCTGGGTCTGGTGGCCATCGCCGGCTTCGGCATTGCCAGCTTCTTCGTCTATCTCTCCAGCTCGTCCTTCATCCTGATCGACCATTACGGGCTGTCGCCTTCGGTCTACAGCGTGTTCTTCTCGATCAACGCGGTTGCCTTCATCGGCATGTCGCAGCTGACGGGACTGCTGGCCGAGCGCTTCGGGCTGCGGCGCGTGGTGCGGGTCGCGGTGACCGGCTATGCGACGACCATGGTGGTGCTGTTTGCGGTGATGGCAACCGGCGTCGACCGGCTCGACGTGATGGCCGCATTGCTGTTCGTCGGCTACGGCTTCCTCGGTCTCGTCATCCCGACCACGTCGGTGCTGGCCATGGAAGAGCATGGCGAGATCGCCGGAACGGCCTCGGCGCTGATGGGCACGCTGCACTTCGCCATCGGCGCAGTCGCCATGGGTGTCGCCGGTGTGTTCTTCGACGGCACGCCGCTGCCGATGGTGGCCGGCATCACGCTTTGCGCGGTGATCTCGTTCACACTGGCGAAGGTGACGCTTGGCCGTTCGCGCGACGCGGTCGAAGCGCCGGCAGAATAAGCAACACCACCGAGATCGAAATAGGCCGGGTCAGTGCCGGCCTTTTTCATGAGCGCATTTCAGCCCTGCATCGCCCGTTCAAGCGCCGAGAAGATGCGCGGATCCGATGATTGCGCAACGTTGAAACGCAGATACCCGGTGGCGGATTGCACGAGGCTGAAGGCATTTCCCGGCGCCAGCACGATGTTTTCAGCCAGTGCGCGGCGCGCAATATCGGCCGCGTCCAGGCCCTCAGGCAGCGTGCACCACAGGAACATGCCGCTCCTTGGCTCGATCCATGGCTTGATGCCCATGACCTTCAACCGCGCGCCGGTTTCCGCCATGGCGCGGGACAGGCGATCGCGCAGGCTGTTGATGTGCTTGCGATAGGTTCCATCCCTGAGAATGCCGAGCACAAGCTCGGCGGCAATCGGGCTGCCGCCGAATGAGGTGGCGATTTTCAGGTCGATCAGCCCATCCGTCCAATCGCGTCGGGCGGCGATGAACCCACACCGCGTCGCTGCCGACAGCGTCTTGGAAAAACTGCCGATGTGGATGACCCGGTCGAGCCCGTCAAACGCGGCCAGGCGCGGCGCGGGCTCGTGTTCGAAGTCGGCGAAAATATCGTCCTCGATGATGGTCAGCCCCGATTGCTCGGCGAGCTTCAGCAGCCGGTGTGCAACGACAGGCGAGAGCGTCGCCCCGGTCGGATTGTGGATCGCCGAATTGGTGATGTAGAGGCGCGGCCGATGCTCGCTCAGCGCTTGCCCGAACAGCTCCATGTCGGGGCCGGATTGCGTGTAGGGAACACTGACGACCTTGGCGCGATGCGCGCGCAACAGGGCAAGAAAATTGAAATAGCAGGGGTCGTCGACAAGCACCGTGTCGCCCGGCTCGATCAGGAACCGGCACAGCAGATCAATCGCCTGCGTGCCGGATTCCGTCAGCATGATCTGGTCGGGTGCTGCCTCGATGCCGCGCTCGGCCATGCGCCGCGACAGAAGCTGGCGCAGCGGCAGAAGGCCGAGCGGCGTGCCGTAGTCGGTCAAAGCAGTGGCATCGGCGCGGGCCAGGCCGCGCAGCGATCGGCGCAAATCGGCTTGCGGCATCCATGCGGCGGGAAGCCATCCGCAGCCCGGCTTCATTGTGTCGCCGCCGGCTTCCAGCGATTGCCGCGACACCCAGAACGGATCCACGGCGCGATCCAGCCGCGGACCGATTTCGGCAAGAGCCAAAGGCGGCAGGTGGCCGACAACATAGAATCCCGAGCCGCGCCGCGACTGGACGACGCCTTCGGCGACGAGCCGGTCATAGGCTTCGACTACGGTCGACTTCGAAACGTCCATGACTTTGGCAAAGCCGCGGATGGAGGGCAGTTTCGCCCCCGGTGCGAGCGTTCGTCCGACGATGCGTTGCCGTATCGCCGCCATGACGCGCTGGACAAGCGTGCCGGTATCGTTCGGACTATCCAGCCTGGTGTCCATCCGTACTGCTCCTGCAGCCATGACAGTTTGCCAAAACTGTCATGCACTGTCTCTTAGAAATCGGCTCGACGCAACCGATACTGGCGACGAAACAGGACAGGTGTGATGGACAAGGCGACCAGCGGCTGGATCAACGGCTTTCTCGGGGTGCTGATCTTCAGCGGATCGCTGCCGGCGACACGGGTGGCGGTGGCCGCCTTTGACCCTGTGTTCCTCACCGCCGCCCGTGCGGGAATCGCCGGCGTCCTGGCGCTCTGTCTGTTGCTGGCTTTTCAAGAGAAGCGGCCGGGAGCGACCGATATCGTTTCGCTGATCGTCGTCGCCCTTGGCGTCGTCGTTGGTTTTCCCCTGCTGACGGCGCTGGCGCTCAAACATGTCACCTCCGCGCATTCCATAGTCTTCATCGGCCTGCTGCCGTTGGCGACGGCGATTTTCGGGGTCATACGCGGCGGCGAACGACCACGCCCGGCCTTCTGGCTGTTCTCCTGCCTTGGCAGCAGCCTGGTTGCCGGATTTGCGATGACGCAGAGTTCTTCCGTTTCGCCGGTCGGTGACATGTTGATGCTCGCGGCCGTCGTCGTTTGCGGCCTTGGCTATGCCGAAGGTGCAAAACTGTCGCGAACGCTCGGCGGCTGGCAGGTGATTTCCTGGGCGCTGGTTATCTCGTTGCCGATCATGGCAACGCTGGCCGTCGTCATCATGCCGGCGTCTTTTGCCGGAACGGGGCAGGCGGCCTGGATCGGTCTCGCCTACGTCTCCCTGTTCAGCATGCTGATCGGCTTCATCTTCTGGTACCGGGGGCTCGCCCAGGGCGGCATCGCCGCCGTCGGGCAATTGCAGCTGCTGCAGCCGTTTTTCGGGCTGACCCTGGCCGCGACCTTGCTGCACGAAGCCGTGAGTTGGGCCATGGTGGCCGTCACCGCCGCCGTGGTCCTCTGCGTCGCCGGCGCCAAACGCTTCGCCAAATGATGCGTGCCGCTTGAAGATAGCTGCAGGCTGCAGTGAAACAGGCATGGTGTGGGGAGAAGTGGAGGTTTCTGTTGCCAGGTACCTCCGAACCCCGCCTAGAAGTGCGAACCTCTAGGACTTGAATTGAAGCTATCGCACCGCTTACGCGGCGAGACGTGCTTCCGCATAGTTGTCATTTGCAACTACAGGTTTAGCCCGATGACGGTGGTACCATGCCGGGCAAAAGTACGATCTTTACACCTTCGTCGATCCTATTTCGCCCCCATCAACAGCCGCTCTGAATGACAGAGCGGTTCTTGGTGGAGGCGCCGGGTACCGCCCCCGGGTCCGAACGGCTTATTTCATCGCCCATTTATCGCCATAGTCGGTCAAGCCGACAAAACGAATATAGGGGGCCATCGCAAAAAATGAAAGGCCGCATTGATGCTTTGTCCCTGGGTCAAACCGTGTGCCAAACGGTGACGCAAAGGGTTGACTCGCAAACGGTCTCAACCGAAGCTTTAAGGCGGTGAGGAGTTAAACGACCTAGCGCACAAGTTGCGGCAGCGCGCCACAGCCCTCACCGATCGGATCCGTGGCGCCGACGTGGGGAAATCTGATGGCCGACTATCTCACAGACGTGAAGAAATACGACGCCGCGGCAAGCGCCGACGTGGTCGCCAAGATCGTCAAGCATCTGGGCATCGCGCTGAGAAACCGCGATTCCTCGCTGGTGTCCTGCACCGACCCCAAGGAACTCGATCGCGTCAAAGCGGGCTGGGTTTCCAAGAAGCTCGGCATCACCGACGGCAGCAAGGCCGATGCCTCGATAGAAAAGGCCTGCAAGGCGATGGCGGCCGACAACACCAAGAGCCGGGTGACCTTCTACTATCTGGTCGCAAAGGATTTGGGCAAGCTCGGCTCCCTCTGACGAACACCCTATTTGATGCAGATGCCGGCGCGATTTTCGCGCCTGCTTCTGTTGCCGGATTCGGCTATACTCACCGGTAACCCCGAATCGAGGCGAAACCGATGCGCCAATATCTCGACCTGTTGAAACACGTGCTGGAAAACGGCGCCGATCGCGGCGACCGCACCGGCACCGGCACGCGTGGCGTATTCGGCTACCAGATGCGCTTCGACCTGGCGCGCGGCTTTCCGGTCACCACCACCAAGAAGCTGCACCTGAAGTCGATCGTGCATGAGCTCCTGTGGTTCCTGGCCGGCGACACCAACATCAAATATCTCAACGACCACGGCGTCTCCATCTGGGACGAATGGGCCGACGAGAACGGCGACCTCGGCCCGGTCTATGGCAAGCAATGGCGCTCGTGGCCGGATGGCCATGGCGGCGGGATCGACCAGATTGCGAACCTTCTCAAGGAGATACGCAAGAACCCTAATTCGCGGCGGCTGATCGTTTCGGCGTGGAACCCGGCCGAGGTGGAAGCCATGGCGCTGCCGCCCTGCCACTGCCTGTTCCAGTTCTATGTCTCGGAAGGCAAGCTTTCCTGCCAGCTCTACCAGCGCTCGGCCGACATCTTTCTCGGCGTGCCGTTCAATATCGCTTCCTACGCGCTGCTGACGCTGATGGTGGCGCAAGTCACCGGGCTGAAGCCGGGTGACTTCATCCATACGCTTGGCGACGCGCATCTCTATTCGAACCATTTCGAGCAGGCGCGCGAACAGTTGCGGCGCACGCCCAAGGCGCTGCCGACGCTGTGGATCAATCCCGAGGTGAAGGATCTTTTTGCTTTCCGCTTCGAGGATTTCCGGCTCGAGAACTACCTCGCCGACGCAACGATCAAGGCGCCGATCGCGGTCTAAGGCGTGCCGATATTCAGGTGAGGCCGGCCTGCAAATGGCTGATACCTGCGCTTCCGGTGCTCACGTACTTAAGTACGCTCCGCCTCGGTATCAGCCATTTTCGACTCGGGCTGACCTGAATCTCAACACACCTTAGGTTCAATGTCGGAATTTGCAGGACGTCTGCCCGACCATCGCTGTCAATCGATGCCGACCATGACGTCCGAGGCCTTGATCACGGCATAGGCCTGCTTGCCCTTTTCAAGCTTGAGGTCGGCGACGGCCTCGTTGGTGATCGAGGCGGTGACGACAGCGCCGCCGCCAATGTCGATCCTGACATGCGAGGTGGTGGCTCCCTTGACGACCTCGACAATCGTTCCCTTGAGGATGTTGCGGGCACTGATTTTCATAGGACGTCTCCTTTGATCTCTATTTCGCTGTATCCAACTGAAATCATCGTAGGTCGCGACAGCCTCAAGATACAATGGTGGCTTGGAGCAAAAGCCTTCCATTGTTATGTTCATCCGGATATATCGATCGGCAGGCCGCGAGCCGATCAGGTTTCAAACCCAGGGAGAGTTTCATGCTGACGCGCAAAGGTTTTGGATTGAGGGCGATTGCGATCGGTGGTTTTGCGGCAATGCTGGCGGCTGCCGTGCCGGCGGCGCACGCGGAAGACGAGGTGCTGGTTTTTGCCGCGGCGAGCCTGAAGGACGGACTCGATGCCGTGAACAAGGCCTGCGAGGCCGATGTCGGCGAAGCCGCGACCATTTCCTACGCGGCAAGCTCGGCGCTGGCCAAGCAGATCGAGGGCGGCGCGCCGGCCGATGTCTTCATCTCGGCCGATCTCGACTGGATGAAATACCTTTCCGACAAGAAGCTGACCAAGCCCGACACGCAAGTGAAGCTGCTCGGCAACCAGATCGTGCTGGTGGCGCCGAAGGATTCGAAGGCCGAGACCAAGATCGAGAAGGGTTTCGACCTCGCCAAGCTTATCGGCGACGGCAAGCTCGCCATGGGCGATTTCAAGGCGGTGCCGGCCGGCAAATACGGCAAGGCCGCACTTGAATCGCTCGGCGTCTGGTCCTCGGTCGAGGGCAAGGTGGCGCAGGCCGAGAATGTGCGCGCAGCGCTCAAGCTGGTCTCGACCGGCGAAGCAGCGCTCGGCATCGTCTACGCCACCGACGCGCATGCCGACAAAGCTGTGAAGGTGGTCGGCACCTTCCCCGAGGATTCGCACCCGCCGATCATCTATCCGGTTGCCCAGACGGCCGATTCCAAGGACAAGGATACGCCGGCTTTCCTGAAGTGTCTTGAGTCTGCCAAGGCGGCGGAACTGTTCAAGGCACAAGGCTTCACGATCCTGGCGCCGAGCAACTAAGGCAACGCCTGACGCATGAACTGGCTGCTGGACCTCACTCCCGACGAATGGAATGCGGTCCGGCTGTCCATCAAGGTAGCGACGGTGGCGATGCTCGCCAGCCTGCCACCGGGCATATTGATCGCACTGGTGCTTGCCCGAGGCCAATTCTGGGGCAAGACGCTGCTCAACGGGCTGGTGCATCTGCCGTTGATCCTGCCACCGGTGGTGACCGGCTATTTGCTGTTGCTGACCTTCGGCAAGCGCGGCCCGGCCGGCGCCTTTCTTGCCGAGCATTTCGGCATTGTTTTCTCCTTTCGCTGGACGGGCGCGGCACTGGCCTGTGGCGTCATGGGCTTTCCCCTGATGGTGCGGGCGATCCGGCTGTCGATCGAGGCGGTGGATCGCAAGCTGGAAGCGGCGGCGGGAACGCTTGGCGCCAATCCTGTGTGGGTGTTCGCCACCATCACGCTGCCGTTGATCCTGCCTGGCCTGATTGCCGGCGCCATCCTGTCGTTTGCCAAGGCGATGGGCGAGTTCGGCGCGACCATTACCTTCGTTTCCAACATCCCGAACGAGACGCAGACGCTGCCGTCGGCGATTTATACTTTTACGCAGGTGCCGGGCGGCGATGAAGGCGCGCTGCGGCTGACGCTGATCTCGATCGTCATCTCGATGGCGGCGCTGGTCGCCTCGGAAGTGCTGGCGCGGCGCGTCGGCCGGCGGATGGACATCGAATGAGTGTTCTCGTCGACATCAGCCATCGCCTCGGCGATTTCGGCATCGACGCCCGCTTCGAGAGCGACGGGCGGCTGACCGCGCTGTTCGGGCCCTCCGGCTCCGGCAAGACGACGCTGATCAATTTGATCGCCGGGCTGATCCGGCCCGACAAGGGGCGGATCGAAGTCGACGGCCGTGTGCTGGTCGATACCGATGCCGGCCTGTTCATGCCGAAGCACAAAAGGCGAATCGGCATGGTGTTCCAGGACGCGCGGCTGTTTCCGCATCTGAGCGTCGCCGGCAACCTTCGTTATGGCCACTGGTTTACGCCGACGGCGGAGCGCTACGCGGATTTCAATGCGGTGGTCGACTTGCTTGGCATCGCTCATCTGCTCGACCGGCGGCCGGCAAAGCTTTCCGGCGGCGAAAAACAGCGCGTGGCGATCGGCCGGGCGCTGCTGGCCAGTCCGAAACTGCTTTTGATGGACGAGCCGCTGGCTTCGCTCGACGAAGCCCGCAAGGCCGAGATCCTGCCCTATGTCGAGCGGCTGCGCGACGAGACGAAAATCCCGATCGTCTATGTCAGCCATTCCGTCGCCGAGGTGGCGCGGCTGGCAAGCGACGTGGTGGTGCTGTCGCAAGGCCAGGTAGCCGCTTTCGGCCCGACCGGGGCGATCATGCAGCGGCTCGACCTTCTGCCGGCGGAAGAGCGCGGAGAAGGCGGCGCGGTGCTGGACACCAGCGTGCTGCGCCACGACGAGGCGTTCGGCATGACCGTGCTTGGCTCGGCAGCGGGCGAGATCCGTGTGCCGCGGCTGGCAATGGCGGCCGGTGCCCCGGTGCGCATCCGTATTCGCGCCCGCGACGTGATGATCGCCACCGAGCAGCCGGCGGGGCTCAGTGCACTCAACATTTTGCCAGGCACGATCATCGCGATAAAGCCGGGCGAGGGACCCTCGGTCGAAATCGGCATCGACTGCAACGGCGCCATCGTGCTTGCCCGCATCACCGAGCAGTCGCGGCAGACGCTGAAATTGCGGCTCGGCGGAAAAGTCTTCGCGGTGGTCAAGACGGTGAGCTTCGATCGGGCGAATACCGGCGCCGGCCTGCCTGCCGAGGCGCATGGATAGTCGCGAACGATGTCGTTATATCGATTTGGAATAGCGGTGAGCGCGTTGAGGGCCTAATGTGGGTAAGGACGTGACTGCGGAGGACCGGAAATGCCATCGCTGAGCTTGCGCATAAACCTCGATCCGGACGGGCGCATCGGACCCGGCAAGATCGAGCTTCTCGAGCAGATCGCCGCCTTCGGCTCGATCTCGGCCGCGGCGCGCGGCATGGAGATGTCCTACAAGCACGCCTGGGATCTGGTTGAGGACATGAACCGGGTGTTCGGCAAGCCGCTGGTCGCAGCGCAGACCGGTGGCAGAAAAGGCGGCGGCGCCCAATTGACGTCTGTAGGGCTCGCCGTGGTCAGCCGCTTTCGCGCCATAGAACGGGCGGCGACGTCCGCGGCAGCGACGCATATGGAGGCACTGCAGGCGGAGATTGATGCGGGGTGAGGGAATAGGCAGTAGTGAGTAGGCAGTAGGCAGTAGGCAGTAGGCAGTAGGCAGTAGGGAACGACGCCGGCTTCACCGCTCACTATCGACTACTCCCTATTCCTGCTTGCGCAGCAGATACGTGTCCATGATCCAGCCCTTCATCCGGCGGGCTTCTTCGCGAGTTTTCTCGATCGCGGCGCCGACATCACCAAGGCGGCCGGCGATCAGGATCTCGTCGGGCGTGCCGAGATAGGCGCCCCAGTGGATGATGAGATCCTTGTCGGCCAGCGTGTTGAAGGCGCATTTGCCGTCGAGCATGACRACCGTGCTGCCGGCATTTTCGGGCATGCCTTCCTCGGTGAGGCGGCGACCGGTGGTGACCAGGATGGAATCGCCGATGTGGTTCAGCGCCATTTTGTGGCCGGCGGCGAGCGCCTGGACGGCGGTGATGCCGGGAATGACTTCCAGCTCGAACCCGACATTGCCTCTGAGCCCCACCCGCTCGAGGATGCGCAGCGCGCTGTCATAGAGCGACGGGTCGCCCCAGATCAGGAAGGCGCCGCAGCCGTCGTCTGCAAGCTCGTCGCGGATCAGGCCTTCGTAAATCGCCGCGATCGCCTCATGCCAGTCATCGACGGTCGAGCGATAAGAGGGCGCCGGTTCGGCGCGCACCGGCACGTCGAACTCGACTCGACGCGATTTCGGATTGGTGACGAAACGGTCGCAGATATGGCGGCGCAATTCGGCAAGGTCGTTCTTTTTCGTGCCCTTGTCGGGGATAAACAGGACGTCCGCCCGGTTCAGGCCGTCGATGGCCTGGACCGTCATGTGGTCGGGATTGCCGGCGCCGATGCCGATGACGAGAAGCTTGCGCATGGGCGAACTCCTGCCCGATCGCAACGTCGGTGTCCAGACGGCCATGACATGTGCGCAAGCCTTGCCGGGCATGTTGAAGGGCTTTGAAACGCCACATTGAAACGTCTAGTGTCGCCGCGGCATTCTTGCCGAGGGGGCTTCCATGTTTCGTACCATCCTGATCGCAGCGCTGGCGCTTTCTGCCGCACCTGCATTGGCCAATGATTCGGTCGCCGAACTCGGCACCGGCGGGCTGATCCTGTCGCGCAGCGATGCGGTGTCGATGCAAAGCGAGGATCTCTTTATCTCGCCGGAAAAGGTGACGGTCGACTACGTCTTCCACAACAACACCGACAAGGATGTCGATGCCATCGTCGCCTTCCCGTTGCCTGACATCGAAGGTAACCCGGAGGAAATGCCGGCGATCCCTGAAAATCAGAGCGACAATTTCCTTGGCTTCGAGGTGACGATCGATGGCGTTGCGGCAAAACCGCAGCTCGAGCAGAAGGTGTTTGCGCTCGGCATCGACATCGGCGCCGATCTGAAGGCGCAGAACGTGCCGTTCAATCCATTCGGCGATGCGGCAAAGGCGGCCCTGGCGAAGCTGCCGAAGGCGGTAGCCGAGGATTGGGAGAACCGTGGCATCATCATCGAGGATACGGGAAGCGACGGTACTGAGGCGAACAAGGTCTATACGCCGTGGTGGCAGTTGCGCTCGACCTATTGGTGGCACTCGACCTTTCCGGCCAACAAGGATGTCCATGTCTCGCACCGCTACAAGCCCAGCGTCGGCGGCACGTCATCCGTCAGCTTCTTCTATGACGGCAAGTTCCAGGGTAGCCAGTATGCTCCCTACAAGACCCGCTATTGCCTGGACAACGATTTCGAGAATGCGGTGAGCAAGGCGGCCAAGGAAGATCCGGACGGTTATCCCAAATTCTACGAGAAACGCATCTCCTATATCCTGACCACCGGCGGCAACTGGGCGAACGGCAGCATCGGCAAGTTCAAGTTGACCGTCGACAAGGGCAATCCGAAAGCGCTGATCTCGTTCTGCGGTGACAATGTCAAAAAGGTCGGGCCGACGACCTTCGAGACGACGGCGAAGGATTTCTATCCCGAGCACAACATCGACCTATTGCTTTTGGAGCCGTCGGATGACGACGCCGGGGAAGCCAACTGATGGACCTCGCAATCTATGTTGCCATTGCCGAGAATGGCGTGATCGGACGCGATGGCGGCTTGCCATGGCGGCTTTCCACCGATCTCAAGCGCTTCAAGGCCGATACGATGGGCAAGCCGATCATCATGGGCCGCAAGACCTATGAAGGCATCGGCCGGCCCTTGCCGGGCAGGCTGAATATTGTGGTGACCCGCGACAAGGCCTGGCGCGCCGAGGGCATCGAAATCGCGCATTCGCTCGACGAGGCCATCAAACTGGCGACCGTGCGTGGGCGCTGCATGGCCGGCGCCGACGAAATCTGCGTCGTCGGCGGCGGCGAGATCTATGCTCAGGCGCTGCCGCTGGCCGACCGTCTGCACGTCACCCATGTGCTGGCCAGTGTCGATGGCGACGCGCATTTCCCTGACATCGACCCGGATTTGTGGCGGCTTGTCAGTTCGCAGGATATCCCAGCCGGTGAAAAGGACAGTCATGCGACGCGCTATACGGTCTATGAACGCCGCCGGCCAATGGCACAGGTATTTCCATGACGGTCAGCATGCATCGGCCGCTCGGTGCTTTCATGGATTTGCTCAGCACGGAGATCCGCTCACGTATGGGAAATGATCCGTCGCGCGAAGCCGCCCATAGGCGGATTTTCGGCGACATGGCACTTGAGGCGCCGCAGGCGAGCCATGAGCTGCCCCAACGCCAGCCGGCCTGCCGTCATCTTGCGGCGTGCTTTGCCGATCTTGAAAAGCTCGGCGGCAATCTCGGCAAGCTCGCTGTCGCGTTGCGTGAGATCGAACCCAATCTCAGCTGGAACAACCAAAGCGAACGTCGCAAATCGGCGGTGCTAGCTGAGAACTACGCCGATTCCTTCATTGTCGGTCCGCGCGGCTTCGTCCCGAGCAGCAGAGTCGAGATCGGAGTCTCGGTGATGGCGCCGCACACGACGTATCCCGACCATAGGCATCCACCGGAAGAGCTCTATCTTGTCTTGTCGCAGGGCGAGTGGCGGCAGAATGCCGACGCGTGGCACGAGCCGGGCGTCGGCGGAGTCGTCTACAATCCGGCTAACATCGTCCATGCCATGCGTGCCAACGCGAAGCCACTTTTTGCTATTTGGTGCCTGCCCTTAGACAATGGGCCGCATTCATAGGGCGACTTATTGGAATTTGCCGCTTTCGCCGGCTCAAATCGGACAATGCAGTGTCGGATCGCGTTGAAAGCGCGCCCGGGCATCCCTATAGAAGAACAACTGGATTTCGCGCCGCAACGCCGGCGCCGAGGGAATTCCAAGCGAAAGGACATTCATGCCCTGGAACGATAAAAGCGGCGGTGGCGGCGGCCCATGGGGCGGCGGCGGCGGCAACAATCAGGGGCCCTGGGGGCAGGGACCAAAGGGACCGAGCGGTCCGCAAGGCTCGCCTCCCGATCTTGAAGACATCATCCGGCGCGGCCAGGACAGGCTCCGGCGCGCGCTGCCCGGCGGTGGCGGCGCCAGCCCCGCCGTCTTCGCACTGATCGCGGCCGCACTGGTCGTGCTGTGGGCATTCAAGGCGGTCTACACCGTGCAACCCGATGAGGTTGCGGTGGAGTTGCGCTTCGGCAAGCCGAAGGCCGAACTCTCGCAACCCGGCCTGCATTTCCATTGGTGGCCGATCGAAACGGTCGAGACGGCCAACATCGCAGAGCAGCTCGTCGATATCGGTGGCGGCAACACCAGCGGCAACGGCCTGATGCTTTCCGGCGACCAGAACATCGTCAACGTGCAGTTCTCGGTGGCCTATCAGGTTTCCGATCCGCGGGCCTATCTGTTCGACGTCTCCGATCCCGAAGGCATGCTGCAGCAGGTCGCCGAAAGCGCCATGCGCGAAGCCGTCGGCCGGCGACCGGCCCAGGACATCTTCCGCGACGACCGCCAGGGTATTGCAGCGTCGGTGCGCGAAATCATCCAGACGACCCTGGACGGCTACAAGGCCGGCCTGAACGTCAATGCGGTTTCGATCGAGGACGCGGCGCCGCCGCGCGATGTCGCCGATGCGTTCGACGAAGTGCAGCGCGCCGAGCAGGACGAGGACAAGTTCGTCGAGCAGGCCAACCAGTATTCCAACCAGAAGTTGGGCCAGGCGCGCGGCGCGGCGGCACAGGTCCGCGAGGATGCGGCCGCTTACAAGAACCGTGTCGTGCAGGAGGCCGAAGGCGAGGCGCAGCGCTTCATCTCGGTCTATGACGAATACGCCAAGGCGCCGGATGTGACGCGCAAGCGGCTTTATCTGGAAACCATGGAGAAGGTCCTGAAAGACTCAAACAAGGTCATCGTCGAACAGGGCAACGGGCAAGGGGTCGTTCCCTATCTGCCGCTGCCGGCACTGCAGCAGAAGGCGCCGGCGCCTTCTGCGCTGGGTACGACCACGGGAGTAGCCCAGTGATGGCCAACCGTCTCCCCATCCTCGCGGTCGTCGCCGCGGTCATCCTGTTCCTGATCTATTCGTCTGTCTTCGTCGTCAACGCACGCCAGCAGGCGCTGGTGCTGCGCTTCGGCGAGATCGTCGACGTCAAGAATGAGCCCGGCATCTATTTCAAGGCGCCTTTCGCCTTCTTCGATGCCGACAGCGTGCAATTGATCGAAAACCGGGTGCTGCGCTTCGATCTCGATAACATCCGCGTCCAGGTTTCGGGCGGCAAGTTCTATGAGGTCGACGCTTTCATCGCCTATCGCATCTCGGATCCGCGCGTGTTCCGCGCCGCCGTATCCGGTCAGATCGGACTGGCCGAGGCACGGCTACGGACGCGTCTCGATGCGGCGCTGCGCCGTGTCTACGGTCTGCGCGACTTCGAGGCAGCACTCTCTGAGGAGCGTGCCGTGATGATGCGCGAAGTGCGCGATCAGCTCAGGCCCGACGCCACCTCGCTCGGCCTGCAGATCGAGGACGTGCGCATCCGCCGGACCGACCTGACGGCCGAGGTTTCGCAGCAGACGTTCGACCGCATGAAGGCTGAACGTCTGGCCGAGGCCGAGCGGCTCAGGGCTCGCGGCAAAGAGGCGGCGCAGCGCATCACCGCCCGTGCCGACCGTGAAGTGGTGGAGATCGTCGCCGAAGCACAGAAGGAATCGGAGATACTGCGCGGTGAGGGCGAAGCCCAGCGCAGCGCCACCTTCGCCGATGCCTACAAACGCGATCCGGCCTTCTTCGATTTCTACCGGTCGATGAGCGCCTATGGCACGGCGCTGGACAATAGCGGCACGACGATGGTGCTGTCGCCGAACTCGGAGTTCTTCCGTTTCTTCCGCGACCCCGACGGCAAGGCTCCGCCGGCAGCACCCGCTGCACCGGCTACACAGCCGAGCACCGGCCAGTAACGGCCGGTGCAGGATTTCCTGGCGGCAATAGGCCTGGTCCTCGTCATCGAGGGCCTGGTCTATGGCGGCTTTCCGAACCTCGCCAAAAAACTTGCCGGGGAGGTGCTGTCGATGCCGGAGAATGCGCTGCGCATTGCCGGGTTGGCTGCGATCGCCATCGGTGTCGGCATCGTCTGGCTGGTGCGCGGTTGGCTGTAACGGAGGATTTATCCTCTGCCGGTAGTCATAGCCGCAAACGTGCCGTATTTTTTGCCAACATGGCGCGACGCGGCATTTTGCCAAAGCGCTTTTCTTTTTCTTAAAACACCGGGAGGCTTCTCGATGACATCCAACACCCTTCTGCGCGCAGCGAGGCGGACGTTCATCGCCGGCGCAGCGGCACTTCTCGTCGGCGCCGTTGCCGTCCCGTCCTTCGTGACGCCGACGGTGGCCGCGGACGGGCCGGCTTCGGTCGCCGACCTTGCCGAGGGCCTGCTTGGCGCGGTGGTCAACATCTCGACCTCGCAGACGGTGAAGGGCACGGAAGGTCCGGGCGCGGTGCCGATGCCGCAGCTTCCGGAAGGTTCGCCCTTCCAGGATTTCTTCGACGATTTCTTCAAGAACCGTGGCGGCGACAAGGATGGCGGCGCGCAGAAAGTGCAGTCGCTGGGTTCCGGCTTCGTGGTCGACGCCGAGCAGGGCATCGTCGTCACCAACAACCACGTCATTGCCGACGCCGATGATATCGAGGTGAATTTCTCCGATGGCATCACGCTGAAGGCGACGCTGGTCGGCACCGACACCAAGACCGATGTTGCCGTGCTGAAGGTCGACCCGAAAGGGCACAAGCTGACAGCGGTCAAGTTCGGCGATTCCAACAAGATGCGTGTCGGCGACTGGGTGATGGCGATCGGCAATCCGTTCGGCCTCGGCGGCACGGTGACGGTCGGCATCGTTTCGGCCCGCAACCGCGACATCAATTCCGGCCCCTATGACGACTTCATCCAGACCGATGCCGCCATCAACCGCGGCAATTCCGGTGGACCGCTGTTCAACAGCGTGGGCGAGGTCATCGGCATCAACACCGCGATCATCTCGCCGTCAGGCGGCTCTATCGGCATCGGCTTCTCGATCCCCTCGCAACTCGCCTCGGGCGTCGTCGACCAACTTCGCCAGTTCGGCGAGACGCGGCGCGGCTGGCTTGGCGTGCGCATCCAGCCGGTGACCGACGACATCGCCGAAAGCCTCGGCATGGCGACAGCCAAGGGGGCGCTGGTGGCCGGCGTCATCAAGGGCGGACCGGTCGACAACGGCACCATCCTGGCCGGCGACGTCATCATCAAGTTCGACGGCAAGGACATCCATGAAATGCGCGACCTGCCGCGCGTCGTCGCGGAAAGCCCGGTCGGCAAGGCGGTCGACGTGATCATCGTACGCAAGGGCGTCGAGCAGACGGTCAAGGTGACGCTCGGCCGGCTCGAGGACGGCGAGAAGCTCGCCAGCGGCGAAGACGGCACTACCGACGAGGATAAGGGCGGCGACAAGGCGCCGGCGGTTTCAACGGCTTCGGTGCTCGGCATGACCGTCGGCGAACTCAACGACGAGACGCGGACCAAGTTCGGCATTGCCGCCGATGTCTCGGGCGTCGTCATCACCGACGTCACCAAGGATTCGGCCGCGGCTGAACGCGGCATCCAGGCCGGCGAGGTGATCACCGAGATCGCCCAGGAATCGGTCGCGACCCCGAAAGACGTCATGGACCGGATCGGCGCGCTGAAGGAGCAGGGCCGCAAGAATGCGCTTCTGATGCTGGCGTCCAAGACCGGCGAATTGCGGTTCGTTACGATCCGGATGGATTGAATCCGGAAGGGCCGATAACGCTCTGATCCTGATATGAAAAAGGCGGCTACTCAGCCGCCTTTTTTCTTGCCTGCCAGTCATGCCGCGAAAGCCGGTAGAGGACGTGCCTCTTGAGATGAGGGTGGCTGTCGGGAATCTCTGGATGATCGAAGTCTCTCGATGGATCGGCGGTCATGCCAAGCCGCTCCATGACGGCGGTCGAGCGGCGGTTGGCCGCGACGGCGAAGGAGACGATTTCGTCGCGATCAAGCGTTTCGAAACCAAAGGCGAGCCAGGCTTCGGAGGCCTCGGTGACATAGCCCTTGCCCCAGAATTCCGGCGCCAGCCGCCAGCCGATCTCGATCGTATCTGAAGGCATGGACGGCACGTGATCGGTCTCCAAGAGGCCGACAAAGCCAATGCATTCGCCCGTCGCGGCAATTGCGGCGGCGGCAAAACCAAAGCCGTCCTCGGCGATCCAGCCCCGAAATTCGTCCATCTTGGCATCCGTCTCGGCACGCTCGCGGCGGAACGGAAAGAATTCCATCACCCGCTCGTCCGAATTGATGCGATGGAAGAGTTCGCGATCGCGGTCTTCCCAGTTGCGCAGGATCAGGCGCTCGGTGCGCATCGGTTTCATCCGGCAAACTCCTCCTGGTGATAGCCCTGGAGATAGAGCAGCGCCGTCAGATCGCCATGGTCGATGCGAACCTTGGCTTGCGCGGCCACAGTTGGCTTGGCGTGCAGCGCAACACCGGTGCCGGCCAGCCGGATCATGTCGAGGTCGTTGGCGCCGTCGCCGACGGCAATGGCGTCGGCCGGAGTCAGGCCCAGGCGGGCCGAAATCTCGTTCAGGGCATCGGCCTTGGCGGCGCGGCCGAGGATCGGCTCGGCGACCAGCCCGGCAAATCGGCCGTTCTCCTCAATCAGGCGGTTGGCGCGGTTTTCCTGAAAGCCGAGCATGTCCGCGATGCGGCTGGTAAAGACGTCGAAGCCGCCGGAGACGAGTGCCGTCCAGGCGCCGTTCTTCCGCATCGTCTGCACCAGAGCGCGGCCGCCGGAGGCCAGCGTCAGCCGATTGGCGATGATGCGGTCGACCACGGCAGTGTCGAGGCCTTTCAACAACGCCACCCGCTCGCGCAGGGCCGGTTCGAACGCGATCTCGCCATTCATCGAGCGCGCCGTGATGGCGGCGACACGATCCTTGACGCCGATCTCGTCGGCAAGCTCGTCGATGCACTCCTGGTCGATCATGGTCGAATCCATATCGGCGATGAGAATCTTCTTTCGCCTGCCGTCAGCCTGCTGGACGATCACGTCGAGCGGTTCGGACGCCAGCGCGGCGCGCAGATTGGCGGTCGTTTCAGCGGCTTTGGCGGCCTCGGGCAGGACAAGATCGCAAGCGATGCCTTCGGCCAGCCAGCGAACAGCGCTTGCGCGGACCGACCGTGACGCCATATTCGCAAGCGAGGCCGACAATGCGTGGCCGGCGGGATGAGACACGAGCGTGGCGATGAGCGGCATTGAATATTCCGACGAGCAGGCGGGCGAGGGCCGCGTGAAGAACGCGATCCTGATAGCCGGGCCGACCGCCAGCGGCAAGTCGGCGCTGGCGCTCGATCTCGCCGAGCGCAAGGGCGGTGTCATCGTCAACACCGATTCCATGCAGGGCTATTCGGTGCTCGACGTGCTGACGGCGCGGCCGCGTGCAGCCGAGCTCGCCCGCGCGCCGCATTTTCTCTACGGCCACGTTCCTCCGTCGACTGCTTATTCCACCGGCGCGTGGTTGCGCGACGTGATGAAGCTGATCGACGACGGCACGCTTTCCGGGCGACCTGACGGCACGCTCTTCGAACGGCCAGTGATTTTCGTCGGCGGCACCGGGCTTTACTTCCGGGCGCTGGCGGAAGGCATTTCGGAAATGCCCGACATTCCGCAGTCGATCCGCGACCGCTGGCGCTATGAACTCAAGGAGCAGGGGTCGGAAAAGCTGCACCGCATCCTGCTGCATGAGGATTCGGCGGTCGCCATGTCGCTGAAGCCGACCGACAGCCAGCGCATCGTGCGCGCGCTCGAAGTGCTCGATGCGTCTGGCCGTTCCATCCGGGAGTGGCAAGCGGCGCGCGGCCGGCCGCTGATCGACCGCGACAGCGCAAAATTCCTGGTAATCGAGCCGGATCGCGGGGCCTTGGTGGAACGCATCGAAGCGCGGTTCGACCGCATGCTCGACCAGGGCGCGCTGGATGAGGTCAAGCAGTTGGTGGCGCTCGGCCTCGACCCTGATATGCCGGCGATGAAGGCGATCGGCGTGCGCGAACTGCAGGCGGCGATGGCCGGGGACATGAGCTTTGCCGAAGCCATCGAACGGGCCAAGATCGCGACACGGCAATATGCCAAGCGTCAGGCGACCTGGTTCAGGCACCAGCTAGGCCCGCAATGGCGCAGATTGCTGCCCGGCGACATCTCGGAAATCGCCATCTGAGTCAACGCTTCTCAACCAATCTTAAAAGTTGACGTTAATTGTAGATTTCCCGTCGAGGTTGTCCTGGTTAACCCTCCGTAAGGCCCTGCATGCCATAAAGTCTATGGGCACTTTTCCAACGGGGAGCAGATGCGTTTCCACAAGGCGGAATCCGCATTTTTCGTCTTTATCTTCGTGATCCTCGCCGCGGGCCTGGTGACGCTTCATGCCTATGGACTTCTGCAAGCCTTTGCCGACGAGGTCCACACGCCTTCCAAGACCGAGGAGATCGCCTATCTCAACAAGCTGTTGCTGGCGACCGGCGTGCTTTTGGCGACCGCATTGTTCTTCGGTATTTTCTTCATCTACCCGATGATCCGCAGGCAGGCGGCGGAAGAGGGCAAGCTGCGCGCCATGACGGTCTCGCTCAGCGCCCGTTCGGATTCGCTGGAGCATGCAGCGCTGACCGACGGCCTGACGGGTATGCAGAACCGGCGCTATTTCGACGATGCGCTGAAGGAATATCTCGAGGAATTCCGCCGCATCGAGAAGCCCGTCGGGCTGATGATCCTCGACCTCGACCATTTCAAGCAGGTCAACGACACCCATGGCCACGATGTCGGCGACGAGGTGCTAAGGGCCGTCGCCGGTTGCCTGAAGGGCATCACACGCTATCACGATGTGGTGGCGCGGCTCGGCGGCGAGGAGTTCGCCGTGGTTACGCCCAATATGGACGCCGAGCTTCTGGCCAAATTTGCCGAGCGCATCCGCAAGGCGGTCGCCAACATGTCGGTGCTGTCAGGCAATGTCCGCCTGAAGATCACCACCAGTGTCGGCCTTGCCGTCTGGGACCGCAAGGAAACGGCGGAGGATTTTTATCGCCGCGCCGATCGCCAGCTGTATGAAGCCAAGAGGCAGGGACGCAATCGCGTCTCCGCCTAAAATCCCGTCATTAAATTCGTGATGCTGGCCGTTTGATGCCGGCTTCTGCGCTTCCGGCCTTCGCCGGCCGAAGCACTCATGAGTGGTGTGACTGTCAAGGCTACGGCCGGCGTAGGCCGGTGCTCACGGACCCAAAAGTCCGCTCCGCTCCGGTTCTCGAAGTCGACACCAACCGACTCAGCCTGACGAATTTCCTGACGGGATTTACCCAAGCGGGCCAACGAACAAGAGCTTGACGCGGCTTCTCGATCGTTCGGTGGAGTGGGGTTAGGCCTCTCGCCTCAGTCGTTCTGCGGGCGCAGGCCGAAAGTTGCGGGCTTGAGGCCGTAGCGCAAGTCGAAATCGTCGTCCGGCTGGATGCGCGTCGCGGGCGGCTTGCGGTAGTCGGGATCGCCGGCCTGCCGGCCCGAATCGACGACTTCGGCAAAAGCCATCGCAGATTGCGCCTTTGGCACGTTGCGCAGTCGTTCGACGATCGCGGCAAGATCGACATCGCCGCTGGTTTCCGACTCAAAATCGTCGCGCTTGGCGGTGCCGGGGATCAGTTCTTGTGACAGTTTCTCGAATTTGAGCCGCATGGTGGTCGCTACGCCTTCACCGAAGGCGATGGCTTCGCGCTGGCCCATGGACGACAGGAACGCCAGCGTCGAGGCCGAGGAATCGGCGATCGCCGAGCGGATGATCGCCTGGTCCTGTTCATTGGCCAGCCGCATGGCAAAGAAGGTCGAGCACTGCGACAGGATGGTTGGGTCGAGTTCGCCAGGGCGCTGGGTGACGACACCGAGATAGCAGCCATATTTGCGGCCTTCCTTGGCGATGCGCGACAGCGCGTGCCGGGTCGGCGCGAAGCCAAGGCGAGGATCGGCCGGCATGTAGCGGTGTGCTTCCTCGCACAGAAGGAGCAGCTTCAGCCGTCCCTCGCTCCACAGCGCGAGGTCGAAGGCCAGGCGCGCCAGCACCGAACAGACGGAATTGACCACTTCGGACGGCATGCCCGCCATCTCGAAGCAGGTCACCGGGCGGCCATGGTGCGGCACGCGGAAAATGTTGCCGATCGTCTCGTGGATGGTGTCCTCGATCAGGCGCGAATTGAACATGAAGCGGTAGCGCGGATCGGATGCCGCCGATTCGATGCGCGTCTTCAGCGATTTCAGCGTGGGGCGGTCGTTCTTGCTTTCCAGCAGTCCCATGCGCTCGTCGATCTGCTTGATGAGATCGACCATGCGATAGGGCACGGGTGTGTCCGCGGTCAGGGCATCGCTGCCGCGCTTGAGGTAGGCGCCGGAATTCGGATTGCGGTACAGATTCTTGGCGGCCGGGATAAGATCGCGCAGGACATCGACTTCTTCCGGAACGGTCTCGCGCCCGCGAAACAGCACTTCGGCGAACTCCTCGAGCCTGAACATCCAGAACGGCAGGTCCAGCGTCTTTGAATCGACCCGGACGCAATATTCGGGCAGCGATGCGGCGAATTCATTGTGCGGATCGAGAATAAGGATACGCAGGTCGGGCCGGGCGGCGATCGACTTGCGCAACAGCAGCGAGACGGCGGTGGATTTGCCGACGCCGGTGGTGCCGACAATGGCGAAATGGCGTGCCAGCGTGTCGTCGATGGCGATGTTGGCGTCGATCGCCTCGTCCTGCGACAGGGTGCCGATGGTGATCGAATGACGCCCGGCGAGATCGTAGACCGCCTGCAGGTCGCGGCTGCGGATGCGGTGGGCAATGGCGCCGATATGCGGATAGGTGGTGATGCCGCGGTCGAAAATCGGTTTGGCGCCAGGCTCGGCGCCGTCGCGGACCTCACCGATGAGCTCGACGCTGACCTCGATCGGGTTCTGGCCCTCATTGCTCCAGGCACGATCCGACTTGCCGATCTCATAGACCAAACCGACGGTTCGCGACGTGCCGAGATTGATGGAGATCATCTTGCCGACCGTCCACAGGCCGGTGATGGCGCCTTCGATGTCGTCGGCATAGGCGCTGATGGTGGCCCGCGCGCCATCGCATTGCACGACATTGCCCAGAATGCGCTTGTCGTTCTGTTCCGCGTGGCGGCGCTCCTGCGATGTCGGTTCTCCGACGGAGGCTTCGCGTTCGACAAACATCAATAGCCGTCCCCATTTCCCTGAGCTTCGACCCTACACAGACGGGGTTAAGGCGGGGTGAGGTCGGATGGTGTAGGCGGTGTTAAGCTCTTTGCGAAAATTGACTCGATTAGCCTCTTTTCCCGTCTCATAAATTCGATATATTGGACGAATGACTGATATAGCGAATGACATCTCCTCGACCATCGGCAGAAGAATACACGCCGAGAGGACTTTGCGGGACTGGTCGCTGGCTGAGCTCGCCGACCGCTCCGATGTGTCGAAAGCCATGCTGAGCACCATAGAACGCGGCAAGACGAGCCCGACCGCGGCACTGCTCGTGCGTATCGCAGCGGCATTCGGCATGACGCTTTCCACGCTGATCGCGCGGGCGGAACTGCAAGGCGGAGGCCTGCTTCGCGAAAGCGATCAGCCGCTGTGGCGCGATCCTGCCACGGGCTATGTCCGGCGGCATCTTTCGCCAGTATCGGACATGCCGCTCGAACTGGTCAGGGTGCAGCTGCCGGCCGGCGCCAAGGTGAGTTTTCCGGCGGCATCCTACGCCTTCATCAAGCAGCAGATGTGGTTGATCTCCGGGCGGCTGGAATTCACCGAGGGCGATGTCGTGCACAATCTCGAGCCTGGCGACTGCCTGGCGCTCGGGGCGCCGTCGGACTGCACCTTCCACGCTGCCGGGCCGGACGCCGCCGACTATCTGGTCGCGCTGGTCAGGGGCTGAACGCATGGCACGCCGTCCCAAACGCTCCGACAATGGAGGGCCGCCGCTCGACGACTACAAGGGGCCGCCATGGGGCAAGGGCGACCCCTACATCTTCCTCGCCTGGCAGGCCGCGCACGCCAAGGCGTGGAAAGCGCCGAGCCGCGAGGTTATGCTGATGCGGATGGAAAAGGCCGAACGGCTGGGCCTGACCTATGAGGAATACACGCTCGAAATCCTCGAACGCGGGCTGCATCTGCAGCCGAAGGACACCGATCGCATTGCCGCGATCAAGGCTGCGCGGAAGCGACGCCGGGTCAGTCGTGTGGATTGAAGACAGCAAGGACACAGGACGCATGGGTTCCATGGAAATCAAAGTTCTGAGCCAGGCTGCCGCGACGCAGGCGATGCTGGTCGACATACTGATCGAGACGGTCGCGGCCGGCGGATCGGTCAGCTTCATGCATCCTTTGTCGAGGCAAGCGGCGGGAGACTTCTGGACCAACGCGCTGGCGGCGGCAGCGAGGGGCGAAAGAGCGGTGTTCGGCGCATGGGATGGCGAGGTGCTGGTGGGCACTGTCACTGTGCTGCTCGATTGTCCGCCCAACCAGCCGCACCGGGCCGAGATTGCCAAGCTGATGACTCGTGTCGACCATCGCGGCAAAGGCATTGCGACCCGCCTGATGCGGGCCGCCGAGGACCTTGCCGTGGAGAGGGACCGCAGCTTGCTGGTGCTGGACACCGCCACCGAGGAGGGTGCTGCCGGTCTCTACGAGAGACTTGGCTTCACGCTTGCCGGCGAAGTACCGGACTATGCGTTGAAGCCGCATGGCGGGCTGACCGGCACGCTCATCTACTGGAAGCGCGTCGGCCAGCGTCGGTAACGGCTGCGCTAACCCTTGTGATGCACCTGCTGCAGCCCGTAGACCGGTGTCGCGATGCCTTCGTGCCGCGCCTTCAGCTGCAGCGACAGGAACTGCGAATAGTGGCGTGACTGGTGCAGATTGCCGCCGTGGAACCACAGCGCCTCCTGCTGCGTCGGCTTCCACATGTTGCGCAGCTCGCCTTCCCACGGCCCGGGATCCTTGGTGGTGTTGGAACCGAGGCCCCAACATTTGCCGACCTTGTCGGCGACATCCCTGGAGATCAGGTCGGCCGCCCAGCCATTCATCGAGCCGTAGCCGGTGGCGTAGACGATCAGATCCGCCGGCAATTCCGAGCCGTCGGAGAGCAGAACCGAATGCTCCTTGATCYCGTTGACGTCGACACCGCTTTTCAGCTTGATCGAACCGTCGATGATCAGCTCGGAGGCGCCGACATCGATGTAGTAGCCTGAGCCGCGCCGCAGATATTTCATGAACAGGCCGGACTCGTCATCGCCCCAGTCGAGCATGAAGCCGGCCTTCTCCAGGCCCTTGTAGAACTCGGCGTCGCGCTTCTTCATCTCGGCATAGGCCGGGATCTGGAACTCGTGCAGGATCTTGTAGGGCAGGGAGGCAAAGATGAGGTCGGCCTTGGCGGTGGTTATGCCGCTCTGCACCGCCTTCTCCGAATAGAGCGACCCCAGGCCGATTTCCATCAGCGTGTCGGATCTCGAGATATGGGTGGTCGAGCGCTGCACCATGGTGACATCGGCGCCGGCTTCCCAAAGTGCGGCGGCGATGTCGTGGGCGGAATTGTTGGAGCCGATGACAACCGCCTTCTTGCCGGCATAGGCGTCCGGCCCGGGGTGTTTCGAGGAGTGGTGCTGATCGCCCTTGAAGGTTTCCATGCCTTTGAATTTCGGCAGATTGGCCTTGCCGGATTGTCCGGTGGCCAGCACCAGCTGCTTCGGCCTCAGGGTGATGTCCTTGCCGTCGCGGCGCACCACAACGGTCCATTCCTTTTTCTTGTCGTCATAGACGGCGCTCTTCGCCTCCGTCGACGACCAGTAGTTCAGCTCCATGACCTTGGCATACATTTCCAGCCAGTCGCCGATCTTGTCCTTGGGCGCGAAGACCGGCCAGTTCCTGGGGAAATCGATATAGGGCAGATGGTCGTACCAGACCGGATCGTGCAGGCAGAGCGACTTGTAGCGCTTGCGCCAGCTGTCGCCGGCGCGCTCGTTCTTTTCGACGATGATGGTGGGAACGCCGAGCTGCCGCAACCGGGCGCCGAGCGCGATGCCGCCCTGGCCGCCGCCGATGATCAGCGTGTAGGGCTGCGTCTTGAAGCCGAGCTCGGCGGCCTCCTTCTCGCGCTCTTCCTTCCAGGTTGGACGGTTCTTGCCATGACCGTGCTTGGCGCCGAGCGGGCGGTCGAAGCCGGCCGGTTCCTCATGGCCTTTCAGTTCGACCATGGTGGTGAGCAGCGTCCAGATCTTGCCGTCCTTGAGCCGGATGTGGCCGAAGCCGCGCGCCACCTCTGTTTCGAAGCTGATCCAGCCTTCCAGCAGCCCGTCGCTTTCGCTGGCGTCTTCGCCTTTGGCAATTTCCCAATTCGATGGTTTTGTCTTCGCCAACTGGCTCACCAGCATGGCGCGCACCTGGTCGCGGCCTTCCATTGTCTTGATGTTCCAGGTGAAGGTGACGAGGTCGCGCCAGTAGCAATCCTCCTGAAAGCAGGCGACGGCCTTGTCGATATCGCCGGCGGCAAGTGCCGCGCCGAATTTGTCGAGCAGGTCGGAAAGCTTCTTGTTGGGGGCCTTGTCGAGCATCAAATTTCCTCCGCAATTTTTTTCGTGGCCGCTTGGGATGAGCGGAACCTGCCGAAGCTTGATGTCCGGCCTTGCGCAGTATCGCGGCAAACTGGGCGCCGCGTCACGTCGTCAAATAGTTTGGCGCGTTTTCAGCGGCTTATCGGGAAAGTCGGGGAGACTGACCCTGCCGGGATTAATGCGAGAGGTGGTCGCTCATGCGTTGGGCGAACACAGTCGCGAACCATTGACGGACATCGTCTTCCGCGCGGCTGAGATGGGCGCCGGAAGGTGCGGTCAGATAATGGCCGGCGCCGCTCGACAGGGCGAAATCCGACAGCGTCACGAGCGATCCGTCGGCAAGTGCCGCGTTAGCCAGCGGGCGTGAGCCGAGCACCATGCCGGCGCCGTGTTTTGCCGCTTCAAGCGCGGTGACGAAACTGTCGAACTTGTGCGTCGGACCGATCGCCGGCGTCATTCGGGCGGCGGCGAACCATTCGCCCCACATTTCGCGCGCGCCGACGACGCCCAGCATCGGCAGCTGTGTCCAATCCGGGGTTTTGGCGAGGCTGGGCGCCGCCATCGGGATCAATGTCTCGCGGGTCAGGCGATCCGCCTGGCGGCCGGTAAAAGAGCCGTTGCCGAAGCGGATGTCGAGCACGCCGGAGCGTTCGCCATAGTCGGCCGGCGTGTGGATGGTCTCGATCTGCAACTGGACGAAGGGCAGGCTTTTGGCCATTTCAGGCAGGATCGGCGCGATCATCAGCACGGCAAACGAAATCGGCGAGCGTATCGTCACGCTCCGCAGCGTCTTGGGTTCGAACAGCTCCCGCGTGCTGTGGCCGATCACCGCAAAGGCCGATTGCAGATGCGGCAGGTAGGCAGCACCTTCCGGCGTCAATTCGACGCCGCGCGCCAGGCGGATGAACAGCGGCTGCCTGAGCCGATCTTCAAGCGAGCGGACATGTTGGCTGACGGCCGCTTGGGTGAGGCCGAGCTCGGCGGCGGCAGCGGTGAAATTCGACAGCCGCGCGGCGGCCTCGAAACTGCGCAGCCAGTCCAGTGGCGGCATCTTTCCTGCTGACGCACTAGTCATAAAATTTCTATGGCCTTAGGTCGTAAAATGATAACTTGAATTATGCATGCCTAGGGGTCAGGTTGCAATGGTGGAAGCCAGGCAGGGACCCCGATCATGCTGACCAATGTGGAAATCGCCGAGGACGGGCGAACGGTTGAACTGAGCTGGAGCGGCGGCAAGCGTGGCCGCTTTCATGCGATCTGGCTGCGCGACAACGCGCTCGACGACAAGACACGCAGCCCCGGCAACGGCCAGCGGCTGATCACCATTCTCGACATTCCGGCGGAGACCTGGATCGACCAAGCTACGATCGAACACGGCGAGCTGCGGCTGCGTTTCCTGCCCGAAGGCAAGGACGTGACATTCCCGTCGGCGTGGCTGAGCGCAAACAGCTATGATCGCCAGGCGCCAGACACGGCAGGCTGGACCGGCGAGACCATCCGGCGCTGGACCAAGGCGACGATGCAGGACACACTGCCACTTGCCGGCTATGCCGCGGCGGCTCGCCATCCCGCGGTGCTGGCAGGCTGGCTGGCGGCGGTGAGGAGCTATGGCTTTGCCGTGATGGATGGCCTGCCGACCGAATCCGGAGCCCTGTGCAAGGTCGTCGACCTGTTCGGCTACATCAGGGAGACCAATTACGGGCGCTGGTTCGAGGTGCGCGCCGAGGTCAACCCAAGCAATCTCGCCTACACCAATCTCGGCCTGC
The DNA here is from genome assembly GCF_056403215.1 of Mesorhizobium sp. P2_H9. Taxonomy (NCBI): domain Bacteria; kingdom Pseudomonadati; phylum Pseudomonadota; class Alphaproteobacteria; order Hyphomicrobiales; family Phyllobacteriaceae; genus Mesorhizobium; species Mesorhizobium sp. P2_H9. The sequence continues at coordinate 114,210 of NZ_JBFUFX010000009.1, read as the reverse complement.
AGGCGCATACCGACAACCCCTATCGCGATCCGGTGCCGACGCTGCAGGTTTTGGCCTGCATCGAAAACACGGTGGAGGGCGGTGAATCGAGCGTCGTCGACGGTTTTGCGGTTGCCGCCGCGCTGCAAGCCGAAAACCCCGAGGGGTTTCGTCTGCTGAGCTCATGTCCGGCCCGTTTCGAATATGCCGGCTCGTCCGGTGTGCGGCTTCAGTCGAAGCGGCCGATGATCGAGCTTGGCCCGGACGGCGAGCTGATCGCCATCCGCTTCAACAACCGCTCGCTTGCCGCCACCACCGACGTGCCGTTCGCCGATATGGAAGCCTACTACGCCGCCTATCGCCGCTTTGCCGAACTGATCGAGGATCCCGCCTTCGAGGTAACCTTCAAGCTCGAACCGGGACAGGCTTTCATCGTCGACAACACCCGCGTCATGCATGCGCGCAAGGCGTTTTCGGGCACCGGCAGGCGCTGGTTGCAAGGATGCTACGCCGACAAGGACGGGCTGCTGTCGACGCTGGCCGCGATCGAACACGGGTTCAGGGAAGCAGCCGAATGAGCAAGCAACAGCCGACTGTCGACACCATCGTCGAATTCATCGCCGACATCTTTGAGCGGCGCGGCGCCGAGTCCTATCTCGGCGAGCCGGTGACGATGTCCGAGCACATGCTGCAAGGCGCCTGGCTGGCCGAGCGGGACGGCGCGCCCGACGTCCTGATAGCGGCAGCCCTGCTGCACGACATCGGCCACTATACCAGCGAGTTCGGCACCTATTCGCCCGACGATGTCGAGGACAAGCACCACGACGAAGCCGGCGGCGAGGTGCTAGCGCCGTTCTTCCCGCCGGTCATCGTCGAATGCGTCAGGTTGCACGTGTCCGCCAAGCGCTATCTCTGCGCCACCGACCCAACCTATTTCTCCCGACTGTCACCGGCTTCGGTGCACACGCTGTCGCTGCAGGGCGGGCCGATGAACGCCGAGGAAGTCGCCGAGTTCCGTGAGAATCCGTACCATGAAGAAGCGGTGCGGGTCCGCAGGTGGGACGAGGGCGGCAAGGTCGCCAACATGAAGACGCGGGCGTTCCGCGACTATGTGCCGATGCTGCGGCGGGTTGTTCGCGACTTCAAAAAAGCGCGCCTGACGGCGGCGGATCACCGGTGAGGAGGCAGCCCATGTGTTTTTGCTTCGATGGTGAAGGCGCGGTGGCTGCATACCGGCCCGACGACTGCCGGGAACGCCTGCCAGCCACAAGCAGCCCCGCTGCGCTACCAACGTCTCCCCCCGGCAAGTCGATTGAACCTGATATCATCTGCGCGTCCGGACAGGTCGAGGAGGTGCACATTCGCCGTTGACATCGGCGCAAAACCAATTCTATTGTCCGCCACCATGAAAAAGGCACTCATTCTCGTAGGAAAGCGCGTGGGCAAGGCGGTGTAACCGCCGGGCGAAATCCCCCCATGCGCACGACACAGGCTCCCTCGGGGGCCTTTTTTATTGCCTGAAACACGACTAAACAACGCCCAAACGGCGACAGTACGGGACCAGACCGATGAGCAACGGACAGAACGAACGGCGTGAGATGACGGGCGCCGAAATGGTGGTGCAGGCGCTGAAGGACAATGGCGTCAAGCATATCTTCGGCTATCCCGGCGGCGCCGTGCTTCCGATCTATGACGAGATTTTCCAGCAGGACGAAGTCGAGCACATCCTGGTTCGCCATGAGCAGGGTGCCGGCCATGCGGCGGAAGGTTATGCGCGCTCGACCGGCAAGGCCGGTGTCATGCTGGTGACCTCGGGGCCGGGCGCCACCAATGCGGTGACGCCGCTGCAGGACGCGCTGATGGATTCGATCCCGCTGGTCTGCCTGACCGGGCAGGTGCCGACCTCACTGATCGGCTCCGATGCCTTCCAGGAGTGCGACACCGTCGGCATCACGCGCCCCTGCACCAAGCACAACTGGCTGGTGAAGGACGTCAACGAACTCGCCGCCACCATCCATGAAGCCTTCCATGTCGCCACCACCGGCCGTCCCGGTCCGGTCGTGGTCGACATTCCGAAGGACGTGCAGTTCGCCAGGGGCATTTATGTGCCGCCGCAGACGGCGCCGCGCACCAGCTACCAGCCGAAGGTCCAGGGCGATCTGGAAAAGATCAAGGCGGCGGTCGAGCTGATGGCCGGTGCCAAAAAGCCGATCATCTATTCGGGCGGCGGCGTCATCAATTCCGGCCCGGAGGCGAGCCATCTGCTGCGCGAGCTGGTCGATCTCACCGGCTTCCCCATCACCTCGACGCTGATGGGGCTGGGCGCCTATCCGGCATCGGGCAAGAACTGGATGGGTATGCTCGGCATGCACGGCACCTATGAAGCCAACATGGCCATGCATGATTGCGACGTCATGATCTGCATCGGCGCGCGCTTCGACGACCGCATCACCGGCAGGCTGACCGCGTTCTCGCCGAACTCGAAGAAGATCCACATCGACATCGATCCGTCGTCGATCAACAAGAACGTCCACACCGAAGTGCCGATCATCGGCGATGTCGGCCGGGTGCTGGAGGATATGGTGCGGCTGTGGCGGGCGTCCGCCAAGACCGACAAGAAGGCGCTGCACCCCTGGTGGGAGCAGATCGCCAAATGGCGGGCGCGGGATTCGCTCGCCTACAAGATGAACCACGACGTGATCATGCCGCAATATGCCGTCCAGCGGCTCTATGAGCTGACCAAGCATATGGACACCTACATCACCACCGAGGTCGGCCAGCACCAGATGTGGGCGGCGCAGCACTATCATTTCGAGAAGCCGAACCGCTGGATGACCTCCGGCGGGCTGGGCACGATGGGCTATGGCCTGCCGGCCGCGCTCGGCGTGCAGATCGCGCATCCCGATGCGCTGGTCATCGACATTGCCGGCGACGCCTCGGTGCAGATGACGATCCAGGAGATGAGTGCGGCGGTGCAGCACAATGCGCCGATCAAGATCTTCATCCTCAACAACCAGTATATGGGCATGGTGCGGCAGTGGCAGCAACTGCTGCATGGCAACCGGCTGTCGCATTCCTACACCGAAGCGATGCCGGATTTCGTCAAGCTGGCGGAAGCCTATGGCGGCCACGGCATTCGCTGCGAAAAGCCTGACGAGCTCGACGACGCCATCAAGGAGATGATTGCGGTGAAGAAGCCGGTGATCTTCGATTGCCGCGTGGCGACGCTCGCCAACTGCTTCCCGATGATCCCGTCGGGCAAGGCGCACAACGAGATGCTGTTGCCGGACGAAGCCACCGACGAGGCCGTTGCCAACGCCATCGACGCCAAGGGCAGGGAACTGGTGTAGCCAACAAGCCGGGGCAGGGCTTGTCCAGAGAAGCCGTGCGCAAACAGAGAATTAGCTCAAAAGTTTGAAATCGAGATTCATATCATGAACGCACAGCTTCAGCCGACCGGCTCGGCCTATTTCATCGCCAAGGAAACGGAAAAGCCGGAGAACCACACGCTCTCCGTGCTGGTCGACAATGAGCCGGGCGTGCTGGCCCGGGTCATCGGCCTGTTTTCCGGGCGCGGCTACAACATCGAGAGCCTGACCGTCTCCGAGACCGAGCATGAAAAACATCTGTCGCGCATCACCATCGTGACGCGCGGCACGCCGCATGTGCTGGAGCAGATCAAGCACCAGCTCGAACGCATCGTGCCGGTGCACCGCGTCGTCGATCTCACCGTGCGCTCGCACGAGTTCGGCCAGGAGCGGCCGCTGGAGCGGGAACTGGCGCTGGTCAAGGTCGCCGGCACCGGCGAAGCCCGTGTCGAGGCGCTCAGGCTCGCCGACGCGTTCCGCGCCAGCGTCATAGACGCCAACACCGAGCATTTCATCTTCGAGATCACCGGCAAGGGCTCCAAGATCGACCAGTTCATCGCCATCATGAAGCCGCTCGGCCTGGTCGAAATCTGCCGCACCGGCGTGGCGGCATTGAACCGCGGCGCGCAGGGCATGTAGCCCTCGGCCTCGCGCCGCCTCTTTCAAAAGGTGACCATCTGGCCCCGCCGCGAGGCGGCTGTGGCCTTTGCGCGTCCGATTTGAAAGGACAATACTGCTGACTTACTTTGATGCATGTCGTTGACCCAAAACCGCTGGACACTTTTGGGCGACATGCATTGGGAGGATACAATGTCCCTCGACGCCTTCCTTGCCTTGCTGGTCTACGCCTTCGTGACCTCGATCACGCCGGGGCCGAACAACCTGATGCTGCTGGCGTCAGGCGTCAATTTCGGCATCGTCAGAACCATTCCGCACATGTTCGGCGTCAGCATGGGTTTTCTCGTGCTGTTGCTGGCCGTTGGCTTCGGCCTTGGCGCGGTGCTGACGGCGTTTCCGGCATTGCATGCGGGATTGAAGATCGCCGGCGGCGTCTATCTGCTTTACCTCGCCTGGAAGATCGCGATGTCGCGCTCGCTGAGCGGCAAGGGCGAGACGGAAGCGCAGCCGATGCGTTTCATCGATGCGGCCGCATTCCAGTGGGTCAATCCGAAGGCCTGGGTGATGGCGATCACCGCCATGGCCGTCTATGCCAACCCTGAGCACCCGTTTCTGTCGGTGGCGCTGGTCGCGATCGCCTTCACCGTCGTCAACCTGCCAAGCGTCTCGGTATGGGCCGGTTTCGGCACCGCGCTGCGCGGTTTTCTGTCGGACCCGGTGCGGCTGAAATGGTTCAACATCGCCATGGGTGTGCTGCTGGCGGCAACGCTTTGGCCCATGCTGCGCTAAGGTGCATTGATATTCAGGTGATGCCGGCCTGCAAACGGTGGTTTTCTGCGCTTCCGGTGCTCACGTACAAAAGTACGCTCCGCTCCGGTTCTCGAAAACCACCATTTTCGGCTCAGCCTGACCTGAACCTCAACACACCTTAGTTCGACTGCCGCCTTATTGTGCAGTGCACATTAAATCTTCGTAATGCCGTGTTTTGGCCCTTTTCCGACAAAGGCGCGTCCTATCTATTCGGCGAAATCGCGGCAAGAGCTTGCGAGTTACGCTAGAATGCGACCACCGGCTTCGGCGTGTCGGATGAAGAAGGCATGTTGTCGATGCGTGGAAAGATCGTTCTGGCGGTGGTGGCCGTGGCCTGCGTCGTGGCGGCCTGGCTCTATCTTTCGCCCACCGCCATGGGCAGTCTTCAGCAATTACTGGCAGGCAAGCAAACGGCGGCTGCGGACAAGCCGGCGGCAGGGGGAAACGCCGCACGTTCGACCTCAGTGCTTGCCGCCACCGCCTCGACGGCCGACTTCCCGATCCGGCGCTATGCCATCGGATTTGTCTCGTCTCCGGCCGTCGTCAGCATCAACGCCCGGGTTTCCAGCCAGATCGTGTCGATCGCCGTCAAGGACGGTCAGATGGTCAAGGCCGGCGATGTCCTGCTCTCACTGGACGACCGCGCGCTGAAGGCGCAGCTGGCCAAGGACCAGGCGACGCTGGCCAAGGACCAGGCGCTGCTCGCCAGCACGCAGTCGGATCTTCAGCGTGCCAAGGACCTCGTCGCCAAGCAGGCCGGCACGCAGCAAACCTACGATCAGGCGGTCGCGGCGCAAAAGGCGGCCGCAGCCACCGTCGATGCCGACAAGGCGACGCTCGATGCCGATATGGTGCAGCTCGGCTTTGCCACCATCACCGCGCCGATCTCCGGCAGGCTTGGCGCGGTCAACGTCGCGGTCGGCGATCTCGTCACCACCAGCAACGGCAACAGCAGCACCGCAACGCCGCTGGTCACGATCACCGAGATGGACCCGCTGCAGGTGAACTTCAATCTTCCCGAAAGCGATCTCGCCTTGCTGCACAAGGCGCTGGCGACGCCGCTGGTGGGCGGGGTGACGCTGACCAAGGACGGCAACCCGGCGCCGATCGGCAAGGGCACGCTCGACTTCGTCGATTCCAGCGTCGACACGGCCTCCGGGACGATCGCAACGCGGGCGAGCATACCCAATGCCGATCTGTCGCTGTGGCCCGGGCAGTATGTGAATGTCGTGCTCGATGCCGGCACCATGCCGCAGATGACGTCCGTGCCGACAGTTGCGGTCCAGCCCAGCCAGAAGGGGCCGTTCGTCTATGTCATCAAGGCCGACAGCACGGTGGAGATGCGCCCCGTTCAGGTGGCGCTGACCGAAGGCGGCAACAGCGCCATCAGCCAGGGCCTGAAGAGCGGCGAGCGGGTCGTGGTCGAGGGCCAGACCAGGCTGAAGAATGGGGCCGCTATCCACGAAGGCAAGGCGACTGCCGCCGATGACCAGGCGGCGCCGAAGGTCGCGGAAGCCGACAAGCCCGGTAGCGCCGATAAAGCCGGCGGGGCGCGTCCATGATTTCCGAATTCTGCATACGCAGGCCTGTCGCCACGCTGCTGATGTCGTTCGCTCTCGTTCTGGGCGGGCTGTTTGCCTACAAATTCCTGCCGGTGGCCGCCTTGCCGAGCGCCGAGTTTCCGGTGGTCAATGTCTCGGCGTCGCTGCCGGGCGCCTCGCCGGAAACCATGGCGACCTCGGTGGCAACGCCGCTGATCAAGCAGTTCTCCACCATCGCCGGCATCGATTCGATCTCGACCACCAATTCGCTCGGCTCGACCTCGATCGCCATCCAGTTCGTGCTCGACCGCGACATCGATGCCGCGGCGGCGGACGTGCAGGCGGCGATCGCGCGCACGCAGCGGCAATTGCCGCCGGAGATGACCAGCCCGCCCAGCTATCGCAAGGTTAACCCGGCCGATGCGCCGATCCTGTTGATGTCGCTGGTCAGCGACACGGTCCCGTTGACCGATCTCGACGCCTTCGCCGAGAACGTGATCTCGCCGTCGCTGTCGACGCTCGACGGCGTGGCGCAGGTTTCGATCTTCGGCCAGCAGAAATACGCCGTGCGCATCCAGATCGATCCGACAGCACTTGCCGCGCGCGGCATCTCGATCGACCAGTTGCAGACGGCTATCGCCTCGGCCAACAGCAACACGCCGCTCGGCGTGCTGCAGAACGATCAGCAGCAGCTGACGATCACGGCCAACACGCAGCTAACCAATGCCGCGGGCTTTTCCAACCTGATCATCGCCACCAAGAACGGCCATCCGGTACGGCTCGGCGAGGTGACGCGCGTCATCGATTCCGTGCAGACGACGACGACGGCAAGCTGGTATGACGGCACCCGTGCGGTCATTCTGGCCGTGCAGCGCCAGCCCGACGCCAACACCGTCGAGGTGGTCGATCGCGTCAAGGCGATGCTGCCGTCCTTCGAGGAGCAGATGCCGGCGGCGGCCAGCATCAAATTGCTCAACGACCGCTCGACCTCGATCCGCGCCGCTGTCGACGACGTTCAGTTCACGCTGCTGCTCACCATCGCGCTGGTGGTGATGGTGATCTTCCTGTTCCTGCGCCGTGTCACGGCGACGATCATCCCGGCGGTGGCGGTGCCGATCTCGCTCATCGCCACGCTCGGCGTGATGTTCCTGTTCGGCTTTTCCATCGACAACATCTCGCTGATGGGGCTGACGCTGGCGGTCGGCCTGGTCGTCGACGACGCCATCGTCATGCTGGAAAACATCTTCCGCCACATGGAGGAGGACGGGCTGTCGGCCATGGAAGCGGCGCTGAAGGGCGCGCGCGAAATCGGCTTCACCATCATCTCGATCTCGATCTCGCTGGTGGCGGTGTTCATCCCGGTGCTTTTGATGGGCGGAGTGATCGGGCGCATCTTCAACGAGTTCGCGGTGGTGGTGACGGTCGCCATCCTGGCATCGATGTTCGTCTCGCTGACGCTGACCCCGATGCTGTGCTCGCGGCTGCTGTCGGTGTCGAAGGCCGAGCGGGACGCCGCGTATGGCGAAGGTCGCAAGCATGACTTCGTCACGCGCGCCTATGACTGGCTGCTGACGTTTTGCCTGCGCCACAATTTCCTGGTTTTCCTGGTCTTCATCGGCACGGCGGCAGCGTCGGTCTGGCTGATCCAGATCTCGCCGAAGGGCTTCTTCCCGCAGGAGGATATCGGCCAGATTTCGGTGACGACGATTGCCCGCCAGGACATCTCGTTCGACGCCATGGTCAAGCTGCAGGGCCAGGTGGCGAATGTCTTTTCGCATTCGCCCTATGTCTCGCATGTCGCGTGGTCGGCCGGCAGCGGCGGCAACGCGCTGAACCAGGGCCAGCTCTATGTGCAGTTGAAGGACAAGGACAAGCGCCCCAATATCGAGAAGGTGCAGGCGGATCTGCGCAAGCAGCTGGCCACTGTCCCAGGCATCGAGGCCTATATGCAGCCGGTGCAGAACCTGCGCCTGGGATCGCGGTCTTCCGCCAGTGCCTATCAGCTCGTCGTGCAGGGCCTCGACACCGGCGCGACCGACATCTGGGCGCAAAAACTGTCGGATGCGATGGCCGCGGATCACAGCGCCTTCACCGATGTCACCAACGATCTGCAGAACAACGCTTTGCAGGCGACGCTGGTGGTCGACCGCGACAAGGCGGCAACGCTCGGCATCGACACCGATACGCTGCGCTCCAGCCTCTATGGCGGCTTCGGCACCCAGCAGGTCTCGACCATTTTTGGTTCGGCAGACAGCTATCAGGTGGTCATGGAGCTCGATCCGAAGATCGAGTGGTCGCCCGAGAGAATGCTGGCCATCCAGGTGCGGACGGCCAGCGGCAGCCTGGTGCCGCTCGGCGCCTTTGCGCGTGTCGATCGCACCGCCGGCGCCTTGACCGTCAACCAGCTCGGCCAGCTTCCGGCGGTGACCATCTCCTACAATCTGCCGCAAGGCGTGGCGCTAGGCGACAGCGTCACGCGCATCAATGCGCTGAAGGACAAGATCGGGCTGCCGTCGACGATCTCGACCAGCTTCGCCGGCACGGCCAAGACGTTCCAGGATTCGCTGGCCAACCAGGGCCTGCTGATCGGTGGCGCCATCCTCACCATCTACATCGTGCTCGGCATCCTCTATGAGAGCTTCATCCACCCGCTCACCATCCTGACCGGCTTGCCTTCGGCCGTGCTGGGCGCGCTGGTCGCGCTGCGGCTGGCGGGGATGGACCTGTCGGTGATTGCCGTCATCGGCATCCTGATGCTGATCGGCATCGTCAAGAAGAACGGCATCATGATGATCGACGTCGCGCTGGAGCTGCGACGAGACGGCATGTCACCGATCGAGTCCATCCACAAAGCCTGCATCATGCGATTCCGGCCGATCATGATGACGACGCTGGCAGCCCTTATGGGTACCATCCCGATCGCGCTCGGCACCGGCGCCAGCGCCGAACTGCGCCAGCCGCTCGGCGTGGCGGTCGTCGGCGGTCTTGTCGCCTCGCAGGCGCTGACGCTGTTCGTGACACCGGTCATCTATGTCTACATGGAGCGCTTCTCCGGCTGGCTGCTTGGCCTGTGGACGCGGCCCCAGGGCAGCGAACCGCGCCCGATCGAGGCCGTCGACCAGCCTTCGCTGTTTGACGCCAAAGAAGAGCCATTGGACGAGCCGCAAAGGGCGGCCGCCGAATAGCGACGGTCCTGGCCCAAGCCGTCGTGCTTGCAGCCTCGTGCTCCCGATCGTAATTTGCGGCCATGGCACACGATCATGACCACGACAACGAACTCGACCCCTTTGCCGCGCGGGTGCGCGCGCTGGAAACGATCCTGACCCAGAAGGGGCTGATCGATCCGGCGGCGATCGACGCCATCGTCGACACCTACGAGACGAAAATCGGCCCGCGCAACGGCGCCAGGGTGGTGGCCAAGGCCTGGGTCGACGCGGACTTTGCCGCCTGGCTGAAGCGGGATGCGACGGCGGCGATCGAATCGCTGAGCTATACCGGCCGGCAAGGCGAGCACATGCAGGCGGTGTTCAACAGCGATGAGACCCACAACCTCGTCGTCTGCACGCTGTGCTCCTGCTACCCGTGGTCGGTGCTCGGCCTGCCACCGGTCTGGTACAAGGCGCCGCCCTATCGCTCGCGCGCGGTGATCGATCCGCGCGGCGTGCTGGAGGAATTCGGGCTGATATTGCCGGCGGCGAAAAAGATCCGCGTCTGGGATTCGACCGCCGAGCTGCGCTATCTCGTGGTGCCGATGCGGCCCGAGGGTACCGAGGGCTGGAACGAGGAGCGGCTTGCCGATCTGGTGAGCCGCGATGCGATGATCGGCACAGCGCTGGCGAAAGAGCCGGCATGAACGGGCCGCAGGATCTCGGCGGGCAGATGGGGTTTGGGCCGGTCGCGCCTGAAACGGACGAGCCCTATTTCCATGCCGCATGGGAGAGGCGGGCGCTTGGTGTGACGCTGACCGCCGGCGCCATGGGCGCCTGGAACATCGATGAGAGCCGGCACGCAAGGGAATCGCTGCATCCGGCCGTCTACTATTCATCAAGCTACTACCAGATCTGGATCAAGGCGCTGGAGGTGCTGTTGCAGCGCCACGGCTTCATCAGCGAGCGTGATCTCGCAGCCGGCAAAGCAGTCGATCCCGCCGCGACACCCAAACGCGTGCTGAAGGCCGAAAACGTGCCGGCGGTGCTGGCCAAGGGTGGGCCGTGCGATCGTCCGGTTGCGACACCGGCGCGATTCAAAGCAGGGCAGGCCGTGCGGACGAAGAATTTTAGTCCCACCGGCCACACGCGGCTACCGCGCTATGCGCGCGGCAAGCAGGGAATTATCGAGGCAGTGCGCGACGGTTTTGTCTTTCCCGACAGCAATGCGCGTGGGCAGGGCGAAAATCCGCAATGGGTTTATACCGTGGCTTTCACCGGTGGTGAAATCTGGGGTGAGGGCGCCGACCCGACGCTCGTTGTGTCGATCGATGCCTGGGAGAGCTATCTTGAGCCGGCGTGAGGGCGCATTGCCGGCAGGCTTCGACGAACCGGTTTTTTCGGAGCCATGGCAGGCCGAAGCTTTTGCCATGACGGTGGCGCTGCACGACAAGGGCCTGTTTTCCTGGAGTGAATGGGCCGATGCGCTATCTGCCGAGGTGAAGAGACCGGACGCCGCAAGTGACGGCCACGATTATTACGAGCACTGGCTGGCGGCGCTGGAAACGCTGCTGGCGGCCAAGGGCGTCGCCGGCAAGAGCGATGTCGACACGCTCGCCGCCGCCTGGGAACGCGCCGCGCATGCGACCCCGCACGGCAAGCCGATCCTGTTGGAGAATGATCCCGGGCTTGGCGATTAGGCTCGTCTCTCGACGGTGGATGAAGTCCTTGCGGCGTTTGCGCTGCCCCTCACCTGCCTGCCGGCATCCTCTCCCCGTATAGTGACGGGGAGAGGGGGCCTGTCGCCGACGGTTTCGCTAATCTCCAGCATCTCATGATGGCAAGGAGGATGCGGCCAGCCCTTTCTCCCCGTCACTATACGGGGAGAAATGCCCGGCAGGGCAATGAGGGGGCAGCGCGGACGGTTGCCCTTTATCAGGGTGCGATTTGCTTCCTTTGCTGCGTTTGTTCCCTTTACGTTCCAAATCAGCCCTGATAGCCTGACCGCCTGAAGGCATTGATGGTGGCGGCCTTGTCTTTCCCTTGCGAATCCGGTCTCTCGCGCTGATGGAATTCTCTCCCCAACAGGATGAGGCGCTGCAGGCAGTTGCGCGCTGGCTCAAAGAGGGCCGGCCGCAGCTGTTCCGGCTGTTCGGCTATGCCGGCACCGGCAAGACCACGCTGGCGCGCTATTTTGCCGAACATGTCGATGGCCAGGTGCAATTTGCTGCCTTCACCGGCAAGGCGGCGCAGGTGCTGCGCTCCAAGGGCGCGGTCAATGCCCGTACCATCCATTCGCTGATCTACAGGCCCAAGGGCGAGGAATCGGTGTCGGACGAGGTCACCGGCAAGACCTCGATGACGCCGACCTTTTCGCTCAATCGGCAAAGCCCGATCTCGCGCGCCAAACTTGTCGTCATCGACGAATGCTCGATGGTCGACGAGCAGCTTGGCCGCGACCTGATGAGTTTCGGCACGCCGATCCTTGTGCTCGGCGATCCCGGCCAGTTGCCGCCGATCTCCGGCGGCGGCTTCTTCACCGACCATGAGCCCGACATCCTGCTCACCGAAATCCACCGCCAGGCGCGCGACAATCCGATCCTGCGCTTGGCGCTCGACGTGCGCGAGGGCCGCGAATTCATGCGCGGCGACTATGGCACCGCGCAAGTGATCGGCAAGGAAGACGTTACCCAGGAGCTGGTGCTGAAGGCCGACCAGGTGCTGGTCGGCACCAACCGCACCCGCCGCCGCTACAATCAGCGCCTGCGCGAGTTGAAGGGCTTCAACGCCGACTACCCACAGGCCGGCGACAAGCTGGTCTGCCTGCGCAACGACCCGGCCAAGGGGCTGCTCAACGGCTCGCTGTGGAAGGTGATGACGTCGTCACGCGAAACGGTGAAGCCCGGCATCAACCTTCTGGTGTCGCCGGAAGAGGACGATCCGGACCGCGGCGTCGCCAAGATCAAGCTGCTCAAATCGGCGTTCGAGGATCCGGATGCCGATATTCCCTGGCAGCAGAAGAAGCGCTTCGACGATTTCGATTATGGCTACGCGCTGACCGTGCACAAGGCGCAGGGCTCGCAGTGGAACGAGATCGTGCTTTTCGATGAAAGCTGGGCGTTCAAGGAAACGCGCCAGCGCTGGCTCTACACCGCCATCACCCGCGCCGCCGAGAGGCTGACCATCGTCAGGTAGCTGATACGACCGGCTTGGCGCCGAGCCATAGCCAGGCGGCCGCTTCGTCTGCGGCGCTGAAATGCCTGAGATCGATGGATGGTGAAGCGGGCAGGAAGCTTTGCGCGTCGGCGACCCAGTTCGGCTTGCCGACCGCCGCGCAGCGTCCGATATGAGCCAATGCGTGGACGGTTCCCTGCTTTATCGTGTCGTCCGCGATGTCGGCCCAGTCGACGCCCTCGTGCTCGATCAGCCGCACCAGCGCGTCTATTCGGGCGTGGAGTGCGTAGGCTGCCTCCAGCAAACCAAACAGGTTTTCCGCGTCGGCGGCCGAGACATGGCCAACGATTTCGATGGCGAAAAGGTCCTCGCGGTCGGTATCGATGCGGCGGATCGCCGGCACAGTGTCGAGAAAATTCATGGCTGTCCTCAGCTTGCAGGGCACATACCTAACTGGAACACCCGAAACCCCCTGTCTGTTCCCATCAAAGGCAGTATAGATGCGCTGCAAATCTCTGTTTCCATGCATGTCGTTGCCCCAAAACCGCTGCGCAGTTTTGGGCGACAAGCACCAAACCGGACCCGAAGCCCATGCCTGCAAAGCTTTCTGTCAATCTCAACGCCATCGCCATGCTGCGCAACCGGCGCGACCTGCCATGGCCGAGCGTGATCGGGCTCGGGCGCCTTGCTCTTGCCGCCGGCGCGCATGGGCTGACGGTGCATCCGCGCCCCGACGAACGGCACACGCGGCACTCCGATTTGCCTCAGATCAGGGCGTTGATCGACGACGAGTTCCCCAAAGCGGAGTTCAACATCGAGGGTTACCCGAATGAGGATTTTCTGGTGCTCGTGGAAAAGCACCAGCCCGAACAGGTGACGCTGGTGCCCGACGACCCGTCGCAGGCGACCTCCGATCATGGCTGGAACTTTGTCGCCGAGGCTGCGTTCCTCACGCCCATCGTCAAGCGCCTGAAAAAGGCGGGGGTTCGCGTATCGCTGTTTTCCGACTCCGATCCTGAAGGCATTACGGCGGCGCGTGATACCGGCGCCGACCGGATCGAGCTCTATACTGGTCCCTATGGCAGCTGCCATTCCGATTTCGCCAAAGCAGCCAAGGAGCTGGAAAGATTGGGAAAAACCGCTGACGCAGCCCTTGCTGCCGGGCTCCAGGTTAATGCCGGGCACGACCTGGTGGTCAATAATTTGCCGGCACTGGCAAAGCGCATCCCGGCCTTGGCCGAAGTGTCAATCGGACATGGGTTGACAGCCGATGCGTTGGAGTATGGCATGGCCGGCACGGTGGGGCGGTTTCTGAAAGCTTGCGGGTGGTAGAGTGAAGAACCCTGGCGTTAAGGCATCGCAGCCATTACGTGAGGGCACTTGATATTGCATCGCAGCAAGCGTAGAGCACCGCGCGCTTATCGGAGTGTCGTCCATGGCCCTTACCAACACTGGTAGTGAGGCAGAACCCGTCGAACAATCGAGCCATCCAGAGATCGAACAGCATAGCACCAAGGTGTTGATGCTGGGCGCGCTCGGTGTGGTCTATGGCGACATCGGCACCAGCCCGATCTATGCCCTCCGTGAGGCTTTGCATGCCTCGTCCGGCGGCAATGTCGCCGAGCGCGGCGATATTCTCGGCGTGCTATCGCTGATCATCTGGTCGCTGACGATTACGGTCACAGTAAAATACATCATGTTCGTGCTCAGGGCCGACAACCGCGGCGAGGGCGGCGTGCTGTCGCTGATGGCGCTGGCACGCGGCAGTTTCCCGACACGCTCCGCGTTGATCCTCGGCATCGGCATCATCGGCGCCTCGCTGTTCTTCGGCGATGCCGTCATCACGCCGGCGATCTCGGTGCTTTCCGCCGTCGAAGGCATGAATGTCGTCACGCCCGCTTTCCAGCCTTATGTGGTGCCGCTCACATTGCTCATTCTCGCCGTGGTGTTCGCCGTGCAACGGTTCGGCACGGGCGGTGTGGGCCTGGTATTCGGCCCGGTGACCGCCGTATGGTTCCTTGCCATCGGCCTTTCCGGCCTCAACCACATCATCACAGATCCGGAAATCCTGTGGGCAATCAGTCCACACTATATCGTCGCCTTCCTGATCAATTCGCCCGACGTTTCCTTTGTGACCATCGGCGCCGTCTTCCTCGCCGTCACTGGCGCCGAGGCGCTCTATGCCGACCTTGGCCATTTCGGCCGCAAGCCGATCGTGCTCGCCTGGCTGGCGATCGTATTTCCATGTTTGCTGCTCAACTATGCGGGGCAAGGTGCATTTATCCTCGCCAATGGCGGCATCGTCGGCCATCCGTTCTTCGAAATGAACCAAGGCTGGTCGCTGATACCCATGGTGGTGCTGGCGACCGCCGCCACCGTGATCGCCAGCCAGGCGGTGATTTCGGGCGCCTTCTCCCTGACCAGGCAGGCGGTGCAGCTCAACATGCTGCCGCGCCTGGAAATCCTGCATACGTCGGAAAGACAGTCCGGCCAGATCTACATGCCGCGCGTCAACCTCTTGCTGGCGCTGGTGGTGATGCTTCTGGTGGTTGGCTTCGGTGAATCCAGCAAGCTGGCCTCGGCCTACGGTATCTCGGTGACCGGCAACATGCTGGTGACGACGGTGCTGCTCTTCGTCATCATGACGCGTATCTGGAAATGGAACCTCTGGGCGGCAATCGCAATGACGTCGGTATTCGCCTTCATCGACATCGGTTTCTTCGCCTCCAACATCGTCAAGGTGTTCGAGGGCGGCTGGGCGTCGCTGGCGGTGGCCTTCACCATCGTTCTGGCCATGGCGACCTGGGTGCGCGGCAGCCGCTATCTGTTCGACAAGACACGCAGGAACGAGATCCCGCTCGATTTCCTTGCCGCCAATTTGCTGAAGAAGAAGCCGCAGCTGGTGTCCGGCACGGCCGTGTTCCTGACCAGCGACCCGCAAAGCGCGCCGACCGCGTTGATGCACAGCCTGAAGCACTACAAGGTGCTGCACGAACAAAACGTCATCCTTTCGGTAGTGACGGCGCCGCAGCCCGTGGTGCCCGACAGCGAGCGCGTCAAAATGGAGACGGTCAACGAGCTGTTCATGCGGGTGACGCTGACCTTCGGTTATATGGAACAGCCCAACATTCCGCGCGCGCTGGCGATCTGCCGCAAGCAGGGCTGGAAGTTCGACATCATGACCACGTCGTTCTTCCTGTCGCGGCGTTCGCTCAAGGCTTCGCCCAATTCCGGCATGCCGGTGTGGCAGGACAAGCTGTTCATCGGCCTGGCGCGCACCGCCGCCGATGCGACGGAGTATTTCCAGATCCCCACCGGGCGCGTGGTCGAGATCGGAACGCAGGTGGCGATTTGAGGGTCTCGAACGCATAGAGCGGTTCATCGTTTCACGGAAACGCAGAGCCGCTCTATCTCGTTGTTTTAACGCAATTCCGGTCGGAAAACCGTTTCACACTTTTCCTGGAATTGCTCTGGATCATCGCGGAGGCGGGCATGAGCGGCGAACTGGTGCTTGTTACCGGCGGATCGGGTTTTCTCGGCGCTCACTGCATCCTGGCTTTGCTGGATGCAGGCTACCGCGTGCGCACCACGGTGCGATCAGCCAAGCGTGAAGCCGATGTTCTCGCTATGTTGAAGGTCGGCGGCGCCGAGCCCGGCGAAGCGCTTTCATTCGCCTATGCCGATCTGATGACCGACACGGGTTGGCCGGAAGCCGTCGCCGGATGCGCGTATGTTCTTCATGTCGCTTCGCCGTTCCCGCCCGATGTGCCCAGGCATGAAGACGATCTGATCATCCCGGCTCGCGAAGGCGCCCTGCGCGTGCTGCGGGCCGCGCGCGATGCCGGCGTCAAGCGCGTCGTGCTGACCTCGTCCTTCGCCGCCGTCGGCTATGGCCAGGCGCCGGTTGCCGGCCGTCCGTTCACGGAGGAGAACTGGAGCAACCTGGCGGAAAAGGTCAGCGCCTATGTGAAATCGAAAACGCTGGCGGAGCGGGCAGCGTGGGATTTCATTGCCGGTCAAGGCGGTGCATTGGAGCTGGCGGTCGTCAATCCGGTCGGGATCTTCGGACCGGTCCTGGGACCGGATCATTCGACCTCCACGGAGTTCATAGGACGCTTGATGGACGGCGCAATGCCGGGTCTGCCGCGCATGCTGTTCGGCGTGGTCGACGTCCGGGACGTGGCGGACCTGCATCTGCGCGCCATGACCAATTCGCTCGCCAAGGGCGAGCGGTTCCTGGCCATCAGCGGCGATTTCATGACGATGCTGGAGATTGCACAAACGCTGAAAGCCCGGTTGGGCACTGCGGCCTCGCGCGTGCCGACGCGAGTGCTGCCGGATTGGCTGGTGA
Organism: Mesorhizobium sp. P2_H9; assembly: GCF_056403215.1. Classification (NCBI taxonomy): domain Bacteria; kingdom Pseudomonadati; phylum Pseudomonadota; class Alphaproteobacteria; order Hyphomicrobiales; family Phyllobacteriaceae; genus Mesorhizobium; species Mesorhizobium sp. P2_H9. Next base: position 97,223 of record NZ_JBFUFX010000009.1, on the reverse strand, counting down.
GGATCGTCGGACTGTTCGACGGGCAGGCAGCCCAGATCGTGACCGAGCTCGGCAAGGCGAGGAACGCGACGGGGGCCAAGGCCATGCGCATGCTCGGCTGGGCGCCACGCTCGCGGGAAGAGGCCATCGTTGCAACCGGCGAAAGCCTGGTCCGGCTGGGATTGCTCAAGAGATCGAAGTAGCAGTGCGGGAAGCCGAACTCGAGTTCGGCTCCCCACAGCGCAGGCTTCAGCCGGCCAGGGCGGCCTTGTTGGCCTCGAGGAACTGCTTGAGCGTTTGCGGCTTCCTGCCGGACAGCGTCTCGACCGCGTCCGTCACCAGGTCGATGCGGCCTGAGCGCGTGTTGGTGTCGAAGGAAACGATGACGCTTGCGAAATCCTCGGGAACGCCGGCCGCTTTCACGCCTTCGATCAGGGCCTCTTCAGGCAGTTGGATGACGTCCAGCTTCTTGCCGGTGACTTCGCTGACCAGGGCGGCGATCTCGGCCGTCGTATAGGCTTGCGGGCCGGTCAGCGTGTAGGTCTTGCTGTCGGTCGAACCGGAAGCGAGGCCGGCGGCGATGGCTGCTGCCATGTCGTCGCGCGCACCATGGGCGACGCGGCCGTCGCCTGCCGACGTATACCACTGTCCCGAGGCAATGGCGTGCGGCAGCGCCATGAACAGGTTCTCCTGGTACCAGCCGTTGCGGAAGATCGTATGGGCAATACCGCTGGCTTTGATCGCCTGCTCGGTGCCGTAGTGGTCGCCGGCAAACAGCACCGGCGAACCCGGCTCCGGATTGGGCATCGAGGTGTAGAGCAGATGTGAAACGCCGGCCTGCTTCGCAGCGGTCACCGCCGCCTCGTGCTGCTTCAGACGCCTGCCGCTTTTGATGTCGAGATCGCTGGTCGAAATGATCAGCACCCTGTCGGCACCCTTGAATGCGTTTTCCAGCGAGGCCGCGTCGTTGAAGTCGGCGGCCCTGACAACGACGCCGCGCGCCGCCAGATCGGCCAGGCTTTCGGGATTGCGAGTGGTGGCGATGATGTTTGCCGGCGCAACCTTGTGCGTGTCCAGCAGATGATTGATGACGCCGCGGCCGAGCTGGCCGGCGGCGCCGGTGACGAGAAGGGTTTCGGTCATTGGGAGGTCCTGTCGTTGCGCCGAAGCGGCGGGTGCCTACATAGGTCTCAAAAAGAGACCAGCACTAAAATAGGAATTGACCGACCCCCGTAAAGAAGGCAGTTTTACGGGAGGTAGGCACAGGCAAGGAACCAGCCGTGGACAGCAGCATCGTCAATCTGAGGTCGAAACTCGAGATCTACAAAGCGCAGAGCGGCGGCGGAAATCTTGCCGATTGCCCGGTGCGCGATGTGATCCAGGGCATTAGCAGCCGATGGAGTTCGCTGTTGATGATGGCGCTTGCCGAAAAAAACTATCGCTTCGGCGAGTTGCGCCGCCTGGTGCCTGATATTTCGCAGCGCATGCTGACCCAGACGCTGTACGATCTGCAGCGCGATGGGTATGTGCATCGAGAAGTGTTTCCGACCAAACCGCCGAGCGTCGAATACAGTCTCACCGATCTGGGGCGCTCGATGTTCGGCGCCTTGCATCAGCTGATCCAGTGGGCCGAGCTCAACCACGATGCAGTGCGCAATGCGCGGGCTGTTTTTGATGCTGACCAGGCGTGAAAGCCCCGACCGCAACTTGATTTAGCGACACCGCTGAAGGATTGTCCGGCCTGGGCAAGACTCGGCGGGCAATGGGCATCTCTCTCGACATCGCGATTGCCGGCGCCGGGCCGGCCGGACTGGCCGCCGCTCTCTATCTGAAGCGCGCCGGGCACCGGGTCACCGTATTCGAGCGCTTCGAGGAGCCGAAGCCCGTCGGTTCCGGGCTGATCCTGCAGCCGACCGGGCTGACGGTGCTTGCCGATCTTGGCCTGCTCGACGACATCCTGGCGCTTGGCAGCCGCATCGACCGGCTGCATGGCGCCGACGCCAGCACCGGCCGCACCGTGCTCGCCGTGCGCTACGATGCGCAGAGCGGCGGACGCTTTGGGTTGGCGGTGCATCGGGCGGCGCTGTTCAACGTGTTGTTCCGCGCCGCGCAGCGCCAAGGCATAGCCATCGAAACCGGCGTCGAGATCGAGACGCTGGACGTGGGCGAGCGGGCGAGCCTGATCTTCGACAATGGCCGTAAGGCAGGGCCGTTCGACCTCGTCGTCGACGCCAGCGGCTCGCGCTCTAAGCTGCGCCAGTGCCTGAACGATCCAGCCGAGCCGCGGCCGCTTACCTACGGCGCGTTCTGGGCGTCGCTCGGCTGGCGCGAAGGGTTTGACGAGAACGCGCTGTTGCAGCGCTACGACAAGGCCAGCGTGATGATCGGCGTGTTGCCGATCGGCCGGCCGGAGCCGAGTGCTGAAAAGATGGCAGCGTTTTTCTGGAGTCTGAAGCCGGCGGATGTCGAACAGGTTCGGGCAGCAGGACTCGACGCCTGGAAAGCAAGACTGGTTTCGCTATGGCCGGAGTGCGAGGCGTTCACCAGCCAGATCGACAGTTTCGACCAGCTGTCGCTGGCGCGTTATGGCCATCACACGATGAAGCTGCCGGCCGGCCGGAGGCTGGCGGTGATCGGCGACGCCGCGCATTCGACCAGCCCGCAGCTCGGGCAGGGCGCTAACATGGCGCTGCTCGACGCGGCCGCGCTCAGCCATGCATTGGCACAAGCGGACAGCGTCGAGGCGGCGCTGGAAGCCTACGCCCGGGCGCGGCGATGGCATATCCGGGTCTTTCAACTGCTGTCGCTGGCGCTGACGCCATTCTACCAGTCGGACGGAACGATGCTGCCCTTTTTCCGTGACAGGCTGGTGGCGACCATCGCTAAAATCCCGCCAGTGCCAAGCGTGCTTGCCTCGATGGTGGCCGGCACCGTGATCGATCCGTTCAGGCGGATCGGGCTTGTTGAAGCGAAGTGGCTGGATCGTTTCGGCGAATGAGGGCCGACAGATGCGAGCCCTTGGCCAGCAGGAAGGCATCAAGGCGCTGCGGATAGTCGGGGGCGACCGCGTTCTTCACCGATTGGCGCTCGGCCAATGCCTTGCGCCAGGCCTGGACAAGCGGCTTGCCGCTCAGCATGCCGAAATCGGCGATGCGGTCGAAGGCATCGAAGTAGCGGAAGATCGGGCCGTAGACCGCATCGACGAGTGAAAAGCGCTCGCCGGCGAACCATGGCCCTGACCGATCGATACCATCCGCGAGTTCGGCTTCGAGACGATCGAACATCGCCGACAGCGCCTCGGCTTCGGCAAGCAGGGATCCTTGCGTCGGCGCCGAATAGAATCGTCCGATGGCGTTCAGGGTTGCCGAGCCGAATTCGATCCAGGCGCGGTGTCGGGCGCGGGCATAGGGATCGGCAGGGTGGAGTGGGTTGTCCTGTGTTTCCTCGAGGAATTCGAGGATGACGGCCGATTCGAAAATTACCGTTTCGTCGCTTTCATGCCGCACGCGCAGCAGCGGGACCTTGCCGAGCGGCGACATCGCCTTGAACCAGTCCGGCTTGTTGGCAAGATCGATGGTGACGCGCTCGAACGGCACGCCCTTCTCGGCCAGCGAAATCGCCGCGCGCTGCACATAGGGACAGAGATGGTGGCTGACCAGGATGAACTTGTCGGTCATCTCACTCTCCCCAGACATAGTTCAGGGCGCCGTCCTCGACGCGGGTGGAGAGGAACATCAGCCGGGAGGCTTTTGGCGCCGGGCCTTCGAGGCGGTCGCCGCTTTCCATATCGAACGAGGCGCCGTGCCACTGGCAGACGAGCTTGCCGTCCTTGCAGTCGAGCGGTCCGCCGAAATGCAGGCAGACATTGGCGGCGGCGCGGATCCGGTCGCCGCTGCGGTAGACATGCACCTCGCGGCCGAAGAACGGCGCGATCAGGCTGCCTGCTTGCGGGATGTCGGCGAGTTTGCAGATTTCGTGCTTCATCGGATTCTCCCTCAGTTAATGCAATTGCATCTATATAGATGCATGTGCATTGATCGTCAAGCTTGATGCAACTGCATCTATCGGTTAGGGTATGGCCATGACAGAGAAAGCCACGCCTTCGCCGGCGGCCATCAAAGGCTGGGCCCGCCTGATGCGGGTTTCACGCCAGTTGGTGGAAAGCGCCGAGGACGCGTTGAAGGCCGGTAGCCTGCCGCCGCTTGCCTGGTACGATGTGCTGCATGAGCTTGCCGAGGCGGGCGAGGGTGGGCTGCGGCCGTTCCAACTCATCGAGCGCACCTTGTTTGCGCAATACAACATCTCGCGGCTGCTGGCGCGGCTCGAGGCCGATGGGCTGGTCGAGAAGCTCAGGGTTGCCGATGACGGCCGTGGCCAGACCATCCGCATCACCGCCAAGGGCCGCGAGACGCGCCGCCAGATGTGGGCGGTCTATGGAAAGTCGATCGCCGAACTGGTCGGCGCCAGGCTCTCGCCGGTTGAGCTCGACACATTGTCGGGTCTGCTTGGACGGCTGCGACTTCCACCCGCAAGCGACTGAGCCAAGGCCTTAGCGGGCATTGGGCATCTGCAGTTGGTGATTTTTTCCGTATCGGCTCTTGCACCGGCAGCCGGATTGCGCAATATGCCGAACCGTAACGTACGGTACGCCTCTGGGTAAATCCCCAGACATCATCGGGCAGGAAACAGTCTTGTTGCAGGCAAGCGCCGACATCGACAGCAGCGAAGCACTGACAGAACGGCAGAAGGCCGTGCTGGATGCCGCACTTCGCCTGCTGGTCGAGGAGGGCGATCATTTGACCATGACCGCCGTGGCGCGGCGGGCGAGCTGTTCCAAGGAAACGCTCTACAAATGGTTCGGCGACCGCGACGGGCTGTTGACGGCGACGGTGCAGTGGCAGGCCTCGAAGGTGCGGGTGGCACAGGTCGACCGCAAGGGTCTCGATCTCGCCTCGCTGACAGCGAGCCTCGAGCGCTTCGCTTGCGACTGGCTCAAGGTGATCTCCAGCGACACCTCGATCGCGCTCAACCGCGTGGCGGTTGGTCATGCGGGTTCCGGCAAGGACGATCTTGGCGCCATCGTGCTGGAGAATGGTCGCTTTGCGCTGGCGAGGCGGCTGAAGCCGGTGCTGGAAGCGGGCAAGCAAGCGGGGTTTCTCGACTTTACGGATGCCGAAACGGCGTTCCGGACCTTTTTCGGGCTGGTCGCCCGCGATGTGCAGATCCGTCTGCTGCTCGGCGACCGGCTGGAATCGACTGAAGCGGCAATCGGCGGCGATGCCGCGCGGGCGACGCAGCAGTTTCTCGCTCTCTACGGAGCAAAAACCGGGCCGCAGGGCCTCTGATTTTCAAAACGGGAAGGAAGCAAAAGATGCGTGTTTATTACGATCGCGACGCCGATCTCAACCTGATCAAGGGCAAGAAGGTCGCCATCATCGGCTATGGCAGCCAGGGTAGGGCGCATGCGCTCAACCTCAAGGATTCCGGCGCCAAGGAGATCGCCATCGGCCTCAAGGCCGGCTCGGCGACGGCCAAGAAGGTCGAGGCCGACGGGCTCAAGGTGATGAGCGTGGCGGACGCCGCCAAATGGGCTGACCTGATGATGATGGCGACACCTGACGAATTGCAGGCCGACATCTACAAGAACGAGATCGCACCGAACATCCGCGACGGCGCGGCGATCGCTTTCGCCCACGGCCTCAACGTGCATTTCGGCCTGATCGAGCCGAAGTCGACCGTCGATGTCGTCATGATCGCGCCGAAGGGGCCTGGCCACACGGTGCGCGGCGAATACCAGAAGGGCGGCGGCGTGCCGTGCCTGGTCGCCGTCAACCAGGACGCCTCGGGCAACGCGCTCGATCTCGCTCTGTCCTACGCCTGCGGCGTCGGCGGCGGCCGTTCGGGCATCATCGAGACCAATTTCCGCGAGGAATGCGAGACCGATCTGTTCGGCGAACAGGTGGTTTTGTGCGGCGGTCTTGTCGAGCTGATCCGCGCCGGTTTCGAGACGCTGGTGGAAGCCGGCTACGCGCCTGAAATGGCCTATTTCGAGTGCCTGCACGAGGTCAAGTTGATCGTCGACCTGATCTATGAAGGCGGCATCGCCAACATGAACTACTCGATCTCGAACACCGCCGAATGGGGCGAATATGTCTCGGGTCCGCGCATCATCACCGCCGACACCAAGGCCGAGATGAAGCGCGTGCTGAAGGACATCCAGACCGGCAAGTTCACCTCGGAGTGGATGCAGGAATACCGCGCCGGCATGTCGCGCTTCAAAGGCATCCGCCGCAACAATGACAGCCACCAGATCGAGGAAGTCGGCGCCAAGCTGCGCGCGATGATGCCGTGGATTTCCAAGAACAAGCTGGTCGACAAGGCGAAGAACTAGTTCGCGATTTCACCACTGCACAAGAAAAGCCGGCGGAGCGATCCGCCGGCTTTTTGCGATCGTGCCACTCCGGCACGAAAGAGACTGGCACGAAACTCGCTTCGCTGTCCTCATCGACAACGGGGCTGGAACGATGCAGATGACAATTGACAGCAACGCGATCAGCGAGCGCCGCGTGGATCGGCGGCGGCGCGCACTCAAAGGCGCAGTGCTGCGCTTCAACAGAGGCTTTGGCACGATGGAAGGCGTCGTGCGCAATGAGTCCGAAAATGGGACACTGCTGAGCTTCGGCGATGCAACCGGCGTGCCTTCGGGGTTCGATCTGGCGATCAACGGTGCGGCGCGAAGCCGTGCAGCACGCGTGTGCTGGCGCTCGATGACGCTTGTCGGCGTCGAATTCGTCGACTGAGGCCCGCGCTCTCAAGGTCTTTTGAACAGACGCGTTGTTCTCAACATCCATGCTATGCGTGTGCGGGGTAGGACCAATCGACATGTCGATTGGGCACGCAGTGCCAGGGGGTGAGTGTTGGATATCAAGTTTCTGTTGATCGGGTTCGCATGCCTGGTCGCCGGTGGGCTCAGCCTTGTGACGTTGTTGAAGTGGCGAGAGGTGCGGGCGGTCAGTCGCTGGTTGCCGACGCCGGGCAAGATCATCTCGTCACGAGTGGAGGCGCGCGAGGTGACGAGCTCGGGATCCGGCTCGGACAGCAGCACTTCGACCGAGATCCGCAACTTTCCGGCGATCACCTTCCAGTACAAGGTGGGCGGCAAGTCATTTCAAAGTTCGCATTACAGCGTGCAGGAGAACCTCGGAAATTTCGAGGTGCCTGAAACGTTGGCGCGGTTTCCCAAGGGGGCCGCTGTTACCGTTTTCTACGACCCGTCCAATCCGGCCAAGGCCGTGATCGAGCGCACCATGCCCGAAGGCGCCTTCAAGTTCATGGCCACGCTCTCCGTGGGCCTGGTGGTTGGCGCTCTCGTGCTGGTCTTTTCCGTCGGCGGTGCGCTGGAAGCGATCGGGCCGCATTTGCCCAAGCCGCAGAATCTTAGCGCCGCAGTGCTGCTGCTGGTCATGGGATTGTTCATCCTGCGCATGGGCTTTGCCCAGAAGTCGCTGGCGGAACAGGCGGCCAAATGGCCTGTCACCGCCGGGCGCATCGACACGTCCGGCCTGCAGGAATTTCAAACCCGCAACAGTGGCTACCGCCCCTGGCGCACGGTCTTCAAATCCCGAATCGTCTACAGCTATAGCGTCGCCGGCCAGCGCTACAGCGCCGATCGCGTCGCCTTCGGTGGAAAGCTGACGGCCACGCTGCCCAGTCTCGTCGGCGGCCAGGCGAAGCGCTATGTCGAGGGCAGCAAGGTCGATGTGCACTATGATCCCGCCAATCCCGCCGCGGCCGTGCTCGAATGCAAGGTCTTGGGGCTCTGGGTTCTGTGGGTCTCGGCCGCCGGCTTCCTTGGCGGGGCAGCGTTGCTCGTCGGGCTGATCTAGGGGACAAAGTCGACTGTCTTCAGCATTTGACCAGCGGTCCGCTGTCGAAGCCAGGCCAGGTCAACCGCAGCAGCGCTCGGTCGGTAACGATATGGATGACACGGGAGAATGGCTCTTCGGCCGATGAATCGGAGCCGTAGCACTGGCTCGCCCGCACCAGCCAGCCTGTGGCGTCCTTGCGAAATTTCGCCTGCTCGCAGCCGAGATCGGGAGCCGAAAGGGCTTTCCGGTAAAGAGTGTAGACGGTCTGGCGCTGGACCTCGGCGGCAGCCGTGCAGTTCAGCCGATCGCTCGACCAGGTGCCGACATAGGGCTCGGCGCCGAGGGCAGGACCGCCCAGAAATGCGCATATCGAGATCGTCACCATCAGACGCTGCATCACCGGATTTCTTTCCCTTTGGCCACGACCCTGGGACAGCGCGGCCTGGGATGCCTTCACCTTGACTGGATGCAGCGATGAATAGAAGCGTGAGATTGTTCGCCCCCGCCCTGCTGGCGCTTGTGGCCATGTCTGGCGGGGCGCATGCCGCCAAAGGCAAGCCGTCGCGTCCGCCTGTCGACAAATGCGCCTGGGAAAGGCTGGCGGACCAGGGCGTCGGACTTGCCGCCTGGGTGCAGCGCTGCGATTTCGGCTTTCGCCAGATCCATTTCGAGTTTGTCGGCAGAGCACTTGCCATCAAATACAGCGATGGCGGCGCGGCCGATCCTCTGGTCGAGGTCTTCGATGTCCGGCACGGTGAAGCCGCCGAGGCTGCATTGCAGCGCATATTCCAGGAGAAGACGGATAAGGCCGTCGCCAAGCGCTGCGAGCTGAAGCCCTACAGCGAAGGGACCACGCCGGCGGGCGTCACCCGATACATTTTCAGCCCCAACGCCGCCTATGCCAAGGAGTTGAAAGCCCTCGCCAATCCCGATGAGGTTGGTGAGCCGCCTTGCGGCGAATGGGGTGAAGCCCCCGACGGCATCCAGTATTTCGAGGTGCAATCGTCCGAGCCGGGCAGGTTACTGTTTGTTCGCATCGGCCAGGACGAACCCTTGTTTGACGAGCAGACACTGAAAATCCTGCCGCCGGGCTAGAGGCGCGTTCTCCGACTGCAAAGAGCGCGCTTCCCGGGCGTTCAGCCGTAATGCCAGTGAGGTTTTGGCTCGGTGCCGGTGAACAGCACGCCGATGCGGTCGTCGCGGCTGGGGAACCTACGCGGGCACCAGCCCGTGGCGCAGCATGACCTCCTTCGCCTTGGCCAGGTCGGGTTTGCCGGGGACATTGATCACCTCGGCAATCTCGTCGAAGTAGCGGCGCCCGATAGACCCCGGCGTCATCACGGCCAAAGTCCGCGACACACCGTCGTGCAGGTTCTCGTGGTGGTGGACGCTTCCACGCGGAATGAAGATGGCATCGCCGGCGCCGAGCTCCTGCTTTCGGCCATCAACGGTGATCGTCAAAATGCCCTCCAGCCCATACAGCGTTTCGTCCGCCTCCTGATGGTAGTGGGGCGCCGGTACGCGGGCGCGGGAGGGGACAACGAATTCAAACACGGTTGCACCCTTGTCGGTGACCAGGAAGCGCAATTCCAGCTCACCGATCCTCAAGACGCTCTGCGTACTACCCGCTTCCATCGACATGCTCCTTGTTGTAAAGTGGTTTTACAGAATTTGTAAAAGGACTTTACAATGTTGTCAACGACCAATCAGACGGCAGAACCGCCGGAGCCCGACAGACAGCTGCGCCCGCCCTTCTTCGGGGCTCTCCTGCGCATCACCTGGCAGCATGTTCGCAACCAGATGCACGAGGCCATTCATGCCGCCGGCTTCACCGACTTCCAGGACGCTCACTTCGCCGTGTTCTCCTATCCCCTTCCGGATGGCGTAAGGCCGTCGGAACTGGCTCGCCAGAGGCGAATGTCGAGGCAGGCGGTCAACTACCTCCTCATCCAGCTCGAGGAGCTCGGCTATATTGAGCGGCGCTCTCCCGAGGGCAGCGACCGGCGCCTCATCTATGTGAGCGAGCGCGGGTGGCAGCTTGTCGAGACGATTTTCACCTGCCTGCGGCGGTTGCACGCGGAATGGGCGAAGGAGATCGGTGAGGAGCGGTTCAACGGCTTCCTTGACGTGTTGAAGCAGCTGTCCGCGAGGGCGCAGGAGGAAGACTTCAAAAATCCAGGCTAGCAGTCGCTACTAGAGCCTGTTCCATCCCGATGGGATCGGGATGGGGCTCTATCTCTTTGGAGCATGATCTTTTCCGAAAACCGGTTCCCACTTTTCGGGATCATGCTCTAGCCGAATGATCGCGGCGGCGTGCTGCACGTCACTTGGCTCGCGGTTCCGCTCAGCCGTAGTGCCAGTGAGGTTTCGGCTCGGTGCCGGTGAACTCGACGCCGATGCGGTCGTCGCGGCGCCAGCGGACCAAGGTCTTGTAGCCGATGCCGTCGGTTGGCACATAGAGCAGGAATTCGTCCGGCACGCGCGCGCCAACCGCCACTTTCAGCTCGGCGCCGCCGGCATGCATGTTGCGCACCGTGCATTTGACCTCGGAATTGGTCAGGCCGGTCAGGATCGTCGCGCCCTTGAGGACACGCTGCCTGCGTTTGTCTCTGTGTTCGTCGTCGGCCATCGCACAAAAATCCCGGGCGATCCTCGCATGGGGAGCGGTCTGATCAATTGATCGATAGACCTGTCGGATAAACATAGCGTTAGCGTCGGGGATGCTGCGCAGATTTTGTGGTGCCTGTTGCACGAAAAACGGCGCCGCGATGCGCGGCGCCGTGGGGAATTCGCCAGGCTGGCTTGCTTAGCTATAGGGCGACCAGCACTGCTGGCGAGGGCCGCCATAGGGCTGGAAGCTGTTGTCCCAGGCGCGATACGACCGGTAGCGATCGTAGCACCACTGAACATGGGCGCTGGAAAGCCGCTGCGTCCGATAGTGGCGGCGCGGTGCCGGCGCAACGTACTCATAGTTGTTGAAGTACTGGTAGGCGGGTATCCCGAGGCCGAGGCCGAGATAGATCGAGGAATCGTTGAAATGACGGCGATGGTGGTGGCGCCGCCAGCGCCAGTCATCGTTGTTCCAGTTGCCATTGTCCCAATCGTTCGACCTGAAGAAACGGCGCTCGCCGAAATTGTTGGACCACCGACGGCCATCGTGAAGGCGCCAGTTCCAATCTTCCTCGGATTGCCTGTTGCCGGCCCACTCGTCGCGGACAGGTGTGATTTCCGGCGCCGCGGCATTGGCCGGGACCGATAGATCGGGTTGCAGGACAGGGCCGGCCAGGGATGGGGCCGTCAGGCCCGCCAAAAGGCCCAAGGTCATCAAACTGGACCGGACAGAAGACAAAAAGAGCGAGTTCATTGCACTCTCCTGGAGATACAGGCCCCACGCCCAGACTACCCCGGGGAAGAACCGTATTGATGGAACTTTCCGTCTGAACGGAGGATGAACGGAAAGGTTCCATCAACCATGACGGGCATGGAAGCGGCCCCTTGTCTTCGTGCCCGCTTGCAGGCAAAGGTCACGGTCATGTCGCTGCGTCTTGCCACCTTCAATGTCGAAAACCTGATGAACAGGTTCGATTTCTCCGGCTATCGCAACCAGCTCAACGAAGACCGCACGCTGGCGCTTTTCGACATCCAGAGCGAGGCCGAATACAAGATGCTGGAGCAGGCCCGCGCCATCGCGCAGTCCGACGACACGCGCCAGCTGACGGCGCTGGCCATAGCTGCGACGCGCGCGGACATCATCTGCATGCAGGAGGTCGACAATATCGAGGCGCTGAAGGCTTTCGAATACGGCTATCTGTTCAAGATGGTGGGGCAGGGCTACCGGCAGAAATACACCACCGCTGGCAATGATTCGCGCGGCATCGACGTTGCCGTGATGATGCGCAACGAGACCGCGCAGGGCCAGCCGATCGAATTCGTGCGCATGACCAGCCATGCCTACGTCACGTTCGAGCAGTTCGGCCTGCACACGCCGGAGCTGGCGGCACTGGGAAACCAGGCCAATGAGCGCATCTTCCGGCGCGATTGTCTGGAGATCGACGTGACCGTCGGTGGCGTGCCGCTGACGCTCTATCTCGTCCATTTCAAATCGATGGGCTCGCCCCGCAACGGCCTCGACGGGCGCGAGGCGACGATGCCGGTACGCATCGCCGAGGCGCAAGCGGTGCGTCGCATCATCGAAGAGCGTTTCAGCAAGGACCATGCCGCCGACAAGCGCTGGGCGATCTGCGGCGACATGAACGATTACCGGCAACGGGTGAAGATCGAGGGTGACAATATCGATGGCTATCGCTTCACGGTGGTCGACGAGAGCCAGTCCTGCCTCAACGTGCTCACCGCTGGAGGCTTTTGCGAAAACGTCGTCGAGCGGCGGCCGGAAATGGACCGCTGGAGCTTTTATCACACGCGCGGACCGGAAGAGCGGCATCTGTGCCAGCTCGACTATATCCTGTTGTCGAAGGGGCTGGCCGCCAGCAACGCGACAGCCGTTCCCGACATCATCCGCAACGGCCAACCCTGGCGCACCATATTCCCGGCGGGACAGGCGGTGGACCGCTTTCCGCGCGCCGGCTGGGACCGGCCGAAGGCCTCCGACCATTGCCCGGTGGCGATCACCCTGGATATGGTCTGAGGGCGTTGAGTTTCGATCTGCCACGCAACGTCATCCTGCCGGTCGATGCCATCGACGTCCGGCTCGATCCTGGCCCCCACCCATTCGCGCTGGATAATGCAGAGGCGATTGCCGAAAACTGGCAGCGCGAGACAACAACCAACCCGGCGCTGTTCGACGGCACGGTGGTGTTGCTCTCGCAACTTGCTTGGCGCGACAACCGCCTCGTCGGCCGCTGCCACGCCGTCGGCTATTCGACCTTTATGCTTTGGCGCAAGCGGCGCGAGAATTCCGGTGCCGAGCACGCCTATGCGCATGCGATGCTCGTGGCCGGCGACAATGCGCTGGTGGCGATCCGCATGGGCGCGCACACGGTCAATGCCGGCCGCGTCTATTTCGCCGCCGGCTCGTTCGAACCGATCGATTTTCGCGACGGGCTGGTCGATGTCGATTTCAATATGATCCGTGAGGTGCGCGAAGAGACCGGCCTCGACCTGTCCGGTGCCGAACGCGGCAAGCGCTGGCATGCCCTGTCGACCAATAGCGGCACCGTGATCTTCCGCCGCTATCACCAGACTACGCCCGCCGACGAGATCGCTCAACGCATCAGCGCCTTCGTCGCGACCGAGGCCGATCCGGAGATCGAGGGGCCAGTCATCATCCGCCATGCCACCGACCTGCCGGACGGGCTATCGCCGCACATGAAGCCGCTGGTCGAGTGGCATTTTGCGGGTGGTGAACTGGACCCCGGCCTGTGATGTCGCCGAGCGGTGACTCGTCGTCAGAGTGAGCGCCTGAATCGAAACCGAACTACGGGAAGAGTGGCGGCAGCGCGTCGTACTGCGAGCTGCTAGGTTCGTCCGCTGGGACCACCGCTTGGTTCGGCCGGTTCGGAAGGCGGGCGCCGTCGTCCTTGTAGTAATAGCTGTAGCCGTTGATGGCTGGGGCGCCACCCAGATGCGCGTAGAGAACTCTGGAGCCCTCAGGGAAAAAGCCTTTCGCAGTTAGATCGATCAGGCCCTGCATCGATTTCCCCTCGTACACCGGATCCGTGATCATGGCCTCCGTTCGGGCTGCCAGCCTGATCGCATCGTTCGTGGCGTCCGACGGAACGCCATAGGCCGGATAGGCATAGTCCGGATTGATCACGATTTCGTCGTCGCGCACAGTGCGGCCAAGCCCGACGAGGGCGGCGGTGTCGTCGACGATGCGGCGGACCTGCGCGCGGGTCTGGTCTGGTGTCCCGGAGGCGTCGATGCCGATCACCCGGTCGGCGCGGTCTTGTGCGGCGAAGCCAACGATCATGCCGGCCTGCGTCGAACCAGTGACGACGCAGACGATGATGTAGTCGAAGGTGAAACCGAGCTCGGCCTCCTGGCTCGCTACCTCCTCGGCGAAGCCGACATAGCCCAGCCCGCCGAACTTGTGCACCGAGGCGCCGGCCGGGATTGGATAGGGCTTGCCACCTGCGTCTTTGACCGACTGGATCGCGTCCTCCCAGCTCTTGCGGATGCCGATGTCGAAACCGTCGTCGACGAGCCGGCAGTCCGCACCCATCAGGCGCGTCATCAGGATGTTTCCGACCCGATCGTAGACGGCATCATAGTGGGGCACCCACTTCTCCTGGATCACCACGCACCTCATGCCGATCTTGGCGGCCGTCGCGGCGACCATGCGCGTATGGTTCGACTGGACACCGCCAATCGACACCAGCGTGTCGGCGCCGGAGCGAATAGCGTCAGGCACGATGTATTCGAGCTTTCGCAGTTTGTTTCCGCCCATTGCGAGCCCGGAATTGCAATCGTCACGCTTGGCGTAAACCTGCACCTTCCCGCCCAGCGCCGCGCTCAGCCGCGGCAGATGCTCGATCGGCGTGGGGCCGAAGGTCAGCGGATAGCGTTCGAACTTTGCGAGAAGTGACATCGATCTGTCTCCGCCGTGGTCGTTTTCTATGGGCTGATCATAAGCGGACTCATGCGAGAGGTGCTCTCGAACTTGCTTATGGAATTTACACGCAATACAAAAAATTGCAGTATCATTGGACTAATCATCCACTTGGATCCTAAAAAATGGAAGAATCTTCCGATGAAGCTCTCGACCGCGTCGACGTCAGGATCCTGCGCCTCCTTCAGGCCGAGGGACGGCTGACCAATGCGGACCTGGCGACCCGCGTGAATGTCAGCGCAGCCACCTGCCATCGGCGCACACAACGCCTGTTCGATGAAGGCTACATCAAAGGGGTCAGGGCCGAGATCGCGCCCGCTGCGGTGGGGCTTGGTGCGCTGGTGATGGTCGGCGTCGTGCTCGACCGCTCGACACCAGAAAGCTTCGCCGCTTTCGAGGCGGCCGTGCACGAGCTCAAAGAGGTGTTGGATTGCAATCTCGTGGCGGGCGACTTCGACTATCTGTTGAAGATAAGAGTTCGCGACATGGCGGATTTCAACAAGCTCCACGGGCAGAAGCTGATTGCGCTACCTGGTGTTCGGCAAACCCGGACTTTCTTCGTCATGAAGGAGGTCAAGGAGAATGCGCGGCTTCCGTTTTGACGGCGGGGTCAGCCTTGCCCCTTGTTCTGCGCCGCCTTGCGGTCGTTGCGGGCGGCGACGAAAAACAGCAGGACGCCAAGACCCAGCAACCCGCCCATCGCCATTCCCATGGTCTGGCCGACGACCTGCTGGAAATCAGCGTGGACGCGATCCGGATTGGCCATGCCGTAGCGGGCGAGATACCACCAGAGGCCTGCCAGTGCGGCCTCGATGATGAACATCACCAAGATCAGTCGTGCCTTCTTGCTCATGCGTTGTTCGCCCCCGACCAGGATATCTTGCCTTAAGGCCAGGAGATCGCCGAGTCGATCGAATCTGCATCGAAATAATGTCGATTTGGGAGCGAGGGCGGCTGGCAAAACAGCACGCGCTCGGCCTCCCCTTGCATGCCGCCAATTCGTCTGCTAGATACTGAACCATATGGTTCAGTATATTCGCCCCCATCTCGATGCCTCGTTCGCCGCGCTCTCGGACACCACCCGACGCGGCGTGCTGGAGCAGCTCGGACGTTCCGATGCTTCGATCACGGAGCTCGCCGAGAAGTTCCACATGACCCTCACGGGCATGAAGAAGCATGTCGGCGTCTTGGAGCAGGCGGGGCTCGTCACCACGGAAAAGGTCGGGCGCGTGCGGACCTGCACGCTCGGCCGGCGCCGACTGGAGGAAGAGGCGGCATGGATCGAGAGGTACCGCCAGGTCTGGGACGCACGCTTCGACGCGTTGGACAAGGTTGTCGAGGAATTGAAACAGAAGAAGCGAGAGTGAGCCCATGAACAACCGCACCACGGTCGAACGGAAGTCCGACCGAGAGCTGGTCGTTACGCGAACCATCAACGGCCCGGCGCGCATCGTGTTCGAGGCGTGGACCAAGCCCGAGCTGTTCAAGCGGTGGTGGGCGCCGAAGTCGATGGGCATGTTCCTGCGTTCCTGCGAGATGGATGTTCGTACCGGTGGCACGTACCGTCTGGTGTTCGGCCACGATCCCGCAAACTCTGACGAGTTCTTCGGCAGGTATGTCGAAGTGATACCGCACTCGCGCATCGTCTGGACCTCTGGACCAATGACGAAGGTGGTGACGTTGGACCCGTCACCACGGTGACCTTCGAGGAAAAGGGTGGCAAGACGCTGCTGGTCCTGCACGAACTCTATCCCTCGAAGGAAGCTCTCGACGCTGCCGGGACCGGGGCGGCGGATGCGATGGGCGAGCAGTTCGAGCAACTGGATGAACTTCTCGTCGCCCTGGGTGCGGGCGGGGGAGGGTCATGAAGTCGTCCGCGCATGGAGCAGCGTTGACCGGTCGCTGATCGGTACGGCGACAGCGATGGAGCTGGCCTGGTCTTACTCGTGCCGCAGCGCGTCGATCGGATCGAGGCGGGCGCCGCGCAGCGCCGGGAAAAAGCCGAACACCATGCCGATCAGCGCGGAAAAACCGACGGCGAGCAGGATCACCGCCGGGCTCGGCGCGAAGGGGATGGCCAGTGTCAGCGAGGCAAGGCCGGCCAGCGCCAGGCCGATCAGGATGCCGATGATGCCGCCGAGCAACGACAGCACCGTGGCTTCGACCAGGAATTGGATGAGGATGTGCTTTTCGTGCGCACCGATGGCGAGCCGGATGCCGATCTCGCGGGTGCGCTCGGTGACCGAGACCAGCATGATGTTCATGATGCCGATGCCGCCGACCAGCAGGCTGACGCCGGCGACAGCGCCCAGCATGCCGGTCATGGTGGTGGTGGCGCTGGCCATGGCGTCGGCAATCTGGGTCATGTCGCGGATCGAGAAATCATCCTCGCGGTCGGGCGTGATGCGGCGCGTGTCGCGCAAGATGTCCTCGACGCGCGTTTGCAATTCGCTGGTCGGCGTCCTGTCGTCGGCGGCGACATAGATGTTGTCGATGTCGCGATTGCCGGCGATGCGGCGCTGGTATGCGGCAAGCGGAATCAACACGACATTGTCCTGGTCCTGGCCAAAACCGGTATAGCCCTTCGGCTCCAGCAGGCCGATGATCTTGCAGGAGGTGCGGTTGACGCGGATGATCTCGCCTTCGGGGTCGCCGGCGCCGAAGAATTGTTGGCGTACCGTCTCGCCGATCAGGCACACGCCGGTGCCCGAGCGTGTCTCGGAATCGCTGAACGCGCGTCCCGAAACCAGCTTCCAGTCGCGCGCATCGAGATAGGCGCTGTCGGTGCCGGTGACGCCAGAGGTCAGGCTCTGGGTGCCGAAGATGACGCGGACCTGTTTTTGCGAGGCCGGCGAAATGGCGCGCGCCCCGGTCAAATGCGCGACCAGTGCGGCAAGATCCTTTTCGGCCAGCGGGCGGACGACCTGGTCGAGTCCGCCCGGTCCGCCGGGGCCAGCCGGGCGGCCGGAGCGGACGACAAGCAGATTGCTGCCGAGCTTGGAGATGTCAGCCTTGACCTTTTCGGTGGTGCCCGAGCCGATGGTCAGCATGGCGATGACTGCGGCGACGCCGATGACGATGCCGAGCAACGTCAGGAAAGAGCGCAGCACGTTGCGGCGGATGGAGCGGAGCGAGAGGCGGACGGTTTCCCAGAGCATGGTTATGCCATTTCCCGCTTCACGGTGTCGGAGGCGACGTGGCCGTCGAGGAAGCGGATCGTGCGCTCGGCGTAGCCGGCGACATCGGCCTCATGCGTGACCATGGCAATGGTCAGGCCGAGCTCGGTGTTGAGCCGCGTCAACAGCTCCATGATCTCATGCGTGCGTGCGGTGTCGAGATTGCCGGTCGGCTCGTCGGCGACGAGCAGCGTCGGCCTGGTGACTATGGCGCGCGCGATCGCCACGCGCTGCTGCTGGCCGCCTGAGAGTTCGGCCGGCGTGTGGTGCTCGCGGCCGACGAGGCCGACCTGCGCCAGCGCCTGCATGGCGAGATCGCGCCGCTCGCGGCTTGCCACGCCGCGATAGATCAGCGGCAGTTCGACGTTTTCCGCCGCCGTGGTGCGCGGCAAGAGATTGTAGCCCTGGAAGACGAATCCGATATAGAGATTGCGCAGCAGAGCGCGGCGGTTGCGGTCGAGCCGGCCGGCATCGACGCCCATGAACGAGTAGGTTCCCGCCGTCGGCGTGTCTAGGCAGCCGATGATGTTCATCGCCGTCGACTTGCCGGAGCCGGACGGACCCATGATGGCGACGAATTCACCGCGGCGGATGGCGAAATCGACACCGGCCAGCGCATGCACCTTGGCCTCGCCCTGGCCATAGGTCTTCCAGACCTGGTCGAAGCTGATGAGGGTCGCGCCCGCCGCCACGGCTTAGCTCCGCTGCTGCGACGCGGTGATGACCAGTGCGCCTTCGCCAAGGCCGGAGGTGATCTCGGTCAGTTCGCCGTCGGTGGAACCGATCTTGACGTTGACCGGGTGCGGCCGCCCATTCTCCAGCACATAGAGCGTGCGCGAGCCGTCGGTGGGCGGTGTCGGCTGCTGGCGCTGCCGATTGCCGCCCGGACGCCCCATGCGGCCGGTGAACAGGTCGCTCAGGCTCCATGTGCGGGCGGCTTGCTGCGCAGGGCGGTAGCGGAAGGCGGTGGACGGCACGGTGAGCACGCCCTTGGCCTGCCTGGTGACGACCGAGACAGTGGCGGTCATGCCGGGCCGCAACAAAAGCTCGTTGTTGTCGACCTCGAGCCGCGCATTGTAGGTGACGACGCCGTCAGTGGTCACCGAGGCAAAGGAAATGTCGCGGATCTCGGCGTCGAATGGCCGGTCGGGGAAGGCATCGACGGTGAAGCGGGCATGCTGGCCGGTCTTGACCGCGCCGATATCTGCCTCGTCGACCGCCGCCACCAGTTCCATGTTCCTGAGATCGGCGGCGATGATGAACAGCACCGGCGCCTGCAGCGAGGAGGCGACCGTCTGGCCGGGATCGACCGAACGTGTCAGCACGATGCCGTCGATCGGGGCATAGATGGTGCTGTTGGCCAAATCCGTCTGCTGTGATTTCAGATCGGCATTGGCGATGGCGAGATTGGCCTCGGCACTATCGAGCGCCGCCTTGGAGCGGTCGCGCGTCGCGGTCGCTGCCTCGAGCGACTGGTCGGTCGCCATGCCGCGCCTGGTCAGCTCGGCGGCGCGCACCAGCGCCTTTTCGTTTTCGGTCAGCGTGACGGTGGCGTCCTCGACATTGGCGGCCGCTGCCTTGGCGGAGGCCTGCGCCCGTTCTATCTGCACCTGCAGCTTGGTGGTGTCGAGCGCGGCCAGCACGTCACCCTTCTTGACTTGCTGGTTCTCGTTGACCGAGACCGAGCGGACGACGCCGGACAGTTGGCTGGAAATGTCGACCTGGGTGAGGGGCTGCAGCGTGCCGGTCGCGGAGACCGCGACGGTGAGGTCGGCGACAGCGGCCGGCGCCGTGGTGTAGTCGATCTTGGCAGGGGACCCGGCATACCACTGGTAACCGGCGAGGCTTGCGGCGATGATGATCAGCGCCAGCAGGCCATAGAGCCAGCCACGGCGACGTGTTTTGCGCCGCCCTGTGTGATCAAGGCCGAGCGCCGTCTCGATGGCGGAATCCGATTCCGTCTTTGGCAGATTGACAATCTGGTCCACGCCGGACCCCTATGATGCGCAATGTCCCTATCAGTGCACAGATCAGGCTTGCTGGTTCGAATATCAAATTAAATTTCGCCCATGTTGGGATTGAGGCAAGAATGAAAACCCGAAACTACTTGCTCTACGACGTGTTTACGACCGAGCGGCTGGCCGGCAATCCGCTGGCCGTGGTGCTGGACAGCAAGGGGCTGGATACGGCCGCCATGCAGGCCATCGCACGCGAGTTCAACCTGTCCGAATCGGTGTTCGTGCTGCCGCCGGACAATCCCAAGCACCGAAACCGCATTCGCATTTTCACGCCCGACTATGAAATGCCGTTTGCCGGCCATCCGACCGTGGGCGCGGCCATTGCGCTCGCCGAGCTGGCGGGCGAGGGCGGCGCCGGTATCTTCGTGCTGGAAGAGAATATCGGCCCGGTGCGCTGCGCCGTCAGCAAGCACGATGGCGCCACCTTCGCCGAGTTCGACCTGGCCAAACTGCCGGAGCCGCTGGAACTATCCGCCGACCCGGAGGCGATTGGGGCGGCACTTGGCCTGACGCCGCATGAGATCGGCTTCGAGAATCACCGGGTCTCGTTCTGGTCGGCCGGCGTGCCCTATGTGACCATTCCCGTCGCCAATCTGGAGGCGGCGGCGCGGATCAAGCTGGACAACCAGGCGTGGTCGGAACTGGCGCCGCGCAAGAGCGAATGGGCCTTCGCCAGCCCGTACGTCTATTGCCGCGAGACGGTGAACCACGAAAGCGCCTTCCATGTCCGCATGATCGTGCCGGGCACGCCTTCCTATGAAGACCCGGCGACTGGTTCTGCGGCAGCCGCCTTCGCCGGTGCCATCATGCATTTCGACGCCCCGACGGATGGCAGTTCGCAGCTTTGGATCGAGCAAGGGCTGGAGATGGGACGGCCGTCGCGCATCCGCCTCGAACTGACGGTGCAAGGCGGAAAACTGGCCTCCGCGCGCATCGGCGGCCACGCCATCAAGGTGGCGGAAGGCAAGCTGTTCGTCTGACCATCTGCGGCACTTAGGCGATTTGTCGGGAAATGATTCCGGCAGGGCTGGACACGGCCGGTATCGGCGGCTATATGCCCGCCGACGCCGGTTTTTCCGGTCGAGTGGGTGCGTAGCTCAGTTGGTAGAGCAGCTGACTCTTAATCAGCGGGTCCACAGTTCAATCCTGTGCGCACCCACCATTTAACTAGCCGAAAACGCTAGGAAATTGGTTTCCCCTCCGAAACGTCCGGTGACCCGAAAAAGAGATTTGGGCACATTTTCGGGCACGCAAATGAAAAAGCCCGCCACCGTGAGGCAGCGGGCTATCAAACCGCAAATTTGCGGAATGATCAGGCGTGGTCGGGCTGTCTCGCCTGAGCCAGTTCCAAGACATTGAGCGATTGGCCGGTCATCTGTCCCGCCATTCGTAACAACCTCACGACGCTGCCAATGGCTTCGTTGACCAAGGCGTCCTGGCCCAGATTTGGAATTTGCTCCATCGCCAATTCGCAAACATTGATGATCGCGCAGGCGTCATAGGCGCGATCAATATCATCATGGGTTATTAGCCCGCGTGTCGGTGCAACGTCAGACAGATTTGTGACTTTGGATTGCCCGTTCATTGCCCAATCTCCCGCTCGACTTGGCGAAGGACGCGGCTGCCAGCGTCGCCAAGGGCGTTCGATAGGCGCAGCAGTCTCAGCGCTAGGTGAAGGCGCACAAGGCGCGTGCGTAGCGCCGCCGCGACGAGCAGCATGGCTATTGCGATGTAGGTCAGGGCGCTCATACGACACCTTTCCCGGCCACCCGGGCAACATCTTCCATGATGTAGTTGAAGTCCTCGCCGTCGAACTCCCAGACGCGATGCACCCGCACCTTGGCGGCAAGGTCATCAAGCGTCGTGGCCGGATAGCTAAGGAGCGCGTTGGCCGCGTCCGCAGTGCGGTGCGTGGCCTTCCTGTATGCATTATCCAGCTTGCCGAAGCCCGTCTTGCGGCGGACAGCAGCATCGGCCTTGTTATAGGCGCGCATGGCCTCGGCATGTTCGACGCTGCCCCGGCTCGGTGGCAGCTTTGCGACATCAGCGACAGTCGTTTGCCGGAGCCTTTCGACTTCCTCCGGTGTCATTTCAGCCATGACGGGGCGACGGCCCTTGAGGTCCATATAGCGCACCTCGGCCGCATTCAGCGCCGGTTCCATGGCGCGCAGCGCTGCCCATTCGGCATGAAATGCGGCTTCGAGTTCGGCAATCTTTTGCGGGTCAGCACGACGACGATGCTCGAAGCCGATAGGGAACGGGCAGGACTCCGACGGATGGATATGGGCAATCCAATAGTCGGGCACTCCATCAATGCTGAGGTCGGCCATCCAGTCGTCCATAGCCCTTGCAAGCTCTGAGGCAAGCCGATTGACACGCTGGACCGGTATTTCACGGGCAGCAGGAGTCGCCAGGACGGGCGGTGGCGCTGAAGGCTGTGATGTGGCGGGCAGTGCCAAAGCGCTTCCTGTGCCCGCTGCGGTCGAAATAGAGGCTATGGCAGATATCGCCTGCCGACGTGTGATCATGGTCATGGTGAATGCATTCCTCTAGCTTTTGGGAAGCCGAGGAACCTAGCGATGACGCTGGTTGGAATGATAGATTCGATTCGGTCACTGCGAGGCTCTGATCAGCTTCGTGGTTTCAAGTGCCGGCCGATGGTTAGCGCCATCGGTCGGTGCGCCTACGATGTTCCCAATCTCAGGAATCGTCAAGGCGCGCCCTTGCGGGGGCGAAGCTATGGAGGGACGGAATGGATAGAACTGTCGAAGTCTGGGGCAAGCGCGTTGAAGTCAGCGTCCATCAGTTGTCAAAAACTGTTTGGGAGGCGGTCGGGACCTACATGGGCGAAACCATCAGGACGAAAGACCGAACGGCATCCACTGCTTTGAAGCGATGGCAAGAGGCCGCCAAGTACAAAGGTGGATGATGCCTCAATGGCCATGGCCGGCTAGCTGTCGTTAGCGTTTCTTCGGCTTCGGCGTGATCTCGATCTGGCAGACGTTCGGGCGTTCACGAAACTGAAGCAACGCTAGAATTAAGGAACCACTCAGACCAAGCCTCCTCAGCAAGTAACGCGAATAATTCCCATTCGTCAGGTGGAAATCTGCGAACTGCCACGTGGGCATCATTGTCGTCCTCGGGCTCGTGGACAACTCGAATGTTATGTCGCTTGGTTGCACAAGCAGCGCGAATTGCATCAACATTGCCAACCGTAAAGCCACTTTTGGGAGCGACCTTTAGAGAGCTAAGTCTTATCGCCCCAACCGCTTTTGCGATTCTCTCGGCTCGCGACCCTTGAAAGTACTCTACCCAAGTTGCGGAGAGATACGCATCAACTTCCCTCATGACGAACGCGCTGGGAAGGACACCAATGACGTCGTCGCACCCGTCCGCCTTTCTCAGCTTTGAGAACGGCACATTGCGTAGCAAGTGGTCTTCACCCGGGATCTTGTCACCCTTCATTCGAAAACCATTGCGGAGCGTTGTATGGTTGCAAAACTTCGGGCAGCCTTATGATTGTGGTCTGCCCGGCTGCAGTCTCCTTCCCACCCTCGGTTGCGACAGAAACGATCCACCTGACCGCGTCGCTAGGTTGGCAGATAACCGTCAGGCGGTTCTCGCCTGTCGTCCAGCTCGCAACCAAATTTCCGTCGCCTGTTGCTCCCAAACCCGGGCGTCGAGTCTTAAGGAAGAGTATCATCCTGATGAACGTCAGCGAAGAACCTGAAGCTATCGGCTTATCATCATCATCCCACTCATCGGCGTCCAGCAAACTGTCAATCTGCTTGAAGAGCTTGTCACGCCAGCCCTCAGATAGATGCATCGCTACCGTGTTGGTCGTCACCTTAAAGATCGATTTCGCGTTATGCAAAAGCGTTTCAACGTGGGCATTGCTACCTGTGGCAGCTTTGCCAACGTCTAGAGCGCCAAGCGAACGGCTTAGATACGTCCTCTTGGCGCTGTCGATCTGCTGGGAGTATTTGCCGCCAGACGCGCTACGCGCCAATTGACCAAGCGTTTTGGGGGCAATCGTCGACGATCCACTCATTTGAACAAAGCTCGCGCTGTGTTCGTGACACAAGTTTCAAAGATGGAGTTTTTCAAATTCCGGCCCTGCTGGAGAACTTCGAACATCTCCGATTCTTTGGAGGGTATGTCACGAGTTCTAAACACGTCAATATCGAGCAAGATCGACATATGGTTCACAAGGGGAGACGGTACAACAATCGTGGACAACAAATTCGCATCCCAGTTAGGATCAATTGTCGGCTTCGTTACCTGAATAAGAAATGATGCCATTGGTTTTTGCGAGATCGGGGGCACGAGAGGCACGAACGTGAGATAATCATGCAGCGACATCTCGTCTCGACCGTCATTAGGGATATCTAACCGATTGATGTATCTAAGTCCGATCCGAGATATTTTCCGACCAGCCGGACCTTTTGACCAAAGGCGCCAGTTTCGACGTGCCTTTTGGTACAGCGAATCCCACCCTTGATAGGACCCAAGTCGGACAGTGGCCAAATTTGTTGGCGAAAAAATAACGATATCGGCTTGGTCGTCGGATGTGAGGCGGTGGCGCTGAGATTCATCGCTGGTATGCACGGTCGGGGCGGCACCCGTTCCATCAATCCTAACTTCAATGTCCTTTTCTAGGTTGTGCTCAGGATATTCGGACGCTAGCCGTGTGGCCATCGCGTCGAGGGTGTCGCTCGAAATTCGGGTTTCCGTTACGAACTCGATCACAGCCTCAACTACAGGAGGGCGAGGATAGTTGATCATTCGCGCTCACTTCCCGTGACAAATCCGGCCAACTCATTACAGGTCCAAATGACCGCAGTCGACATTCCTATAACCTTAATTCGTTACGGCATGCTTGTACGACGGTTGCCGAAGGCGGCCAGATCGTCATGGGCCGTGCCGGCTAGCTTCGTGGGAATGCTGCGGCCGGCGGCGTAAAGCTGGTATCAGAGCCGTAGCGGCTTTGGCCGACCGCCTGGCGGAGAGCCCGCCGCCAGCGTTGCCGAACAGTTGGCCCGTGAACAGAAGCATTTTACCTCACCTTTTCAAAGATCATTGCTTCGCCCTCATCAGCGCCGCTGGCGGGTCAGGCTCAAACTGCGAAAGGTTTGCCCTCAACATTCGGCGGAGGAGGCGCCAAGACGGCGGATCTTCCATGCGGCCATGAACCGGCGGCGATTCCCATGGCTTCAAACGCAATGAATGCATCTGGCAGCAATAGCTTGCGAAGATCGCGGCCTCGAACCAACCGCCGTCATTGTTGGCGATTTTCCACTGGATCTGTTCGGCGCGGCCCGCGCGCTTATCCTGGCACGCTATTTCGATGCACCTCTCCAGCGCCTCACGGTCGATCGGATCAAGGTGCGAACCGTCCGCTTTCTCGCCGGGCTTCAGAAAGCCCCTCACTGGAAGGTTTGGCGTGCGTTGGAATCCCTCAGTCATCGAAAAACTCGTCTTTGTTGCCTTCGAGATCGTAATAGCTGGGCAGCATTCCATTGCGGCGAGCGCGGCCGGCAGTTTTCGGGTCGACCCTGCTTTGTGAGGTCAGGCGAAGGCTTCGCGCGCAGGCGAGCATCGCGCGGCTCTCAACGGAGCGCATTCGGAGAAGCTTTTCGTAGCGAGCAATCCCGCCATCGACCCTAAGCCACTTCGGATTGAAGCGAGCTATCATGGTCGAGATGTCTCTCGTCGAGACCGCGTGCCGACAGTAACCGGCCAGCAATTCGGCCGATTCTCTGGCGATGAAATCCAGGGGAAGGCACCGGAGAACGTCGAGCCAGACGTCGGTTTCGGCCTGGCTCATGCCCTCCGGCGGCAGCATGATCTTGCCGTCGACCTTGGATGAGATCGAGGTTGTTTCAACCGCGGATTTTCTGCCTCTGGCACCCATTGCGAATTTCTAACCTTCGATGAAAATTCTGGACGAAATTGAACGTGAAACTCCCGGAGCGGTCTGCGGTTTTGATGGGCCAGGATGTTGACCCTCCGCCCCCTGCCTACTGCAACTTGGTCGACGGCGCGTCCTCATCGATGAGCCAGCGTCTCACATCGGCCAGACACTCGGCCTTCCACTCTGCATGGACTGCGCGGCGCATTGCGAGGAAGTCTGCAACCTCTTGTTCGGTCGGGTA
Organism: Mesorhizobium sp. P2_H9; assembly: GCF_056403215.1. NCBI lineage: Bacteria > Pseudomonadati > Pseudomonadota > Alphaproteobacteria > Hyphomicrobiales > Phyllobacteriaceae > Mesorhizobium > Mesorhizobium sp. P2_H9. The sequence continues at coordinate 71,459 of NZ_JBFUFX010000009.1, read as the reverse complement.
GCCAACGTCGAAAAGGAATAGCTCATCCTTCTCAAGCTGAGCCTCAATGGCGAGGTCGAGCGCGGCGCTGTTCTTCTCCTCGATCTGTTCTGGTGTCAGCCCATCGAGGTTGATGTTGATGATCATTGTTCCTCCACATGCTTGCGTGTTTCGAGAATGCGGCCTGCGGCGTCATGCCTGGTGACGGTCGTGACCTCCACCTTGCCATGCTTCTTTGCGTTACCGGTGATGCGCTTGCCGGCCGTGTCGCGTTGCGTGAGAGGCGGTTCGCCCGCCTTTGAACACAGTGTCCATGTCGCTGGGTTCTCGCCTGGCTCGACGCCTTGGGTGGCGTAGCCATTGGCGTGCCAAAGCGAGCCGCGATGCGTGCTGAGGCTCCCGGCTGGATAGGCGATTTGCTTTTGCCAGACGCCCATGAATTTGCTGCCGACCACGATGCCAGCTTCGAGACCCTCGATGCGCGAGCGCATGCGTCCCAGTGCGGCGAATAGCTCCTTGAGAAAAACCGCATGTTCGCCCTGCGTCACCGGGAAGCGTCGGGATCGCTCCGGTAAGCCAAACTCCTGCATGGCAGCGGTTTCGGCAGCCAGATATTCCCGGCCGGCTTCGGTAGTAGGTTGTGCCTGTTTCTCCGGCTGCTGTGGAACGGCAACGACAGGCTCGACGTAGATGCCGGCCATGATTTCGGCGCGCTTGGTTTCCAGTTTCTGCAGGTTGGAACGGGCTGTTCCTAGTGCTTTGCCGGTCGCATGCCATCTCGGGTCATCAAGCTTGCTTTCGGCGTCGGCGTATTCGGCATCGAGCTTCTTAATGCGTTCCTTCGCACCCTTGATCTCGTCATCGACATCGGCCCAGGGCTGGCGAGTTATAGCCTTCCCGCTGCCGGCGGTGAAATCGAAGCGCTTCACGTTGAGAATCGAGGCTTCCATGTTCGCGGCGATGGTCACGCAACTAAGCTCCAGCCAAAACCATTTTTTCCAGCGCGTGCCGTAGGTGCCCTGTATCGGCTCTTGCGACAGACCCTTGAAACCGATCGACAGACCTTTCACGAGACCGGCGCGGATTGCCGACCACGCTCCGTCGACAAAGTCTTTGAATGCACCTGCATCGGGGATCTGCGCGATCTTGGCGACGATCTCGATGCCAGCGTCGGTGACCCTGGCCTCCGTGACATGGCCAATCGGCTGGTCGTGCTTGTGCTGCCACAGAAGCGGGATTGGCAGTTTGAAGACGGCGCCGCGCGGCTCAACGATGTCGTCTTGCAAGTCGGTTGCCGGCGTGGTGGCGATGCCAAAAATTGTGCGCTCGTCATCCGAGACGCGCTTGATTGTGATCAGCGAATAGGCGCGGTTCATGGTTGCTGCCCTCACGGCGAATTCGCCGAACCCCAATCCACGCTTGTCAGCTTGTAGACGCTGCTGCTGCGGACGACTTTCGCCCCGGCCCAGGTCGATGCCTGGATGGCAATAAGGCCTCGCTGGAACAGCGGTATCAGCACAGTGCTAGAGGTTGCCGGCGAGTCGGGCGCATCGTCCATCTGGATTGTTCCGTGCTTGAAGCGCTCGACAATGACGGTATCGAGGTTGCCTGCGATGCCGGAAGCATCCAGCGCGTAGAAGCTGCCATAAGCGCAAGCATCGCAGGGAATGAGCGGCGTCTTGAGCAAGAGACCGCCCGAAACAGGATTGATGTCCCCGAACGCCACGCCACCGTCGATGGTCATCGTGGCGAGCATTTTCACGGTGTCGGGATGCGTGATGAAAAACAGCTTCGACTGCGCGCCCAGGTCGAGCGCGGCAAGTGCCGTTTTCAGATCCTGTTGAATCGCATTGACGGTCGAGCCGCTGCTAGCCGAAGAGGTTGCTCCGGCATCGAGGATGGCGAGAAATTGCTGATCGGTTGTGAGCGAGACCGCGCCGCGCAGTTCATGGCTTATGAGGGGGTCGGCAAGCTGGCCGAGTTCAAGCATTTCTTTCGTGACGACCAGGAAGCCAACGGCGCGGAAGGCGTCGATGGTCTCGTTTTCCAGCGACAGCCGGGTCATCTTCTTGGCCGAGCCTTCGCCGCTCACGTAAGCGGTTGCGGTGGCCGTCAGCGCCGTTAGTTTCGACCTGAGCGGCACCCGCAAAATGGAATCGGCGATGCGGAAGAAAGCGCCGACGTTTCGCAAGGATTCCATGAAGCCGCTGGCCACGACGGAATAGGGCGCCAGTTCGCTGCCCCATGTGCCGCCGTCGATGCTGCCCGCAGTCACGGCGCTCTTGAGCGTTTTGGCCGCATCGATGATGCGAGGGGAAAACGATCCGCCAAGGTGGTCGAACTCATAGTTGCTATCGGTCGTGGCCAGAAGGCGAACGACGCGCGCCATGTCCATACCCTTGTCGACGTCTAGGCTTGTAACGTGCACCGTGCCGCGCATGGAAATTTCCTCTGAAATTATTCGTTCTCGGAATTTCTCATAGTTCGCGAAGGCGTGTTGCAACATGTTGCACGTTTCAGACATCGAACTCGGCCGCGCGGCCGGCGGCGATATAGCGCTCCAGAGCCCGTTCAATGGCTTGCTTGTCGTCGGCCAAATTCGGGTCGAGATATTCTTTTAGCAGTGCCGTTATGTGCGTTTCGTCGTGCCAGGTTCTCAGGCCGATGAGCCCTTGCCGCGCCCTCTGCCGGGAGAGTTGCCAGTGTTTCGGCTTCTCGGCTGTTTTCGCTTGGCCGCCGGTCATTAGGTCTGGCCCAGGAGATAGAGTGGGAATGGGCAGTCGGGATCGGGATCGCGGCTGTTGTCGTTAGCTGCCTTTTTCCTTTTTCCCAAGCGATGCTCTAAAGTCTCTCTTTCGGTTTTTCGTATGCGTATGGTCTCCGTTTCCGTTTCCGTTTCCGTCTCCGTATATCGATAGTCATCCGATACCGTATCCATGAGCTATCCCCTCATGATGCGGGTATTCAGCAATCGGCTGCCCGAATTGGCTGGGGATGGTCTCTCGCTGGTTCGCTCTGCCTCTCCAGCCTCATAGGCAGCTTGCCCGAGTTCGGTGGCCGCGAAATCGGCGTTCACCTTCTCGCGAAGCATTTCGCTTTCGATCTTGTCGATATGGCCCTGGACCGCCTTGGCGTACTTCCAGGAGCCCTTCGAGTTGTGCTTGAACCAACGCTCGATATAGATCTCATCTGTTTCTGGGTCGGTGATGATGAGCCGGGCCTGTCCTTCAAGGTCGGCGAGCCTGGTGAGATACTTTGCCAGTGGCCAGTTCGGCCCAAGGTCTGCACATGCATAGCCCGGCTTGATCTGCGAACAGCCGCAGCTTGTCTGGTGCGGGCCAGTCAGCAGATAGAGGAACAGCGCGCGTCCGCTGTCATCAAGATCCACGAAACGCCTGGAGCTATGAAGCCCAGGCGCCACCATGGTGAAGTTACGGGTGTTGCTCATCCGGTTGCCTCGCACTTCAGCGAAAGCTTCAGTTCGCGCTCGGCCGCCTTATGATGCTTCCTGCAAAGCCACTGACAAAAAAGTGGGGTTTTCCATTCCGGGTGATGGGCGTCGGTCTTGGGATCGCCGCAGACTTCGCATGGCTGGCGCTCGATGATGCCGCGCCTGATCGCAGACGCCGTGGCGCTGTGGCACCAGGCCGCGATCGGATTGCGCTGCCGCCACCGTGCTTGCGGCGTCTGGAGCGGTTTGCTATCTTCCGAAGCCTCAGTAGCTGCCAAGCTTGAGATTTCTTCGGAGCCGGTTCTCGCGTCCAGCGGAGCCGGCTTTCGACGTTCAAGAGCCGCCCGCATCGACGCCTCCTGCTCGGATTTTGTTGGCCAAGCCGATCGCTTCGCAAGCACCTTGCGCGCCGACATTCGGGAAGCGTGCGCGGATTTCCACGACGGCCGCACGCGGGCGTTCGGACTTAGGCGTTTCGATCAGCCATCTAGCGATTTGCTGTATCTGAAAGTCGGGTTCGAGATCGATACTCATGGCAGCCATCCCAGGACGACGGCGAGCAGGAGGAGTAGCGCAGCGGCGCTGATGGCGTAGGGAAGGGCGGCGGCCATTTTATGCGGCCTCCCCATGAATGCGAGCCTTCGTCTCCGCGCGCTCGCGCTCCAGGCACTCCGCAATGTCCGCCCACCACCACCATGCAGAGGCCTGCATGCGGTCGCTGTCCTTATTCGGCGGAGGAAGCTTACCCGCCTTGATTTTCTGTGCTTGGTCGAAGCGATTGCGAACGATTCCCATCGCCCGCAGGTCAGCGTGGCTGACCTTGATCTTCTGTTGGTTCATCGTCGCGCTCTCCTTTCAGAAGCGCGACGAATAGATATTCCTATATACGGCAGTGATGCACGAGGTTTAGTTGGAAAGAAGTCGGACTTATTTCTGCGTCTTCTGCCGTTGCCATGAAGGATGCATCGTATCCCGATGCGTGGTGATGGCCTTCTCGATTGTAGGTTTGCCGATCTTCCTTTTCTTAAGGTCGGGCCGTTTCAACAGTGCGTCGACCGCACTCTTTCGGTTTAGCCCCTTGTCAGCAAGGATGCGTGCGTGCAAGGCGATGAAGTGTCCCATAAATTCCGTCTCGCCCTTGGCCACTCGACTAGCGGGGCGCTTGAAGGTGCCATCAATGATATCGGCCGCAAGCTTTCGCTCGGCGACAGTGACATACGGAGAGTTGCGCAGCCGGTCGAGCAGCGGCCCGTATTCGAAGCTCTCTCTCGCATCAAGGACGGCAAAGTGGCCGTCAATCTTCTGTTGTTCCCACTCTTCGAGCGTCGGATGATAGGGAATGAAGCGCTCGCTCATGACGCAGCCCGCCGTGCGACGAGCTTCGACACGCTGTCGGTCCAAGCCTGCAGCGCAGCCGTTTTCTGCTTCTCCAACTCGGCCAGCATGTAGTGCGACAGCGCGCCGGTGACTGTTGCGTGGTTGACGGTCGCCTTGATGGTCATTTGGTCAATGCCGAGATCCGCCAGGCCGCTGACAAAGGTTCGCCGGAGATCGTGCACGACCCAGCCCTTCACACCGCACGCTTCATCGAGGGAGGCTTTCAGTTTCGAGAAGCCGGAGATTTCACCGCCGCGCTGCCCAGGAAAGCAGAGGTCTGGTGCGGCGCCCTTGTTCAATTGAGCGAGTGCCAGTTTAGGAAGGCGCAGTTTGTGTTCTCGCTCGCTCTTGTTGCGGTCGCCCTGCCGCCAGACACCATCGAGAATATGCCCATACCTGAGCCCGGCGCCCTCACTGAGGCGGCAGCCGGTCAGCATGAGGAAGCGAATCAAACGGGCATAGGATTTTGATGCCGTCTCGGTCCCGAAGGTGTCACATGCCTTCCAGATTGCGCGCAGCTCATCGGGCGACAGTTTGCGCTTGCGCTTGCGGGAAGCGGACTTGCGGAGATCGCCGACAAAGTTGGTGGCGATGATGTCTTCCTGCGCCGCCCATTTCAAAACCGGCGACAGGTTGCGCAGGAGAGCATTTGCCTGCGACGGCGCATTCTCGGCCACAGTATCGCGCGCGGCGCGAAGGTCCGCCTTGGTGAAGTCGGACGCCATTGTGGTGAGATAGGGTTTCAGGCAGTGGCGCAGCGTCATCATGGAGCGCTTGAGCCGTTTCGTGCGCGGTTCTCGCTCGCGCATCTTCTCATAGCGATCGAGCAACTTGCCCAGTGTCAGCGCGTCGGGCGAGGTTGGATGAACGACGGCTACAGGTGCCGGTGGCAAGCCGATCTCTAGGCGCTTGTCGATTTCGGAAGCGGCGTTTCGAGCCTCGGCCAAGCCCATCTTCGGCAAATAGCCCAGCCGGTCACGCTTCTGGCTGCCGCCCACACGATAACGATACAGCCAGGTCTTGCGGTTGGCGCCCACCCTCAGGTGCAAACCGGGATGGCTGGCGTCCCAATATTCGCCCGCAGCGAGGTTACCGGCGAGAACTGCGGAACTCAGCTTCTTTTTCATCAGCGGCTCCTGTTTTGGGCACAAATGGGCACAGGCACCCTATAACATATGGTTCCATACTATTCCATACTGCTATATAATATTTAGCATTATCAACGGCTTGTGTATGGCTAAGTGATTGTTAAGGTTGACGGTTCCGCTTGCTCTTAATCAGCGGGTCCACAGTTCAATCCTGTGCGCACCCACCATTTTTTCCGCTGATATTTTCCTTTTTCTCGCGCGGGGACCCTTCGCTGCGAGATGAGTTGCCGAGCCCAACCGTGGCTGCCAAGGCTGCGTCAAGCGATGGAAGTTGTCCGCTAGGCTTGGAAGAATTGTTCGATGTCATCCAAAACGGTGATGGTTACAACGATGTCCAGCGGGCTATTCCAGTCGACGTGAAGAAGGAATTCAACGCCTCCCGCTTCCACGCCAGCGCGGCCGTGGGGCCCAACATTGGTCACGTAAACGTTGGCCAGGCCAAGGTTAGGACGTCCAAGTGTCTTAGGCCCGCCACCAAGGCCGCCGAAGACCGGTGTAAATTCCGCCGCTGTTATGACTACCGTGGAGTCCAGATTGATTGGGTCCCAATTGAAGTTCTTGCGAATTGTACCATGCTGACCTCTGTAGAGAATTCGAATTGAACGAGCCATGTCTGCCTCCTTTTTCAGTACTATTTTTGCGATCAAAATAGTGACTCAAGGTAACTGGCATGGTTGTTGTCTTTGATATGTGAAGTGAATCACAAATCATGCAAAATATTGATGATTGGCGCGGCGCAGGTGTTCTTGGGAGCTAACAGCAGAACCGGAAAGTTGGTTGAGGGCAGGCCAAAGCGATCGGCTGTCTCGTCACTTCTCCGAAACGCCGGCCTCGGCAAAACTTGCCATGCGGGCATGGCATTCCAGCGCCGAGCGGACGATGTTGACCGCGAGGCAGGCGCCGGAGCCTTCGCCGAGCCGCATGCCGAGATCGAGCAGCGGCGGCAGCTCAAGTGCTTCAAGCAAGCGGCGATGGCCAGACTCGGCCGAGACATGCGCGGCGAGTGTGTGGCCGAGGCCGGTTGGGTGCAGCTTTGCCAGCGGCGCTGCGGCTGCGGTGCAGACGAAGCCGTCGAGCAGCACCGGCACGCCGAGGTGGCGAGCGGCGAGCGTCGCGCCGAAGATGGCGGCGAGTTCACGGCCGCCGAGCGCGGCGGCTATCCCCAGTGGATCGGCCAGGGCCTCGGCATGGCGCTTGAGGCCGGCTTCGATGGCCGTGACCTTGCGCTTCAGGCCGGCATCGTCGACGCCGGTGCCGCGCCCGGTCCATTTCTCCGCACCGCCGCCGAACAGCGCAGCTGATATGGCTGCGGCCGGCGTGGTGTTGCCGATGCCCATTTCGCCGAAGCAGACCAGGTCGATGTCCTTCGTCACCGCGTCGTAGCCGGCCGAGACGGCGGCAAGGAAGGCCTTGTCGTCCATCGCGGGTGCCTGCGTGAAGTCGCCCGTGGGATGGTCGAGGTCGAGCGGGATGACGTCGAGCTCGGCGCCGGCGATGCGGGCGAGCTGGTTGATGGCGGCGCCGCCACCGGCGAAATTCGCCACCATCTGCACGGTGACCTCAGACGGGAAGGCTGACACGCCTTGCGCGGTGACGCCATGATTGCCGGCAAAGACGAAGACTTTGACGCGGTCGAGCTTCGGCATGTCGCGGCCCTGCCAGCGGGCCAGCCAGGCGGCGATGGTCTCGAGCCGGCCGAGGCTGCCTTGCGGTTTGGTCAGCGTGTCCTGACGGCGGGCGACGGCATTGGCCGCAGTGTCACTGCCGGCAGGCAGATCGAGACACGCGGCGCGCAGTTCAGCAAGCGATTTGAAGGGCATGGGGGCAAATTCTCCGAGGAAGAGTCAGGAAAGGGAAACGGAAGCGACGAGCAGGATTGCGATCTCGGCCAGTTGTTGCAGCGCGCCGACCGTATCGCCGGTCTGGCCGTCGATCTGGTTGAGGCAGAGTGCGCGGAAGGCGAAAAACAAAAGACCGAGCAGGATGAGCGCGAAAACCGCGCCGCCAAGCCCGAGCAAGAGGAGTGGTATCGCGCCGAGCACGGCGCCGGCTATGGCGACTTCCTGCGATACGGTGCCGGCTGCGGCCGAGAGGCCATCGGACCGCGCCGGGTGCAGCAGATGCATGAAGGAGCCGAGCAAGCCGCGCGAGGCCGCGTGTGCGGCCACGAGGGCGAAGAGGGCTTGGTTGGGATCGGCGAATTGCGAAAGCGTGCTCCAGCGGATCAGCAGCGACAGGCCAAGTGCCGACGCGCCATAGGCGCCGATGCGGCTGTCATGCATGATCTCCAGTTTCCGGCCACGCGACTTGCCGCCGCCAAAGCCATCCGCGACATCGGAAAGCCCGTCCTCGTGCAGGCAGCCGGTGGTTAGCAAGGTTGCGGCCAGAGCAAGTGCCGCCGCCGGCCCCATGGCGAGGCCAAACCTTTCCGCAGTGGCATAGACGACCGCGCCGATCAGGCCGACGACAAGGCCGGCGACCGGTGCAGCCCAGATCGCTGCGGCAAGGCTGCGGCCGCGAAAGTCGAAAACGGGCAGCGGCAGCCTGGTGAAGAAGACCAGGCAAAGCACGATATCGTCGACGAGCTGGCGCGGCGAAAGCTTCATGTTCTGGAGCTTCATGCTCTAGCCCCTCGCAATGGCATGGAAGAAGGTGCCGCTGACATGGCCGCGCCGATAGCCGGAGGCGCCGAGCGGATTGCCCTGTCCGTCGGCAAGGTCAGCCAGCGGCTCGTCATTGCCGGTCGAAATCATTTGCGCATAGTGGAATTCATGACCGCGGATCAGCGCGCCTTGCGCCCCCAGCGGGCAATCAGCGCGCAGCCGCGCCTCGCGGTAGCCGAGGTTCATCTTGCGCTTGGCAAAGCTGGTGGAATGGCCGAGCAGGCCGAGCATTATATGCGTCTCGGCAGCCGCGTCTTCCAGCGCTTCCCCCAGCACCATGAAGCCACCGCACTCGCCATGCACCGGCTTCGTCGCGGCAAAGCTAGCCATGCCGGCGCGGAAATTTCCTGCAGCAGCGAGCTTGCCGGCATGAAGCTCCGGATAGCCGCCGGGCAGCCAGCAGACATCGCAGTCCTCTGCCGGCGCTTCGTCGGCGAGCGGCGAGAAGGGGACGATCTCCGCGCCGGCCTTGCGCCAGTGCGCGGCGACATGCGGGTAGAGGAAGGTGAAGGCAGCGTCCTCGGCCAATGCAATGCGCTGGCCGGGCGGCGACAGCGCGTCGCCGAAACTGCCTGACGCAGGCGTAAATGGCGCCGTCAGCGCCATGATGGCGTCGAGATCGAGCGACTTTTCGACCATGTCGGCGAGGCGGTCGAGATGGGCCATCAGGTCGGCGTATTCGCCGGCCTGGACGAGGCCGAGATGGCGTTCCGGCAGGTTCAGCGAGGGATCGCGCAAAATGGCGCCGACGACCGGCAGGCCAAGCGCCTCGATGGCCTCGCTGCACAGTTTGCGATGGCGTTCGCTGCCGAGACGGTTGAGCACGATGCCGGTCATGCGCACATCCGGATCGTAGGTGGCAAAACCCTTGGCGACGGCTGCCGCCGTAGTCGACTGTCCCGAGACATCGAGCACCAGCAGTACCGGCAGGCCGTAGAGCCGGGCCAGGTCGGCGGCCGAGCCGGTGCGTCCCGGAGCAGCAGGGATGCCGTCAAACAGGCCCATGGCGCTTTCGAGGAAGACGAAATCGGCATCCTCGGTGGCGTTGCCGGCCAGCGCATTGAGCAGATCCGGCGACATCGCCCAGCTGTCGAGGTTGACACCGGACAGACCGGTGGCGGCGGTGTGGAAACCGGGATCGATGTAGTCGGGGCCGGACTTGGCGCCGCGCACCTTCAGGCCGCGCCGCGCCAATGCGCGCAGAATGCCGATGGTGACGCTGGTCTTGCCCGAACCCGAGCGTGGCGCGCCAATGATGATGGCGTGGGTCATTGTTCGCCCGCCAGTGCTGCGCGCATGGCAACGATGCCGCCGACGACGATCAACGCCGGCGAGGCAAGGCCGGCTGCCGCGGCTTGCTCGGCGATGGTTGCGAGCGTGGCGACGACGATGCGCTCCTGCGGCGTCGTTGCGGCGACGATCACGGTGGCTGGCGTCGACGGCGCCAGTCCGCCCTCGAGCAGGGAGGCCGCGATAACCGGCAGATTGGCCATGCCCATATAGATCACGACCGGCTGGCCGGTGCGGGCGATTGCCGCCCAGTCGAGGTCGTCATCGGTGCCCGCGGCGTGGCCGGTCGCCAGGATCACCGCCTTGTTGATGCCGCGCATGGTGGCGGGAATGCCGGTCGCGGCCAGCGCGCTCAGGCCCGAGGTGAGACCGGGCAAGACGCGGAACGGGATCCTTTCCCGCGCCAGCGCCAGCGCCTCTTCGCCGCCGCGCCCGAAAATATAGGGGTCGCCGCCTTTCAGCCTGACGACGCGGCGGCCCTCGCGCGCCAGCCGCACCAGCAAGGCGGTGATGTCGTCCTGCTTCATCGACGGTTTTCCGCCGCGCTTGCCGGCATAGAACAGTTCCGCGCTCTCGGCGACGGCGACAACATCAGGCGAAACCAGTGCGTCGTAGACGAGAGCGTCGCACTGCCCGAGTGCTGCCAGCACTTCCAGCGTCAGGCAGCCGGGATCGCCGGGGCCGGCACCGGCCAGCCAGACATGGCCCGGCTCGAGCTGGCGTGGCTTGAAGTTCAGCCGGGCCAGTGCCTGCTCGAGCGTGGCGTTTCCGCCGTTGTTTTTGGCGCTGCCGCTCACAATCCGTCCCGTCCGCGAAAACGCCGCTGGTAATGGGCGTCGTAAAGTGAACTCTCGCCAAAGCCTTCCGCCGCCAGCGAACGGCCGACGAAGATGATCGCCGTGCGCTCCATTGGGTCGGCAGCCAATTGGGCTTCTATGGTCGCCAGCGTGCCGGTCAGCACGCGCTCGTCCGGCCAGGAGGCGCGGAAGACGACTGCCACCGGGCAATCGCCGCCGTAGAGCGGCGTCAGTTCGGCGACGACGCGATCGATGGCATGGATGGCAAGGTGGATGGCGAGGGTGGCGCCGGTGCGGCCAAAAGCGGCCAGCGTTTCACCAGGCGGCATTTTTGAGGCGCGGCCGGAGATGCGGGTCAGGACGAGGCTTTGGGCGACCTCGGGAATGGTCAATTCGCGGCGCAGCGCTGCGGCGGCAGCAGCGAAGGACGGCACGCCGGGCGTCAGCGTGTAGGCTATGCCGTGCTTTTCCAGCCGGCGGATCTGCTCGGCAACGGCGCTCCACACCGACAGGTCGCCGGAGTGCAGGCGCGACACATCATGGCCGGCTTCGTGAGCCGCCACATATTCGGCCTCGATCTCGTCGAGCGACATCGGTGCGGTGTCGATTATTTTTGTCCCCGGAGCGCAGTGCTGCAGCAATTCCGGTGCGACGATCGATCCGGCATGGAGACAGACCGGACAGCTGGCCAGCAGCCTTGCGCCGCGCAGGGTGATGAGGTCGGCAGCACCGGGGCCGGCGCCGATGAAATGGACGGTCATGGCGCATCTCCGCTGATGGCGATGGCGCAGGTGACCGGGCCGAGCACGGTGCGTGGGCCAAGTAGTTTCGCGCCAGCGCCGGCGGCGGCAAGCGCGGACGCTTCGGAAACCGATGGCGTGCCGGCACGCGCCTGCGACTGGTCGGAGCGGCTGAGTGTGTCCGGTGAGGCCACCTTGAGCGCCTCGTCTTCGACGACGATAACCGGAAGGTCGAGCTCGCGGCCTGCGGCAAAGATTGCGTCTTCGTCGCGCTTGAGAGGGGCGGTGGCCAGCGCCGAAAGCGCCGTCATCGCCAGCCCATGCGCTTCGAGCGCGGTTTCGATCGCCGCAAGCACTTCACCTGTGCTGACGCCCTTTCGGCTGCCGATGCCCGCGACCATCATGGCTTCACCCAACTCCATTGGGTGACCGGCATGGCCGGCCGCCAGGCCTGCATCGAGCCGACAGGGGAAACGCGCGACAGCGCGATGCGGGTGAGATCGCCGCCGAGCGAGGCGTGGCGGGCAAGGAGCAATGTTTCCATCTCCAGCGTCACCGCATTGGCGACGAGGCGGCCGCCGGCGCGCAGCGCCTTGATGGCGGCGTTCAGCACGCCTGAATCACTGCCGCCGCCACCGATGAAGATCGCGTCGGGTGTTGCCAGCCCGGCAAGTGCCTTCGGTGCGCTGCCTTCCACCACGACAAGGCCGGGAACGCCGCAGGTGGCGGCGTTGCGGCCAATACGGGCGGCGCGAGTCGCATCGGCCTCGATGGCAATCGCGCGCATCGAGGGATGGGCGAGCATCCATTCGATGCCGATCGAGCCGGAGCCGGCGCCGATGTCCCACAGCAATTCGCCGCGCCGGGGGGCCAGCGCCGACAGCGTGATGGCGCGCACTTCGCGCTTGGTGATCTGGCCATCATGCTCGAACAGATGATCGGCAAGGCCTGACGTCAGCGGCAGGATGCGGGCTTGCGGCGTCGATTCAATTTCGATGGCCAGCACGTTGAGCGGATTGATGTTTGTGAGGTCGAAGGCATCGGCTTGCGCCGAACGCAGCAGCTTCTCATTTGGGCCACCCAAAGCTTCCAGAACCGTCAGCTGCGAGGCGCCGAAGTCGAGTTCGGTCAAAAGGCGGGCGATCGCCGCCGGTGCTTCGGCGTCGGAGGTCAGGGCCAGAATGCGGGCGCAGGGCTGCAGCAGCGGCCGGATCAGGTCGAGCGGGCGGCCGTGTAGCGAGACGGTCTCGATGTCCTGCAGCGCCCAGCCGAGGCGGGATGCGGCCAGCGAAATCGCCGATGGCGCCGGGATGACGTGCATGTCCTCTACCGCAACTTTGCGGGCGAGGGTGACACCGACACCGTGGAAGAACGGATCGCCGGAGGCGAGCACGCAGACCTTTTTGCCGGCAAGCGCCAGCACGTCAGCCATCTCGGCATCGAAAGGGGTTGGCCATGGCCGTGCCTCGCCTTTGGCGAACGATGCGACCAAAGCGAGGTGGCGCTTGCCGCCGAAGATCACTTCGGCCCCGGCAATGCGCCGCTTGGCCTCGTCACCGAGACCCGCTAAACCGTCCTCGCCGATGCCGACGACAGTGAGCCAGGCAGGCGATTGACCTTCAGCAGGCATGATGACCCACCGCATTCTGATCCTTGGCGGAACCACCGAAGCCCGCCAGCTGGCCGGTAAGCTCGCCGCGCGCGATGATCTGTCGATCACGCTGTCTCTGGCCGGCCGCACGGAAAACCCGGTTGCGCAAAATGTGCCGACGCGGGTCGGTGGCTTTGGTGGCGCTGGCGGGCTGGCGGCTTACCTCAACGACATGCGCATCGATTTGCTGATCGACGCCACGCACCCTTATGCTGCGCAAATCTCCGCCAATGCCGCTGAAGCAGCGCGCAAGACCCGCATGCCGATCATCGCCCTGCGGCGTCCAGGCTGGGAGCCTGTAGCAGGCGACCGCTGGACACTGGTCGGCACCGTAGCCGAAGCGGTCGAGGCGCTTGGACCGGCGCCGCGCCGCGCCTTCCTTTCGCTCGGCCGGCAAGAGGTCGCCGCCTTCGAGGTGGCACCGCAGCATCACTACCTCATCCGAAGCGTCGATCCGGTCGAGCCGAAGCTTGCGGTTCCCGATGCTGAATATCTGCTGGCGCGTGGGCCATTCCGGGAGGCCGACGAAAACGCCCTGTTGCGGGATCACCGCATCGATGTTGTCGTGTCCAAGAACAGCGGTGGCGAGGCGACCTACGGCAAGATCGCCGCGGCGCGGGTGCTGGGTATCGACGTGGTGATGGTCCGCCGGCCGGCCTTGCCGGACGTTCCCTCCGCCGAATCCTTGGAAACGCTTGCCGCGATGGTCGATCATTTTCTCGGGCCCGTTGCCGACCGCGGCGTATAGACCAGCGCCGGCCTGTCGCTGCGCTTGATGATCCTGGTTTCGGGCGAGCCGATGATGATGCAGGTCGCCATGTCGGCCTTTTCAGCCTCGACATCGGCCAGCAAGAAAACCTCGATGCGCTCGTCCGGGCGGCCGGCGGCGCGACCGAAAATCACCGGCGTGGTGCCCGGCAGGATCGCGGTGAGGCATTCGAAGGCGCGGCCAAGCTGCCAGGGGCGCGCCTTGCTGATCGGATTGTAGAGCGCAATGACGAAGCCGGCGCCCGCCGCAGCCAGCAGGCGCAGTTCGATCAGCTCCCAGGGCTTCAGATTGTCGGACAGCGAGATGGCGCAGAAATCATGGCCGAGCGGCGCGCCGATGCGGGCGGCAACGGCAAGCATGGCAGTGATGCCAGGCACGACAGCGATATCGACGGTGCGCCATTCGGCCGGACCAGCCTCGATCGCCTCGCAGACGGCGGCGGCCATGGCGAAGACGCCGGGATCGCCGCCCGAGACGACGGCGACCTCATGGCCCTCCGCGGCCTTGGTCAGCGCATCCTTGGAGCGGGCGAGTTCCTCGCGATTGTCGGAAGCGACGCGCGTCTGGTCCGGGCGCAGCTCAAGCCGGTCGAGATAGGGCTTGTAGCCGTAGAAGAACTTGGCGTCCGCAACAGCACGGCTGGCTTCCGGCGTGACCTGGTCGGCATTGCCGGGTCCCAGGCCGATGACGGTGAGACGGCCGCTCATGCTTCGCCCCCGGCTACTGGCGGGCGGCCGGACCAGCCAGCCACCAGCACGATGGCGAAGTAGGGCGCCTTGTCGTCCGGCTTGTCGGCAAGCCGCATCGAGACGCTGCCCGGCATGGTGCCGCGCTCGACATAGACCGCGCGGCTCAGCTTGCTGGTCGCTTGCAGCGCGCGCCTGATCTTCGGCAGGTTGCGGCCGACCTTCATGATGACGGCGGCGTCGGTGTCGGCGAGGCGGCGGGTCAGCTCGAACTCGCTCATCGTGCCGGGCAGCACGGTCAGCACGTCGTCGCCCTGGACGATCGGCAGGCCGGTCGCCGACCAGCAGCCGGACATGGCGGTGACGCCGGGAATGACTTCTGTGGGGAAACGGTGCGCCAGCCGGACATGCAGATGCATGTAGGACCCATAGAACAGCGGATCGCCTTCCGAGAGCACCGCGACCATCCTGCCGGCATCGAGGTGCTCGGCGACCTTTTCTGCCGACTCCTCGTAGAAGGCCGTGATCTGCGAGCGGTAGTCGTCGTGATCCTTGTCGATTTCGGTGGTCACGGGATAGAGCAGCGGCAGTTCCGTCATGCCCGGGCGGAATTGCGTTTCGACGATGGCGCGTGCGTTGCTGTTGTTGCCGCGCTTGGCGAAATACGCCACGACATCGGCTTCGGCCAGCGCGCGGGCCGCCTTCAGCGTCAAAAGTTCGGGGTCGCCGGGACCGGTGCCGACGCCGACCAGACGTCCCTTGGGAAGCGCGTTCACAGGCCAGGCCTCGCCAATGAATTGAGCGCGGCGGCAGTCATGGCGCTGCCGCCCAGCCTGCCGCGCACGATGGCATAGGGTACGCCATAGGAGTTCTCGGCCAACGCGTCCTTCGATTCGGCCGCGCCAACGAAACCGACCGGCATGCCGATGATCGCCGCTGGTTTTGGCGCGCCGTCGCGCAGTTTTTCCAGGAGGTAGAACAGGGCCGTCGGTGCATTGCCAATGGCGACGACCGAACCGGCCATGCGCTCGCCCCAGAGGTCGATGGCCGCGGCCGAGCGGGTGTTGCCGATTTTCGCGGCGATGCCGTGCGTGCGCGGGTCACGCAGCGTGCAGATCACCTCGTTGCCGGCCGGCAGGCGGGCGCGGGTGACGCCATGCGAGACCATCTCTGCGTCGCAGAAGATCGGTGCGCCGGCAGCAAGAGCGTCACGCGCGGCGGCGACGAAATCGCTGGAGAAAACGAAGTGCTTCGCGGTCTCGACCTGGCCGCAGGCATGGATCATGCGGATAGCGACGTCGGCCTCGGCCTCGGAAAAGTGCGACAGATCGGCCTCGGCGCGAATGATGGCGAAGGAGCGCTCGTATATCGTCGTGCCGTCATGGATGTAGTCGTAGGCGGCCATGCTCATTCCTGTCGGTAGGCTTCGGTGATGGCGGCCGCGCCAAGCCTTGTCAGGCAAGCGGCGGCTGTTTCGCCGGGAAGTCGTTCGCTGCGGACTCTGGCCGCGACGCGACTGACGCCGCGCGCGGCGTCATAGCCCGGCCTGTAGCCGGCAGGAAGGGCCTTTGCCGTCGCGTTCACGACAAGTCCGGCTCCGTTTTCGCCGCCGACCACGGTCAATGTGGCCAGGCCGGGGTGTGCGCAGCCCTTGGCGCAGCCGGAAATGTGCAGGGTGAGCGAGGAATCGAAGATGTCGCGGTTTTGCGCTGCGATGGTTTCGGCGATGTCGCGGGTTGCGATCCGGCCGGAGGCGCAGGCGGGCGTGCCGGGGCAGGCGGCAATGCGCGTGCGCGGATCGGTGGGAAAGGTGACGAAGCCGAGGGCGGCTGCGGTGGCCTGGAACGGAGGGCAGTCAGATGGCGCTAGGCCGAGGAATAACAGGGCGCGGCCCGGCGCCAGCCGGATTTCGGTGGTGCCGAGGGTGAGGCTGTGCTGGGCGAGGTTGATAAGCTTGTCGGCCGGCATGCTGCCATAGGGGAGGCCGATGCCGAGGGCGATGCCAGAGGTGGCGAGGTCGAAAATACCAATAGGCCGGAGTTCCTTCGCGCCCCCCTCTGTCCTGCCGGACATCTCCCCCACAAGCGGGGAGATTGCCCTGCGATTGCCGGCCTCGCCAATCACCAACGCCGCAGAAGGAGAGCCGGCGCCAAAGCTGCCAATCTCCCCCCTCGTGGGGGAGATGTCCGGCAGGACAGAGGGGGGCGTGACAGAATGCCAGCCTGCCAGAGATATCAATTGCCTCCCCGACAAATCCCTCGCATGCGCCTCGCGGCCCTTTTCGGCAACCATCCGAAGCACCGCAACGGCAATGTCCCGCGCGGCATCTTCATTGACCGTCGCAAGTGGCTTGGCGCTTTGGCTGTCACCTGCAACCGATACGCTCCACTGGACACCGGTGCCGGTCCGTACCGCATTCAGCCGCACATCGGCGGTCACCGCATCCATGGCCAACTGTCCGCCGCCGTCAACGACGACCGAAACCTTGGGACCAAGGCGTGGCGGAAGGCTGGCCTGCTCGGTCGCAGCGCGAATGCGTTCGGCCAGCGGCCGGGGATCGGCAATCTCCTGCGGATCGATGCCCGCCAGCGGACCCGTCTCGACCGGCACACCGGTACGCACCGCGATACCCAGCGCATCAACCTCCGTCGCCAGCCGCGCAGCACCAGCCGCTGTCAGGCCGCGTATCTGCAAACTGCCACGCGCGGTGACTTCCATGATGCCGTTGCCATGCCGCAGGGCGGATTCGGCTAACCCAATCAAAAGCTTCGGCGACAATCCTCCCGCAACCGGGTTGAGCCGCACCAGCAGGCCGTCGCCGGTCTGCATGGGTGCTGACAGAGCAGGGCAGGCGCCACGGCGCGAGAAGGCGTTCATGCCGCCACCCCCAGCGCCTGAGCCTCGGCAATCAAGGCCGCCAGATCGTCATCGATGGAATTGCGCAAGGGATGCCAGAGGCCGCGCCGCCTTGCCGACAGGAAACGTTCGGCGATGACTTTGGCGGCAGCCGGGTTCTCGCGCAGCATGAAGGCGCGAACCTCGGGGTCGCCGAGATAGGCGTCATGCACGGCCTCGATCAGCGCGCCCGATATGGCGTTGGTGGTTTCGGCGAAACCGACGAGACGGTCGACCGTCTCGGCGAATTCCGAGGCGCCGCGCGGGCCGTGGCGCATCTGGCCCGATATGAAGCGCGGATTGACCGCACGAGCACGCACGACGCGCGCCACCGCCTCACTGATCGAGCGCGGCTTCGGCTTTTGCGGATCGGTGGTGTCGAGCACGATGACATCGGCATTCCGGCCCAGCGCCGCAAGAGCGGCCGAAAACCCGCCGATGAAGGCGACATCGGCGGAGCCTTCGAGGATGTCGCGGCCGGGGTCGTCACCAGTATGAACCAGCAAATCGGCCTCGGCGATGCGTCCCTCGAAGGCGCCGGGCGCCGAGACGCCTTCGCCCTCGGCGCCGCCGTAGGCATGCGACGTCGCATCGAGATAGGCGCGGCCGATCTCTTCGCGCGCGCCCCAATCGCCACTTGCCAGAAGATCCTCGACACCGGCGCCGTAAGTGCCGGGCGAGGTGCCGAAAATGCGCGGGCTGATCCTGCCGTCAGCGCGGGTTCTGGCGGCGAGCGGATTTTCCGAATCGTCCTCGTCGCGGGTGGCGACGGCGTTGGCGGCGGCATCGATCAGCGCGATCTGGGTCGGGAACATGTCTCGGAACAGGCCCGAAATACGCCAGGTGACATCGACGCGTGGGCGTCCGAGCGTTGCCGGCGACAGCACTTCGATGCCGGTGATACGGCCGGTCGCCGAATCCCATTGCGGCCGGCAGCCCATCAGCGCCAGGCCTTGCGCGATCTCCTCGCCGCCGGTGCGCAACGAGGCCGAGCCCCAGAGGTCGATGACCAGCGAGCGCGGCCAGTCGCCATGCGATTGCATGTAGCTGCGCACCACTTCTTCCGCCGCCGCCCTGCCCAGATCATAGGCTGTAGGCGTCGGCATGGTGCGCGGGTCCGACGTGAACAGATTGCGGCCGGTGGGCAGCACGTCGCGCCGACCCCGCGCCGGCGCCCCGGCAGGCCCGGCGGCGACATGGCGGCCGTCGAGGGCGGCAAGCAGCGCTGCCTTCTCGGTCGCCGCGCTTTGCTGGCGCAACGGATCGGCCTCGCCCTCGGGCGAGCGGCCATAGATATGCAGGCCGTCCTTGACGGCGAAATCCTTGAGGTCGCAGAGCCAGGCGTCGATGCGGCGCAACGCTTCGTCGGGCGCGTCGCTTTTGGCAACGCCGGCCTCGGAAGCAAGGCCGGTCTTTTGCGCGGTCTCGACAATCAGCTTGGCCAGCCGGTCGCGGCGGCGGCGGTCGAGCCCGTCGGCCTGGGCGTACTCATCGACCAGCCGCTCGAGCCTGTGCTGGTTTTCGTCCAGCCCGGCGCCAGCCAAGGGCGGCGGCAGATGACCAAGGGTGACGGCGGCAATGCGCCGCTTGGCCTGTGCGGCTTCGCCCGGGTTGGAGACGATGAAGGGATAGATGACGGGCAGCGGGCCGGTGACGATCTCGGGAAAGCAGGTTTCGCTGAGCGCTACGGTCTTGCCGGGCAGCCACTCCAGCGTGCCATGGGCGCCGACATGAATGAGGGCATGGATGCCCAGCGACTTCCTCAGCCACAGGCCGAAGGCGATCAGTTCGTGACGTGGCGGCAGTGTCGGGTCGTGGTAATCGGCGCGGCGGTCGGCCGAGCGGCCCCGATCGGGGGCGAGGGCCACGGTGATGTTGCCGAAGGTGGCGGCGCGAAATGGGAAAGCGCTCTTACCCTCCCCCTTGTGGGGAGGGTGGCCCGCAGGGCCGGGTGGGGGTGGTGCGCCGCTACCCCCACCCCGTTTCGCGCCATCCGCTTCGCGAATGTCGCGAACCGACCCTCCCCACAAGGGGGAGGGTGAAGGAGCGCCCCACGCCGCATCTACCGCTGCAATTGCCGCTGTGGGCAGCTCCGTCGAAAAGGTACGATACTCATCCAGCCCCAGCCCGTCGCCACTCCGCTCCAGCATCTGCAGCAACTCGCGCGGCGTTTGCGGAATCCCTTCAACGGCGTAGCCCTGTTGCCTCAGGTCGTGCAGCATGGCGAGCACGCTGGACGGCACGTCGAGGCCGACGGCATAGCCGGTGCGGCCGGGTGCGCTGGGATAGTCGGGGATCAGGATGGCGAGCTTGCGCGTCGCGCGTGGCGCTTGCTGCAGGCGAACAAAAGCTTCGATGCGGTTTGCTACCTGCGCCACGCGGTCGGGCTCTGGTCGGTTGGCCAAGGCGCGGAAGGCCAGTGCCGGGTCGGTCTCGCTCTCGCCCTTGAAGGAAATGGCGCCGGCGAGGATGCGGCCATCAAGCTCCGGCAGCACGACATGCATGGCGAGGTCGGCGGGGGCGAGGCCACGTTGGTTGTTTTGCCAGGTGTCGCGGCGGGTCGTCGCCACGATGACCTGGAAGACGAGCACGCCGGCGCGGTCGAACAGGGTTTCGACGCCGGGCTCGGCGCCGGAGGCGAAGGCGGTGGCGCTGATGATGGCGGCAGGCTTGAGCGTTGCGAGCGCGGTCTCGACGAAGGCGAGTGACGTCGGGTCCTTGAGGCTGGAGACGAAGATGGGGACCGGGGTGATGCCGCGCTGGCGAAGTGCTTCAACAAGCGCGTCGATGGGCGCGACATCGGCGGCCAGCAGCATCGAACGGTAGAAGAGAATGGGCACGACGTTTCCCTCCCCCTCGAGGGGAGGGTGGCCCGCAGGGCCGGGTGGGGTCGGTACGACCGGACGTAGCGTTTCTTTAGGTCGGCGTGCTGCAGAGAGGACCCCACCCCCGGCCTGCGGCCGGACCCTCCCCTCAAGGGGGAGGGGGACTGCACCGCGTTCGGGCTCATAGTAGCCTGCCTTCGGAACTGCGACCGGCTCGGCGACCGCCGTATCTTGCCCAGCCAGCCGCGCCAACCGCTGCACCAGCGCGCTCATATTCGCAGGGCCGCCCTCGCGGAAATAGCCCAGCAATGCATCGAGCTCCTCGCGCGGCAGCGTCGAGGCTTCGATCAGCCTGAGATCTTCGTCGTGGCTTTCGCCCGGCAGCAGCGCCAGTTTGATGCCGCGGGCGCGGGCGGTCGCGGCCAACTGGTCGCAGCCATAGCGCCACCAGTGGTAGCCGCCGAGGATACGGACGAGAATGACCTTGGCGTGTTGGGCGACGCTGTCGACCCACAGATCGACGGACATCGGATGGCGCAGATCGCGCAGTGCCGCGAGCCGCATCGACGGCAGGCGTTCAGCATCTAATTTCCATGCCGCCGCCAGCCCGGCGAGATCGCTGTCGGTGAAGGACAGCGCCACGATATCCGCCGGCGTCTGCCGGAGATCGACAGGCTCGGCGAGATCGTCGAGCGAGGCGGATGTGGTGGTGAGGATGTGCATCGCGGCTCGTGCCTGGGATCAGCCGGCGAGTATACGCTCGATTGCCGGGCGGTTCAGCCCCTTCAGGCCGATGACGACGAGGCGCGAGCGACGGTCATCGGCAGCAGTCCAGGCGCGGTCGTAATAATGGTTGACGCGCGGACCGACTGCCTGCAGCAAGAGCCGCATCGGCTTGCCACCGACATCGACGAAGCCTTTTACGCGCAGCACGTTTTCTTCTTCTGCGGCAGTGGCGACGCGCTTTGCCAGCTCGTCGGGACTGGCGATCGAGGCAATGTCGACAATGAACGTGTCGAAGTCGTCATGTTCGTGGTCGAAGGCGCCGTCATGATGCGACTTGCGGTTTTCGATGTCGTCCTCGACGGCGAGACCGAGGCCGAGCAGCACGGAGGGATCAACCTTGCCATGCGACGTCGGCACGATTCTTACGGCGCGGGCGGAATGTTCGTTGATGATGGCGTTGGCGCGGGCCGAGCCGGCGGCGTCCATCAGGTCGCTCTTCGACAAGATGATCAGGTCGGCGCAGGCGATCTGGTCTTCGAACACTTCCTCGACCGGATCGTCATGGTCCAGCGTCTCGTCCTTGGCGCGCTGCGCCTGAAGGGCGTCCATGTCGTTGGCGACGCGGCCCTCGGCCAGCGCCGGCCCGTCGACCACGGCGATGACGCCGTCGACAGTCACCCGGCTCTTCACTGACGGCCACTGGAAAGCCTGGACCAGCGGCTTGGGCAGCGCGAGGCCGGACGTCTCGATCAGAATGTGGTCGACCCTCGGCGTCAGCGCGAGGATCTGGTCGAGTGCGGGCACAAAATCGTCGGCGACGGTGCAGCAGATGCAGCCATTGGCGAGTTCGACGATGTTTTCCTCGGGGCAGGTGTCGATGCCGCAGCCTTTGAGGATTTCGCCGTCGATGCCGATGTCGCCGAACTCGTTGACGATGATGGCAATGCGTTTGCCGCCGGCGTTTTCCAGGAGATGGCGGACCAGCGTCGTCTTGCCGGCGCCGAGGAAGCCGGTGACGACGGTGCAGGGAACGCGGGAGAGGTTGGCGGTCATGGTTAGTCCTTCAGCATGTCGAGGGGAGGGATGCGGGCAACGAGGCCGCGCTTGAGGGATTCGGGCCGGCCGCGCCACGGAATGAGGCCGTCGGTCGAGGTGGCGAAGAGTTTGGCGCCGGTGACGAGATCGGCGCCGCTGCTCGCGGTCAGATCGCCAAAAACATAGCTCCAGCAGCCGTCGCGCAGGATCGCGGCGCTGAGGCGGCGCTTGCAGTTGCCGAGGCATTCGACGGTTCGGATGCGGATGTTTTCGTCGGAGGCGGCGCGGCGCGTGTCTTCGGCCAGCAGTTCGCCGGCGCGGGGATGGGCGTCGGAGCCGGTCTCGTCGCGACAGGAGGCGCACACGATGACGGTGACGCCGGTCAAGGCATCGCTGTCGCCGGACAAAGCGTCCGCTGTCTCAGCCGAAAAACTGCTGTCGCGTTCCAAATCAGGCTCCTTGCCCGGAAAACCCGCCAGGCGATCGGATACTTTATGTCCTAGACGGCAGGTCTCCTGGCTCGCGGGTCATCGCCTTGGTGCTGCCTTCCCGGTGTTACCCAGTGGTTTTCGGCCCAGGCTCTTCGCTTACAGTTGCGGGGACAGCCGCGGATTTGGGATTTTGTCCCGCACCGCATTCCCTCTTGGCCCCTGCCGTTGCGGGCAGGGGACCGTCTGGATCGGATTTAGGCTTGTGTATGCAGGCGTGTCAACGCACGTCTACGACGCGGCGATGTCGGCAAGCGGCTGTCCGAGGTCGCCTGCAGGCGTCACTTCGATACGTTCGAGACCGAGCCAGCTTTGCATCAGCTTCAACTCCTCGAACAGTTCTGCTGCGGTTTCAGGCGGGGCGCCGGGCTCGGCGTAAGACGCGTGGACGCGCAGCACGCTTGCCGGTCGGTCGGCCTTGAGGTCGACGCGGGCGACGATCCTGTCGCCAAGCAGGAACGGCAGCACGTAATAGCCGTACTGTCGCTTCTCGGCCGGCGTGTAGATCTCGATGCGGTAGTGAAAATCGAACAGCCGCTCACTGCGCGAGCGTTCGAAGACGACCGGATCGAAGGGCGCCAGCAAGGCACGGGCCTCGATTTTTCGCGGCAAGCGTGCGCCTTTGTGAAGGTAAGCCGGCTTGTCCCAGCCCGCGACCCGCACCGGCAGCAACTCGCCTGCTTCAACCAGTTCCTCCAGCCGTCCCTTCATGTCGGCCGGCGACAGGCGGAAATAGTCGCGCAGGTGGCTTGCTGTCGCGATGCCGTGGGCGCGGGCGGAGATGCGCAGCAATTCGCGATGCGCGTCCTCCGGGGCGGGCACCGGCAGATCGAGGATCGCCTGCGGCAGGACGCGCTCCGGCAGGTCGTAGAAGCGTTCGAAGCCGCGTCGGTGCGCCGTGGTGATGCGGCCGGCCCAGAACAGCCATTCGAAGGCATGCTTGGCGTGGCTCCAGCCCCACCAGCCGCCCGAGCCTTTCTGGCCTTCGAGGGCGGAGGCGGCGATCGGGCCGCGCGACACGACCTCTCGATAGATCTCTTCGATATAGGCCGCGTGTTCGCGGCCCCATTTTGCCAGGCCCAGATACATCTCGTCGCCGCGCTCGGCCCGCTGCATGCGCCAGCGCATCAGCGGGTATGTTTCGACCGGCAGGAAGGAGGCTTCGTGGGCCCAATATTCGAAGACCGTGCGCTTGCGCGTCACGGCGGCGTTGTCGAGCAAAGCGAGCGGGTAGGGGCCAAGGCGCGAATAGAGCGGCATATAGTGAGCGCGCACCACGGCGCTGACGGAATCGATCTGCAGCAGCCCGGTGCGGGAAAGCACGCGGGCGAAGTGCCGGCGGTCAGGCGTGCCGGTGGGGCGGGTATCATTGAAACCCTGGGCCGCAAGCGCGATGCGGCGAGCCATGGCAAGCGAGATCTTTTCCTTCATGGGAGACGAGACTCTGATGATTTTCGAGCAAATGGAGCCGGTGATTCCGGGTCATGCTAGCAGGGTTTTGGCGGGATCCATGTCAGGAGAGAAAAGTGGAGTAAAAAGTGAAGGAAATCAAACAGGAGCGGAACGGACCAGTTTCTCTCGAAGTGCCATCCAGCACCGTCTTTTGAATAAGGTTTGACTTGCTTCGCCGAAAGCGCTGCGCTAACCCTCGCCGCGTTGCAGCATAGGCACTTAAAACGGTTCAGCGGTTAAACTGTCACGCTTCCGCATTGAGGTTCGTTGCTGTAATCAGAGTGGATTGGCCGCCAACGGGAAGCTGCTGCATGACCGCACTTTTGAGTTCGTACCTGCCCATCGTCCTGTTCATCGGCGTGGCTCTGGTCGTCGGCCTGGCGCTGCTTGTGGCGCCGTTCCTGGTGGCCTACCGCAGCCCCGACCCGGAAAAGCTTTCCGCCTATGAGTGCGGCTTCAACTCGTTCGACGATGCCCGCATGAAGTTCGACATCCGCTTCTATCTGGTGTCGATCCTGTTCATCATCTTCGATCTGGAAGTGGCGTTCCTGTTTCCGTGGGCGGTGTCGTTCTCGAAGATCGGCATGCTGGGCTTCTGGTCGATGATGGTGTTTTTGGCGGTGCTGACCATCGGCTTTGCCTATGAATGGAAAAAAGGAGCGCTGGAATGGGATTGAGCGACAGTTCCGGCACGCTCGTCGCGCCGAAGCCCAAAGGCCTGATCGATCCCAACACCGGCCGGCCGGTGGGGTCTGACGATCCGTTCTTCCTCGAAATCAACAACGAGCTGGCCGACAAGGGCTTTCTCGTCACCTCGACCGAAGCGCTGATCACCTGGGCGCGCAGCGGTTCGCTGATGTTCATGACCTTCGGCCTCGCCTGCTGCGCAGTCGAGATGATCCACACCTCGATGCCGCGCTACGACTCGGAGCGGTTCGGGGTTGCGCCGCGCGCGTCGCCGCGCCAGTCCGACATCATGATCGTCGCCGGCACGCTGACCAACAAAATGGCGCCTGCGCTGCGCAAGGTCTACGACCAGATGCCGGAGCCGCGCTACGTCATCTCGATGGGCTCCTGCGCCAATGGCGGCGGCTACTATCACTATTCCTATTCGGTGGTGCGCGGCTGCGACCGCGTCGTGCCGGTCGACATCTACGTGCCCGGCTGCCCGCCAAGCGCGGAAGCGCTGCTTTACGGCATTCTTCTCCTGCAGAAGAAGATCCGCCGCACCGGCACGATCGAACGGTAAGCCCAATGAGTGCATCCCTGAGCGAACTGTCGATCTATCTGACTGAAAAGCTGACCGGCCGGATCGGCGAAGCGGTGTTTGCCTATGGCGAACTCACTGTTGCTGTCGAGCCGGGCGATCTGATCGAGGTGGTGACCTTCCTGCGCGACGATCCGCGCTGCCAGTTCATCTCGATCATCGATGTCTGCGGCGCCGACTATCCGTCGCGGGCCAAGCGCTTCGATGTCGTCTATCACCTCCTGTCGCCGAAGCAGAATGTGCGCATCCGCTTGAAAGTTCAGGCCGACGAGGAAACCTTGGTGCCGTCGCTCACCGGCGTTTTCCCCGGCGCCGACTGGTTCGAGCGCGAGACCTACGATCTCTACGGCGTTTTGTTCTCCGGCCATCCCGATTTGCGCCGCATCCTGACCGACTACGGTTTCGAGGGCCATCCGCTGCGCAAGGATTTCCCGCTGACCGGTTTTGTCGAGGTGCGCTACGACGACGAGGCCAAGCGCGTCATCTACGAGCCGGTGGAATTGAAGCAGGAATTCCGTAATTTCGATTTTCTCTCGCCATGGGAAGGGACGGACTACGTCCTGCCGGGCGATGAAAAAGCCAAGACGAATTGAGACGCCAGCATGGCTGAAACCTCCGTCCGCAATTTTAACATCAACTTTGGACCTCAACACCCTGCGGCGCATGGTGTTTTGCGCTTGGTTCTCGAGTTGGACGGCGAAGTCGTCGATCGCGTCGATCCGCATATCGGGCTGTTGCATCGCGGCACCGAAAAGCTGATCGAGCACAAGACCTATTTGCAGGCGGTGCCCTATCTCGACCGGCTCGACTATTGCGCGCCGATGAACCAGGAGCATGCCTTTGCGCTGGCCACCGAGCGTCTGCTCGGCATCGACGTGCCGAAGCGCGGCCAGCTGATCCGCGTGCTCTACTGCGAAATCGGCCGCATCATGTCGCACATCCTCAATGTGACGACGCAGGCGCTGGACATCGGTGCGCTGACGCCGCCGCTGTGGGGTTTCGTCGAACGCGAAAAGCTGATGGTGTTTTATGAGCGGGCCTCGGGTTCGCGCATGCATGCGGCCTATTTCCGGCCAGGCGGCGTGCATCAGGACCTGCCGCAAAAGCTGGTCGAGGACATCGGCAAGTGGATCGACCCGTTCCTGAAGTCGCTTGACGATCTCGACGCGCTGCTGACCAGCAACCGCATCTTCAAGCAGCGCAATGTCGATATCGGCACGGTGTCGCTGGCCGATGCCTGGGCCTGGGGTTTTTCCGGCGTCATGGTGCGCGGCTCTGGCGCTGCCTGGGATCTGCGCAAGTCGCAGCCCTATGAATGCTATTCGGAGATGGATTTCGACATCCCGATCGGCAAGAACGGCGACTGCTACGACCGCTATCTGGTGCGCATGGAAGAGATGCGCCAGTCGGCGAAGATTATGCGCCAGTGCGTCGACCTTTTGCTCGGCAAGGAACTCACCGGCCCGGTGTCGAACCTCGACGGCAAGGTGGTGCCGCCGAAGCGCCAGGCGATGAAGCGCTCGATGGAAGCGCTGATCCATCACTTCAAGCTCTACACCGAGGGCTACCGGGTGCCGGCGGGCGAGGTCTATGCAGCCGTCGAGGCGCCGAAAGGCGAATTCGGCGTTTACCTGGTCTCCGACGGCTCCAACAAGCCCTATCGCTGCAAGTTGCGCGCGCCCGGTTTCGCGCATTTGCAAGCCATGGACTTTCTGTGCCGCGGCCACATGCTGGCCGACGTCACCGCCGTTCTCGGTTCCCTCGACATCGTTTTTGGTGAGGTGGATCGGTGATGATGGGAGCTGCCCGGCCATCCAAAGCGTTTCTAGCGGCGGTTTGCCTTGCCGCTTCCGCTGAAGCGTCCCTTGCTGGATCCGACGATGGTCTGTCGTCGGCCGACCTTCTTAAGGAGGGGTTCAAGCTGGTAGCGGAAGGCGATCTGCTCGCAGTGCGCGAATTCGGTGGCGATGTGCTTCTGGATTCCGGAATTTTTGTACTCGGTCCACCGCGCGGTCAACCCTGTAGCAAGAGCGAGAGAACCTTTGTCGCAGAGGTACCGAGCTTGGCTCGGCCCCGTGATTGTGGACGAGTAACTTGGTGGAATGACCGTTACGACGAGTACGTCCGCCTGAAGCGTGGAAATGAAGAGTTCGTATGTGTGGTTGGGCGATCCGAGGATTGCTATCGCGCCTACATCTCTACCCAGTAGAAACACAAGAAGCGAAATCGCAATGTCAGTCCGCCGTCTCGCAGAAGCCAGCGTCCAGCCAGCCTCCTTCGCCTTCAACCGGGCGAACGCGGCAGCGGCCAAGCAATGGATCAAGAAATACCCCAAGGGCCGCGAGCAATCCGCGATCATCCCCTTGCTGATGCTGGCGCAGGACCAGGAAGGCTGGGTGACCAAGGCGGCGATCGAGACGATCTCCGATATGCTCGGCATGCCCTATATCCGAGGGCTCGAAGTCGCGACCTTTTACACGCAGTACCAGCTGAACCCGGTCGGCACCCGTGCCCATATCCAGGTCTGCGGCACCACGCCTTGCATGCTGCGCGGTTCGGAAGCGCTGATGGATGTGTGCCGGTCGAAAATCCATCACGACCAGTTCCACACCAACGACAAGGGTACGCTGTCGTGGGAAGAGGTCGAGTGCCTCGGCGCCTGCGTCAACGCACCGATGGTGATGATCTTCAAGGACACCTTTGAAGACCTGACGCCGGAACGTCTTGCCGAAATCATCGACCTCTACGGCGCCGGCAAGGGCGCGCAGGTCCAGCCAGGACCGCAGAACGGCCGCACCACGTCGGAGCCGATCACCGGTCTGACGACGCTGACGAGCGAAAAGGCGATCCTCAAGACGACCCGCGACAAGGAAGACAGGGCAGCAACCAAGGCCGCCCAGGATGCAGCATCGACTGCCTCGGCTCCAACCGCGCAGGCCGCCGCCGCGCCGGCTGCCAAGGTGTCACAGGCGCCGGCTTCCCCCGTTGCGCCGTCGAAGGCCGGCAAACCGAAGACGGACGCGCTCGAAACCAGCCCGGCGCTGAAATCGCCTTCACCGGTCAAGGTCGCACCCGAAGTGGAAAAGGCGGCGAGCGTTTCGGCGCCATTGCATTCGGCCGCCAATGCCAACAAGGCTGCGACGGAAGTCGAGGGCGTCTCGAAACAGCGCAGTGGCCCCAAGAACAAAGCGGAGCCGGTGACGGCCTTCAAAGCGCCGGAAGTCAAGATTCCAGCCGCCAAGGCCAAACCGTCGCTCGAGGACAAGAACCGTCCGGCCGGCATCGAGAAGCCGGCGCTGGTCGACGACCTCAAGCTGATCTCGGGCGTCGGCCCGAAGATCGAGGGTACCCTGCATACGCTTGGCATTTTCACCTATGCGCAGGTCGCTTCCTGGAAGAAGGCAGAGCGCGAGTGGGTGGACGGCTATCTCGCTTTCCACGGCCGTATCGAGCGCGACGACTGGGTCAAGCAGGCCAAGGCGCTCGCCAAGGGTGGGGTCGCCGAATACATCCGCGTCTTCGGCAAGAAGCCGGTCTGAGGGACGAACAATGCTGGCTGACAGAGACCGCATCTTCAACAACATCTACGGCCGCTTCGACAAGTCGCTGGCCGGCGCGATGGCGCGCGGCGCCTGGGACAACACCCCCGGCCTGATCGCCAAGGGGCGCGAGTGGATCGTCAACGAGATGAAGGCCTCTGGCTTGCGCGGCCGTGGCGGCGCCGGTTTCCCGACCGGGCTGAAATGGTCGTTCATGCCCAAGCAGAGCGACGGCCGGCCAAGCTATCTCGTCGTCAACGCCGATGAATCCGAACCCGGCACCTGCAAGGACCGCGACATATTGCGCCACGACCCGCATACGCTGGTCGAGGGCTGCCTGATCGCCGGCTTCGCCATGGGCGCGATCGCCGCCTACATCTATGTGCGCGGCGAATTCATCCGCGAGCGCGAGGCGCTGCAGCGCGCCATCGACGAGGCCTATGCGGCCAAGCTGATCGGCAAGAACAACACCTCCGGCTATGACTTTGATATCTATATGCATCACGGCGCCGGCGCCTATATCTGCGGCGAGGAAACGGCGCTGCTCGAAAGCCTGGAAGGCAAGAAGGGCCAGCCGCGGCTGAAGCCGCCATTCCCGGCCAATGTCGGCCTCTATGGCTGCCCGACGACGGTCAACAATGTCGAATCGATCGCCGTGGCGCCGACCATTCTGCGCCGTGGGGCGTCGTGGTTCTCGTCCTTCGGCCGGCCCAACAATGTCGGCACCAAGCTGTTCTGCATCTCCGGTCACGTCAACAATCCGTGCACGGTCGAAGAGGCGATGTCGATCCCGTTCCGCGAACTGATCGAGACTCATTGCGGCGGCATCCGTGGCGGCTGGGACAATCTGCTGGCGGTCATTCCGGGTGGCGCTTCGGTGCCGCTGGTGCCTGCCGAGCAGATTATCGATGCGCCGATGGATTTCGACGCGTTGCGCGACCTGAAGTCGGGCCTTGGCACGGCGGCCGTCATCGTCATGGACAAGTCGACGGATGTCGTGAAGGCGATTGCGCGGCTTTCCTACTTCTACAAGCACGAGAGCTGCGGCCAGTGCACGCCATGCCGCGAAGGCACCGGCTGGATGTGGCGGGTGATGGAGCGGCTGGTGCGCGGCGAGGCGCAGAAGCGCGAGATCGACATGCTGCTCGACGTCACCAAGCAGGTCGAAGGCCACACGATCTGCGCGCTGGGCGACGCGGCGGCATGGCCGATCCAGGGCCTGATGCGGCATTTCCGCGGCGAGGTGGAGCGGCGCATCGACGAGTTTTCACGCAACGCGCATCGGGCCGAACCGGTGATGGTGGCGGCGGAATAGTCGAAGAATTTGAAATGCGGGCGAAAGCCCGAAACTGACATACCGGGGCGGGGCACACGAAGAAACGACCAGGAGATATTGATGGCGCCGTATTCGATACCCTACCCGTTGATGCCCGACATGGACCAGTTCGAGAAGATGAATCAGGATCTGACGAGGATGATGCCGAAAGAGATGGCCAGCGCCGTCAACCTTTTGGCGCACCCTGTCGCGGGTGCCGCCGCAATGTCGGCGCTCGGCATTGGGCTGGCCAACCACGCCTTCGGTGTCTGGATGGGCGCGCTTTCAGGTGCCGCCGAGGCGTCGCAGCGGCTTCTCCAGCCGATCGTCGACGATTTCGAGGCAAGAAGCGAACGCTTTTCAGAAGCCACGACAAGCTCTTCCACCAAGGCGCGCGCGACGACCAAAACCTTGATCGCCGAGGCGCAGACCTTCGCCCAAGATGTGACCGATATTGCCGCGCGCACGGTCAATGAGACGCCGGCCGCGATCGATACGAGCGCCGTTGTCGGCAAAGCGGCGAACGGGTTGATGCCTGAGGATTTCAGGCAGCCCAAAGCCATGGACCGTCCGGCAAAGCCGTCGGATCTCAAGGCGATATCGGGCATCGGGCCGAAGCTCGAAAAGGTGCTGAACGGCCTCGGCGTCTGGACATTTGCCCAGGTCGCAGCCTGGGCTCCGGAAGAGATCGCCTGGGTCGAGGATTATTTGTCGCTCAACGGCCGCATCGGCCGCGACGAGTGGGCCCGTCAGGCGGCGGCACTTGTGCTGGCCGCCAAGGCCAAGAAGTAGGGGCGGGGCAAATTGAAGATAGAAACGCTGAGATCGCCGGCATGATGGTGAATGGCATCAGGTTGAGCGATCTTTTTCAGGCAGATGAGACGGCGAAAACCGCCGGGGGCAATTGATGGCAAAGCTCAAGGTCGACGGGAAAGAGATCACTGTACCCGACCACTACACGCTGCTGCAGGCGGCCGAGGACGCTGGCGCGGAAGTGCCGCGCTTCTGCTTCCACGAGCGGCTGTCGATCGCCGGCAATTGCCGCATGTGCCTGATCGAGGTGAAGGGCGGGCCGCCCAAGCCGCAGGCCTCCTGCGCCATGGGCGTGCGCGATTTGCGCCCCGGTCCGAATGGCGAGCCGCCGGAAATCTTCACCAACACGCCGATGGTCAAGAAGGCCCGTGAAGGCGTGATGGAATTCCTGCTGATCAACCATCCGCTGGATTGCCCCATCTGCGACCAGGGTGGCGAATGCGACCTGCAGGACCAGGCGATGGCCTTCGGCGTCGATTCCTCGCGCTATCACGAGAATAAGCGCGCGGTTGAGGACAAATATATCGGACCGCTGGTCAAGACGGTGATGAACCGCTGCATCCATTGCACGCGCTGCGTCCGCTTCACCACGGAAGTTGCCGGCATTTCCGAGCTCGGCCTGATCGGCCGCGGCGAGGATGCCGAGATCACCACCTATCTCGAAAGCGCGATGACCTCGGAATTGCAGGGCAATGTCATCGACCTTTGCCCGGTCGGTGCGCTGACCTCGAAGCCGTTTGCCTTCCAGGCGCGACCATGGGAGCTGACCAAGACCGAATCCATCGACGTGATGGACGCCGTCGGTTCGGCGATCCGCGTCGATAGCAGAGGCCGCGAAGTGATGCGCATCCTGCCGCGTGTCAACGAGGCGGTGAACGAGGAGTGGATTTCCGACAAGACCCGTTTCATCTGGGACGGACTGCGCACGCAGCGCCTTGACCGCCCCTATGTGCGCAAGGACGGCAAGCTCGTGCCGACAGGCTGGGCCGAGGCTTTTTCGGCGATCAAGGATGCGGTGTCGAAGGCGGCGCCTGAGAAGATCGGCGCCATTTCCGGCGACCTCGCGGCGGTCGAGGAAATCTACGCGCTGAAACTGTTGATGGCCGCGCTCGGCTCGAAAAACACCGACTGCCGCCAGGATGGCGCAGCGCTCGATCCGTCGCTTGGCCGGGCCAGCTACATCTTCAACCCGACCATCGAAGGCATCGAGCAGGCCGACGCGGTGCTGATCATCGGCGCCAATCCGCGCTTCGAGGCCTCCGTGCTCAACACCCGCATCCGCAAGCGCTGGCGCATCGGCAATCTGCCGGTCGGTGTCATCGGCGAGATCGGCGACACGCGCTACGACTACGAACAGCTGGGCGCCGGGCCGGAATCGTTGAAGGATTTGGCTGACGGCAATGGCAAGTTCTTCCAGGTGCTGAAGAAGGCGACGCATCCGCTGATCATCGTCGGCCAGGGCGCGCTGGCGCGCCCGGATGGCGCGGCGGTGCTTGGCCAGGCGGCCAGGCTCGCCGCCGCCGTCAACGCGGCCCGCGCCGACTGGAACGGCTTTGCCGTGCTGCACAATGCGGCCGGGCGCGTCGGCGGCCTCGATCTCGGCTTCGTGCCGGGCGAGGGCGGCAAGAACGTCGCCGGCATGCTAGGCGGGATGGATGTGCTGTTCCTGCTCGGCGCCGACGAGATCGACATGGCCAAGACCGGCGGCGCTTTCGTCGTCTATGTCGGCACGCATGGCGATCAGGGTGCACACCGCGCCAACGTCATCCTGCCGGGTGCTGCCTACACTGAGAAGTCGGGCACCTATGTCAACACCGAGGGACGCGTGCAGCAGACCAACCGCGCCGGCTTCGCGCCGGGCGATGCGCGCGAGGACTGGGCGATCTTGAGGGCGCTGTCGGATGTGCTGGGCAAGAAGCTGCCCTTCGATTCGCTGCCGCAGCTGCGCGCCAAGCTCTATGGCGACTACCCGCATCTCGCCCGCATCGACCAGGTCGCCGCCGGCAACGCTGACGACATCGCCAAGGTGGCGAAGCTCGGCGGGCGGCTGAACAAGGGTACCTTCACTTCGCCGGTCAAGGATTTCTACCTGACCAACCCGATCGCGCGGGCCTCGGCCGTCATGGCGGAATGCTCGGCGCTGGCGAAAAACGGCTTCAGGCAGGCAGCGGAGTAGACATGGACACCTTCTTCTCCATCTACGTGCTGCCGGCGCTGATCATCCTGTTGAAGTCGGTCGTGCTGATCGTCGTGCTGTTGATCGCGGTCGCCTATCTGCTTTATGCCGACCGCAAGATCTGGGCGGCGGTGCAGCTGCGCCGCGGTCCCAACGTCGTCGGCCCCTGGGGCACGCTGCAGGCCTTCGCCGACCTGCTGAAGTTCGTCTTCAAGGAGCCGGTGATTCCGTCCGGCGCCAACAAGGGCGTTTTTCTGCTGGCGCCATTGGTTTCCGCGGTGCTGGCGATCTCGGCCTGGGCGGTCATCCCGGTCAATGAAGGCTGGGCCATCGCCAACGTCAATGTCGGCATCCTCTATGTCTTCGCCATCTCCTCGCTTGAGGTCTATGGCGTGATCATGGGCGGCTGGGCATCCAATTCGAAATATCCGTTCCTCGGCGCGTTGCGCTCGGCCGCACAGATGGTGTCCTACGAGGTCTCGATCGGCTTCGTCATCGTCACCGTGCTGCTTTGCGTCGGGTCGCTCAACCTGTCGGACATCGTGCTGTCGCAGCAGGATGGGCTGGGCACGAAGCTTGGCCTGCCTAACACCTTCCTCGACTGGCACTGGCTGTCGCTGTTTCCGATGTTCGTCATCTTCTTCATCTCGGCGCTGGCCGAGACGAACCGCCCGCCCTTCGACCTTGTCGAGGCCGAATCGGAACTGGTCGCCGGCCACATGGTCGAATATTCGTCGACGCCGTTCCTGCTGTTCTTCCTCGGCGAATATGTCGCCGTGGTGCTGATGTGCGCGCTGGCCACCATCCTGTTCCTCGGCGGCTGGCTGCCACCCTTCGACTTCGCGCCCTTCACCTGGGTGCCGGGGCTGATCTGGTTCGTGCTCAAGGTCTGCCTGATGTTCTTCATGTTCTCGATGGTGAAGGCGTTCGTGCCGCGCTACCGCTACGACCAGCTTATGCGGCTCGGCTGGAAAGTCTTCCTGCCGATTTCGCTGGCGATGGTGGTGATCGTCGCCGCCTTCCTCAAGCTTACGGGGTTTGCGTGATGTCCGCTCTTTCCCAGGCCGCCAAATCGCTGCTGCTGCAGGATTTCGTCAGCGCTTTCTTCCTGTCGATGCGCCAGTTCTTCGCGCCGAAGGAGACGATCAACTATCCGCACGAGAAGGGGCCGACCAGCCCGCGCTTCCGTGGTGAGCACGCGCTGCGCCGCTATCCCAATGGTGAGGAACGCTGCATCGCCTGCAAATTGTGCGAGGCGATCTGCCCGGCGCAGGCCATCACGATCGAGGCCGGCCCGCGCCGCAATGATGGCACGCGGCGCACCGTGCGCTACGACATCGACATGGTGAAGTGCATCTATTGCGGCTTCTGCCAGGAAGCCTGCCCGGTCGACGCCATCGTCGAGGGGCCGAATTTCGAATTCGCGACGGAGACGCGCGAGGAGCTCTACTACGACAAGGACAAGCTTTTGGCGAATGGCGACCGGTGGGAGCGCGAACTGGCGCGCAACATCTCGCTGGACTCGCCCTATCGCTGACATTTGACGCATGGACGGGGCGAGGGGCCTCGTCTAAGGAAACACGCAACTTGCCGACCGGAGGCGGTCGCAAAAATCAAACAGGACGAGCGTCCTGTTTGGACAGGAACCCGGGGGAACCCCATGCTGAGTGGACTAGAGGCGGCCTTTTTCTACCTCTTCGCCTTTGTCGCGGTGGCGTCGGCGTTCATGGTCATTTCGTCGCGCAACCCCGTGCATTCGGTGCTGTTCCTGATCCTGACCTTCTTCAATGCCGCCGGCCTGTTCATGCTGACCGGCGCCGAGTTCCTGGCGATGATCCTGCTCGTCGTCTATGTCGGCGCGGTGATGGTGCTGTTCCTGTTCGTCGTCATGATGCTCGACGTCGATTTCGCCGAGATGAAGGAAGGCGCCCTGCAATATGCGCCGATCGGCGCGCTGGTCGGGCTGATCCTGGCGACGGAGCTGATCGTCGTGCTCGGCGGCTATACATTCGCGCCGCAGCTGGCGTCGACAGTGTCAAAACCGATCCCCGATCTTGCCGCACGGACAAACACGGCAGCACTCGGCGACATCCTCTATACCGACTATCTCTACTACTTCCAGATTTCGGGCCTCGTGCTGCTGGTCGCCATGATCGGCGCCATCGTTCTGACGCTGCGCCACAAGCCGGGCGTCAAGCGGCAGTCGATCGCGGCCCAGGTCGGCCGCACGCCGGCGACCGGCATGGAAATCCGCAAGGTCAAGACAGGCGAGGGGCTCTGAGATGGTCGTCGGCATCGCACATTATCTGACCGTATCGGCGATCCTGTTCACGCTCGGCGTGTTCGGCATCTTCCTCAACCGCAAGAACATCATCGTCATCCTGATGTCGATCGAGCTGATCCTGCTCGCCGTCAACATCAATTTCGTCGCCTTCTCGGCGGCACTCGGCGATCTTGTCGGACAGGTGTTCGCGCTGTTCGTGCTGACGGTCGCGGCGGCTGAAGCCGCGATCGGTCTTGCCATTCTCGTCGTCTTCTTCCGCAACCGCGGCTCGATCGCGGTCGAAGACGTGAACATGATGAAGGGTTGACGGGAACCACCATGTATCAGGCCATCGTCTTCCTTCCACTGCTCGGCTTCCTGATCGTCGGCCTGTTCGGCTCGTCGCTTGGCGCCAAGGCGTCGGAATACATTACCTCCGGCTTCCTGGTGATATCAGCCGTGCTGTCGTGGGTCGCCTTCTTCGACGTCGGCTTCGGTGACGGTGAAGTGTTCACCGTGCCGGTGATGCGCTGGATCCAGTCCGGCGGGCTCGAAGCGTCGTGGGCGCTCAGGATCGACACGCTGACGGTGGTCATGCTGGTGGTGGTCAACACGGTGTCGGCGCTGGTCCACATCTATTCGATCGGCTACATGCACCACGACCCGAACCGGCCGCGCTTCTTCGCCTATCTGTCGCTGTTCACCTTTGCCATGCTGATGCTGGTGACGGCCGACAATCTGGTGCAGATGTTCTTCGGCTGGGAAGGCGTCGGTCTCGCCTCCTATCTGCTGATCGGCTTCTGGTACAAGAAGCCGTCGGCCAATGCCGCCGCGATCAAGGCCTTCGTCGTAAACCGCGTCGGCGACTTCGGCTTCGCACTCGGCATTTTCGGCGTCTTTGTGCTGTTCGGCTCGGTCAATCTCGGTACCATTTTTGCCAATGCGGCGACGTTCATCCCCGCCGAAGGCGCCCCGCAAGGGGCCGCCGTGCTGACCTTCCTCGGTTATGCGCTGGACAAGCAGTCTGCGATGACCATCGTCTGCCTGCTCTTGTTCATGGGCGCCATGGGCAAGTCGGCGCAGGTGCCGCTGCACACCTGGCTGCCGGACGCCATGGAAGGCCCGACGCCGGTCTCGGCACTCATCCATGCCGCCACCATGGTCACGGCCGGCGTGTTCATGCTGGCGCGGCTATCGCCGCTGTTCGAACTGTCGCATTCGGCGCTGACGGTGGTCACCTTCATCGGCGCCTTCACCGCCTTTTTCGCGGCGACTGTCGGCCTCGTCCAGAACGACATCAAGCGCGTCATCGCCTATTCGACCTGTTCGCAGCTCGGCTACATGTTCGTGGCGCTCGGCCTTGGCGCCTATGGCGCGGCGATCTTCCATCTGTTCACGCATGCCTTCTTCAAGGCGCTGCTGTTCCTCGGCTCCGGCTCGGTCATCCACGCCGTCTCCGACGAGCAGGACATGCGCAAGATGGGCGGCCTCAAGGCGCTCATTCCGAAGACCTACTGGATGATGGTGATCGGCACGCTGGCGCTGACCGGCGTCGGTATCCCGGTGACGGTCATCGGCACTGCCGGCTTCTTCTCCAAGGATGCCATCATCGAGGCTGCCTTTGCCGGGCACAATTCGGTCGCCGGCCTCGCTTTCATCCTGCTGGTCATCGCCGCCTGCTTCACCTCGTTCTACTCCTGGCGGCTGATCTTCATGACCTTCCACGGCGAGCCGCGGGCGAGCCACGAGGTCATGCACCATGTCCATGAATCGCCGCCGGTGATGCTGGTGCCGCTGTTCATCCTGGCCGCAGGCGCGCTGTTTGCCGGCGTGATCTTCCATGGCGCCTTCATAGGCGAGGGCTATGCCGAGTTCTGGAAGGCATCGCTGTTCACGCTGCCGGACAACCACATCCTGCACGAGATCCATGAATTGCCGCTGTGGGTGGAACTGGCGCCGTTCATCGCCATGCTGATCGGCTTTGCGATGGCCTGGAAATTCTACATTCGCTCGCCGGAATTGCCCCGGAGCGTCGCCGCCAACCATCGCCTGCTCTACGCCTTCCTGCTCAACAAATGGTATTTCGACGAGCTCTACGACGTCCTGTTCGTGCGGCCGGCAAAAGCGTTTGGCCACTTCCTATGGAAGACCGGCGACGGAACGATCATTGACGGCCTCGGCCCGGATGGCGTTTCAGCGCGCGTCGTCGATGTCACCAACCGTGTCGTCAAGCTGCAGACCGGCTACCTCTATCACTATGCCTTCGCCATGCTGATTGGCGTTGCCGCACTCGTCACCTGGATGATGCTCTGATGACCGCCTGGCCAATCCTCTCGCTGGTCACCTTCCTGCCGCTGGTTGGTGTGCTGCTCATCCTGCTGATCAACGATGACAGCCCGAATGCGCGCCGCAACATCCGGGCCATCGCGCTGTGGACGACGAGCATCACCTTCGTGATCTCGCTGTTCATCTGGACCGGTTTCGACAATTCGCAGGCCGGCTTCCAGTTCGTCGAGAAGTTTGCGTGGCTGGATTCAGGCATCTCCTACCACATGGGCGTCGACGGCATCTCGATGCTGTTCGTCATCCTGACCACCTTCCTGATGCCGCTCTGCATCCTGGCGTCGTGGGAATCGATCGAGAAGCGGGTCAAGGCCTACATGATCGCCTTCCTGCTGCTCGAAACGCTGATGATCGGCGTGTTCTGCGCGCTCGACATCGTGCTGTTTTACGTCTTCTTCGAAGCCGGCCTGATCCCGATGTTCATCATCATCGGCGTCTGGGGCGGCAAGCGGCGCGTCTACGCCTCGTTCAAGTTCTTCCTCTACACGCTGGCCGGCTCGGTGCTGATGCTGCTCGCCATCATGGCGATGTTCTACCAGTCCGGCACCACCGACATCCCGACGCTGTTGACGCACCAATTCCCGGCCAGCATGCAGACCTGGCTGTGGCTGGCCTTCTTCGCCTCCTTCGCGGTGAAGATGCCGATGTGGCCGGTGCATACCTGGCTGCCGGACGCCCACGTCGAGGCGCCGACCGCAGGTTCGGTGATCCTGGCCGCCATCCTGCTGAAGATGGGTGGGTACGGCTTCCTGCGCTTCTCACTGCCGATGTTCCCGCTGGCGTCCGAGATGTTCGCGCCGCTGGTCTTCACGCTCTCCGTCGTCGCCATCATCTACACCTCGCTGGTGGCGCTGATGCAGGAGGACATGAAGAAGCTGATTGCCTATTCGTCGGTCGCCCATATGGGCTTCGTCACCATGGGTATCTTCGCCATGAACCAGGAAGGCGTGCAGGGCGCGATCTTCCAGATGCTGTCGCACGGCCTCGTCTCCGGCGCGCTGTTCCTGTGCGTCGGCGTCATCTACGACCGCATGCACACACGCGAGATCGACGCCTATGGCGGGCTGGTCAACAACATGCCGAAATACGCTACCGTGTTCATGGTCTTCACCATGGCCAATGTCGGCCTGCCCGGCACCAGCGGCTTCGTCGGCGAGTTCCTGACCATGCTCGGCGTGTTCCGGGTCAACACCTGGGTGGCGTTCTTCGCCGCCACCGGCGTCATCCTGTCGGCGGCCTACGCGCTCTGGCTCTATCGCCGGGTGATCTTCGGTGCGCTGACCAAGGAAAGCCTCAAGGGCCTGCTTGACCTGTCGACGCGCGAGAAAGTGATCATCTATCCGCTGGTCGTGCTGGTCATCTTCTTCGGCGTCTACCCGGCGCCGGTCTTCGACGCGACGGCCGAATCGGTCAAGACGCTCGTCACCAATGTCACCGCATCCGTCGGCTCCGCGCAGACCGCGGCGGCGAATTAACCCAAGGGTTTTGCGAACCATGACGCCAGACCTTCTCTCCAGCCTGTCGCTCTCGACGCCAGAGCTGATCCTCGCCATCGGCGCCCTGGCGCTGTTGATGGTGGGCGCCTATTCTCGCGCAAACACCACCACGACGGTGACCGCTCTTGCCGTCGTCATACTGGTGGTCGCCTGCGCCTGGATGGTGTTTTCCACCGGGCAGGGCAGTGCCTATGGCAACGCCTTCGTCCAGGACTCCTTCGCCCGCTTCATGAAGGTGCTGTCGCTGGTCGGCTCGGCGGTGACGCTGGTTATGTCGATACGCTTCGCCAAGGCGGAGCATTTCGACAAGTTCGAATATCCGGTGCTGATCCTGCTCTCAACGCTCGGCATGTTGCTGATGATCTCGGCCAACAGCATGATCGGGCTCTATCTCGGCCTCGAACTGCAATCGCTGGCAATCTACGTGCTGGCGGCGATCAATCGCGACAATCTGCGCTCGACCGAGGCCGGCCTGAAGTACTTCGTCCTCGGCGCGCTGTCGTCGGGCATGCTGCTCTACGGCATCAGCCTCGTCTACGGCTACACCGGCAACACCGGCTTCCAGGAGATCGCCACGGCGCTTGGCAGCGGCGAGCGCCAGCTTGGCCTCGTCTTCGGCCTGGTCTTCGTGCTGGCCGGCCTTGCCTTCAAGATCTCGGCCGTGCCGTTCCACATGTGGACGCCCGACGTTTATGAGGGCGCGCCGACGCCGGTGACGGCTTTCCTGGCGGCGGCGCCGAAGATGGCGGCGATGGCGCTCCTGGTGCGTGTCACCATGGGCGCGTTCAAGCCGATCGCGTCCGACTGGCAGCAGATCATCGTCTTCATCTCGATCGCCTCGATGGCGCTCGGCGCTTTCGCCGCGATCGGCCAGACCAACATCAAGCGACTGATGGCCTATTCCTCGATCGGCCATATGGGCTATGCGCTGGTCGGCCTTGCCGCCAACAGCCAGGCCGGCGTGCGCGGCGTCGCCATCTACATGCTGATTTATCTGGTGATGACGCTCGGCACCTTCGCCTTCATCCTCGCCATGCGGCGCAAGGAAGGCAATGTCGAACAGATCAGCGATCTTGCCGGCCTGTCCTCGACCAATCCTGTCATGGCGACGATCCTCACCATCCTGATGTTCTCGCTGGCCGGCATTCCGCCGCTCGCCGGCTTCTGGGGGAAGTGGTACGTGTTCCTCGCCGCCATCAACGCCAATCTCTACGCGCTGGCGATCATCGGCGTGCTGGCCTCGGTGGTGGGCGCCTACTACTATCTGCGCATCATCAAGATCATGTGGTTCGATGAACCGGTCGGCGGCTTCGTGCCGATGGCCACCGAATTGCGTGTCGTGCTCGGCGTCTGTGGCGCCTTCGTGCTGTTCTATGTGCTGATCGGCGGGCCGATCGGCACCTATGCCGAAGCCGCCGCCAAGACCTTCTTCTGACGGTGACGTTCAGGCTGGCTCCAACCTCTGAGACGGAAGGGTTCCGGCTCGAATCCCATGAGACGGTCGGCTCCACCAATGCGCTGGCGCTGGAGCACGCGCGCAAGGGCGACCCGGGCAAACTCTGGGTCGTTTCCAAAAAACAGGAAAGCGGACGGGGCCGGCGCGGCCGGGTGTGGGCGACGCCCGAAGGCAATCTGGCGGCGACGCTGCTGGTCATCACGACCGGAGAGCTGCGGCTTGCCGCGACGCTCGGCTTCGTTGCCGGACTGGCGCTGGCCGACGCGCTCGACGCCGTGGTGCCGAACGGCAAGGTCGCCATAGGCCTCGACGGCGCAAGCCAGGGCAAGAACCGGTTCGAGCTGAAATGGCCGAACGACGTGCTGGCCTCTGGCGCCAAGCTGGCCGGTATCCTGCTGGAATCGGCAATCCTCGACGGTGGCCGTTTCGCGGTGGCGGTCGGCATCGGTGTCAATGTGGTGGCTTATCCCGAGGATTTGCCTTATCCGGCGACATCATTGCGCGCGTTGGGCGCGACATGCGATGCGGAAACGCTGTTTCTGGCGCTGTCGGATGCCTGGAGCGACAATGCGCGGCTGTGGAACGACGGGCGCGGATTGTCCGCCGTCAGGCAGCGCTGGCTCGCACGCGCGGCGGGACTTGGCGGCGAGGTTGCTGTCAGGATTGACGGTAATGTGGTGCGCGGTACTTTCGAGACCATTGACGAGGACTGCCGTTTCGTGATCCGCGACGATGAAGGTTCGGTTTTGACGATCGCCGCCGGCGATGTGCATTTCGGCGCGGTTGCGTCCGCCAGGGTTTGACCCGGCAGGAAAGGGAAGATCATGGCGAAAGCTGACAACGCCGAACTCGTGTTCGTGCCGCTGGGTGGTGTCGGCGAGATCGGCATGAACTTCGCCCTCTATGGCTATGGGCCAGCCAGCGCGCGCGAATGGATCATCATCGATGTCGGCGTCACCTTTCCCGACGCCTCGCATCCGGGCGTCGACTTGATCCTGCCCGACACGCGCTTCATCGAGGAGAACCTCGCCAATCTGCGCGGCATCATCATCACCCATGCCCATGAAGATCATTATGGCGCGCTGCTCGACCTCTGGCCGAGGCTGAAGGCGCCGGTGTGGATGACGCCGTTCAGCGCAGGCTTGCTGGAGGCCAAGCGGCAGGGCGAGCAAGGCGCGCCGAAAATCCCGCTGACGATCTACCGGGCCGGCGAAAAATTCACCGTCGGTCCCTTCGAGATCGAAGCCATCCCGGTCGCGCACTCGATCCCCGAACCGATGTCGCTGGCCATCACCTCGCCGGCCGGCACCGTCATCCATACGGGCGACTGGAAGATCGATCCGGAGCCGACGATCGGCCCGAAGACCGACGAGGCACGCTTCCGCTGGTATGGCGACAAGGGCGTGCTGGCGCTGATCTGCGATTCGACCAATGCGCTGCGCGAAGGCGAGTCGCCTTCGGAAGTGGCGGTGGGCGAGGGGCTCAAGGGCGTCATCCAGAGCGCCAAGGGCCGTGTCGCCGTCACCACGTTTTCCTCCAATGTCGGACGCATCGTTTCGATCGCAAGGGCGGCGCGCGATGCCGGCCGCCAGTGCCTGGTGCTCGGCCGCTCGCTGAAGCGCGTCATCGATGTGGCGGGCGAGCTCGGCTACATGGACGGGCTGCCTGAGTTCATCGCCGAGGAGGATTTTGGCTTCATCCCGCGCGAAAACCTGGTCATCATCTGCACCGGCAGCCAGGGCGAGCCGCTTGCTGCACTGGCCAAGCTGTCACGCGACGAGATGAAATCGGTGTCGTTTACAGCCGGCGACACGGTGGTGTTCTCCTCGCGCACCATTCCCGGCAACGAGAAGGCGATCCTCGAGATCAAGAACCGCCTCATCGATCTCGGCATCAAGATCATCGAGGATGGCGACGCGCTGGTGCATGTTTCCGGCCATCCGCGGCGCAACGAATTGCGCAAGATGTATGAATGGGTGCGGCCGCAGATCGGCGTTCCCGTGCATGGCGAGGCGGCGCATCTGGTGGCGCAGGGATCGCTGATGTCGACGTCCGGCATCGGCCAGGTGGCGCAGGTGCGCGACGGCGATATGCTCAGGCTTGCTCCCGGTGCTGCCACCATCATCGACCAGGTGCCGTTTGGCCGCATCTACAAGGACGGCAGGCTGATCGGCTCGGACCAGGCGATGGGCATTCGCGACCGGCGCAAGCTGTCTTTTGCCGGTCATGTCGCGGTCAATGTCGTGCTCGACGACAAGTATGAGCTTGCCGGCGATCCCGATCTGGTCGCCATCGGTGTGGCCGAGGCCGATGCCAGCGGCGAGAACCTCGAAGATTTGATGATCGACGCGGCGGTTGGCGCGGTTGACTCGATTCCCCGCCAGCGCCGGAAGGACCTCGACCTCGTGCAGGAGGCGGTGCGCCGCGCCGTGCGCGGTGCCGCCAACGAAGCCTGGGGCAAGAAGCCTCTGGTGACGGTTTTCGTCACCAGATAGAGGCGGGAATATCTAGAAATTCAGCTGATAGCTGGCGGGAAGCCAGCGAAAGCTCCCGTCCACCCGTTCGATGCGCCCGAGACCTGGAAACGGCATGTGATAGCCGGCAACGAGCAGCCGGTGGTCGGCGGCCATTGTCAGCAGACGCTTGCGGGTTTCGACGGCCTGCCCCTTCTCGTCATCGAGATCGGCCTGCCATTCGGGGTGCTGGATCGACACGACGGAGTGCAGGAAGGCGTCCGACCAGACGAGCAATTGCTGGCCGTCGCTTTCGACGTGGAAGGCCAGCAGCCCTGGAGAATGACCGGCGGCATCGATGGCGGTGATGCCCGGCACGATTTCATCTCCCGGCGCCACGAATGTCGCCCGGTCGGCAAGAGGGGTGCAGACGCGCCGGAACAGGTCGCGGTTGCTCAATCTGGCTTCGCGCACCGCATCCGCCTCGGTCCAGAAGACGAATTCGGCGGCGCCAAATACATAGCGCGCCCGGCTGAAAACGGCTTTGCCATTGTTCACAAGGCCGCCGATGTGGTCCGGGTGGCCATGGGTGATGATCACCACGTCAATGTCGTTCGGGCCGAGCCCAAGGTCTTGCAGACATTCCAGGAGCGAGCTGTCCGCGTCTCCGCATCCTGTATCAAACAGGATTTTTTCGGAACCGGTGTCGATTAGTGTCGGGATGAAACAGTGCTCGTATCGATCGCGATCGATAAAGTTCGAGACTGCAAGTTCCTGCACCGCGCCTGGCGACTGTCCAGATGCAAAAGCCGACGCAAGGTTGTCGCGAACATCGACGGCATCGAGCACTGTGGCGACCTTGAATGAGCCAAGATCGAAGCTGAAGACGCGTGGGCGTGCGGTATCGGGCATCGCCATTTGTACTTCGCTGTTGTCGATTGGAACAGGCCGGCGGTTCATCGGAGTGCGACCTTGCGCGCCTCGGGAGAGGCTATTGATATCGGCCGATTTGACGTAAGACGCCAGCATCGAAGCTGGAGGTTTCATGCTGGGACGCCTGAACCACGTCGCGCTTGCCG
Organism: Mesorhizobium sp. P2_H9; assembly: GCF_056403215.1. Taxonomy (NCBI): domain Bacteria; kingdom Pseudomonadati; phylum Pseudomonadota; class Alphaproteobacteria; order Hyphomicrobiales; family Phyllobacteriaceae; genus Mesorhizobium; species Mesorhizobium sp. P2_H9. The sequence continues at coordinate 27,287 of NZ_JBFUFX010000009.1, read as the reverse complement.
TACCGGATCTGGCCGCGGCGATCGCTGCCTATCGCGATACGCTGGGCGCCAAGGTGACCGCGCCGCAGGCATTGCCCGAGCATGGCGTCACCGTGGTGTTCGTCGATGTCGGCAACACCAAGATCGAATTGCTGGAGCCGCTGGGCGAGGGCTCGCCGATCGCGGCCTTCCTGGAGAAGAACCCGTCGGGCGGCATGCATCATGTTTGCTACGAGGTCGAAGACATTCTTGCCGCGCGCGATCATCTCAAAGCAAGCGGCGGCCGCGTCCTTGGCGACGGCAATCCCAGGATTGGCGCGCACGGCAAGCCGGTGCTGTTCCTGCATCCCAAGGACTTTTTCGGCACATTGGTCGAGCTGGAGCAGGCATGAGCTGGATTTCGTTTGCGGCGCTGTTCTTCATCACATGGTGGCTGGTGCTGTTTATCGTGCTGCCGTTCAGCGTGCACACGCAGGACGACGATCACGACGTGACGCTGGGTACCGTTCCCAGCGCACCGCGCGGGTCACATATGTTGCGCGCCGTGATCCGCACGACGATCGCCACGATGATCCTGATGGGCATTTTCTACGGCTTGACGCGGGGGCTTGGTCTCAGCCTCGACCAGATCCCGCACATCATACCGGAGTTCAACCAGACACCTGCGCAATAGGGCCTGGTTCGTCCCGATGGAATCGGGGCCTACACAGGCTGACGCAAGGTCATGTGGTTTGGTAATCTTTGGCGCTAAGCAGGTGATTGCACAAAAAAAATGCAAGGCACAAGGCCTTGCAATTTAAACGCGTCCGATCTGTTTCCGGTTTCCGGCGGCAGCGAGTAACCGCGCCTAGATCGCATCCTCCCAAGACTTTGACCGCGTAGGAGAGCAGATTTTTCTCTACCCTCTCGGTTATCGGGGCACACTAGCCTAAGGCGGATGAAATTGTCACGCAGAATTTTGCCCGGAAACAGGCATTCTCGTGCTGCAGTGCACAATAGTACGGCAGGCTTTGCTTGTGAATCGATCAACAGGCCGGATGCGGCATTGTTGCCGGCCGAATCGCCGCCCGTCCCTGGATGTGCAAAGGACGCTCCAGCACTGTGAAGCCAAGCATCGTGCCGGTCCAAACCGAAGGTCAGCAAAGTAAAATCGATTTTTCCGATTTCGGGCCGATGCGGCAGGTCGGGTTTCCAATCCGTCACGAAATAGCTATGAAGCCGGGGCAAGCAGCCAGTGCGCGCCGATTCCGGTGCGGCTATCCTCACTCACGGACCAGTCCATGCGTTTGTCGCGCTATTTCCTGCCTATCCTCAAAGAAAATCCGCGCGAGGCCGAAATTGTCTCGCATCGGCTGATGCTGCGCGCCGGCATGATCCGCCAGCAAGGGCAAGGCAGCTTTTCCTGGCTGCCATTGGGCAAGCGGGTGCTGGACAAGGTCTGCCGGATCATTCGCGAGGAACAGGACCGCGCCGGTGCGCTGGAGATCCTGATGCCGACCATCCAGTCGGCCGAGCTGTGGCGCGAAAGCGGCCGCTATGACGACTACGGCAAGGAGATGCTGCGCATCAAGGACCGGCAGGACCGCGACATGCTCTACGGCCCGACCAATGAAGAGATGGTCACCGAGATTTTCCGTTCCTATGTCCGGTCCTACAAGGATCTGCCGCTCAACCTCTACCACATCCAATGGAAATTCCGCGACGAGGTGCGGCCGCGTTTTGGCGTCATGCGTTCGCGCGAGTTCCTGATGAAGGACGCCTATTCCTTCGACCTCGATTATGAAGGCGCCAAGGCGGCGTATAATCGCATGTTCGTGTCCTATCTCAGGACCTTCACGCGCATGGGACTGCAGGCGATCCCGATGCGCGCCGATACCGGACCGATCGGCGGCGACCTCAGCCACGAATTCATCATCCTGGCCGATACCGGCGAGAGCCAGGTTTTCTGCCATCGCGATTATCTTTCGCTTGCCGTGCCCGGAGCGAGCACCGACTTCGCCAACGACGCCGAGATCGCCGACATCGTCAAGATTTGGACGACACCTTACGCAGCCACCGATGAGATGCATGACGAAGCGGCGTGGGAAAAGGTGGCGACAAGCGACAAGGTTTCGGCGCGTGGCATCGAGGTCGGCCATATCTTTCACTTCGGCGACAAATATTCCAAGCCGATGGGCGCCAAGGTGACCGGGCCTGACGGCAAGGACAGTTTTGTCTCGATGGGCTCCTACGGCATCGGACCGTCGCGGCTGGTCGCGGCGATCATCGAAGCCAGCCATGACGACAACGGCATCATCTGGCCGGAATCGGTAGCGCCGTTCGATGTCGGCCTGATCAACATGAAGGCCGGCGATGCCGACTGCGACCGCGTTTGCGGCGAACTCTATGCGGCACTCTCCGCCGCCGGCAAGGATGTGCTCTACGACGACACCGACCAGCGGCCGGGCGGCAAGTTCGCCACCGCCGACCTGATCGGCCTGCCGTGGCAGGTCATCGTCGGACCGCGCGGTGTCGCCGCCGGCGAGATCGAGATCAAGAACCGCCGGACCGGTGAGCGCGAAACGTTGCCGATCGCGGACGTCAGGAAACGCTTCGGGATTGCCGCATGAGCGAAGCGGCAGCAGCCAAGCGCACGGTCGCCGGCCCATTCTCCATGTTCGAGCGCATGGTCGCGTGGCGCTATTTGCGCTCGCGGCGCAAGGAGACGGTGATCTCGGTCATCGCATCGATCTCCTTCCTCGGAATCATGCTGGGCGTCGCCACGCTGATCGTCGTCATGGCTGTGATGAACGGGTTTCGCGCTGAGCTTTTGACGCGCATCCTCGGCGTCAACGGCCATCTGATCGTGCAGCCGCTCGATTCGCCGCTGGAGGACTATGCGCAGGTTGCCAGCCGCATCAACGGCGTGGCAGGCGTCAAATACGCCATTCCGCTGATCGACGGGCAGGTGCTGGCGCAAGGCAATGTCGGCGGCGGCACCGGCGCGCTGGTGCGCGGCATACGCGGTGATGATCTCGGCAAGATCGCCATCGTCGCCAACAACATCAGGCAGGGCTCGATCGCCGGCTTCGACACCGGCGAGGGCGTTGCCATCGGCAAGCGCATGGCCGAGAATCTCGGCCTGGTGCTCGGCGACACCATCACGTTGATCTCGCCGGATGGCGACGTAACACCAATCGGCACGACACCGCGGATGAAGGGCTACCCGATCACGGCGATCTTCGAGGTTGGCATGTCGGAATATGACACGTCGATCGTCTACATGCCGTTTTCCGAAGCGCAGCTCTATTTCAATATGGACGGCCGGGCGCAGACGATCGAGATCTATGTCGACAATCCAGACAATGTCGACGCGCTGAAACCGAAGGTCGAAGAGGCGGCGCAGCGACCGATCGACATGGTCGACTGGCGCCAGCGCAACGAGACATTCTTCTCCGCCCTGCAGGTGGAGCGCAACGTCATGTTCATGATCCTGACGCTGATCGTGCTGGTGGCGGCGCTCAACATCATCTCCGGCCTGATCATGCTGGTGAAGGACAAGGGCCACGACATCGCCATCCTGCGCACCATGGGCGCGTCGCGCGGCGCCATCCTGCGTATCTTCCTGATGACGGGGGCGGCGATCGGCGTCACCGGAACGCTGGCCGGCGTCCTGCTTGGCGTTCTCATCTGCTTCAACATCGAATCCATCCGCCAGTTCTTCTCCTGGATGACCGGCAAGGTGCTGTTCAATCCGGAGCTCTATTTCCTCAGCCAGTTGCCGGCGAAAATGGATCCGCGCGAAACGACTTACGTCGTGCTGATGGCGCTCGGGCTTTCCTTCCTGGCAACGGTGTTTCCGGCATGGCGGGCCGCCCGCCTCGATCCGGTCGAAGCCTTGAGGTACGAATGATGGCCGAGGCCATTATCGAATTGAAGAGCGTCGAGCGGCACTATGTGCAAGGGCCGCGCAAGCTCACCATCTTGAACGGCGCCGATTTTTCGCTGAAGCGCGGCGAGATGGTGGCGCTGGTGGCGCCGTCGGGCACCGGCAAGTCGACGCTGCTGCACACTGCCGGTCTGCTGGAGCGGCCCGATGCCGGTGACGTGATTTTGGCCGGGCGCGCCTGCGGCCGGCTTTCCGACGAGGAACGCACGGCGATCCGCCGCAACGATGTCGGCTTCGTCTATCAGTTCCATCATCTGCTGCCGGAGTTCTCGGCGCTGGAAAACATCATGATGCCGCAGCTGATCAAAGGGCTGACGCGCAAGGAAGCCGCCGAGCGGGCGGCGCAGCTGCTTGACTATATGCAGATCGGCAAGCGCGCGTCGCACCGTCCGTCCGAACTGTCCGGTGGCGAACAGCAGCGCGTCGCCATTGCGCGCGCCGTCGCCAATGCGCCGCTGGTACTGCTGGCCGACGAGCCGACCGGCAACCTCGACCCGGTCACCGCCTCCTATGTCTTCGAAGCGCTGGAGGCGTTGGTCAGGCAGTCGGGCCTGGCGGCACTGATCGCCACCCACAATCACGAGCTCGCATCGCGCATGGATCGGCGCGTGACGTTGCACGATGGCAAGGTCGTCCCCCTTTAGGTGTATTGATATTCAGGTGAGGCCGGCCTGCAAACGGCGGATACCTGCGCTTCCGGTGCTCACGTACTAAAGTACGCTCCGCTCCGGTTCTCGGCATTCACCCGTTTTCGGCTCGGCCTGACCTGAACCTCAACACACCTAAGCGCGCATCGCCATGAGATGGTTCCCAGCGTCGATCGCTGGGCATTGGACCCGTCAACCTTTCCTTAACCCTGAGAAATTGATCGCCGTCGATTCCGGAGATGTCCGGGATTGCGGTCGTTGACATTCGAACAAAATTAGAACAAAATATGAACATAGCAACAACAGGAGAGAGTTATGGCCGATCTGGTTCAGGACGTCGTTTCGCTGGTGTGCATGAGTGCGTTTCTCGTTTCCATGGCGATGTGGATCGGCGCCATGTGAGGATCTGCGGTTTCGCCGCAGTGTTTTGAGGCGGGCAGGAGGGCGTTGTGTCGTTAAGCTTTTCTTGCCGCCATGACGCTAGGGTGCCTCTGCAAGACAGGGAGCAACGCCGGTGTCGCCGATCGTGACGGCCATCCTCGTGGCCAGCAATCTCGGGCTGATCTTTCTGCTGATGACCGCGCCGCTCGGTCTGCGCACGATCAGGCTCAGCCGGCTGGTGTCGGCGGACCGGCAGCGTCTCTGGCAGGCGCTGTGGCCGCTTGGCAGCGATGCCGGCTGGTCGGGCGAGATCCTTTCCGCCGAGGCGCTCGACGACCAGGGCGTGGCGCGCATCATGCTGTCCTGGGAAGGCCGAGACGGCCAGCCGATCGAGCGCATGTCGCGGTTCGAAGATGTTGTCGAAGGCTGCCGTTTTTCGATGCGCGTCATCGAGGATACCGCGCTCGATGCTTCGTTCTGGAAGGATTTTTGCGAGACAACCGAACTCGTCTCGGAAGGCAGTAGCACGCGGGTGAGTCTCAGCCAGACCGATCGCTATCGTGGCATCGCCTTCCTGGTTTTCCGCTACTTCGCCATGCGCCGCGAACTCGGCAAGCTTGAGATCTGGGCCAGGACCGGACAATACCGTAAAGGTGGTTGGTTCGAGCACCCGCTCAGCCAGGTCGGCTTTGCCGTTCTTTCGGCATTCCTGCTGTGGCCGTTCTTCGGGCTCAACCTTGGCGGCCTGGCGCTGGCGTCGATCCTGACCTCGGTAGTGGCCCTGCATGAGCTTGGCCACATGGCAGCCTTCCGGCTGGCGGGGCATCACCAGGCGCGGATGATCTTCATCCCGCTGCTCGGCGGCATCGCCATTGGCGGGCGGCCCTATGACAGCCGTTTCGAAGTGGCCTTCGTGGCGCTGATGGGCGCCGGCTTCTCCGCTTTCCTGGTGCCGTTGCTGATCGCCGCGAGCGTGTTTGCCGGCAGCGAGGGGCATCGGCTCGCCGCTGGATTGCTGGCGACGCTTGCCGGCTGCGCTGCCCTGTTCAACATCGCCAATCTGGTGCCGGTGTGGAAGTTCGATGGCGGCCAGGTGCTGCGCCAAATCTGCCCCGGACCGATCGCGCTGGCGCTGGCCTCGTTTTCCCTGCTCTCAGCCTTGCTGGCGCTTGGTTGGCTGGCAGGTTTTTCCCAAGGCTTTCTGCTGGTGGCGGGCGCTGTCTTTTCGATCCTCAGCCTGCTGACCATGGGTAGCGCGGTAAAACCGCGCCACGAGCTGAAGCCGATCCGCACCTTCGACCGTTTCGCCATGGCCGGTGCACTGCTGGCAGTGTTCGCCATTCACGGCTACGGCCTGCTGTGGGCCTCAGCGCGCCTCCTCTAGGCTGTGCCGATATTCAGGTGAGGCCGGCCTGCAAATGGCAGCTTCCTGCGCATCCGGTGCTCATGTACCCAAAAGTACGCTCCGCTCCGATTCTCGGTATCAGCCATTTTCGACTCGGCCTGACCTGAATCTCGACACATCCTAACCCGGATAAGAATTTACCCAGCCTTGCGGGTTGCCTCGACCGGCGGAGTTGCAGCCGGACCGAACACATCCTCAAAGGCGGACTTCAGCGCCAAGTCGAGGTCGGCCATGGTCACGGGCAGGCCGAGGTCGACAAGGCTGGTGACGCCGTGATCCGAAACACCGCATGGCACGATGCCGCTGAAATGGCCGAGATCCGGCTCGACATTGATGGCAATGCCGTGGAAGCTCACCCAGCGCCTGAGCCTGATGCCGATGGCGGCGATCTTGTCCTCGGCCGGCGATCCGTCGGGCAGGGAAGGGCGATTTGGCCGCACAACCCAGACGCCGACACGATCCTCACGGCGCTCGCCGCGCACATTGAAGGCGGCGAGCGTGCCGATGATCCATTGTTCGAGTGCCGCTACGAAAGCGCGGACGTCCTCGCGCCGCCGCTTGAGGTCGAGCATTACATAGGCGACCCGCTGGCCCGGCCCATGATAGGTGTATTCACCGCCGCGCCCGGCAGCAAACACCGGGAAACGGTCGGGCTCGATCAGGTCCTCGACGTGGGCGCTTGTGCCGGCCGTGTAAAGCGGCGGATGCTCGACCAGCCAGACCATCTCGCCGGCAGCGCCGGTTCTGATCGCATCGGCGCGCGCCTCCATCACCGCGAGCGCTTCGGGGTAGGTGGTCAAGCCGGGCTCGATCCGCCATTCGACCGGCGCGGAACCGGGCAAGGGCAGGAACGACGTGGCGATCTGGCTGCGTTCTGGCATGGCGTATCTCTTGCTGTCCCTCATATGGCGGCAATCGATCAAAACGTCCAGTTCCGGGCGTGGTCCAGGCCTTTGCAGACTTCTCAAACAGGGTGAGAAGCCGTTTCAGGATAGATGAGCTGCGCTGATACGATAATGCATCGCTCGCCGGGATGATGCCTGTTGCGGGCTCTGGATAGCGGCGGTCTCGATCGCCTTGTCGCTAAAAAACGACAGAGCGAGAGCGGCTTTTGGTGCGGTCGAGAAGACTCGAACTTCCACGGGTTGCCCCACAGCGACCTCAACGCTGCGCGTCTACCAATTCCGCCACGACCGCACGTGGTAGGAGCCGGAACGAACCGGCTCGCGGCGTGTAGCAAATCGTTTCCAGCGAAACAAGGGCGCGGCGCGCAATAATCGCCGGCGATTTGGCATAAGGCTTCCCATAGGCCTCCCTGGCAAAGCCGGCACGATTTGGCGCCTGCCATTGCCGGCGCGCTCCATGCCGCCGATAGCTCCAAGAAGGCGCTTGAGCAGATGGCATTTTTCTCCCAGCTGCAGATCTTTGAAATACTCTTTCTATGGAATTTGTAGAATTATGTTTGGATAGGATCTCGGTACTGGTCGCTAAGTTCTGACGGGGCCTTCGCTTCCTCGGCAAAGTTGCGCCAGCGATTTTAGAGAATGGAGGTTCCCATGACCAAACTCGTAGAGCAGATCATTCCGGAAGCCGATGTTGTGCCGCTGACGGGGCGTGTCGGCGCGGAGATCAGGAACATAAGGCTGTCCGGCGACCTGCCGCAGCAGACAGTGGCGGCTATCAACCAGATCCTGCTGCGGCACAAGGTGGTGTTCTTCCGCGATCAGGCGCATCTCGACGATGTTGGGCAGGAGCGCTTCGCCCATCGTCTCGGCGACCTCGTGCCGCATCCGACCCAAGGTCCCATCAAGGGAACGGCGTCCATTCTCGAACTCGATTCAAGCCGTGGCGGCGGTCGTGCCGATCAGTGGCATACCGACGTCACCTTCGTCGACGCCTATCCGAAATTCTCCGTTCTGCGCGGCGTCGTCATACCGCCGGCCGGCGGCGACACCATCTGGTCGAACACTGCCGCGGCCTACCAGGACCTGCCCGCGCCGCTGAAGCTGCTGGCGGACAATCTCTGGGCGGTTCACAGCAACGCCTACGATTACGCCGCGGTCCGGCCGCGAGCGAGCGCTGCGGAAAAGAAGCATTTCGAGGAGGTCTTCACCTCGACAGTCTACGAGACCGAGCATCCCGTCGTCCGCGTCCATCCCGAAACCGGTGAGCGCACGCTGCTGCTCGGCAATTTCGTGCAGCGGCTGGTCGGTCTTTCCAGAGGCGATTCGGCGCGGCTCTACGAGGTGTTCCAGTCCTATGTCACCTCACCGGAGAACACCGTCCGCTGGCGCTGGAAAGCCGGCGATGTGGCGATCTGGGACAACCGGGCGACCCAGCATTACGCGGTCAACGACTATGGCGATCAGCACCGGGTCGTTCGTCGCGCCACAGTCGACGGCGACGTTCCGGTCAGCGTCGACGGTCGCCGCAGCGTCACCCGCACCAAGGTTGCAAAACCCGCGACCGACAAGGCCGCCTGAGGCGAGGTCGAAGCTCCGGCGATGTGGCTGACTAGCTATAGGCGATGATGGGGTAGCTCGGCAAAAACCGGCCTATCCCGTCCACCCAAGGCCAGCCGAGATGCAATTGATCGATACGAGCAGGGCGTCGGTCGACCGTTTTTGATCCACTGTCCCGGTATTGGCGCGAACTTCACGCAGCAGATCGACCTGCAGCCGGTGAATGTCGTCCATCTGCCGCCGCAGATTGTCGAAACGCCGCTTGAACATCGGAAAGCGCGCGGAAAGATCGCCTCCCGTGAGGTCGCCGATCAGGCGTCGCGTCAGCTCGTATTCGGCGGCGATGCGGGCGTAGATTCTTGCCGCGGCATCGCTGTCGGACACCAGGCCAGCGTAAAGCCGCGCGATCTCCATGTCGGACTGGTAAAGCGTCTTCTCGGCCTCGTCGACGATCAGGCGGAAGAAGCGCGAGTGCTCAAACATGCGGGCCAGAAGTTCGCGCCCGGCCTCGCCGCGCACCGTGACGAAAGAGCTGAGCGCGCTGCCGATACCATACCAGCCGGTCAACAGGTGACGGTTCTGGCTCCAGGCGAACACCCAGGGAATGGCGCGCAGGTCGGCAATGCCGCTGGCGCCGAAACGGCGATCCGGCCTTGAGCCCATTTTCAGCAGCGCCAGTTCCGCGACCGGGCTCGCCTGGTTGAAATAGTCAAGGAAGCCGGGCTCAGCCATCAACCTGGCATAGGATGCCTGCGACATGCCTGCCAGCGCTTCCAGCGCTTCGTCGAACTCCGGCGTTTCCTTCGGCTCGACATCACGGGCGGTTCCGACACTGTGGGCCAGTACGCCGGCGGCGAGAACCTCGAGCTGGTGGAGGCCGGTGCCGCGATTGGCGAATTTCGACGATACGACCTCGCCTTGCTCCGTCACCCGCATGGACCCGGTGACAGTACCTTGCGGCTGTGCCGCGATCGCCCGGCCGGTCGGCGCGCCGCCGCGGCTGACCGAGCCGCCGCGACCGTGAAAGAAACTGATCCTGACCTTATGCTTGCGCCCCACGGCAGCGAGGCGCTTTTGCGCTTTTGCCAGTTCCCAATTGGACGCCAGGAAACCGCCGTCCTTGTTGGAATCCGAATAGCCAAGCATGATTTCCTGGCGCGCGCGGAAATCTCGCACCGTCCGCCGCGCCAGCGAAATGCCGAGCAGTTCATTCAGGATGGCAGGGGCGGCCTGAAGATCGGCAATCGTCTCGAACAAGGGCACGATCCGCAGCCTGATTGTGCCGCCGCCACCGGGCGCGGTTGAAAGTCCGCAATATTGTGCCAGCAGATAGACCGCGAGCAGGTCGTCGACCGAGCGGGTCATGCTGAGAACGAACGAGCCGACGGCGTCGGCATCCGAAGTGGAGATGTGCTTGGCGATGACCGAGAATGTCGAAAGCAGTTCACCCGCTTCAGGCGAGAGCCGGCCTGCGTCGATCTCCAGCCGCTCACCCTGGCTGAGGCCTAAGCGAATACGCGCCGACCATTGCGGCGTGCCGGCCGCGACCTGATCGGCGGGATCTGTCAGCGCAAACAGTTCGGCCAGCACCCGGTTGACGACTGTGGAGTTCTGCCTGACGTCGAGCGAGACGGTGCGGAAGCCGAAGCTTGCGACTTGCCACAGCAGAGGCTGGACAAAGCGCCTGGCTACAGCGCGCCCTCCGATCGCGTCGAGAACACAAGACAGCCCGTTCAGATCGGCACAAAATGCCTCCGCCGAGAGGTACGCCGCCGCACCGCCGCCTCGCGTGGCCTCCAGCCGGGCATACAGGGCCGAGGCGAACTGGCGAAGCGGTTCGTCAGGGTTGCGGGCGGCGATCACCTGCGCCTCTCCGCTTCTATCAAGCGCCGTCTGCAGCACCGGCGTGAAGCTGGCCGGCAGGTCGATGACGTTCGAACTGGCGCTGAGCACCGTCACCAGCCGCTGCACCTGCGTCAGATACCAGCCTATGGCGGTGTTGCGGTATTCGGCCATGGCATGGTTGGTGACCGCAGCCGTTACATTTGGATTGCCATCGCGGTCGCCACCGATCCACGAGGCATAGCGCATGAAGGGAGGAATTCTGATCAGCTTTCCCGGATAATGACGCTCGAAGGCGCCTTCAAGCTTGCCATAGAGCTGCGGCGTTGCCTCGAAGATGACCTCGCGAAAGAAATGCAGGCCCCAGGCGATTTCGCGTTCGACCGTCGGGCGTTCCAGTCGCAGTTCGCCCGTCATCCATAGAAGTTCGATCTCGCTTTTCAGATCGGCGACCAACAGGTCGCGTTCGCGCGGCGCCCAGCGCGGCTGGTCGAGTTCGGTCAGCTTGCGATAGATACGGCGGTGGATCTCCAGCACCGTGACGCGTTTGGCCTCCGTGGGATGCGCGGTCATGGTCGGGCCGACGCAAAGCTCATCGAGCGCCGCCTGGACTTCGTCCGCTGACTGACCGTTCGCTGCCATCTGCGCGATCACGCTGGCGAAGGACCCGGGCACTTCGTCGACACCCGCGCCTTGTTCGAGTTCGCGACGCGCGCGCATGGCAAGCAACTCGTCGGCAATCGCCAGCAACTGGAACCATACGCCGCTCGCCTGAAGCGCCGGGATGCGCTGCTCCGCGGCAAGCGAGACAAGCGACCTACGTCCGCTCAGAACGGCGGCGATCTCGGGCTCACGCGCGCTTGCGACGTGAAGCAGCAGGCGCAACAAAAGGCTGCGCTCGTCCTCACGAAAGTTGATGCGTCTGCTCTGTTCCAAAGCCGCTTCCTCGTCCGCATCGATTGCAATTGCAGCCGCGCCCTGGAGCGAGACCGGCGCCGGCTGTCAGGCGACCCGGTCGGGGACCGGACGACCCTCGAAGAAGGCGGTCAGGTTCTCCACCACCTTCATGCCCATCGCCACCCGCGTTTCCGCGGTCGCACTGCCGAGATGCGGCAAAAGCACGACGTTCTCCAACTGCTTCAGCGCCTCCGGAACGGCCGGCTCGTCGGCAAAGACGTCGAGACCTGCGCCGGCGATCTCGCGCCTTTGCAGCGCACCGATCAGGGCATCCTGATCGACGACGTCGCCGCGCGCCGTGTTGATGAGGAACGCGCCGCCTTTCATCAATCGCAGGCTGCGAGCATCGATGAGATGGCGGTTTTCCGCGCCGCCCGGACAGTGCAGCGATACGAAGTCGGATGCTGTCAGCAGCCCTTCCAGAGTCTGCATCTGCACTGCGCCCATGGCGCGCGTCTCGTCATCGTCGACCGGCGACCGGTTGAAGAACACGATCTTCATGCCAAAGCCGAAATGCGCGCGCTTGGCTGTCGCTTTGCCGATGCGCCCCATGCCGACAATGCCCAAGGTCTTGCCCGACACCTTGGCGCCGGCCATGTGGGTCGGCGACCAGCCACGCCACTGTCCGGCCCGCAGTTGCCGCTCGCCCTCACCGGTCCGGCGCGCGACAGCCAAGATCAGGCTGAGGGCGAGGTCGGCGGTGCAATCGGTCAGCACACCCGGCGTGTTGGTCACCACGATGTCGCGGTCGCGCGCCGCCGCGACATCGATATGGCTGAAGCCAACGCCGAAATTGGCGATGATCCGGGTGCGGGCGTCGCTCTCGGGAAACACCTGGGAAGGCAAGCGGTCGCTGACCGTTGCCAGGATCGCGTCAAAATCCGCGAAGGCCGATGTCATTGCGGCAGGGCTCAGCGGCGTATCGTCGGCGTTGAGCGTCGTGTCGAAGCGCTCGGCAAGGATCGCTTCGACGGGGGCCGGCCATCTGCGGGTGACAATCAAACGCGGTTTCATCTGATATCCTGCCAATCGGATGACGGCGATGCTTGCGCCGACCCGAAACTGATTTCACATCTTGCCGTATGCGGCGTTCGCCGGTCGGCTGCTCACGCCGCCTTCTTCGCTTGTGCCAGCGTGTCGGCAACGACTTCGCCGAAGGACGACGGAGTCGGCACGATGACGACGCCGGCCTCTTTCAGGATTTCGACCTTCTCCTGCGCCGACTCGCCGAAGGCCGAGATGATCGCGCCGGCATGGCCCATGCGGCGGCCTTTCGGCGCGGACAATCCGGCGATGTAGGCGATCAGGGGCTTGCGCATATTGTCGCGCGCCCACAGTGCCGCCTCGGCTTCCTGCGGTCCGCCGATCTCGCCGATCATGACCACGGCGTCGGTGTCGTCGTCCTGCTCGAACAGCTTCAGTATGTCCTTGAAGGACGAACCGTTGATCGGATCGCCACCGATGCCGACACTGGTGGAAACGCCGATGCCGAGTGCCTTCATCTGCGACGCCGCCTCGTAGCCGAGCGTGCCCGAACGCCCGACAATGCCGACGCGGCCTGGCAGGTAGATGCTGCCGGGCATGATGCCCATGAGGGCCTGTCCGGGCGTGATCATGCCGGCGCAGTTCGGCCCGATCAGCCGCATGCGATCCTCGAAGCGGTAGCGGCGCATGTAGCGCTTGACCTGCATCATGTCCTGCGAAGGGATGCCGTCGGTGATGCAGATGCAGAGCTTGATGCCGGCATCCGCTGCTTCCATGATCGAGTCGGCGGCAAAGGGCGGCGGCACGAAGACGATGCTGGCTTCTGCACGGGTTTCGCGCACCGCGCCCTTGACGGTGTTGAAGACCGGCAGGCCGAGATGCGTCTGCCCGCCCTTGCCGGGCGTCACGCCGCCGACAAGCTTGGTGCCATAGCGCTTCATGTCCTCGGCATGGAAGCTGCCGATCTTGCCGGTGAAGCCCTGGACGATGACGCGAGTGCTGCGGTTGAGCAGGATTGCCATTTTTTCGACCTCCCTCAGGCTGCTTTTTTCTTGGTGGCCGCGCGCCAGGCGGCGACGGCTTTTTCGGCGGCTTCGGCCAGCGTGTCGGCGACGATCACCGCCTCGCCGGAATCGGCCAGGATGCGACGTCCTTCCTCGACCTTGGTGCCGGCGAGTCGCACCACCAATGGCACGTTGACGCCGACTTCGCGGATCGCCTTCACGACACCCTCGGCGACCCAGTCGCAGCGATTGATGCCGGCGAAGATGTTGACCAGGATGGTCTCGACATTCTTGTCGCCAAGCACAGCGCGGAACGATTTCGCAACCCGCTCGGGCGAGGCGCCGCCGCCGATGTCGAGGAAGTTGGCGGGCTCGCCGCCGGCGATCTTGATCATGTCCATCGTCGCCATGGCGAGGCCGGCGCCATTGATGATGCAGCCGATATTGCCGTCGAGGCCGACATAGGAGAGGCCACGGTCGCTGGCGAAGGTTTCGCGCGCGTCTTCCTGGCTCTTGTCGCGCAACTCGGAGATTTCGGGCCGGCGAAACAGCGCGTTCTCGTCGAACGACATCTTGGCGTCGAGCGCGACGAGGTTGCCGTCGCGGGTCACCACCAGCGGATTGATCTCCAGCATCGAGGCATCGTAGTCGCGGAACACCTGGTAGCAGCCGAGGATGGTTTCGGTCGCCTTGCCGATCAGGTTCTGGTCGAGGCCGAGCCCGAACGCGATCTCGCGCGCCTGAAACCGCTGCATGCCGACACCGGGATCGACCGTGGTGCGGATGATGGAATCCGGAGCCCTTTCGACGATGTCCTCGATCTCGATGCCGCCGGCAGCCGAGGCCACGATCATCACGCGCTCCTCCTTCCGGTCGAGCACGAAGCCGACATAGAGTTCCTGGGCGATGTCGACGGCTTCCTCGAGGTAGAGCCGTGAAATGAGCTTGCCGCGCGGACCGGTCTGCTGCGTCACCAGCTTGCGACCGAGCATGGCCTCGGCGGCTTCCGCGATCTCCTCGTCATTGGCGCACAGCTTGATGCCGCCGGCCTTGCCGCGCGCGCCGGAGTGAACCTGCGCCTTGACTACCCATTTGCCGCCGCCGATTTCGCGGGCGCGGTAGGTCGCCTGCTCCGGGCTGTAGGCGAGGCCGCCACGCGGGATGTGGACCCCGTGGCGGGCGAGCAGTTCCTTGGCCTGATATTCGTGAATGTCCATTCTATCCTCCCCGGATCATCAATGCGCGGCAGCGCGCGGTTGACCGGCGCGTTCGATTGCCTCGTTCACCACCAACACGTTGCGCGCCATGCGTTCCGACGCCGCGTCGATCATCTTGCCGTCAAGCGCCGCGGCTCCCTTGCCCTGCGCCTCAGCCTCTTTGAGCACTTCGAGGATGCGCCTGGCGCGCGTCACTTCCTTTTCCGGCGGCGAGAAGACCTCGTTGGCAAGCGCGATCTGCGAGGGATGGATGGCCCACTTGCCTTCGATGCCAAGAGCTGCCGCGCGCCTGGCGCCGGCGATGTAGCCTTCCGGATCGGAGAAATCGCCGAACGGTCCGTCGATGGCGCGCAGGCCGTAGGCCCGGCAGGCGACGGTCATCCGTGACAGGGCGAAATGCCACTGGTCGCCGGGGTAATCGGGATTGAGGCCGCCAATGTTGACGGTGCGCGCCTTGTTGCTGGCGGCATAGTCGGCGACGCCGAAATGCATCGCTTCCAGCCGCCCCGGAAACGCTGCGATCGCCTCGACATTGGCCATGCCGAGCGCGGTCTCGATCAGCGCTTCCAGCCCGACACGGGTCTTGAAACCCTTGGCCATCTCGATCTGGTTGACCATCGCCTCGACCATATAGAGATCGGCCGGGACGCCGACTTTCGGCACCAGGATCGTGTCGAGCCGGTCGCCGGCCTGTTCCATCACGTCGACCACGTCGCGATACATGTAATGCGTGTCGAGCCCGTTGATACGCACCGAGACGGTCTTGCCCTTGGCGTGCCAGTCGATGTCGTTGAGCGCCTGGATGATGTTCTTGCGCGCCCGCTCCTTGTCGGGCGGGGCGACCGCGTCCTCGATGTCGAGAAAGATGAAGTCGGCGGCGCTGTTCGCCGCCTTGTCGATCATCTCCGGGCTTGAGCCTGGCACGGCCAGTTCGCTGCGCTGCAGCCGGAGTTTCCTGAGGTGGTTGATTGTGTGGCTCATGGTGCGCTCCGGGATCAGGCGGCTTCGGCGATGGCGGACCGCGGCGAACGACGGAAATGCGCGATCGCTGCGCCGACGCCGGAACCCGGCGCCAGCTTGACGCCGCAGTCGAGCAGTGCCAGTTCGGCGGCGGAAAGCGAGGCCAGCACCATCACCTCGTTCAGCCAGCCGAGATGGCCGATGCGGAAAACCTTGCCGAACACCTTGTTGAGGCCGCCACCGAGCGAGGTCTGATAGGTCTGGTAGGCGCGCTTGACGACATCGCCGCTGTCGATGCCCTCCGGCACCAGGATGGCGCTGACCGTGTCTGAATGCCATTTCGGCGCTTTTGCGCAGAGTTTCAGCCCCCAGGCATCGACCGCCTTGCGCACGCCTTCGGCGAGGCGATGGTGACGGGCGAAGATGTTGTCCAGCCCTTCCTCGGCGATGAGGTCGAGCGAGGCGCGCAGGCCGCGCAGCAGCTGCGTCGCCGGCGTGTAGGGGAAGTAGCCGGCGTCGTTGGCGCGGATCATGTCCTCGAAGGAGAAGAAGCAGCGCCGGTGGGTCGCCGTCCTCGAGGCGACGAGCGCCTTCTTGCTGACGGAGAGGAAACCGAGGCCGGCGGGCAGCATGAAACCCTTTTGCGAGCCGCTGACCGCACAGTCGACACCCCATTCCTCCTGCCGGAAATCGATCGAGCCGATCGACGAGACGCCGTCGACGAAAAGCAGGGCAGGGTGGCTTGCGTCATCGAGTATGGCGCGGCAGCCGGCGACGTCGCTGGTGACGCCGGTCGCGGTCTCGTTCTGCGTGCAGAACACCGCCTTGATGCGATGCGCCTTGTCCGCCTTCAGCCTCTCGGCATAGAGTTCGAGTGGAACACCTGTTCCCCACTCGCAGTCGATCGCATCGACTTCGAAGCCGAGACGCTCGGCCATGTCGATCCACAGATGCGAGAACTGGCCAAAGCGCGACATCAGCACCCTGTCGCCGGGGCTGAGCACGTTGGTCATCGCTGCTTCCCAGGCGCCGGTGCCAGAGGAGGGGTAGATGAAGACGCGGCCGGTCTCGTTCTTGAAGACCTTCTTGATGTCCTCGAACAGCGGCAGGGTGAAATCGGGGAATGACCCGGCGCGCATGTCCTCCATCGGCAGGTTCATCGCCTGCCGGACCCGCTCCGGAATGTTGGTGGGTCCTGGAATGAAAAGATGGGTGAACCCGGCCATATGCGATCTCCTCCGATGCCTAGGGATTGTGGAGGAAGTGTCGTTTGGACGGCGTGTCGCAACAACACCTTGCCGGGTAAGTATTCGCGGCGCGCGGGTAGGTTCGTCCTACCCGGTCGGCCTACCCGAAAGGGGACGCCGCTTCTCGCTTGAATAGAGCGCGACCGCCATCGCCCGGTTGCGAACGGCAAGCTTGTCGTAGAGATTTTTCAGGTGGTACTTCACCGTATTCTCGGAGATGCCGGTGCGGGTCGCGATCTGAAGGTTGGTCCAACCGTCGGAAAGCACCGCCAGCAGTTCCCGTTCCCGAACCGTGAGCTGCGCCAACGGCGTGTCGTTGACCTTGTTGATGTCGATGTAAGGGATGCAGATGCGGCCATGCGCGACCGCCAGGATCGTCTCGAAAATGATCGGCGGGTCGTCGAACTGAAAACAGTAGCCATGCGCGCCGAGTCGCACGCACTGCTTCAGGATGCCGATATCGTGGTCGTTGGAAAAGACCGTGATGCGCACATTGAGCTTGCGGCTCTGGATCTCGGCAAGGACATCGGCGCCGTCCATGTCGGCGAGTTTCCAGCCGATGACGGCGACGTCGAATTCGCCTGCCATTGCCAGTTCGAGGAAATGCCTGCCGCTTTGCACGCAGGCCAAAAGCTCGAAGCGCCCGTCGCATTCCAGCATTTCGCGCATCGCCGACACAACGAGCGGATTGCGCTCGGCGACGACGACGCGAACGCGTTGTCCTGCGATTGTCTCGTTCGTTCTCTGTGACTTTACGGTCAAGGGCTTCCGGTTATCTTGGCCACATTACGGGCACAGGCGGATGCGGTGGTTTTCCAGCGCTTACACAACGGCAATTCTGCCCTATCCGCGAATGGGTGCTCTTTCCCCAGCGACATGCGCTGTCGCGCTGCCTGAAGCCCGGGCAGCACCATGTCTTGATGAAGGGACCCTCGTCCCGTCTGCGAGGCAGGGCGCATTTCGTTTGATATTCCCGTGCGTTGCGCGCTAGACCTGACAGGCACCTTTTCCGGGATTCCGATGGCGGGAGGCGCTGGTGGAACGCCAGGGCGAACAGACGACCGGCGCCAGAGCCGCTGAAGACAGCCACGCCGATATCTATGGCGAGGACGGCGTCATTCTGTCGTCATTCCTGGCGCAGATCGGTGCGGCGATCGCCGATCGCGACACGCTGACGCTGAAGCGTGAAGTCGACGACCTGCACCAGTCGGAACTGGGCGACCTGCTCGAAGCGCTTCACCCCGAACAGCGCCGCGTGCTGGTCGAACTCCTGGGCGCCGACTTCGACTTTTCCTCGCTGACCGAGGTCGACGAGGCGATCCGCATGGAGATCGTCGACAATCTGCCCAATGCGCAGATTGCGCAGGCGGTGCAGGAGCTCGATTCCGACGACGCGGTCTACATTCTCGAAGATCTCGAAAAGGAAGACCAGGACGAGATCCTGTCGCAACTGCCGTTCACCGAGCGGATCAGGCTGCGCCGCTCGCTGGACTATCCCGAAGAGACTGCCGGCCGCCGCATGCAGACAGAGTTCGTCGCCGTGCCACCGTTCTGGACCATCGGCCAGACCATCGACTACATGCGCGAGGACAAGAACCTTCCGGACCGCTTCAGCCAGATCTTTGTCATCGACCCGAGCTTCAAGCTGCTTGGCGCCATCGATCTCGACCAGATCCTGCGCACCAAGCGCTCGGTGAAGGTCGAAGAGGTGATGCATGAGACAAGGCACGCCATTCCGGCCACGATGGACCAGGAAGACGCAGCGCGCGATTTCGAACAATACGATCTTCTCTCCGCCGCTGTCGTCGACGAGAACGAGCGGCTGGTCGGTGTGCTGACCATCGACGACATGGTCGACGTCATCCAGCAGGAGGCCGAAGAGGACCTTTTGCGCATGGGCGGCGTCGGCGACGAAGAGCTGTCGGACAGCATAGTCTCGACCTCGCGTTCGCGTGTGCCCTGGCTGCTTATCAATCTTCTGACGGCGTTCCTGGCGGCGTCGGTGATCAGCCTGTTCGACCATACGATCGAGCACATCGTGGCGCTTGCCGTGCTGATGCCGATCGTGGCGGGGATGGGCGGCAATGCCGGCTCGCAGACCATGACTGTCACCGTGCGGGCGCTGGCGACCAAGGATCTCGACATCTACAATGCCGGCCGCATCATCCGCCGCGAGATGGGGGTGGGCTTCATCAACGGCATCATCTTCGCCATCCTGATCGGCATCGCGGCGGCGGCGTGGTTCTGGGATCCGAACCTCGGCGGCATCATTGCGGCGGCGATGATCATCAACATGTTCGTGGCCGCCCTTGCCGGCATCCTGATCCCGCTGCTGCTCGACCGCTTCAAGATCGACCCGGCGGTGGCTTCGGCGGTTTTCGTTACCACGGTCACCGACGTCGTCGGCTTCTTTGCCTTTCTGGGGCTTGCCACATGGTGGTTCGCCGTGCCCTGAGGGCCACGGTGATATGCCCTCAATTGACTTTTACGTAAATGCCGTGCGAGGCTTGCGCGGGGCGCCTTGTCGATTCCGGCATGGCATGGGTTTGGTTCGGGACAAAAGGGCGACGCCGCTTGGCGATCGCCCGGGATTCCGGCATCTGGAGTGACAATGCGGGAATACTACTCGATCACCGAACTGACGCGCGAATTCGACGTGTCGACGCGGACGCTGCGCTTTTACGAGGATGAAGGGCTGGTGCAACCGGTGCGGCGCGGCCGCACGAGGCTGTTTCGCCCCTCGGACCGGCATCTCATCCGCCAGATCATGCGGGGAAAACGGCTCGGCTTCTCGATCAACGAAATCCGCGAAATCATCCAGATGTACAAGGAGCCGCCCGGCGAGGTCGGTCAACTCAAGCTGATGATCAAGCGCATCGAGGAAAAGCGCGAAGATCTCAGGCAGAAGCGACGCGACCTCGAGGAGACGCTTGCCGAACTCGACCAGGCCGAGGAATCCTGCGTCGAGCGATTGGTGGAGCTCGGCGTCAACACGTAGCCGACCTGTGTGAGCCGGCGCCTAAATCCAGCGCCGCACCCTTTTGGCGTAGTCGCGATATTTCTTGCCGAATTTGGCGGCCAGCACCTTTTCCTCGCCCTCGATCGCGAGTTTTTGCGTTGCGAAGGCCGCGATCAGGGCCAGCGGCAGAAACCATGCGATGCCCGAGACGAAGGCGACGCCGATCAACAGCAGCGTGTTGGCCAGATACATCGGGTTGCGCGTGATGCCGAAAGGGCCTGACGTTACCAGATGGTCCGGCACGGCGTTCGGGTTGAACGTCGTCTTGGCCCGTATCATGCTGCGGATCGCGGTGAACCAGAGTGCGGCGACGCCGAACAGCGCCACCCAGCCGGCGGCGAAAAGCAGGTCGCCCGCAATGTCGCCGATCCATGGCAGCGGGTAGAGCAGGCCGAGCGCGATGCTGATGGCGATGGCCGCGACATAGATCAGCGGCGGCCATGGAATGAGCCCGGGTTTCGGCTGACTGTCGGTCATTGCTGCCCTCCCTCCATCATCGAGCTCTCGGTCTTGGCGGTGCAAGTGCCGGCGAGATCGCCAAGATGCGCCTTGAACTCCGGGGTCTGGTCGCCATTGTAGAGCCGATCGAATGTTGCCTCGCCTTGCAGCGTATCCAGCATGCACACACAATAGCTGGTGCAGAACTCCGTGTCGCGCTGCTGCTGGCAGGATACCTGGCACTCTTTCAGGAAGACCACTTCCCTTGTCTCCACCGGCGCCGGCATGATCTGCGAGAACAGCCAGACACAGCCAAACAGCAGCGGCTGATGGATCAGGTAGAAAGCCAGGCTGTGACGGCCGATGAAGATCAGCGGGTTGGCCCATCGTCCGGGCGTGAGCGTCGCCAACCGCGCCAGCACGCCGGCGTTGGAAGCGAGCTTTGTAGCGGCGATGCCGACAAGAACCGCGCCGAACCATGGCAAGACGGGTACGTAGTCGTTGGAGCGCGGGTTGATCGCCGACAGACCAACCCACCACAAAGCAGGGTGGTCGAAGGCTTCGGATCTGAAGTAGATCGGCGCGGCGATCACCACCGCCGCGACGAGCAACGTCAGCAATGACGGCAGACGCAGGAACAAAAGGCCGAGCAGGCTGGCCACCGCGATCTCGTGCAAGATGCCGAAGAAGATGAAGCTGTCCGGCGTGACGAACCAGGTGACTGCCGATATGGCGATCGCCGCCACGGTGACCATGGCGAGACGCTTCCAAAAACCGTTCCAGCGGATCTGCCGACCATGGGCGAGAAACAGGCTGACACCGACCAGGAACAGGAAGGTCGAGGCGATGCAGCGCGCGTAGATCTTCCACCAGCCGAAGGCGGTCAGGCCGGGATCGGTGTAGTGGAAGTTCTCCAGATCCCAGGTGAAATGATAGCTGGCCATGGCGATGAGCGCGATGCCGCGCACGATGTCGATGGCGACAATGCGTTTCGGTTGATCCGGGGCTGGCGGCGTATGGATGCTCATGGTCTCGTAATTCTGATTCAGCTGACCTCAGACGACTAGCACGGTTGCACCGGACAAAAGAAGGCAGGGAAGACACCGCATCAGGGCTTGCTTTAGGCCAGCATCGGAAAGCCTTTGGCCGGCTTCGCTTTTTGCCGTGAACGGGTCGGTTTCCTGTTACCGACACCAGGAACGCCACGCCAGATTGGCCGCGCGAGTCTGCTTTGGGGAAAGCAATGTCCACCCATGTGCGCCATCCGATCTGGCTTCCGGCCTTGCGGCCGGCGGATGCACGCACTTTTGCCTCGCTCTACGCGGTCGAGTCCTTCGCGCGCGCCACAGTATCGAGCGTCATCCCGATCCAGGCCTATGAGATCCTGCACAACGAGCAGATCGTCTCGATCCTCTACACCGTCGTGGCCCTGCTCGGCCTGTCGGTGACGCTGTTCATGCCGATGCTGATCCGCCGCTTTGCCCGGCGCTGGGTCTACACGGCCGGCGCCTGCCTGCTGGCCATCGGCTCGCTGTTCTTCGTCACCCACACGCTGGCCGGGCAATTGGTGGGCATGCTGTGCCGGGTCATGGGCGCCAGCGCGCTGTCGATCACGCTCAACCTCTACATCATGGACCACATCCGCAAGACCGACTTCATGCAGGCGGAATCGCTGCGCATGGCGTGGTCGATGTTTGCCTGGACCGGTGGGCCGACGCTCGGCATCTTTCTCTATACGCGCTTCGGCATCTATGCCGCGCATGGCGCGGTTGCCGTTTTTGCCATGATCCTGCTGGCGCTGTTCTGGACCTACAGGCTGGGCGACAATCCATCGATCCGCCCGGGCAAGACACGGCCGGCCAATCCGCTGGCCAATATCGGCCGCTTCGTCGCGCAGCCAAGGCTGAGGCTGGCATGGCTGATCGCCTTCGGCCGCTCCTGCTTCTGGACGACGTTCTTCGTCTATGGGCCGCTGTTCATGGTGATCACCGGGGAAGGCAAACTCGCCGGCGGCCTGCTGGTTTCGGCCGGCAACGCACTTCTGTTCATGGCCATCTTCTGGGGCAAGGCGGGAAAGCGGTTCGGCGGCCGGCGCACCATGACATTCGCTTATTTCGCGATGTCGGCGATGCTGTTGGCTGCGGGTGCGGTCGGCGAAACCGTGCCGTTGCTCACCGGCGCCTTCCTGCTTTGCGGCGCGTTCTTCACCATCGCGCTCGATGCGTTGGGCTCGACCGCCTTCATGCGCTCGGTGCGCTCCTATGAGAGGGCGCAGATGGCGGCGGTCTATCGCACCTATCTCGACTTTTCCGAGCTGACGCCACCGCTGGTCTATTCGGTGGTGCTGGCCTTCTTCGGGCTGGGCTCGGTGTTCGCGACGCTTGGCCTGCTGGCGGCGTTCTGCGGTTTTGTCACCTGGCGCTATCTGCCGAAATCGCTTTGATTTTCAGGACTTGGGCGAAAGCGTTGCATGTTGGTCGCGCACCCAGTTGTGGAAACGGTGCAGATCGTACTCCTCCGGCATCAGCACGCCGGCCTGGTGGCGCAGCGAGCGCAGGCCCTTCTGGTTAACCTCGCAGATCGCAGCGTCTTCCTCCAGCACCTGCCGGCCAAAGGCGACGATGTTGTCGATATCGGCCTGGGGCGCCGCCAGTGCCTCGGGCGAAAAAAGCCATTCGGCGGTGAGTTCGGTCTGTTCGGGGCCAAGCGGCACCAGCCGCACGGTCCTGACATAGTCGACATGGCCGACGATGAACATCGACGGCAGTGACGTGGCGTAGGTCTGGCCGGCGGCGCGCTCGGCCGGCGTCAGCCCGGAAAACACCGGTCCATGCGCCCTTCCGTCGCGCGACCATGTCTCGGCACCGGCGCGCAAGCCGCCGGAAAATTCCGGCGCGTCATTGTCGGCATGGCGATCCCAGTCCGGGTCGTCATGGCGACCCATCAGGCCACGGCCATAGATCGGCACCAGCCGCGACAGGTCCTTGTGGACGCCGGGGCAGTGCAGGCACTCGTTGAAGTTCTCCCAAAAGATCTTCCAGTTGCAGTTCATCACCTTCTTGAGCACGTGACCGCTGACCAGCGTCTCCAGCGGCCAGTTGGCGAGGCTGCCGGATGCAGGATCGAAAGATGTTTCGGCCGAGCCGTGGGCATCTTCGGCGAGATTGACGAAGACGAAGCCGCGCCACACCGACAGCGCCACGCGGTAGAGCGGGTGATCGACCTTGTCGAAACCTTCGGGCAGCGATTTCGAGGGAACGCGCACGAGGTCGCCGCGCAGCGAATACGACCAGGCGTGATAGGGGCAGGTGATGAGCCGCGCCTTCAGCCGGCCCTCGCTCTCCTGGCAAAGCTGCGAGCCGCGATGCCGGCAAGTGTTGTGGAAGGCGCGCAGCACGCCGGTGTCGTCGCGCAGCACGACGATCTCCTGCGTGCCGACGCGAAAGGTCCTGAAAGCCAGCGGCTGGGCGAGGTCGGCCTCGCGGCAAACCAGCAGCCAGTTTTTGTACCAGATGGCGTCGAGGTCGCGCTGATAGGCGTTTGCGTCCCAATAGGCCGATGACGGCAACGTCGGCTCGGCCCGGGTCAGGCCGTTATAGGGATCGCGTTCGCCCGGACTGGGTTGCATGGCAGGCTTCCTGTGATGCGCCAGCCGACACCCCGGCAAATCGTTTGTCAATTCTGGCGACGGCATTTGGCACGCCACGGCATTGCCGGTTTCTACCACGATGCCTAATCATGTCGTTGAACAAGAGGAGCGAGACTTGGCTGCACGACCGATGTCGCTAACGCCGGAACTGGTCGCGCGCTGCTGGCGCGCGATCGAGGATACCGGTCCCGATCCTGATGCTGCGCATCTGGATGATGGCGACTATGATTCGTTGCTGGACGCATTGCAGGCTGAACTCCCCGACTCGGAACCGCTGTGGCTGTTCGGCTACGGCTCGCTGATCTGGAAACCCGAAATCGACCATGTCGAGGAACGTGTCGCCACGGCGCGCGGCTGGCACCGGTCCTTTTGCATGAACATGACGCGCTGGCGCGGCACCAAGGACAACCCCGGCCTGATGATGGCGCTCGACCGTGGCGGACAATGCAAGGGCGTCGCTTTTCGGCTGACCGACGACAACAGGCGGCAGCAGCTGGGCAAGCTTTTGCGGCGCGAAGTGACGCTGAAGCCGACAAGCTACCATCCCCGCATGCTCAGCCTGTCCAGCGACAGCGGCCCGATAAAGGCTTTGGCCTTCGTCATCAACCGCAACGGTACGACCTATGCCGGCCCGCTCGCCGAAGAGAGGGTTGTCGAAAGACTGGCCACGTCATGCGGGCACTGGGGCTCAGGCGCCGACTATCTCTACAACACGGTGAAAAACCTGGAGGAGCGCGGCATTCACGACCGCCATCTATGGCGGCTGCAGCGCCTCGTTGCCGAGCGGATCGCCGCGTCCGCAGCTTAAGGCCAAGGTGGCGCATTCGCGCTGGTAACCGGCGGAATTTGGTTTGCCGGGCGCTGCGATTTTGCCTATAGTCGCTGCTGTCGTCGGTTCCGTTTGGAGCCAAGAGGGAATGCGGTGCGGGCTGAGTTGTTGCCCAATGCCGTGGCTGCCCCCGCAACTGTGTGCGGTAGTCCTCTCCATATGCCACTGAAGATTTTTCTTCGGGAAGGTGGGGAAGGGCGCTGATCCGCGAGCCAGGAGACCTGCCGGCGACAGGGATAGTGACTTCTATGCCCTCGGGTGGAGGGCGAAAGGACAAGACATGAATACCGCTTCCGTCTCTCTCGGCGCTTCCGTTTCCTCGCAGTCGCGCTTCATGCAGCTGGTGCTCACTGCATTTCTCGGCATGTTCGTTGTCGGGGTTGTCGGCTTCTCGCATATCGATGTAGTCCACAACGCTGCGCACGATTATCGCCACTCGATGGCGTTCCCCTGCCACTGACGAGGAATTGACATCATGAACCTGTTTCGCAACGTCGTGTTCATCGCGGCGATCGCAGGGCTCGTGGCTGGCGTCGTTCTCGCCTGCATGCAGGCCTTTGCCACCGACCCTCTGATCTACCAGGCCGAAGTTTTTGAGAAGGCTGGCGGCCACCAGCACGATCATGCTGCGGCACCCGCCGCCAGCACCACCAATGCCATGAGCAGTGCCGCAACGGCGGAAAACGCCATGAGCTCAGCGCCAGCGCCTGTCGAAGCGGCGGCTCCGGCTGAAGACGAAGGCTGGTCGCCGGCCGACGGCTTCGAGCGCTTTGCCTTCAGTGTCGTCGCCAATATCGTCACCGGCATCGGCTTCGCGTTGATTCTGGTCGCGGTTTCCGAGTTCGCTGGCGGTATCGGCAGCTGGCGCCAGGGCGTGTTCTGGGGCCTGGCCGGCTTTGCGGTGTTCACGCTGGCGCCGGGCCTTGGCCTGCCGCCCGAACTGCCGGCAATGCCGGCGGCCGACCTCATGCAGCGCCAGATCTGGTGGTGGGCAACAGTGGCGGCGACAGCGGCTGGCCTGGGCCTTCTCGCCTTCCGCAAGTCGCTGCCGTTGGCGATCCTTGCCGTGGCTTTGATCGTGGCGCCACATATCGTCGGCGCGCCGCAGCCGGACAGCTTCGTGACAGCAATCCCGGAAGGCCTGCACCATCAGTTCGTGGTGGCGGTTACGGTGACCAATCTGGTGTTCTGGCTGGTGCTTGGTGCAGCCGTCGGCGTGGTGCGCGGACGCTTCACAGGAACGGCGACTAGCCTGCGCGACAGCTTTGCCTGATCGCAAAGCACTGACCTTCATCATCGCGCGCGCACGCCGAAAGACTGGTGAGGGCAGGCGCTGCGCCGTGGACCTATATTGCCACCGCGCAAGCCTRTGACAACGAAATGCGCGAGCGCATCGCGCTGCATCGCTCGCGGCGCGGCGAGGGATGGGCGACTATCGATGCGCCGCTCGATCTTGCCGGTGCGCTCGAGACCTTGCCTGACGATCAGCCCGTGCTCGTCGATTGCCTGACGCTGTGGCTGACCAATCATATGCTTTCAGACCATGATCTCGACGCAGAATGCCGGCGGCTGGCCGACGTGCTGGCGCGGCCGCGCGGGCCGTGGTTCGTGGTCTCCAACGAAGTCGGGCAAGGCATCGTACCGGACAATGCGCTGGCACGCCGGTTTCGCGACGCCGCCGGCCGACTCAACCAGCAGGTCGCGGCAACTGCCGATACGGTGCTATTGATGGTGGCCGGGCTGCCGCTCAAGGTGAAATAAATGACCGATATCGATGCAAAAGACGAGGAACGCCACCGCGCCAAGATGGCCAAGCGCAAGGCGGTGCAGGATGCCGAGGTGGCGGAAAAGACGGTCGAGAAGGGGCTGCTGATCGTCAACACCGGACCCGGCAAGGGCAAGACCACTGCCGCCTTCGGCCTGGCGCTGCGGATGCTCGGCTACGGCAAGCGCATTGGCGTCGTCCAGTTCATCAAGGGCAAATGGCACACCGGCGAAAAGGATGCCTTCGCCGCGTTCGGCGACCGCGTCGTCTGGCACACGATGGGCGAGGGCTTCACTTGGGAAACGCAGGATTTGAAGCGCGACATCGCGGCGGCCGAAGCCGCCTGGGCCAAGGCGCTGGAACTGATCGCCGATCCCTCGATCAGCCTTGTCGTGCTCGATGAGCTCAACATTGCGCTGCGCTACGACTATCTCGACCTCGAAAAAGTGGTCGCGGCGCTGAAGACGCGGCGTGAAGGCCTGCATGTCGTCGTCACCGGCCGCAACGCCAAGCCGGCGCTGGTCGAGGCAGCCGATCTCGTCACCGAAATGGGCGTGACCAAGCATCACTTTTC
>NZ_JBFUFX010000008.1:0-305520 GCF_056403215.1 Mesorhizobium sp. P2_H9 | reverse complement strand
GGTCGAGCGCGACGCGCAACTGCGCCAGGCGACGCTGACAAAGCAGGTTCTTGCTGCCGCCGGCCTGCCGGTGCTGGAGTCTCCGACGCATATCGTGCCGCTGCTGGTCGGCGATCCCGAGCTCTGCAAGATGGCCAGCGACCGCCTGCTCGGCGTGCACGGCATCTACATCCAGCCGATCAACTACCCGACCGTGCCGCGCGGCACCGAGCGGCTGCGCATCACACCGACGCCATTCCACACCGATGCACTGATCGCCTCGCTGCAGGATGCACTGGTCGAGACCTGGGACGCGCTCGGCATCCCCTACGGCTCGGCAGGCCGCCCGTCGGTCGCCAAGAGCGACCGCATCATTCCGCTGCTGGTGCAGAAATCTGGCGGCTGAAAGCCGCGGCCTGCCAAAACGGTCTTCGTCCCTTTGCCAGCCGGTGTGCGGCTCCTCGATCTGATCGATGGGGCGGTGACAGCACTATCGGGCTACGCACTTTTGAATGTTTTGATCCTGCTCAATGCTCAAAGCTCTTCAATGCCCGAGAATGGAGCCCAAATGTTCGAGGAGCATCGCCATGGGTCACAGTTCTCACACGTCCTTTGCCGACTTCACGCACGCCGCCCAACAGGCACAGCAATGGGTCAACGAGCTTGCCAAGGATCTTTGCTGGAGCGAGCCGAGCGCGTGCCGCCTTCTGAGATCTGTTCTGCACACGGTGCGGGACTGGCTGTCGCAAGCGGAAGTGGCGGACCTCTCGGCCCAACTCCCTGTTTTAATTCGTGGCATCTACTTCGAAGGCTGGACTCCATCTGCGCCTGCGGATGAGCGCACGAAGCGCGACTTTGTTCTCTGCGTCAGAGACAGTTTCGGCTACGATGAGGAGGTCGATTTCGACGTCGCGATCAGCGCCGTGTTCAAGCTTCTCGACCGTCACATTTCGCATGGCGAGGTCGTGCAGGTCAGAAACTCGATGAAGAAGGCGCTCAGAAAATTGTGGCCGGTGGATTGACCCATGTTCCGAGACCGGGAGGACGCTGGTGTGAAGCTTGGCCTGGAGCTGAGCAACCTTAAGCTGTATCAGCCTGTTGTCCTGGCATTGCCACGTGGCGGCGTGCCTGTCGCAGTGGAGGTGGCCAGAGCTCTCAATGCTCCTCTTGACCTGCTAATCGTCCGCAAGGTCGGCGCCCCAGGCAATCCCGAGTTGGCTGTCGCCGCAATCGTCGATGGCGACCCCGGGGAGGTCGTGTTGAACCGGGAGATCGTCGAGGCCTATGCGCTCGATGAAGGCGAGCTACGTGTCCTGATTGCCAAAGAACGTCCAGAACTCGAACGCCGGCGTGCCGCATATCGAGGTAAGACCAAACGGATCTCTATCGCGGGAAAGACCGCGATCATCGTCGATGACGGCGCCGCGACCGGTACGACCATGAAAATCGCGATCCGCGCCGTCAAGCGCCGGTCTCCGAGGGAAATCATCGTGGCAGTTCCTGTTTCACCGCAAGAGACGGTCGCTGAACTGGCACGGGAAGCGAATCGTGTGGTTTGCCTTAGTCAGCCAGGACAGTTCCGTGCTCTGAGCTACCACTATATGCGGTTTCCTCAGCTCTCGGACAGCGACGTCGTCGCTGCGATGGGCGAGGCTGGTCGGGCGCAAACGGGCAGGCAACACCGAAGTGGACAACACGCAGCCGGCTCCGGTGCGAAAGCCACAACGAAATCGGTGCCACGGAATACTCAAGAATAGGAGATCACGTCATGCTGGTCCGCGCGCTTTCTACCTTGGAATGCACGAAAATCCTGATGGCCAATCGCATCGGTCGCCTGGCATGCGCAAAGGACGGACAACCCTACGTCGTGCCATTCTACTACGCCCATTCGGATGCTCATCTTTATGCGTTTTCCATGCCCGGCAAGAAGATCGACTGGATGCGAGCCAACCCTCTTGTATCGGTCCAGGTCGATGAGCGCGGCCAGGGCCGGGGTTGGAGAAGCGTGATCGTCGACGGCCGCTATGAAGAATTGCCTGACCGGGTCGGCCACAAGCTACAACGCGATCACGCGTGGTCAGTGCTGAGCAAGCACCCCGACTGGTGGGAGCCTGGCGCCCTTAAGCCGGTTGTTCCTCCCACGGCCGATGGTGAACCCCACGTCTTCTTCCGGATCCTCATCGAGCAGGTGTCGGGCCGGGAAGCGAGCGAATAAGTCGGACAGCCCATTCGCTGCCAAGAACAAAACGGGCCGGCGCAAACTCGCCGGCCCCTTTTTGTGACGTCCCTTTTCTGCTTTCATCTGCTTTCAATCGCTACCGCGCCATCAGGACGGGCAGCGATGGATCCTCGAGAATCGACCTGGTGACGCCGCCGAAGATGCGCTCGCGCAGCCGCGAATGCCCGTAGGCGCCCATGACCATCAGCTCGGCGGTGACGTCCACGGCGTGCCGGCGAAGCACGTCGGCGACAGACTGGTTCGAGCTCGGCAATCGGTCGACGGTAACCTTCACGCCATGCCGGGTGAGATAGGTAGCGGCATCTGCGCCCGGTTCGGCCCCATGGTGATATTCGTCTTCGATCGGGTCGACGATGACGAGGCGCACGTCGTCGGCCCCTTTCAGCATCTCAAGCGACGCGCAGACGGCGCGCGATGCCTCGAGGCGCGAATCCCAAGCAACAAGCACGCACTTTGGCTTCAGTGTCGCTCGCGTCCCCTCTGGAACAATCAACAGCGGCTTGCCGGAGGAAAATAGGGCGCCCTCGATCACCTTGCCTTTCAGCGTCTCGCTGGTCAGCAATTCCGGTCCGACGACGGTAACATCGGCATATCGGGCGCGGCGCCCGATAATTTCGTCGGCACGGCCAACTTCCGGATACTCGCTGGAGACATCGGCCGAAAGCGCGGTGCTGGCGAGAAAGGCAGACACAGAAGCGGTTCGCTTCTCCAATTGCTTCATGTCGGCCTGACGCTCCTCGAGCCAGGCTTCCGAGACAATTGCAGCATATTCTCCGACCGGCGGCGGCGCGGCAATGACGACGGCAAGTACGGCAAGATGGGCGCCGACTTCCTCGCAGAGCCCGGCGGCCAGTTTGAGATCGCCGTCACCCATCTTCGCTCCGGTAACCGCAAGAAGTGTTTTGAAAGCCATGGCGGCTGCTCCTGGTTCTTGAGTTTCGGTTCAATCGTGAATGCAACCGTAACGAGACGGGCCGCTGCGCTCATTGCGCTGAATCAAAAGACCATGCGTGGCACCCAATTGATCCGGATCAACGGCTGTGCGCACCGAGGGTAGTATGGTGAAGCCAGTCAATCGGCGGGTACGAAGATGAAGATTTTGATCGGGGCAGTTTTCGCGAGCTTGGCTCTCAATGCGTCAACGGCGCAGGAAATGAGCTACGGTCAGGCGGAGTACCTGAACTCCTGCGCGGTCTGCCATGGTGTCGACGGCAAGGGCGACGGTCCGTTGGGCGACGAGTTGATGAAACGCCCGGCCGACCTGACGCGTCTCTCGAAAAAGAATGGTGGCGAATTTCCGTATTGGCGCGTCTTTGCAATGATCGACGGCCGCACCATGGTTCCGGAGCATGGCGAGCGCGATATGCCGGTCTGGGGTCGCCAGTTCCTCCCCGACGATGTCAAGAAATACGGCCCAAACGGCGGAGAAATCGTGACAACGGAACGGATCCACAACCTGGCAGGTTATGTCCAGACATTGCAGCGATAGCATCCAAGGGGATCGTCCTTGGCTCTTATCGCTCAGGCATGCAGGAGGCCGACGATGATCGCTGAAGACCAGCAGGCCGTAACTGCATTGCTGCGCAATCCCGCCACATACGGCGAGACCGGGTCAGTCGAGGTGATTGAGACCCATATTTCGCGCATCTTCCTGGTTGGCCAGCGCGCCTACAAGATGAAACGCGCCGTCAAGTTGCCCTATGTCGATTTCTCGGCGCCGCGACTGCGACTCGCGGCCTGCGAAAAGGAAGTCGAGCTCAACTCGAAGACCGCACCCGGCCTCTATTTGGGTGTGCGTCGCATCACGCGCGAGGCCGACGGCAAACTGGCTTTCGATGGCACCGGCCAAATGGTCGATGCGGCGATCGAGATGGTCCGCTTCGACCAGTCGAAGCTCCTCGATCGGATGGCAACTGCCGGAGAATTGACGCCGGTGCGGATGACCGCCGTTGCGCGCATGATCGTCAGCTACCACCGTGCCGCGCCGACGATCCACAATGGCAGCGGCTCGTCAAATCTGGCTGGCGTGCTCGACATCAACGAGGCTGGCTTTGCCACCAGCCACGTCTTCGCAAAAGCAGAGGTCACGAGCTTTGCCAAGGCCTTCCGCACAACCCTCGCCCGGCATTCAGGATTGCTCGACCGCCGGGAAGCCGCGGGCAAGGTCCGCCGGTGCCATGGCGATCTGCATCTGCGCAACATTTGCCTTTTCGACGGCGAGCCCCGCCTCTTCGATTGCATCGAATTCAACGACCAGATCGCCAGCATCGACGTTTTGTACGACCTTGCCTTCCTGTTGATGGACCTTTGGCATCGCGGTTTTCCGCAGCTCGCCAATCTTGTGATGAACCGCTATCTCGACGAAGCCGACGACGAGGATGGGTTCGTCCTGCTGCCCATTTTCATGGCGGTGCGGGCGGCCGTGCGCGCCCATGTCACCGCAACGCAGGTCGAGGAAGGCAGCGCCGACTCCGACAAACTGAGTGCCGAGGCCAGATCCTATTTCGACCTTGCCCGGACATTGCTCCAGGAAACACCGCCGCGGCTCGTTGCCATCGGCGGCCTGAGTGGCTCCGGCAAGACGACCATTGCGGAGGCGCTCGCCCCCCACATTGGTGCGCCACCCGGCGCCCGCATTGTCGAAAGCGACCGTATCCGCAAGGCCATGCACGGAGTGCCGGCCGAAACACGGCTGCCGGACAAGGCTTATCGTCCGGGGGTTTCGAAGCGGGTTTATCGCGAAATGGCATGGCGGGCCGGCCTGATCCTTGCGGAGGGCGGATCGATTGTCGCTGACGCCGTGTTTGACAGGCGGTCCGATCGTGACCGTATCGAGAAGGCGGCACAAGACAGGGGCGTGGCTGTCGCCGGGTTCTGGCTGGACGCGGATCCGCTTGTTCTCTGGCAACGGGTCAGCGAGCGCAAGGGGGGACCTTCCGACGCCACCATAGATATCCTTTCGCGACAATTGCAGCGAAACGCCACCCAATCAAGCTGGCGCAAGATCAATGCTGACCGCAAGCTTGTCGACATCGTCGCAGAGCTGAGGAGGTTTTCCGAGACTGATGCATCCGAAGCCCTGCGCACGGCCTCCTGAAGGGCACGGCTGGTGATCGACCTTAACGCAGTTGGAGCCGGGCCTCGACAAGGCCAGGGTCGTCGGGAAGATGGGCGACCGAGAAGCCGAATTCGCGGCACATGGCCAGCATCCTCGTGTTCTCGCTGAGCACGATGCCTTCTATCCGTCCGATCCCGTCGGCCTTTGCATAATCGACGATCTGGCCGAGCAATTCCCAACCCAGGCCGTGACCCTGCAAATCCGTGCGCACCAGCAAGGCGTATTCGGCAACGGAGCGGTCCGGATCGCAGGAAAGCCGGCTGATGCCCGCCAAAGCGCCAGTGCTTGTCTCCAGAGCGACGAAGGCCATGTTGCGGTCGTAGTCGAGCTGGGTGAGCCGCTTCAGCATCTGGTCGGAGAAGCTTTTTCGCGGCGACAGAAAACGCAGCCGCAGATCGTCAGGCGAAATCCTGGCAAGGAATTGCGGATAGAGCGCGATGTCGGCCGGCTTGATCGGCCGGATGTGATAGTGCGTGCCGCCTCCGGCAAATGCCTTCTCCCAACCCGATGGATAAGGCCTGATGGCAAGTGCGGGGTTCGGCCCCGCCTTTTCCACGCGTTCCGGCTCGATCTCGATGCGGGCGTCGAGCGCAATCACGCCCTCGGCGTCGGCCAGCAGCGGATTGATATCCACCGCAACGAGGCACGGAAAGTCGACGGTCATCTGCGACAGGCCATTGAGGGCAGCAACGATCGATTGCCGATCGGCCGGCTTGCGATCGCGAAAACCGGCAAGCAGGCGGCCGATCCGCGTTTGCGCGATCAGGTCACCGGCAAGAACGTCGTCGAGCGGTGGCAAGGCGATCGCTGTGTCATCCATCACCTCGACCGCGACGCCGCCGGCTCCAAACAGGATGGTCGGCCCGAAGATCGGATCCTGGCTCATGCCGAGGATGAGTTCCTGCGTCTGTTTTCTCGCCACCATCGGCTGAACGGCATAGCCTTCAATATCGGCCTGCGGTGCGTGCTTGCGCACGCGCGCCTCGATTGCGCGTGCTGCAGCTCCGGCGGCTGCGGCATCGGCAATGTTGAGCACCACCCCGCCAATATCCGATTTATGCGAGATCGCCTTGGACAGCAACTTGACGACAATCCGTTCGGACGTTTTGAGGAGCCGCACGGCTGCCACTTCCACTTCGGCAGGAGATCTGGCGACGACCGTCTCGGGCACCGGGATGCCGTAGGCGGAAATTGCTGCCTTGGCTTCGGGCTCGGTCAGCATTCGCCGCCCCTCCCTCGCGACCTGCCTGAATATGGCGAGAACGGCTTCCCGATCGCTCGTTATGTCCTCGCTGCGGCTTGACGGTGTGCGCATCAATGCCCGCTGGGCACGCGACCATTCGCTGAGGTAGGAGACGGCCGTTGCCGCGTCAGCCGGCGTTTCGAAACTGGCAATGCCGGCATCCTGAAGGATTTGCCGCCCGGCGCGAGCCGTGTGCTCCCCGAGCCAGCAGGTCAGGACCGGTTTGCCAGCGATCATCCCTTCCCTTGCGAGTTCCCCAACCGCGCTTGCCGCGGCAAGCGGCGAACCCAGCCCCGTTGGACAATTCATGACCAGGATGACGTCCGTTCCGGGGTCGGCCGCCACGGCTTCGACCGCGGCCTTGTACCGCTCAGGCGGGGCGTCACCGATGATGTCGACTGGATTGGCGTGCGACCATGTCGGCGGCAATACGGCGTTCAGGCGTTCGATAGTGGCCGCTGAAAGCGCGGCCAATTCCCCTTTGCAGTCGATCAGCTGATCGATGGCCAATACCCCCGCTCCGCCGCCATTGGTGACAATGCCGACGCGGGCCCGTTTGAGTGGAGTGAAGCGGGCGATCGTTTCAGCGGCATCAAACAGCTCGGCCAGGCCTTTGACGCGCAGGATGCCTGCGCGCAGCAATGCCGCATCGACGACACGATCAACCCCCGAAAGCGCGCCGGTGTGGGTCGCGGCCGCTTTGGCCGATTGCTCGTGCCGACCCGACTTGATCGCGATCACCGGCTTGACCCGTGCGGCCGCACGGGCGGCCGAGATGAACTTGCGCGGATTGGGTATTGTTTCGAGATACATCACGATGGCGCGCGTGTGCATGTCGCCCGCCAGCATGTCGAGACAATCTCCCACGTCGACATCCGCCATGTCACCCAGGGAGACGATCTGCGAGAAGCCGACATTGTTGTCAGCCGCCCAATCGATCAGCGATGTGGCAATGGCGCCGGATTGCGACAGCAGCGCGATGTTGCCAGGCTTGGCGGCCATATGCGCAAATCCGGCATTGAGCCTCAGAGGCGGGATCATCAGCCCGAGCGTGTTCGGCCCGATGATGCGGAAAAGCGTGGGCTTGGCAGCGTCGAGCATCGACTGACTCAGGCCGTTCCCGCGCGTCAACCCGGCGGTGATGACGACGGCCGCCCGCGTGCCCTTTTCAGCGAGGTCGCGTACGACGCCGGGAACAGTCTCTGGCGGCGTGACGATAACACCAAGATCTGGAACGCCTGGAAGATCGGCCGCCTTTGCGTAGCAACGTCGACCAGCCACTTGCGAATATTTCGGGTTGACCGGCCAGATCTCGCCCTCGAACCCGCCATTGACGATGTTGTCGAAGACGACACGACCGACGGAACCGTCACGCACCGATGCCCCGAACACGGCAACCGACTTCGGAGCGAACGCATATTCGAGATTTCGGATCGTCACCCGTCATGTCTCCTGTTCGTGGGCGATCATCGCCAGCCGATCTTGCCCGTTCGTTGCGTTGGATCAAAGCGTTCTCCGGTCATCGCGATTAGCTCTTGCGCTAGGTCACTCGCAAAGTGGCGACGAGCTGTTGCGATCAACGATTGGAGAGCTAGATGAGTTACTATTTCAGCAAAATCGTCGCCATGCCGTTCACAGCGGCAATCGACCACGTGACCGACAAGCTCGCAAGCAAGGGGTTTGGCGTTCTGACCTCGATCGATGTCCAGCAGACCATCAAGGCCAAGCTTGGCGCGGATTTCAGGCCCTATGTTATCCTGGGTGCGTGCAATCCGCATTTCGCATGGCGGGCGCTTCAGGCCGAAGACAAGATCGGAACCATGCTGCCCTGCAACGTCATCGTCACTGAGGTCGAACCAGGAAAGGTAGAGGTCGCAGCGGTGGATCCGGTCGCTTCAATGGGCGCTATCGGCAATCGCGAGCTTGCGCAGGTCGCGAACGACGTGCGGCGCCTGCTCGAGGAGATGGTGCACGAACTCTAGCGCCAGGGCCATCAAGGGTGTGGGACATCTTATGAACGAGTCGGCTCTGCGGCGCGCTTTGCTGGTCATTGCCATCTTGGGTCTCGCCGTTGGAATCGGAGCCTGGCGAAGGGGGCTCGGCCCTCTTGAAGCCGACACGATCTGGGCGGTGGCGACCTTGCCCGTGGTGGCGGCTCTCGCCATTTCCATTCTGCGTGATTTCTGGATAGGCCGCTTCGGTGTCGATGCGATTGCCTTGGTATCGATGACCGCCGCGCTGCTGCTCGGTCAACCCCTGGCGGCAGTAGTGGTGGCGATCATGTATGCCGGGGGCACGGTGCTTGAGGATTTCGCCCGCGGGCGCGCGGAGCGCAACCTCAAGGCATTGACCGACCGGTCACCGCGTGTCGCTCATCGGACGTCAACGCTGGGTACGGAGACCATCTCCGTGGAAGACGTTGCAGTTGGCGACGAGCTTTTGGTCCGGGCCGGCGAACTGCTTCCCGTCGACGGCATCCTGCTCGATGCTTCGGCCTCGCTCGACGAGTCGGCGGTGACCGGTGAGCCGCTGCCGGAACGGCGGACAGCGGGCGCTATGCTGCGCAGCGGTACCATCAATGCGGGCGAGGCCTTCAGCATGCGGGCTTCTGCCTTGGCAGAGCAGAGCACCTATGCCGCGATCGTACGCATGGTGGCTGCAGCGCAGACGGCGAAATCCCCGTTCATCCGCATGGCCGACCGCTTCGCCCTGTTCCTGCTGCCAGCCACTTTGCTGGTTTCCGGTTCCGCCTGGTACATCTCCGGTGACCCAATCCGAGCGCTGGCCGTGCTGGTGGTCGCGACACCTTGCCCGCTCATCCTTGCGGCGCCGGTTGCCTTCATCGGCGGCGTGTCCCGCGCCGCGCGAGCAGGCATTCTGATGAAAGGCAGCGCGGCTCTGGAAGCCCTTGCGCAAGTCCGAACCGCAATCTTCGACAAGACGGGGACCCTGACCATAGGCGGCGCCGAGCTCATCGAAATCGAAGCCGCACATGGCCGTGAAGCGAACCAATTGCTGCAGGTGTTGGCGTCCCTGGAACAGGCTTCGCACCATGTGCTCGCCGACTCGATCATCCGGGCGGCGCGCGGCAGACAGCTGATGCTTTCGCATCCGCGTGACGTCCACGAGCATCGCGGTGCGGGCCTGAAGGGCCGGGTCGACAACATGTCGATCGTCGCGGGATCGCGGGCTCTGGTGCTCGCCGACAGGCCGCTGCCCAGATGGGCAAAAAGCGGCGAAGAAAAATACCGTGACGAGCCGGTGCTCAGGGTTTTTGTAGCGCTCGGCGGGCGGCTTGCCGGAATTTTCACGTTCGGCGACACCCTGCGTGTTGATGCGCACGATGCACTAGGCAAGCTGCGTTCGGCCGGCATTGCGCGCATGATTATGCTTACAGGGGACGACAGCGTCGCAGCCAAGCGCGTCTCCGCCCGGCTAGACCTCGACGCCATTGTCGCCGATGCAACTCCTGCCGAAAAAGTCGCGACGGTCGAATCCGAGAAGGCCTTGGCGCCGACGATGATGGTCGGCGACGGCATCAACGATGCCCCTGCCCTGGCGGCTGCAACGGTCGGTGTCGCCATGGGCGCACGTGGTGCCACCGCCTCCTCCGAGGCAGCGGACGTCATCGTGCTGACCGACAGGCTGCAGCCCGTCGCCGATGCAGTTCGGATTGCACGGCGAACGCGATCGATCGCCTTGCAAAGCATCATCGCCGGGCTGGCGCTGTCGGGGCTGGCAATGATCGCAGCAGCCATGGGGCAGATCACCCCGGTTGCCGGAGCGCTGCTTCAGGAAGGGATTGACGTGGCGGTTATCCTGAACGCGTTGCGCACCCTTGGCGATGGACATCTGTGGCGCGCATAGTGGTTGAGAGCAAAATCGGTAAATGGCCATGGCGCAGCAGAATTTGGTGGTTTGTAGCAAATGTGGTGGGGTCAACCGCCTGCCACCGGGCCGCAATGCCATGGAAGCGAAATGCGGAAAGTGCGGGAACCGCCTGTTTTCGGGGCATCCCGAAGATGTCGATGCCGCCATCTTCGATAATCAGATCGCGCGCAGCAGCCTGCCGGTTGTCGTCGACATCTGGGCACCTTGGTGCGGCCCCTGCAAGATGATGGCGCCGGCATATGAAGCAGCCGCAAGTGACCTGGAGCCGCATGTCCGCCTGATCAAACTCAATTCCGAGAATGAGCAGGCTGTTGCGGCCAGGCTCGGCATTCGCAGCATTCCGACCATGATCCTCTTTCATGGCGGGCGCGAAGTCGCGCGCACATCGGGCGCAATGACGGCAGGGCAGATCGTCAGGTGGGTTCGCGACCGCCTGCCGACGGTCGCCGCCTGAAAGTCGGCGCGCCAATGGATCCGCTCATTGCCCGGCTTGGACTGGCCCTTGCAATAGGTCTTCTCGTCGGCTTGGAGCGTGGCTGGCAGGAGCGGGATGCACCCGATCGCAGTCGCACGGCCGGAATCCGGACATTCGGTATTTCCGGCTTGCTCGGCGGCGTGTTCGCCGCACTCGCCAACGCACTCGGCGCGGTATCCGTGCTGGTCGGCGGGTTCATCGCCTTTGCGGCAATCTTCGCCTGGTACAAGGCCCGCGAGGCAGTCCATGATGAGGATTTCAGTGTCACGAGCGTGATCGCGGGCCTGGGCGTTTTTGCCCTTGGCGCGCTTTCCGTCGCCGGCGATTATCGGGCTGCTGCAGCCGGTGGGGCGGCATTGGCAGCAATCCTGGCCAGCCGCGAGGTCCTGCACGGTCTTTTGAAGCGACTGACCTGGGTCGAACTTCGTTCGGCGCTGATCCTGGCGGTGATGACGGCGATCGTCTTGCCCCTGCTGCCAAACCGGACGATGGACCCGTGGGGCGGTTTCAACCCTTGGGAAGTCTGGTTCCTGACGGTGCTGATGGCCTCGATTTCGTTCGCCGGCTATGTGGCGGTTCGCATTCTGGGAAATACGCGTGGTCTGCTGGTCAGTTCGCTCGCCGGTGCGATCGTCTCTTCCACCGCCGTGACCTTGGCGCTTGCCCGCAACGCCGCCTCGGCGAACAATCCGCTACCGCTCGCCGGGGCGGCATCGTTGGCTGCAATGGTTTCGGTGCTCCGCGTCTGCGCCGTGGTTCTGCTCATCGAGCCAAGCGTGTTCGTTTCGATCGCCATACCGGCGATTGCCGCGGCGCTCGCCTTCGCTGTCTGCGGAACATTGCTGCTGACCCGCGACAGCGGGGACAGTGAAGGCAGCACCATCGCACGCAATCCATTCGAACTGGGTCCGTTGCTGCTCTTCGCCTTGCTCTTTGCAGTCGTCGCGACCGCAAGTGCCGGTCTGGCCGCTCAATTCGGTGGACGCGGCCTGCTGGCGAGTTCGGCCCTGGCCGGCGCATTCGATGTCGATGTCTCGGTGCTTGGCGCGCTGCGCCTGGTCAAGCATTCCGTGTCCGTCGAGACCGTGGGCCAGGCCGTGCTCGCGGCGCTGGCAGCAAACGCGATCGGTCGCCTGTCACTCGCAGTATTTGCCGGTCCGGTCAGGTTCTGGTTGCCACTGGCCGTCACAACCGTGATCGCCGCGACCATGGGCATCTGCGCCCTGCTGTTGCTCGGGCCTGGATAGAAGTGCTGTTCTCGAGCCTCTTTGATGCGGATCAAGGGCCAGGTCCGGCCACCGCTCTATGAAACTCCGTGAAAGGAGTTCGCCATGACCAGTTTGAACGACCTCACTCCGAAATTCCGCAATATCCGGCTTCTGCTGGCGCGTGAAAAGGGCCACCCGGAAGGCGACCGCGAAGAAGGCTATGACATGCTCGCTCCACTAACCGGCGAAGGCCGGATCGATGCCGACGAATGGAAGTCGCACAGGGCCTCTTGCCGTGTTCGTCGCTTTCGCACCGGCGACGAGGATCTGATTGGCCGGCTGAGACGCAAGCCCGGCGGACAGTGGTATTTCGACTATGCCGACGGCGATCGCGACGACGAGATCGGCTTCCATCTCGGCGACGAACGGTTTGTGACCGGTGAGTACGTATCGATAGAACGCAACGGCGCCATGCACACCTACCAGGTGGCAAGGGTCGAGCGCCCCTGACGCGGCACCGCCGCGCTCGCTGGGAGTAGACCATGTCGCGACGCATCCTGATTGTGGTCGGCCATCCTGACCCGTCCCCGGACCGGCTCTGCCGCGGTCTTGCCAACGCCTATGGCGAGGGCGCGGAAAAGGCGGGGCACGCGGTCCGGAGGGTCGATCTGGCAGCGCTTGATTTTCCGATGCTGCGGACGATGCAGGAGTTCGAACATGGCACGGTTCCCGACGAGCTGAAGGATGCAGCCGAGGCGATCGTGTGGGCCGAGCACATCGTCTTCGTCTTTCCGCTGTGGCTGGGCACCATGCCGGCTCTGCTCAAGGCATTCCTGGAACAGGTGATGCGGCCAGGGACGGCCTTTGCTTACCCGGACAAGGGCGGCGGCTTCACCAAGACACTGCTTCGCGGCCGCTCTGCGCGCGTCGTGGTGACGATGGGAATGCCTTCCGTTGTCTATCGGCTATGGTTCCTCGGACACGGCATCGCCGGCATGAAGCGAAGCATTCTGCATTTTGTCGGCATCAGCCCGGTGCGCGAGACCTTGTTCGGCATGGCCGCTGGCGCCAGCGACGCGACCCGCGCGAAGTGGATCAGCCAGATGCGTGGATTGGGTGAACGGGCCAGATAGTGCTCGTTGTGAATTTCAATCGCGGCACGTATCTCGTGTTGACCTTGCCTTAGGGGTTACCTTGCTGTTGTGCGGCGGCCAAAGCGACAAGACTGGCGATCCCGGCAAGCTTGCCGAGACTGCGACAGTTCTAGGCAGGGAGCCTGGTTCAGGGCCTATGGATCGACGGTGAACTCAGCCCACATGCCCGCCCCATAGTGACCTGGCACGTTGCAGATAAGCAGATATTTTCCAGCCTTCAGCTCGACGGTCAGAGAGCCTGATTTGCCGGGATCGAGCTCCGACACCTCGCCCTTGTCGCCGGCCTTGTCTTCGTCGACCCGGTTCTCGGCCTCAAGGTAAGGAAGCGGCTTGCCGGGTTCGGCAAGGTACATCACGATCATTTCGTGAACGGTGTCCTTGGAGTCATTTTTCACGTTGAATGTGACCTCCCCGGCCTTCACGGCACCCGGCAAAGCCTTGATGCCCATGGTCGCCTTGGCGAGATCGAGTCCCGGCGCCGCATAGGCGAGCCCCATCGGCATCTCAGTACCCGCGCCCTTGTCCCATAGCGAGATCTCGACAAGCGAAGCAGCCCGAACGGCGCCGGCACTGCCGGCCATGAGCATTGCGGCGGCAAGCCCGAGCGCAACTCTCCTCGATAGGGTTTTCATGGCGATCTCCTTCAGGACAGCAGCAGAAGTGCTCTACATCCTGGCCGTCATACTGCTCGCCGCGTCACCCGCCGTCCTTGCGCCAGATCAAACCGACCGGCGCGAGCCCACCGGCGCGCCAATGTAGCTGTCAGCCAGTTGTCAGGTTGAATTGGCTATGTCGCACCAATGACGGTGAAATACCCGTCTGACACGACCGATCGAAATCCCAACCGCAGGCGCAACATCCGCGCCCAACCCCCCGAATGGAGCCATCATGTATCGCACACTCGTTCTCGCCACTCTCGCCGGCATGGTTGCAGGACCGGCGTTCGCCGCCGGCGGCAGCTGCAGCACCGCCCCGAAATCACAGTTCAAGCCCAAGGCAACGCTCGAGGCGCAGTTGACTGGCGAGGGACTCACCGTCCGCCAGATCAAGGTCGAGAAGGGTTGCTACGAAGTCTATGCGGTCGACAAGGCCGGCAAGAAGGTGAACCTGGCCTACAATGCCGAGACCCTTGAAAAGCTCGACAATGCCGAAGCCGGCGAAAATTGATCCGAACGGTTCGATGGTCATGGACGCGCGGTCATCGCCAGAGATGGTGCGCGTCTGGGACCTGGTCGTGCGAAGTTTTCACTGGGCGCTGGTGCTCAGCTTCGTCACGGCCTGGCTGACCTCGCATTCCTCCGAGGGCATCCATCATTGGGCTGGCTACGCCGCGGCGGCGCTGGTCGCGATGCGGCTGTTGTGGGGCGTTCTGGGCACCCCCTATGCGCGCTTCTCGCAATTCGTGCGTGACCCGGCAACAGTGCTGCGCTACCTCTCAGCATTGCTGAGCGGTCGCGAAGCCCGCTACATCGGCCATAATCCGGCCGGCGGCGCAATGGTGATCGTCTTGATTGGGGCGATGGGATTAACCGCGATGACCGGATGGCTGATGACGACGGACGCCTATTTCGGCGTGTCGTGGGTCGAGACGGCACACAGCCTCGTCGCGCACGGCCTGCTCCTGCTGGTCCTCTTCCATATGGGCGGCGTCGCGCTCGCAAGCTTTCGCCATCGCGAAAACCTGGTCCAGGCCATGATCACCGGGCGAAAACGCAAAGCCGAGCCCACGGACATAGCCTGACGATCTGTCAAGGCGCCAAGCGATTCGCGCGCCCTCGACGATCTCGGGGGCGCAAGTCGGTCGCCATTCGTTCGGCGGCGGCGAAAGCCATCCATGCGACATCGGGCGAGTGGATCGGACACACGTGCAAGCGATGAGCGAGCGCTTTTCCCGGGCGCCCAGGAACCCCAAACTTGCCATTTGCCGCTCGCAGACGGATTTGACCGGTATCAA
Organism: Mesorhizobium sp. P2_H9; assembly: GCF_056403215.1. Taxonomy (NCBI): domain Bacteria; kingdom Pseudomonadati; phylum Pseudomonadota; class Alphaproteobacteria; order Hyphomicrobiales; family Phyllobacteriaceae; genus Mesorhizobium; species Mesorhizobium sp. P2_H9. The sequence goes on along the minus strand of NZ_JBFUFX010000008.1, from coordinate 290,259 downwards.
GGCAGCTAGTGCTGATTTCTTGTCTGTTGCCTCCCATCAGAGCCTTCAAAGTGGGGAGAGCATCATGACTACGGCCGATTTCAACATCCCTGTACCGAAAGTCGCGACCGCCGCACCAACGAAACTTCGACTGGGTTCCCTGACCGCACTGGTGATCGGTTCCATGGTCGGGTCCGGCGTGTTCAGCCTGCCGCAGAACATGGCGGCAGGTGCTGGTCCCCTCGCAATCCTGATTGGCTGGGCAATCACCGCGGTCGGCATGCTGGCGCTGGTCTTCGTCTATCAGTCGCTCGCGACCCGCAAGCCCGAGCTCGATGCGGGGCCGTACGCCTACGCCAAGGCCGGCTTCGGTCCCTTCATCGGCTTCAACAGCGCCTGGGGCTACTGGATCAGCGCCTGGGTTGGCAACGTCTCCTACGCGGTGATCGTGTTTAGCGCCCTGTCCTATTTCTTTCCCGCCTTCGGCGACGGAAACACCTGGCAAGCGGTGCTCGGCGCATCGGTCCTGCTGTGGCTGATCCACGTCCTGGTTCTTGCCGGCATCCGGCAGGCCGCCGTGGTGAACCTCATCGTCACGGTGGCAAAGATTGCTCCAATCGTCCTGTTCGTCGGCGTAGTGGCCGTCGCGTTCAAGCTGCAAGTCTGGTCGCTCGACTTCACCGGTCTGGGCAACGCCAGTCTCGGCTCGATCACCGCGCAGGTGAAGAGCACCATGCTGGTAACCCTGTGGGTCTTCATCGGCATCGAAGGCGCCAGCGTCTTTTCCGGCCGTGCCGAGCGCCGCAAGGACATCGCCACCGCGACAGTTCTCGGCTTCTTCACCTGCCTCGCACTCTATGCCTTGGTGTCGCTACTGTCGCTCGGCATCCTGAACCAACCTGAGCTCGCCGCGCTGAAGAACCCATCCATGGCCGGTGTGCTGGAGGCCGTTGTCGGGCCCTGGGGCGCTATCCTGATCAACATCGCGCTTGTCGTGTCCGTGATCGGCGCGTTCCTCAGTTGGACGCTGCTTGCGGCCGAAATTCCGCACGTCGCCGCCAAGGACGGCACGATGCCGAAATTCTTCGGCCGCGAAAGTGAGCGCGGTGTACCCTCGATCTCGCTCCTAATCACCAATCTGCTCGTCCAGGCTTTCCTGGTGATCACGCTTTTCGCGCAGAGCACCTACCAGGCGCTGTTCTACATCGCGTCCGCCGCAATCCTGGTTCCTTACATCTTTTCTGGAGCTTACGCGGCCAAGCTCGCGCTTACCGGCGAGAGCTACGAGGGTGGTGAGCAGCGCGTCGGGCCACTTTTTGCCGGGTTGCTGGCGACGGTCTATGGGCTGTGGCTCGTCTACGCGGCCGGGCCTGCCTACCTGTTCATGTGCGCGATCCTCTATGCGCCCGGCATCATCTTCTACATCTGGGCGCGCCGCGAAACCAATCAGCGCGTGTTCCACCCTGTTGAAGCAGCGCTCGCCACAGCCCTCGTCGCCGTCGCCATCCTCGCCGTTTACGAGATGTGGACTGGCGCCGTCAGCCCACTTTGAAAGGGTTGGTTTCGATGACGAACCTGGGTGTCCATTCCGAAGTCGGTCGCCTGCGCGAGGTGATGGTCCACCGTCCTGACCTCAGCCTGCGCAGGCTGACACCGGAAAACTGCAAGGCGCTGCTCTTCGACGACGTGCTGTGGGTCAAGCGGGCCCGCCAGGAACACGATGTCTTCGTCGATGCGCTGCGCGAACGCGGTGTGCTGGTGCATTCCTTCGGGGAGCTCCTGGCTGAGACAATGAGCCTGAGCAAGGCCCGCGACTGGCTTCTCGATCGCAGGGTGCACGCCGGTATCGTCGGGCTGGACATGGTCGACGAGTTGCGCGGATGGCTCAACGAGATGCCGTCAGAGCTGCTTTCGTCCTACCTTGTCGGGGGCATTGCCAGGGCGGAGCTTCCTTTCGAGCCCAAGGGCCTGACCGGAAGGACGCTCGCCCCCCAGGACTTTGTGCTGCCGCCGCTGCCAAACCAGCTGTTCACCCGCGACAGTTCCTGCTGGATCTACGGCTCGGTCTCAGTCAATTCCATGTACTGGCCCGCCAGACGCCCGGAAGCGTCCAATGTCGAAGCCGTCTATCGCTTCCATCCCCGCTTTCGCGACAGTGGCATCCCGTTCGTGTCGCCGGACCCGGGAACAGGTACCAGCCTTGAAGGCGGCGACGTCATGCCGATCGGTGGTGGAACGGTTCTCGTGGGCATGGGGGAGCGCACCACGCCGCAAGCCGTGGGCGACCTCGCGCGCAACTTGTTCGCGGCCGGTGAGGCGACGCGCATAATTGCCGCCTTGATGCCTCGGGACCGCAGTTTCATGCATCTCGACACCGTCTTCACCTTCTGCGATCGCGACCTCGTCACCTTGTATCCGGCGGTGATCGACCGGTTGCGCACTTTCTCGCTACGGCCAGGCGATGGAGTGGCGGCGGTCGAGGTCACCGATGAGGCAAAACCATTCACGGCCGTGGTTGCTGAAGCCCTTGGACTGAAATCGCTACGCATCATCGCCACCGGCGGCGACCGCTACGAGGCCGAACGCGAGCAATGGGATGATGGCAACAATGTCGTGGCGGTCGAGCCCGGCGTGGTCATCGGCTACGATCGCAACGTCTACACCAACACGCTGCTGCGCCGTGCCGGGATTGAAGTGATCACGGTCGAAGGTGCCGAACTCAGCCGCGGTCGCGGCGGCGGACACTGCATGACCTGTCCGATTGTCCGCGACCCGATTTGACCCGAAAGGTAGTCCCGATGTCGATCAACCTTCATGGCCGCTCCGTCCTGACCCTGGACGACCTCACCGCCGACGAGATCCGCTTTCTTCTCAAGCTGGCCGCGGACCTCAAGGCTGCCAAGCTCGCCGGTCACGAAATCCCGCGTCTTGTCAGGAAGAACATCGCTCTGATCTTCGAAAAGGATTCGACGCGCACACGCACGGGGTTCGAAGTGGCGGCCTATGACCAGGGCGCTCACGTCACTTATTTCGGCCCCACCGGCAGCCATATCGGCCACAAGGAATCCATGAAAGACACCGCCCGCGTGCTCGGCCGCATGTACGACGCGATCGAGTATCGCGGTTTTGGCCAGCACCAGGCCGAATTGCTGGCCGCGCATGCCGGCGTGCCGGTCTACAATGGTCTTACCGACGAGGCGCATCCGACGCAGATCCTCGCCGACCTCATGACCATGCGTGAATTCACGCACAAGCATCTTTCGGACATGACCGTCACCTTTGTCGGTGAGGGCCGGGACAATGTCGCGTTGTCGCTGGCGCTCGGAGCAGCCAAGGTCGGTATCGACATGCGCATCGCGTCGCCAAAAGAACTCTGGCCGGATGAGGAATTCTGCGCCCATGTCAGGGATCTGGCCGAACGCAGCGGTGGCCGTTTCCGCCTCGACGAAGACGTGACGGGCTGTGTCCAGGATGCTGATTTCATCTACACCGACGTCTGGATGTCGATGGGCGAGGACAAATCGGGCTGGGCCGAGCGCATTCGCCTTTTGACGCCCTACCGCGTCACCAGCGAGGTGATGGCGGCCGCCGGCAACCCTCATGTCAAATTCATGCATTGTCTGCCGGCGTTCCACGACACCGATACCGAGATAGGCGCCTTCGTGGCGAAGGAATATGGCATCGACTGCATGGAGGTCACCGACGAGGTGTTCGAGTCGGCTGCGTCGATCGTCTTCGAACAAGCCGAAAACCGGATGCACACGATCAAGGCCCTGCTCGTCGCCACGATCGGCAACTGACATGCTTATCGTCGTTGCGCTCGGCGGAAACGCACTCTTGCGTCGCGGAGAACCGATGACGGCCGGGAACCAGCGCGCCAACATCGTGCGCGCTGCGTCCGTGCTGGCCAAACTCGTCGGCGAAGGGCATTCGATTGTGGTCACACACGGCAACGGTCCGCAGGTGGGACTTCTGGCTCTGCAGGCAGCGGCAACCTCGGATGGCCGCACTTTTCCACTCGACGTGCTTGGCGCCGAGAGCGCAGGGATGATCGGCTACGTCATCGAGCAGGAACTCGGCAACCTTCTCAAGGACAGGCTTTTTGCGACCCTGCTGACACAGGTGAAGGTCGATCCGCACGATCCGGCTTTCGCTCACCCGACGAAGCCTATTGGCCCGGTCTACGATGAGGCAACAGCCCGCGGGCTGGCCAACGAACGCGGCTGGCAGATTGCGCCCGATGGCGACAAATGGCGCCGTGTTGTGCCCTCGCCCAAGCCGCTGGAGATCCTTGAGGCCTCCGTGATCTCGTTTCTCGTCGAGCGCGGCGTGATCGTTATCTGCACCGGTGGCGGCGGTGTTCCGGTGATAGCCCGCGACGATGGCAGTCTTTGCGGCGTGGAGGCCGTCATCGACAAGGATCTGGCAAGCTCGCTTCTTGCGCGTCAATTGAAGGCCGACATGCTGCTGATGCTGACCGATGTCGATGCGGTCTATTCCGACTACGGCGCCGCCACCGCTCACGCGCTCCGTCGGGTTGCAACGACGGAGATATCCGGGCGGGATTTTGCGGCCGGCTCCATGGGGCCGAAGGTCAGCGCCGCAATCGAGTTCGCTGATGCAACGGGCAAGCCTGCAGCGATCGGCAAGCTCGATGACGCGATCGAGATCGTCAGGGGTGAACGCGGCACGTGGTTCGAAGCCAGCGCTCCGGCATCACTCATCGAGACTTTCGGAAATAGTGCGTAGCGGTTTTGCGTCCCGAACTGCGGAAAACAAAGAGGTGAGCGGTGCTGTCGAAGACCTGCCCCAGGCTACTGCCGCGTCTGCCATGGTGTGGATTTCGCTGCATTGTACCGCCGGCATGCCTGCTGAGGTCGAGATTGCCTTGCTGTCCGTGCCCGGTGCCGGAATTGCAAAATGGCTAGCAGCAGGTCCCTGCCCGTGTCGATGCCAACATCAGTTTGACGGGCATCAAGGCGGGAGACTGGGCTTCATGGTGATCCTGTTCAAGATTCTGCAGGAGGCACGAAAATGCTCTTCAACACCATCATGGTTCAGCTGGACATCGATTCCCCTGCAGCGCCGCGAACGACCTATGCCCAGAATTTGGCATGGCAGAAGCCGCCCCAAATCGGCGGCAAGGTTTGATGAACGTCAAGGTGTCCGGCCATGAATGTCGTGACAATCGGTGGGTCGCACACAAGGCCGGCAAGCATGCAAGCTCCGATTTTTTCCGCCCATGGGGTGACCAAGGTCTACCGCAGCGGCGAGGTCGAGGTTTTCGCCCTGCGCGGTGTCGATCTCGACCTCTATGAGGGAGAGATCGCCGTCCTGCTTGGGCCGTCTGGCAGCGGAAAGTCGACGCTGCTAAACATCATGGGCGGGCTTGATCGGGTGACCGCGGGTGAGGTGCGCTTTCGCGACCAGGATTTGACCACCTTTTCCGAGCGGCAATTCACGCGCTTCCGGCGCGATCATGTCGGCTTCGTCTTCCAGTTCTACAATCTGATCCCAAGCCTTACCGCCTGGGAAAACGTCGCGCTGGTCACGGAGATTTCGTCCAATCCGATGAAGCCCGAGGAGGCACTGGAGATGGTCGGGCTCAAAGACCGCATGACGCATTTCCCCGCCCAGCTCTCCGGCGGCGAGCAACAAAGGGTGGCGATTGCCCGCGCAATCGCCAAGCGCCCGGAAGTGATGCTGTGCGACGAGCCCACCGGCGCCCTTGATTCAAAGACAGGTGTTCTGGTCCTCGAAGCGCTGTCGCGGATCAACGAGGAGATGAAGACGACGATGGCCATTATCACCCACAATGCCGGTATCCGGCAGATCGCGCATCGCGTCTTCACCTTCAGGGACGGTCGCATTGCCGATGTCGCCATCAACGACCAGCGGGCACGGCCCTCCGAAGTAAGCTGGTAACGTCATGTCGGTTCTCGATCGCAAACTTTTGCGTGATCTCCTACGGATGTGGGCGCAGGTTCTCGCTATCGCGCTCGTCATGGCCTGCGGCGTCGCAACGATCGTCATCGCCGTTGGCGCCTATCGTTCGCTGGAGCAGACCCGCGAGGCATTCTACGACCGCTATAGGTTCGCCACCGTATTCTCCGGGCTTACACGCGCGCCGCTGCATCTTCGCGAGCGCATGGCATCGATCGCCGGAGTGAGCGGACTCGAATTGCGCATCGTCAAGCCAGTTTTGCTGGACCTGCCCGGCATGGCCGAGCCGGCAACCGGCATCGCCGTCTCGATCCCCGACCGCGGCCAGCCCGCCGCAAACAGGGTCTACATGCGCATCGGCCGGTTGCCTGAGTCCGGACGGCCGGGCGAGGTAGCGGTGACCGAGCGTTTCGCGACCGCACACCGCATAGCGCCCGGCAGCAGGTTCGATGCCATCCTGAACGGCCGCAAGCGGACGCTCACGGTCACCGGCATCGTGCTCACGCCCGAATACATCTATGCGCTCGGCCCTGGCGACATGGTGCCAGACCCGCGGCGCTTCGGCGTCTTCTTCATGCCCCGAACCGTACTTGCCGGCATCTTCGACATGGGTGGAGCATTCAACGATGTTGCCATACGCACGCAGCGCAGTGCCGACGTTCAGGCCATCGAGGATGCCGTCGACCGTATCCTGAAGCCATTCGGAGGAACCGGTGCTTATGGGCGCGCCGACCAGATATCCCACGCCTTTCTCGACAATGAGCTGATCCAGCTCCGCGCCATGGCGACCGTCATCCCGCCGGTGTTCCTTTTTGTGTCGGCCTTCCTGGTCAACATGATCCTGTCACGGCTGATCGTGCTGGAACGCGAGCAGATCGGACTAATGAAGGCCATCGGCTACGGCTGGGAGGCAATTGGCTGGCACTATGCCAAACTGACGCTGGTGATCGCATTCATCGGCATCGCGGTCGGCGCCGGTGCCGGCAACTGGCTGGGCCATGGCCTTACCACCCTCTATGCGCGATTCTTCTCCTTTCCTTTTCTGATCTTCCAGCAAAGTCTCGACTTGTATGCCATCGCAGCCGCCACGAGCGCGCTGGCGGCGCTGTTGGGTGCGGCACGCGCGATCTGGAGTGTCGTGGAGCTTCCGCCGGCGGTCGCCATGCAACCACCAGCCCCGGTCCGATACCGGGCGTTGCTCACGAGCGATGGCCGACTTCTTTCAGCGTTTTCGCAATTGACCATCATGGCATTCAGGCATCTCGTGCGCTGGCCTTTGCGCTCCTTGCTGACGACGTTGGGGACCTCCCTCGCCGTCGCTCTGCTTGTGACGGCGCTGTTCTCCTTCGATTCCATAGCATTCATGGTCGACACCGTCTTCTTCCGTGCCGAGCGGCAGGACGCGACGTTGTCGTTCAGCGTCGAGCAATCGCCACGCGCCCTGCAGTCGGTTGCTGCCATGCCGGGAGTGCTGCGCGCCGAGCCGTTCCGCGCAACAGCGGTGGTTTTGCGCCACGGTCATCGCGAACGCCGGTTGGTGATCTCTAGCATTCCACACCGAGCTGACCTCGCGCGCGTTCTCGATCTAGATCTTGATCCGGTTGAACCGCCTCCGGCCGGCCTCATGTTGTCTCAACGGGTCGCCTCGCTCCTTGACCTGCGTATCGGAGACTTGGCTGAGGTCGAGTTTCTCGAACGGGCTCACCAAATTGCTCGCGTTCCTGTGACTAGCATCGTTCAGAGTTATGTTGGCCTTTCCGTCTATATGCAGGCCGAGGCGCTCGACCGGCTGGCCGGCGATGGACCACGGATTTCCGGCGTCAGGATAGCGATCGATCCGGCACGCCTGGGTGACCTTTACGCCACCATCAAACAGACGCCCGCCATCGCCTCGATCGCGCTGCAGGGCATATCGCGCCAGCGCTTCCGCGAGACGATTGGAGAGAACATCACCATCATGACCAGCGTCTATACGGCGCTTGCCGTCATCATTGCCTTCGGCGTCGTCTACAATTCGGCCCGTATCCAGCTTTCCGAGCGCGCGCGCGAACTCGCCGGCCTGCGCGTGCTCGGCTTCACCAGGGGTGAGGTTTCGAGTGTCCTGCTCATCGAGTTGGCCACCATCGTCAGTCTGGCGCAACCGCTCGGCTGGATCCTCGGCTATCTCCTTTCGTGGTCTGTCGTCAGAGGCTTCGAGAGCGACCTCTTCCGCATTCCGTTCGTCATCAATCGTTCCACTTTCGCGCTTGCCAGCCTGGTTGTGCTGGCCGTGGCCATGCTTTCGGCACTGATCGTTCGGCGTCGCATCGACAGCCTGGACCTCGTGCGCGTGCTCAAGACAAGGGATTAGTCCTATGAAGTCGATCTGGATGAAACGCGCTGGACTTGCGCTCCTCGCGGTTGCGCTGGTTGCAGGCTTCGGCTGGGCTTTGCGCGAGCAGCCGGCGTTGGTGGATTTGGCCAAAGTCACCGCAGCATCGATGCGCGTCACGATTCGCGAAGATGGTATGACGCGCGTGCGCGACGTCTACACGGTATCGGCGCCGATTGCGGGGCATCTGACGCGCACGGTGGTGAATGAAGGCGATGTGGTGAAGGCAAGCAATACGATTGTCGCGGCCATCCATCCGCTCGACCCGCCACTGATCGACCGACGTGCGGAAGCCGAGCTGCTTGCCAGCCGCGACGCGGCGCGCGCTGGTGTCGGTGTTGCCAAGATCGAATTGCAGCGCGCGCAATCGGCGTTGAAGCTTGCCGAGGACGAGTTGGCGCGGGCACTCAAACTCTTCGGTTCCGGCTTTGTCTCGGAGAGCGCCTTGCAGAAGCTCACCAACGAAGTCGACCTGCAGAAGACCGCGGTCGATGCGGCGAAAGCCGTCATCGGGCTTAGAAACGCTGAACTGGCGAACGCTGAGGCACGCCTGCTGCAGCCCGATCCAGCCGACCCGACCGGTGAAAGGTGCTGCGTCAATCTTCTCGCTCCCATCGACGGAACCGTTCTTGCCGTCATGGCAAGGAGCGAACAAGCCGTGGCGGCTGGCGCCAAGATTGCCGAGATCGGCAACGTCAATGATCTCGAGGTTGCTGTCGACCTGACGTCAACTGACGCAGTTCGCATCGCCCCAGGGACAAAAGCTGAGATCAGCGACTGGGGCGGCGATCGTCCGCTGCGTGCGACAGTGAGGCGCGTCGATCCAGCTGCATTCACCAAAGTTTCGGCGCTCGGGATCGAAGAACAGAGGGTTACCGTCGTTCTGGATTTGGATGATACGGACGGACGGCTCGGCCACAACTACCGAGTGTTCGTCGAACTGACCGTCTGGGAGTCCGCTGAAAGTGTGCAGCTGCCGATCGGAGCACTGTTCAGAAACGGCAATCGGTGGAACGTCTTTGTTGTTGAGGATGGTCGCGCCCACCAAGTGGACCTGGAAATTGGCCAAATGAATGACGATGTCGCTGAGGTGCTGTCGGGCTTGAAGCCTGGAGCCAGCGTTATCGTCCACCCTTCCGACACCCTTGTCGACGGTGGCCTCGTGGAGAGACGCAACTAAATTCGTGGCGGATCGGCAGTCCGACCTTCCCACCACGGCTTCCGTTGCCTGCACTCGATTGAATTCTCGCCAAACCGCGCACTGATTTCCAGGAGAGCAAGGCACACGGTTCGAAGCCGACGCTGGCCTCGCTCAGCCCGTCGAAGGGACTGCCTGCGCCCCCGCCGTCTCGAAATAGCGGGCGGCGTCTTTCGCCATCCGGCCAGTACACCAGCGCGCGTATGCATTCGCAAAGATCACGCCAAGCCAACGGGACGGTACCGCCTCCGGCAGGTCGTATTCAATGAAGACTCGAAGCCGGCACCCTCTCGCTTCGGGGATTATTTCGAAACCCATGCGATAGCGGCCGATTACCCAGAGATTTGGCGCTCCGATGGTCTCCCAGACCTTCAGTCTGGGCGGCGTCCGGACTGTAACCACCTGTTCGGCAGATAGCGCAATTCCAAGTATTTTTCCGTGGAATCCGAACTTGGAGCCGATCAAGCGGGCTTCGCCCGCATCGAATTCGTAGTCCATTTTCGAACCGAGCATCATCCATGACGAGGTGCTCATATGGGCACCCAGATGCCTGTGGTCGTCGAGATAGGCGAACACGGTCTCGGCTGCGGATTCTATCCCGACGATAGTCTCTGTGGAGCGGGACATTGCTGGCATTGTCTCACCTCGGGTTCATCCTGGTTCAGGACAGATCTAAGAAAACAGTCCGATCCGTATCGGATGAAGACCTGCAGATTTAAGCGCCCTCTCGCAGCCACGGCCTTGATTTGCGTCAAAGTGGCAGAGCCCAGTCGGGCTAGACTAAATGCATGAAAATCGCGTTGGCTCAGCTTCGGTTATTGCTGGCCGTGATCCTCCTGATCGCGGCCGGGGCCGTTGCCGGTGTTGTCGAGCAGGCTTCCGCAACGGCCTCTCTTACCGGTGTCACAGCTAGCGTTGCGACACTCTCGGCGCGCGCCCCGCACAAGGTGGCAGGTCACGTCGCTCTCACCGACCAGGACCATCATCGCGCCCCATGTGATGAGTGCCTGGGTTGCGTGCATTCGACCGGCTTCGGCTGCTGTGCTCCAGTCATTTCCGCGAGCGAATGCGACGTTCTCGATGACGCACAGGTTGCCATCCGCTTCATGGCGGGTAAGCCGCACCTGGAAACGGGTATCGACCCCGAGGCCCTCCTGCAACCTCCCCAGATCTTCGACTGATATCGCGTGCTCGCGGCCACGGGGGCTGTTGAATCCAGCGGTCTCCGTCTAGGCGCATAGCGCGAGAACGATCAGCAAAACCACAACCCGGCAGAAGCGCTCGGGCTGCTTTGCGCACCTATCTTCGGAGTTCGCTCGCCGGTCTCACATCAACGACAAGGAAACTGTCATGAAAACTCACCTTCGATTGATCACGTTTGCAGCATTCACAACTCTTTCAAGCGCGGTATTTGCCCAGACCGATCCGCACCATCCGGCGGCCGATGCGCCGCAAGCCACTATAGCTGCTCCAGCCGCAAAGGCGATGCCGGGCGGGTTGCCCGAGCAGTGCACGGCGATGATGTCCACGATGCAGAAGATGATGCCCATGATGGAGAAGATGGCTCCCATGATGCAGCAAATGATGCCGATGATGCAGCAGATGATGCAGGGTGGGCAAGGCGGCATGCAGGGGGGAATGATGCAGGGTCAAGGCGGCATGATGAACATGCCGATGGACTCTGCCGACATGCCCGAGTCCTCAAGGGCATACATGGATGCCATGAAGCGAATGGATGCACCCATGATGCAGGGCATCCAGGCCCGCGATCCCGATGTCGCCTTCGTCCAGGCGATGATTCCGTACCACCAGGGGGCGATCGACATGGCCCGTGCGGTTCTGCAATTCGGCAAGGATGATCAGGTCAAGGTTTGGGCCAATCAGATCATCACGGCTCAGCAGGCCGAGATCGCCGCCATGCAGGAATGGCTCAAGCAACAGGCGAAGTGACAGGAGGAAGACATGGACAAACTCAGCGTCCTGTCCGTCGGCATTGCTCTGGGCGTGACGTCGGCCCTGATGAGCATGCTCTGCGCTTTGGCTGTCGCCATCTGGCCAGAGGCAACATTCGATTTCTTCGGCGCCATCATGCACGGGCTAGACCTCAGCGCGGTCAGGTATACGGCGCCGATAAGCCCCGTCCGTGTTCTCTACGGCGTTCTCGGGCTTGGCATCGTCGGGCTGCTGGCGGGTGTCGTTTATGCCTCGATCTACAATGTCGTCGCCACGGGGCGCCGGTAATGCAAGTCAAGGTTCAGCCCATGAAAGCCACAGTCAAACCATGGACGACGTCGTCCGTCACTCTTGCTCTGGCGGGGATGATCATCGCCGGCATCGGACTGTATTTCATCGCCCTCAGGCCACCATTATTGCCCGAGGATGTCCGCTATATGAACCTCTCGGTTGCCGAGCTCGAAGCCATCGGTACGCGTCTTGCCATGTGGCTCACCCAGGTTTTCCGGGTGCTCGGCGGCTACGCCTTGGCCACCGGTGTTCTCCTGATTACGCTGGCAATCACCGCGTTCCGCGCGCGCCATCCGGTCGCGGTGGCCGGCGCTCTGGTCGGAGGAGCGTCATCCATCGGCTTGATGTCGGTGGTCAATTTCACGATCGGCTCTGACTTCAGGTGGCCACTGTTCGCCTGCGCGCTGGTTTGGGCCGTGAGCCTCATCGCCTATGGGCTCGAAAGCTCCAGCAATGACAATCGCTGACAAATAAGGAACCCATCCCATGAATACCGACAACGTTTACCGCATGTCCGATCCGCCGACCGCGTCCCAACCAGAACCGGAGGCCGAGGCAGGCGGATTTTGGACTTCGAAGACCGGCCTGGTTACGATGGCTTTCCTGCTGATCGCCGCATTTTTCCTGCTCACGGAGCACTGGGCCCATACCCTTGGTGTCCTTCCCTTTCTGCTGCTGCTCGCCTGTCCTCTGCTTCACATGTTCATGCATGGTGGCCACCGCGGGCATGGCGGTCACCGCGGCCATGGCAGGCACAAGGAACCCGAGCCGGGCGCGCATGACGGCACCACCCACCATAAAGGAGCATGACGATGGTCGAGCAATCTCCTGCCTACGGCCTCTGGGGCCTGGTCATAATCAATTCGGCGGTTTTCATCCTGTTCGCATTCAGCTTCTTCAAGCCGCGAACCGGCCGCGACTGGCGGTCCTTCGGCGCATTCAGTGCCTTCCTGGTGGCACTGTTTGCCGAGATGTATGGCTTTCCCCTGACGATTTACCTGTTCTCGGGGTGGCTGCAGTCACGATACCCCGGCATAGACTGGTTCTCGCATGATGCCGGTCACCTCTCGGAGATGATGTTCGGCTGGCGTCTCAATCCGCATTTCGGCCCCTTCCACGTTCTCAGCTCCTTCCTGATCGGCGGCGGATTCATGCTGATCTCGAGCGCGTGGCGGGTGCTTTACCAAGCGCAACATCACAATCGCCTCGCAACAGCCGGTCCATACGCCTCTATCCGGCATCCGCAATATGTCGGCTTCGTCCTCGTTATGGCGGGATTTCTCGCGCAATGGCCGACGCTGCTGACGCTGGCGATGTTCCCCATTCTGGTCGGCATGTATGTGCGGCTTTCCTTCATCGAAGAGCGTGAAGCAAGAAAGGAATTCGGGGACGCATACGACCGTTATGCAGCCCGCGTGCCGGCCTTCTTCCCGCATTTGGCAAGGCTGTTCGGTTCCCGCCGCGAGCGCCGCGCGCCCTGAGTGTGCTGAACGACACAACGAAATTCCAAATCGAAGAGAAGGAAACGATATGAAACGCCGGGATATCCTGAAGGGCGCAGTTGCAGGCGCCGCAGTTTTTGCGATCCCATCGCCCTTGCTCGCGGCAGCCTCCGCCAGTCAGTCAGGCGGCCAGACGCTCGGGATCTCACGCCGCACGATCGAGGTGAACGGCAAGGCCGCAAGCGTCTTCGGCCTGCAAAGGGCCGACGGCACGCCTGGCCTGCGCTTGCAGGCGGGCGAAGCCTTCAACGTGCTGCTTCGAAACGAGACTGCCGAGCCGACGATCATACATTGGCACGGGTTGACGCCGCCGTGGCCCAGCGACGGCGTCGCCGACGCGCCACTGCCGCTCATCGGCGCCAAGGTCGATCGGAGCTTCGAATTTCCGGTCGGCGGGCCAGGCACTTTCTGGATGCACGCCCATACCTTGCAGGAACAATTGCTGCTCGCGGCTCCGCTCATTGTCGCCGATCCCGCCGATGACGCAAAGGATGAGCAGGAGGTTGTTGTCCTGCTCCACGATTTCTCGTTCTCATCGCCTCAGGAACTGCTGGCCGGGCTGCAGAGCAAGAACACCGGCGGCTCCATGCCGATGGACGGCATGGATATGTCGGGAGCGAAGACCGACGCCATGGCAGGGATGAAGGATGGCGGCATGGCGATGGATATCAATGACATCGAGTATGACGCCTATCTGGCCAATGACCGGTCCCTGAACGACCCCGAGATCGTGCCGGTCGAACGGGGCGGACGCGTGCGCGTGCGGATCATCAACGGCGCCACCGCGACGGCGTTTACAATCGATTTCGGCGAGCTTGACGCCGAACTGATCGCGGTCGACGGTCAGCCTGTCGAGCCGGTCAGGGGCCGGCAGTTTCCAATGACGATGGGCCAGCGCATCGACGTGCGCGTGCAGGTGCCGCGCGACCTTGGCTCCTCCTTTCCAATCTTTGCGCTGCGCGAGGGAAGCAAGGAACGCACTGGGATTGTCCTGCGTCCGGCAGGGGCGGCGGTGGCCAAGATCGGGCCGGCCGTTGATGTCGACGCTCCGGTTCTTGACCTGGCGCTCGAGGCGCAACTTCGGGCAATGGCGCCGCTAGCATCACGCCCTGCGGAAAAGACATTCGAAATGGCGCTGACCGGCGATATGTCTGCCTATCGCTGGGGACTCGAAACCAGTGCGCCCATCCTTGTCGACAAGGGCGATCGGGTCGAGGTCACGCTGCGCAACGACACCATGATGGCTCACCCAATGCACCTTCACGGCCACCATTTCCAGGTAGTCGCGATTGACGGGCAGCGCTTTCAGGGCGCTGTTCGCGATACCGTGCTGGTGCCGCCGATGCGCTCGATCACCATCGCCGTCGATGCGGTCAATCCCGGCAAATGGGCGTTCCACTGTCACCATCTCTACCACATGGCGAGCGGCATGATGTCGACCTTCGCCTACCGAAGCTGAGACACCGCGGGCGGAGCGATTGCCGCCACGAACCGCAGCACGGAGAACGTGATGAAGAAGATCAATCTGGAAGTGCGCGACCTTGTCGGGATAATGGATTTCGCAGCGGTCGAAAAACGTCTCGCGGTTCTGCCCGGAGTCGCCAGTGTCGCGATGAACGCGGGGTCGACGACCGCGAGCGTCGAGTTTGACGAGGGGCAGACGAGCCCGGGAGCCCTTGCTCGGGAAATCAAGGCCTGCGGTTTCCATTGCCGCGGCGAGGTCGCGCCGCGGCATCTGTGCATTCCTGACAGCATGGCGATTCCGCCGGGGCATCCGCGCGCGACCGCCAGGCACGCCGGGCACGCCAGGCACGATCACGCCGAGCCCGATCATGGGGGGCACGCCGCCATGATCGGGCCGGCTCCAGCGGGCGAGAGGACGATTGCAGACAAGGCGCCGCACGACGCCATGGCTCATGAGATGGGCCACGGCCCCGGCATGGACATGCAGGGCATGGTCAAGGACATGCGCAACCGCTTCTTCATCAGCCTGGTCTTTGCGATGCCGATTTTCGCCATGGAGCCGATGGGTCTGGGCGAGCCTTGGCTGCGTCCGCCCTTCGGTCTCAGCGAAGACCTTGCGATGTTTTTCCTCGCCAGCGCCGCGATCCTCTATCCGGTCTGGCCTTTCCTGGTCGCCGCCTGGCGAGCCCTTCGCAACGGCGTCCTCAACATGGCGGTGCTGGTGGTGCTGAGTGTGGGCACTGGCTATCTATTCAGCGTCGGCGCGACCTTCTTCTTCGAGGCGCAGCAATTCTACGAGGCGGCGAGCGTGCTGCTCGTGTTCATCCTGCTCGGCCATTGGCTGGAGATGCGCGCTCGCGCCGGAGCCTCGGCCGCGATTAGGGCCTTGCTTGACCTCGCCCCGCCCAGGGCCTCAGTCTTCCGCGATGGCAAGGAGGTCGAGGTTGCGACCGCCGACGTCGTGCTCGGCGACATCGTGGTCCTGCGGCCCGGCAACAAGCTTCCGGTCGACGGCGAGGTGGTCCAGGGCACGTCGACGATCGACGAATCGATGCTGACGGGTGAGTCGATGCCGGTGACCAAGAAGGTCGGCGACAAGGTCATCGGGGCGACCATCAACAAGAGCGGCACGCTGCGCTACCGCTCTACCAAGGTGGGTGCCGACACTGCGCTTGCCCAGATCGTCAAGCTGGTCCAGGAGGCTCAGAACTCGAAGGCGCCGGCACAACTACTCGCCGATCGCGCTTCGCAATGGCTGGTGCTCGCTGCGATCCTCATCGGGCTTGCCACCTTCGCCATCTGGTTCTTGTGGCTCGGCCAGCCTCTGTTGTTCGCGATGACCTTGACCATAACCGTCTTCGTCATCGCTTGTCCCGATGCGCTCGGCCTCGCCACGCCGATGGCTGTCATGGTCGGCACCGGCCTTGGCGCTTCAAACGGCATTCTGTTCAAGAATGCCGCCGCTCTCGAGGAGGCGACCAAGCTCAACGTAATCGTCTTCGACAAGACCGGCACACTCACCATGGGCCAGCCCAAGGTCGTCGAAGTCGTCCCGGCTGCCGGCGTTTCGTCCGACGAGGTTCTGCAAGTCGCAGCTGCCGTGGACCAGGGCTCGGATCACCCGCTGGCCCTCGCCATTGTCGAGCGGGCCAGAGACTTGAAGCTTCCTAAGGTTTCGGGCTTTCTGAATATCGAAGGCAAGGGCGCCGGTGCCGCCATCGGAGGGAGTCCGGTTTTCCTCGGCAACCGGCGCCTCATGGACGAGCAGAAGATTGATCTTCTGGCGCTGGGCGAAAAAGCCGAGACGCTCAAGGGCGAAGGCCGCACCGTTATTCATGTCGCGCGGTCCGGCAAGCTGCTCGGATTGATCGCGATCGCCGATACGCCGCGCCCGACGGCCATCGCAACAATTGCCAAATTGCACGACCAGGGTGTTCGTGTGGCGATGCTTACGGGTGACAACGCTGGCACCGCCAAGCGCATCGCTGACGAACTCGGCATCGACATCGTCCTGGCCGATGTCTTGCCAGGGCAGAAGGCCGAGAAGATCAAGGAACTGCAAGGGCAAGGCCTCAAGGTCGGCATGGTCGGCGATGGCGTCAACGACGCGCCAGCCCTGACGCAAGCCGACGTCGGATTTGCGATCGGTGCAGGCACCGACGTCGCCATTGAGAGCGCCGACATCGTGCTGATGAAGAGCGATCCATACGATGTGGTCAGTGCGATGACGCTCTCGCGCGCCACGCTGCGCAAGATGCACCAGAACCTGTGGTGGGCGGTCGGATACAATCTCATCGCCTTCCCGATCGCGGCCGGCGTATTTTACCCGTTCCTGCTGAGCCCCGAGCTTGCGGCGCTGGCAATGTCAGGCAGCTCGGCTCTCGTGGCCGTCAACGCCTTGCTGCTCAAGCGAACCAGGCTCGAAGGCATTCGACCTGCGGCCCCGTCAATACTCGAAGGCATCGGCCATGAGCGCCCGGGTGAAGTCCGGGCATGAGCGTGCCCACGAAAGCTCCCTCCCCGTGTTAGCGATGCTGAGCTTGCTTCGAACTGGAAGAAGCCACTCACGGACGGCCAAAGGAGTGCACCGCCCAGCGCTACAGCATCGACGGCGGCAGTAGAAAGTTCCAACACAGTCGGAGGCATTGTCTTACCTGCCAGCATTCTTCGGCAATGCGCTCGCCGCCACGATCACGTCCGCAGCACCCGGTAGATCGCCGGTATCACCAGCACGGTCAGCAGCGTCGAGGAGGCCAGGCCGAACAACAGCGAGATCGCGAGACCCTGGAAGATCGGATCGGTGAGGATCACCGCCGCGCCGATCATGGCGGCAAGCGCTGTCAGCAGGATTGGCTTGAACCTGATCGCGCCGGCCTCGATCAGGACCTCGCCCAACGGCCTGTCCGGTGATGCCGCGTGCCTAATGAAGTCGACCAGCAGGATCGAATTGTGCACGATGATGCCGGCCAGCGCGATGAAACCTATCATCGAGGTGGCGGTAAACGGCGCCGAGGATGCCGATGAAGGTCAGCGGGATCGGCGTCAGGATCACCAGCGGCATCTTGAACGAGCCGAACTGGGCGACGACAAGGATGTAGATGCCAAACTGGTTTCATTGGGCATCAGTTGGCCAGGATTTGTGGCCTTCCAAATTGCGTTGCTGCAATTGGCCACAACCAAGGGAACGGCAATGACACTGCTGACGAGAAGCAACCAGTCCTGCGGTACATCGAGGAGGAACGCCGCGCTCCCTCCGATCAAAGACCAGATAAAAGGGATCGCCAGCAGCCATCGTGGCAGGGTCGGCCCAGCGAGCAGGAAAAGCCCAAAGGTGAAAATCGTCACTGGACATGGCGTGACACCGAAAACCGGCATTTCTGGGTAGGCGTGACCCGTCAATATACCGACCAGTGGATAAAGGATGATCGCGTAGGCGAGGAAGCCGATCCCCACGGTTGCGGCAAGTCCTGAACCAAGGCCGAAACGCAGATGGTTCCTGACAACGCCAAAGTAAGCCAGGAGCGCACCCTGTGCGACGAAGAGGGCTCCAAAGATGAGCGCGGCCCTGTTTATTTCGGTGAAATGGAGCCAGTGATATGCGATGCCCGTCCAAACCCACATGGTCGCCAGGATACCAGCGATAAGCCGATCCGCCATTCGCGGTCGCCAAAACAACATGGCCACGGCAAGCAAGCCAAGGCCAAATGCAGCCAGTTGCGCCGGCCAGATGTCTTCATTGTATGCGGCCAGGTTGGCGAGAAACTGATCACGCGTGAATGGCAACATCGAGTGGATCTCCATGCCGTTTCACCATAGCCGCGGTCGCAGGACACTCGATTGATCTGGCGCAAATGCGGAAACGCAATTCGCCCCTCCTCAAGCGGCCTGTCTCCCAGCAGACCTGACTAATCGTTATGTGCACACCAACGCCCACCCGCTTTTCCCGAGGCAAGCCGACGCCTCGTCTTGGCAGCACCGGCAACGGCGGCTGCGCTCGCGATCACGTGCGCAGCACGCGGTAGATCGCCGGTATGACCAGCACAGTCAGCAGCGTCGAGGAGGCCAGGCCGAACAGCAGCGAGATCGCCAGACCCTGGAAGATCGGATCGGTCAGGATCACCGCCGCACCGATCATGGCGGCAAGTGCGGTGAGCAGGATCGGCTTGAACCTGATCGCGCCGGCCTCGATCAGCACCTCGCTCAACGGCCTGTCGGGCGATGCCGCATGGCGGATGAAGTCGACCAGCAGGATCGAATTGCGCACGATGATGCCGGCCAGCGCGATGAAGCCGATCATCGAGGTGGCTGTGAACGGCGCGCCGAACAGCCAGTGCCCGCCGAGTATGCCGATGAAGGTCAGCGGGATCGGCGTCAGGATCACCAGGGGCACCTTGAACGAGCCGAACTGGGCGACGACGAGGATGTAGATGCCGAGCAGCGCGACGCCGAAGGCCGCCCCCATGTCGCGGAAGGTCACCCAGGTGACTTCCCATTCGCCGTCCCACAGAAGCGTCGGCCGGCTCTCATCCTCCGGCTGGCCGTGCAGCGAGATTGCGGGTTTCTGCAGGCCGGTCCAGTCCTGCGCGTCGATGGCCTTGCTGACGGCGAGCATGCCGTAAAGCGGCGCCTCGAAGCTGCCCGCAAGTTCGGCCGTCACCATTTCGGCGGCGCGGCCATTGTGCCGGAACACCGGGAAGGAGGCGCGTTCCGGCGCCACGCGCACGACGTCGCCCAACTCGACCACGCCGCGGTCGCCAGGCAGTACATTCGCCGGAATGGGCGTGGTCAGGAAGTGCTCGTCGAGCGTCCTTTCGCCCTTCGGCCGCTCGATGCGGATCGGGATCGGCTGACGGCCGCCGCCGCGATGCGAATAGCCGACAGTCTCGCCGCCATTGAGGATGGCGAGCGTGTCGAAGACGTCGCTTTCCTCGACATGGAAGAACTCTGCATCGTCGGTGGAAATCGTGGCGCGCAGCCGGCGTGCCGGCTGTCCCCAGGAATTGTCGACGTCGACGATGAAGGGCACGGAGCGGAACGCCGCTTCGATCTTTGCGGCGACCTTGCGGCGTGTCTCGCCGTCAGGTCCGTAGATCTCGGCCAGCAAGGTTGCCATCACCGGCGGGCCGGGCGGCGGCTCGATGACCTTCAGGCTGGTGCCTGCCGGTACGGGGATCGTGGCGATCCGCTGGCGGACGTCGAGCGCGATCTCATGGCTGGAGCGGGTACGGTTGGCTTTCGGCAGCAAATTGATCGCGACATCGCCCTGCTGCGGCTCGCTGCGCAAGAAGGAGTGGCGGACGAGGCCGTTGAAGTTGAAGGGGGCCGCGGTTCCGGCATGGGTCTGGGTGGAGCGGACTTCGTCGAGTTCGAGAACCGTGCCGGCGACCGCCTGCGCCACCGCGTCCGTCGCTTCGACGGAGGACCCTTCCGGCAGGTCGATGGTCACCGAGAGTTCGGATTTGTTGTCGAATGGCAGCAGCTTGACGGTGACATGCTCGGTGTAGAACAGCGCGAGCGAGCCAAGTGTGAGCACGCCGACGGCGAGCAGAAAGGCCCAACTGGCCTTCTTCGAGGCCAGGATCGGCCGGGCGACGGTCGTGTAGACGCGCCCAAGCAGACCGCCGCCACCATGATCCTGATCGGCATGCACCGGCGCCCGTCCGGCAAATTTCAGCATCAGCCACGGCGTCACCATCACCGCGACGAAGAAGGAGAAGATCATCGCCGCCGAGGCATTGGCCGGGATCGGGCTCATATAGGGACCCATCATTCCCGAGACGAACAGCATCGGCAGCAGTGCGGCGACCACTGTCAAGGTGGCTACGATGGTCGGGTTGCCGACTTCCGCCACCGCCTCGATCGCCGCCTGGCGGCGGTCGCGGCCGCCGCCCATCGCCCAGTGGCGGGAGATGTTCTCGATCACCACGATGGCGTCGTCGACGAGGATGCCGATGGAAAAGATCAGCGCGAACAGCGAGACGCGGTTCAGCGTGTAGCCCATGACGCGCGAGGCAAACAGCGTGAGCAGGATGGTGACCGGGATCACGACGGCCACAACCATGGCTTCGCGG
The DNA here is from genome assembly GCF_056403215.1 of Mesorhizobium sp. P2_H9. Classification (NCBI taxonomy): domain Bacteria; kingdom Pseudomonadati; phylum Pseudomonadota; class Alphaproteobacteria; order Hyphomicrobiales; family Phyllobacteriaceae; genus Mesorhizobium; species Mesorhizobium sp. P2_H9. The sequence continues at coordinate 269,487 of NZ_JBFUFX010000008.1, read as the reverse complement.
CGGCCGATGGCGACCCAGACCAGCACGATGATCGAGATCGTCGCCAGCCCGAGATGATAGAGGAGCTCGTTGGCTTTGTCGTTGGCGGTTTCGCCGTAGTTGCGCGTCACGTCGATCGAGAAATCGGCGGGGATCAGCGCGCCCTGGAGCAGGATGACCCGGTGCAGGATGGCGTCGGCTACGGTGACCGCGTTTGATCCGGCGCGCTTGGCAATGGCGAGCGTGACAGACGGCACGCGCTCGACGCCGGCGCCGACCGCGGCGACCGTGGACACCAGCGCTTCGCCGGTGTCGGTGGCGAAGGCGACATCGGCCACGTCGCGGACATAGACGGGGCGGTTGTCGCGCGAGGTCAGCAGCAGGTTGCCGATCTGGTCCGGCGAGCCCAGTGTCTCGCCGGCGACGATATCGATCTGCTCGCCCTGGTTGCGCACGCGTCCTGCCGGAAAGGCCTTGTTCGCGCCTGACACCTTGGCCGCGAGCTGCTGCAATGTCACGCCGTAGAGGGCGAGCTTTTCCGGGTTCGGGTTGACGCGGATGATCTCTCCGGTTTCGCCGACCAGATAGGTCAGGCCGACATTGTCGATCTTGGCGATCTCGGTGCGCAGTTCGCGCGCGATGCGGGTGAGATCATTGGCGGTCATGCGCGCCGCCGCTTCCGGTTTCGGCGACAGCGTCAGCGTGACGATGGCGACATCGTCGATGCCGCGGCCAACGATCAGCGGCTCGGGCACGCCGACGGGAATGCGGTCCATGTTGGCGCGCACCTTGTCGTGGACGCGCAGCACAGCAGCATCCGACGAGGTGCCGACGACAAAGCGGGCGGTGACCATCACCTCGTCGTCGCGCGTCTGCGAATAGACATGCTCGACGCCGTTGATGCCCTTGACGATCGTCTCCAGCGGTTCGGTGATCAGCTTGACGGCATCGTCGGCCTTCAGCCCGTCGGCGCGTACGAAGATATCGACCATCGGCACCGAAATCTGCGGTTCTTCCTCGCGCGGCAGCGTGAGCAGCGCCACCAGCCCGAAGGCGAAGGCGGCTACCAGGAACAGCGGCGTCAGCGGCGAGGCGATGAAGGCCCGCGTCAGCGCGCCGGCGATACCGAACGAGGCAGGACCTTTCATGGCGTGACTACGACATCGCCGGCCGCGAGGCCTGTCAGGATCTCGACATAGTCGCCGTCGGCGCGTTTTGTCCGCTCGCCGGTTACCACCGCGCGCTCGGCCTGTGCGCCGCTGGCGGCGACGCGCACGAAATCGATCCCGGAACGGGTCTCGACCGCAGAGGCCGGCACCAGCAGCGCGGAGCGCTCAGCGACCGGCAGTTCGACCAGGACACGGGCATCGATGAATTCGGTGTTCAGATTGTCGACCTCGACGTCGGCGATGACGCGGCCATTGTCGATCTGCGGATAGATCTTGGCGAGGCGACCGGCGGACTCCTTGCCGCCGGCATTGATGCGGATGGCGGCTCCCTGTTTCAGGGACGCCGCATAACGCTCCGGAACGGCCAGCCGCAGGAACACGCCGCCACCGCCGATTGTCACCACCACTTCACCGGCCATGATAACCGCGCCGCGAGTGACCGGCACGGCTAGTACACGGCCGTCGCCTGGGGCAATGACATCGCCTTCAGCGCCCTGTTGCACGATCACCGAACGCTGGGCCTCGGTCGCGGCAAGCTGGTTGCGCGCGACGTCGACTTCGGTACGGAGCTGATCGAGGCGCTGCGCGGTCACGACGCCCTTGTCGACCAGCGCCTGGCCGCGGGTTAATTCCGACTGCGCCGTTTCCATCTGTGCCTTTAGAGCGCGAAGTTGCGCGTCCAGCGCCGCGATCTGAAAGGCGATCTTATCGTCCTGGACGGTGGCGATCTTCTGCCCCGCCTTGACCAGCTCGCCCTCGGTGACCGCCAAATCGACGATGACGCCGCCGATGCGGGCGCGCGCCGGAACGGTGTCACGCGCCTCGACACGGCCATAGACCGCCTTCCATTCGGTCACCATGGTCGGGGCGAGCGTTAGCGTGCCGGCATCCGCCGGCGAGCACGCCAGCAGCGCGCCGAGGAAGAAGAGCCTACGCATTCCGCGCTCCTAGAACGCGGATCCCGGCTTGACGCCGAGCTTGCGGAAGATAATGGCCGCCGGGCAGAAGCCGGTGAACGCCGACTGCAGCAGATTGAGCCCGACGAAGACGGTCAGCCAGACAAACAGCGGCGAGACAAAAGCAGTGAGCACGACGGATAGAAGCACCATGATGCCGGCGAAAGCGAGAACGGAACGGTCGAGGGACATCGTCATCTCCATTTGTATATGATCATATTTAGATATATGAATGTTATCGTTGACCGCAAGAGGCGGTGCCAGATTTTCCGCCGGCGATTTCGGGCCTTCGCCGCGCTCGCCAACCGCCGTTCGCAAAAAGCCCAGCCGCAGCGGCTTGCCCCGGTCAGGCTCCCGGGACATCCGCTGATACCTCGACCTTGATCTGCTTGAGCTTGTCGATGCCCAGTACCTGCAGCGCGAGGCGCTCGTAGAAGGGCTCGGACTTGCCGGTCCTGATCTTGTGCAGGAAATACTTCTCGAAGCCGACCTTTGCGGCGTGCACCCATTTGCCGGAGGACGACCAATTGACGTTGCGCGGCGGGATCTGTGGCTGCGCCACGAAGGCGACGCCGGAATCGCCGAAATCGGCGAGGCAGACCGCATTCCACGTGCCCTGAGCGTCGGGCTCCGCTCCCTTTACCAGCCGACCGATGTTGCGCGCCGTCGCCGTGACCATGGATTCGATCATGAAGCCGGTCTTGGGGACGCCCACCGGCACCGGCGTCTTGCCGATCGGCGGGATGGCAACGCAGACGCCGACCGCGAATATATCGGGGAAGGCCGGGTTGCGCTGGTGCTTGTCGACAAGGATGAAGCCGCGCGGGTTGGTGAGGCCCTCGATGTCGCGCACCGCCGCCACGCCACGGAAGGCTGGCAGCATCATGGCGTAGGTAAGCGGCAGCTCATGCGCCTGCCTGACCGAGCCGTCGTCGGCGATCTCCTGGACGAACATCTTGCCCGGCTCGACCTTGTCGACCTTGGCGTTGCAGATCCACTTGATGTGATGCTGGCGCATCTCGCTCTCGAGCAGCCCTTTGGTATCGCCGACGCCGTCGAGGCCGAGATGGCCGATATAGGGTTCCGAGGTGACGAAGGTCATGGGGACGCGATCGCGCACCTTGGCGTCGCGCAACGCCTTGTCGAGGATGAAGGTGAATTCGTAGGCCGGCCCGAAACAGGACGCGCCCTGGACCGCACCGATGACGACCGGACCCGGTTTGGCGACGAGCGCGTCGAAGGCCGTTTTGGCCTTGAGCGCGTGATCGATGTGGCAGACCGACTGGGTGTTGTGCTCCGGCCCGAGGCCGTCGATCTCGTCGAAAGCAAGCTCGGGGCCGGTGGCGATCACCAGATAGTCATAGGCGACGGATGAGCCGTCGTTGAGTTCCACTGTGCGTTCGACCGGATGGACGCGCCTGGCTCCCTGCGAATGAAAACCAATGTTGCGCCGTGCCAGCACAGGAGCGAGGTCGATTTCGACGGCTTGCCTGTCGCGCCAGCCAACGGCGACCCAGGGATTGGACGGCACGAAGGAATAGTGGCTGCCGTTGTTGATGACGGAGACCTTGTGTGCTTTGGCCAGTTCGTCGCGAAGCTCGTAGGCCATGATGGTGCCTCCCAGTCCGGCACCCAAGACGACAACATGCGCCATGCTCTTTCCTCCTTTGCGGCGGCGCTTGCGGCGCGACACCGATGCTCCTGTTTCCTAGGCCCACGGAGCGGGATTGACCGATCCTGCGCCATCGCAGCCGACCGCGACTTGATGTGGGTCAAGCAGCTGCCCGCCTGGATTTGCCGTGAGGCATCAATCCTTCAGCTTGACAGGCGCCGGCATCGAACTATTATTATTTGTAAATCTTAATATGATAATGTGTTCATATGCGCAACATAAAAATCACAGAGCTAGGCAAGATGGCGCGGGACGCGTCCGAGCTGCTCGCGGCGATGGCCAACGAGAAGCGCCTGATGATTCTTTGTCATCTGCTGGACGGCGAGACGAGCGTCAACGAACTGGCCGAACTGGTCGATATGAATCAGTCAGCGCTTTCGCAGCAACTTTCAAAACTGCGTGCGCTCAAACTCGTGGACACGCGCCGCGACGCCCAGCAGGTCTATTACCGGCTGGCGTCGACCGAGGTCGAGCTCATCCTGCAGACGCTCTACGGCATCTATTGCGATCCGGGGACAAAGACGTCGAAGATCAGGTCCAGGTGACTTCGCACCTCCGCCATGCCGAATGAGAAGCACCCGCTCACCGACCCTGGCGAACACATCCTGAGACGGTGTCCCCGCGTCGCGACTCAAACGGCCGCAATGCCAACAACATAGTTCTTCCCGTAGGCTTTGGCGCATTTCGGGCACGTCGTGTAGAAGAAATAAACGTCGCCCGGCTCTGCGTTTCGATCGCGCGCAATCTGCCGCATTTCCTTATCCCAGGTCCTCGCCTGGCTAAACGGCCCCTCGAACACCTTCGTTATGAAGTCTCCACTCAGCGTGGTCATCTTCTCGTCGGGGACAGGCCTCGAAACCGCAAACAGATGCTCGCTGCTCCAGGGTGAGATGTCCCTGCTCAGCACGATGAACTGATCTTCGTCGGAAGCGCCAGCGTCTTCCATGTGCTTGCTAACGCGCGCGAACACGCTGCCCATGTTCATCGGGATATGCATGACGCTGTGGGCTGCAGCTTTGACGAACCGCTTGTCCTTGAAGTGCAGTTCCTGGCTGTCCCAACCCTCGGGATTGAATTTGGGGCAGCAACCGGTTGTGTTGACACTCGCATCGTATCGAGGAGTCTCATTCGTCTTCATGGCTATTCCCTGGTTTGAACAGCCATCTGACGGGCAATGAGCCCAGCAATCATTGATCCTTGTCAAGACGCCCCTGAATCCTGATCGAAGCGCATCAAAGCGGCCGCCCTTGCTCCTCGACTGCCTTCAATCGGACCACTGAAACCGAGCAAAGGGCCTGTGCCACGACCTTGGTCGAGACGCTGCCGAGGTGCCGGCGGATTGCCGAGGATGCCCGGGCTCCAACGACGATATGTCCGACGTCGTTGTGCTCGGCGTAGTTGAGGATCGCATCGGCGGGGCTGACCGCCTCAAGCACATGATAGCTGATGCGGTCTTCCGGCAGATGCAGTGGATGGGCCCAATCCTTCAGCGCCACGAGCCGCTTCAAATACACCGAGCGCCCTGTCTCGTCGGTGGACGGCGTCTCGCCGATGATTTCGGTCTTCAGGACCGTCACGCAGGCCAGCCAGGAGTCCTCGCGCGAGGCAAGCACGCGGGCGGTCTCGTTGAGCACCTCGCCTGCCAGCGCATCGCTGCCATTGGCCAGATCGACAGCGGCAAGAACAATCGACGGTCCGGCCTGTGTCCTCGACGAGGTCGGCCTGCCGACACGGGTTCTGTCATCCGTTTTGCGAAACAGCCTCGTTATCGAAGCCCAAACCCCTTCGTCCCGTGGCTTGCGCCTGGCAACCACGACCTGATCGGGGTTGCTGAGATCCGAAAGAACATGCGCCGCCTCGACATATCGTCGAGACCTGTCCACTTCCATGCAGCGCAGAATAATGGCTTCCAGCCACCGAGGAATGGTCTCGTTGATATCCCGCGGCAACCTAGGTGCATGATAGAGCCTGCGCTTCATCCCCGCGAAAGTGGCCGGCCGCCCGAACGGCTCCTCGCCCGTAGCCAGCTGATAGAGGATGCAGCCCAGTGCGAACAGGTCACTTGCAGGATCGGATCTCTCGCCTAGCACCTGTTCCGGCGAAATATAGGCGGCGGTGCCCATCGGCACGGAGCTTTCCGCGCCGAGAAGATCGGGAAGCTCCGCATGCCGAGCGAGCCCGAAGTCGAGGAGCACCGCGCCGCGTTTGGTGAGAATGACGTTCTCTGGCTTGAGATCGAGATGTGCGACCTTCTGCCGGTGCAGGGCGGCGAGCGCCGTCGCTATCTCGATGCCGATCCTTGCCACCTCGCCCACAGGCAGGGGTGCGCTAGCGACGATATCTGCAAGGCCCTTCCCGGCCACGAACTCCATGGCTATGTAGGGAACCTGCGCCAGGTTGCCGGATGCCGCGAAACGCGGCACATGTGGTCCCGACAGGCGTTTCAGGATCAGCTCCTCCACCTCAAAACCGAGGATCACGGAAACATCCGCGCCCGGGTCGAGAAAAGGGATCTTCAGCACAAGCGGAAAGTCGTACCGCGTGTTGGTCGCCCGCCAAAGCGAGGCCATGCCGCCGGAGGGAAGCTTTTCGACCAGTTCGAAACCATCGATGACCGCGCCTGCCTCAAACCGTCGCATCAAATAGATCTCCTTGAAGCCTAGCGGCCGATCTTCAGCCGCATGCCAAGCCATCCAGGCAGGCCGGCGGCGTGGATCTTGCGGGCTGTTTCTTCGTGATCATAGGGAACGCGAACCATCGTGACCTCTTGCCGCTGCGTGTCGACAAGAACAAAGCACGCCGCCGGGTTGCCGTCGCGCGGTTGGCCGACCGCGCCGGCGATCACGAGGTGCCGTCTCATCTCCGACAAGGGTGCGGCGACATTGTCATGCGGCTGAAAATGCATCGGCCGGCGACCGGGCAGCGCGTAGTAGATGGCGGGAATGTGGGTGTGGCCGCAGAAAACGAAGCGGGCGTCGGTTGCCGAAAGGCAGCGTTCCGCTGCGTCCACGTCGCGTATATACGGCCACTTTCCCGGTCGCTCCGCACTTGCGTGCACATACAGGCGGTCTTCGGATTGCAGCGACAGCGGCAATCGCGCCAGGAAATCGAGATGCGCCGAAGCGATGCGTTTGTGAGTCCACTGGACGGCGAACCGCGCATTCTCGGTCATATTGCTTAGGTTCAGCGCCACTGCTTCGTCGTGGTTGCCCATGATGCAAAGCGCGCCGTCGGCCATCAGATGGGCGGCCTTCTCGATCACATAGATAGGATCGGGGCCGTAGCCGACGAGATCACCGAGCAATACCAACTCGTCTGGACTACCGCGTTCGTGAACAGCTTCCAGGACCGCGTCGAGCGCCTCGCGATTGGCATGGATGTCAGACAGGATCGCAATGCGCATTCAACCTTGTCCCAGAGATTGGCAAAACATGGCAAGGCGCGTGCCGCGAGTGATTTGATACGGCGGCATCGCGATCATTGGGGACGGCTAAGGCAACGTGCCGTCTCTTTGGGGTGGCGCAACATGGCTGAGTGACGCCGAGTCTGCTTCAGCGTCTGCCGTCGCGCCTTTGGAAACCAGGCGTATGACAAAGACGAAGTATCCGACCTGCAGAACGACCAAGTCGATAATCGCCCAGCCCAGCGCTGTCCAGACCGAGCCCGTTGCCGCGTAGGTCCACACCGCGACGATGGTCGAGGTGACAAACATTCCCACCAGAAACTGCGGAAGATACATCGCTACCCACCAGCCGTTCCGATGCAAGAATTCGAAACGACTCCCTATTGCTGTCGCCCAAAGCGAAGGAGGACTTACGCGACCGGCGCGCCTGGACACTTGATGTAGATCAACAATCCGCACGACTAGGTAGTTTCCCGTAGGGATATAACCGAATTTCGCGACATGCGGATTCGCGCGATTGCTGTGCCACGGATCAACCGGGAAAACAGCCATGCACGCCTACACGAGCTCCAGAATTTCACTGCCCTCGCATTCTGTGCAGCCAAGCCTGCCGGACGCGTTCGACCCGACGCCGCTGCAGCCAGTGAGCTTTTTTCCTGCCGGCGCGGAAATCTATGCCCAGGGCGAGAAGGCTGGGGCCCTCTATCAGGTCGAGTTCGGCGCCGTGCGCATCTACCGTCTGCTTGCCGACGGTCGCCGGCAGATCAGCGCCTTTCACCTCGCCGGTGAGACATTCGGGTTCGAGGCAGACGCAACACATCATTTCTTCGCAGAGGCAATCAACGCCACAGCTGTTCGCGTTTTGCGGCTCACTGCCGGGGCGGACATGTCCCGCCAACTATTGCCCTTGGCGCTGAAGGGTTTGACCCGCGCGCAGGAGCATCTGCTGGTTCTCGGCCGCCAGAACGCCATCGAACGCGTCGCCGCTTTCCTGGTTGACATGGCGGAGCGTCAGGGTGGATTGCAGCAGGTCGAACTGCCAATGTCGCGTATGGACATCGGCGACTATCTCGGCCTCACCATCGAGACCGTGTCGCGGGTCTTCACCCGGCTGAAGGACAAGGGCGTCATCCGCCTGCTCAACCTGCGCAGCATCGAAATCGTCGAGCAGGAGGTGTTGCAGATCATGGGCGAATGAGGGCGCCTGCCTGCGCAAGAGAGACGACAATGACGCCGCAGAACCGCCCCCAGCTCAAGGACCAGATGACGATGGACAACACACTTACCACCCATACCGGCTTTCGCTTCGAAGTGCGCGGCGCGCGCCTTGAAGATGAGCCGACGCTGGCCGAGTTCTTCACTCATGTGACCCCGGACGACCTGCGCTTCCGCTTTCTCGGCGCTGTGAAGGAAGTCTCGCATGATCGGCTGGTGGCGATGACGCGTTCAGACGACGCCCATATCCACAATTTTCTGGCGTTCTCGACGGACGGGATGCTGATCGCGGTTGCGACGCTGGCAAGCGATCGAGCCGATCGAAACGGCGAGGTTGCGATCTGCATTCGCCAGGATCGCAAGCATTTGGGCGTTGGCTGGGAGCTGCTCACCTATATTGCGAAATATGCCGAGGAACTCGGCCTCAAAGCGATCGAGTCGATCGAGAGCCGTGAAAACCGTGCTGCGATCGAGGTCGAGCGCGACATGGGTTTCACCGTCACGACGGATCCCGACGATGCAACGCTTGTCCTGGTTCGGCGGGAGCTGGGGGCGCGGTCAGCCGCCTAGCTACCGCGGTCCCTTTCGGTCACAGGCAAGATGACAAGTCATCGTGCAAAACATGCGATCAATCGCTAGTTGCCCCAAGGCGCCATCTCGGGAACCTGCGGAGGCGGCACGCCGCCTCACGCAGTTCTAGGGCCTTCTAGAGTATCCGCGCCTCACGTAAGGGCGACGGCCCGTTGTACGGTACAAGCAGCCCGACCAACTCTTCTTCATCACCTCCCCAGAACTTAGTTTCGCCAGCGAGCGCCTGGCGTAGCGGGGCGGTTATAAGTGATCTGTCCAAATGCCAATATGGCCGAAAAGAACACGAAGGCGAGGACTACAGAGGTTATGATTACGGTCGATTCGATAGGCATTGCGAGCTTCTCCATTTACGAGAAAGCTAAGCCGAGCCGCGTTTCGTTGCCTTGATCCAAGTCAACAGGCCGAAGCGCTGGTATTGTGATGGATTATCGGAGCATTGCTTCGAACTGGCGCCCGCGCGCGGGCGTTCATCGCTGGATTGGCCGCCAGATGAAGGAGTGGTCGAAGAGCTAGATCAACCCGCACCTGCTTCAGAAGGTGAGCATTTCCGTGGCTACGGCTCTTTCTTCATCCGCTGGAATGACAAGGACATCGACGCGGGAATTCGCAGCGCTGACCACCTCCTCGCCTCCTCGGTTCCGCTCCTCGTCGAGACCGACTCCGAGCCAGGCGGCGCCGACGCTGATCCTCTCCCGGATCAACGGCGCGTTTTCGCCAATGCCGGCAGTGAACACCAGCGTTTCCAGTCCTCCCATGGCAGCGGCCAGCGATCCTATCTCGCGTCCGATGCGATAAACGAAGAGGTCGACAGCCTCGGCGGCGGCGGGATCGTCTGAGCCGATCAGCGTTCGCATGTCACCAGATATTCCAGACACACCGAGCAGACCGGATTGCTCGTAGAGAAGCGTGACCAGTTCTTCCGCAGACATCCGCCGTTCCTGCAGCAAGTGGAGGATGACCCCCGGGTCGAGCGCGCCGCAACGCGTGCTCATCATCAGGCCGTCCAGGGTCGAAAACCCCATCGTCGTCGCAACACTTCGTCCGGCATCCAAGGCGCACAGGCTGGCGCCGCTGCCGAGATGGGCGACGATCGTGCGTCCGCCGGCGCGAGCGCCGTAACGATCGTGCAGCTTTGCAGCGATATGGCTGTAGGACAGCCCATGAAAGCCATAGGACACGATGCCCGCGTCAGTCATCGCGCGGGGCAGCGCGTAGATTTTGGCTAACTCCGGCCGGGCTGAATGAAACGCCGTATCGAAGCACCCTATCTGGAGAGCCTGCGGCAGGAGGTCCGCGGCCATCGCGACAATCTCGAGATTGATCCGTTGGTGGATGGGCGCCATCGGCTCGAGCAGGCGGAGTGCGTTGATCGTGCGTTCATCGAGCAGCGTCGCTTCCGTGAAGTCACGGCCGCCGTGAACGATCCTGTGTCCCACTCTGTCGATGCGACGCAGGAGATCGTTTTCGGCGAGCACGCAGCTAACCGCCGCGAACGCCTTGTCCATATCGATCGGTGCTTCGCCCAGGCTCCTGTCGATCCTGGACCTGCCGGCCGCAGCCTCGACGCGCAGCCGTGGTTGATGGCCGAGAGAGGAGACATTGCCGCGCAGCAGTAATGAAAGTTGGTCACGCCCTTCGAAGACGGCGAACTTCAGGCTCGAAGAACCGCCGTTCAGGACAAGGATCGCATCGATCATGAAGCCATCCGAAATATAGCAACCCCAAGGACCGGCAATCGCTCAGTCTGGACGCTTCTGCGCCGCATCAGGATCCTGCCCCCCACTTCCAGTCAAGGATCTCCGGCATATCCTGCCCATGGGCGCGAATATAGGCTCGATGTTCAAGCAGCTTGCCGTCCATGGCCTGCTTCAGCGCGACCCGGACGGTCCTGAGTTGCGGAACCCAGTCGAGGACGCTCTGGACGAGATGAAAGCGGTCGAGGCCGTTCAGCACCGTCATGTCGAAGGGCGTCGTAGTCGTGCCCTCCTCATTATAGCCGCGCACATGGATGTTGTCGTGGTTGGTACGACGATAGGTCAGGCGATGGATGGTCCAGGGATAGCCGTGATAGGCAAAGATGACCGGCTTGTCGGCGGTGAACAACGCATCGAACTCGCGATCCGACAGACCGTGCGGATGATATTCCTTTGGCTGAAGAGTCATCAGGTCGACGACATTGACCACCCTGATCCTGAGATCTGGAACCTGTTGCCTGAGGATCTGCACTGCGGCCAACGTTTCGAGGGTCGGGACGTCGCCGGCGCAAGCCATCACGACGTCGGGCTCAGCCCCATCGTCCGTTGACGCCCAGTCCCATATGCCGATCCCTGCCCGGCAGTGAACGATCGCCTGGTCCATCGACAGCCACTGCCATGACGGCGGCTTGCCGGCGACGACGACGTTGATGCGGTTCCAGGTCTGCAGCACATGGTCGGTCACGCATAGCAAGGTGTTGGCGTCCGGTGGTAGGTAAACGCGCACGACGTCGGCCTTCTTGTTGAGGGCGACGTCGATGAAGCCAGGGTCCTGATGGCTGAAGCCGTTGTGCTCCTGATGCCAGACATGGCTGGACAACAGATAATTCAGCGATGCGATCGGCCGCCGCCACGGGATATCGCGGCAGGCATCCAGCCATTTCGCGTGCTGATTGAACATGGAATCGACGATGTGGATGAACGCCTCGTAGCAGGAAAACAGGCCATGGCGCCCGGTGAGCAGGTAGCCTTCCAGCCAACCCTGGCAGGTGTGCTCGGAGAGGATTTCGAGAACCCGGCCGTCGCGCCCGAGATGAACGTCTTCGGGCAGTATCCTTTCCATCCAGCCACGCTCGGTCACTTCAAACACGTCCTGAAGCCGGTTCGAGGCAGTCTCGTCCGGGCCGACGATGCGGAAGTTCTTCGAGGTCTCGTTCAACTTCATGACGTCGCGCAGGAAACTGCCCATGACCCGCGTCGACTCCGCCTTGAGGGCGCCAGGGCGCTCGAGCGCAATGGCGTGGTCATGCAGCCCGGGCAGATCGAGAGACCTGCGCAGCAGACCGCCATTGGCGTACGGGTTGGCGCTCATGCGCCGCGTCGCCTGGGGTGCTGTGGCGCGGATCGCGGCGACCGGAGCGCCGGTGGCGTCGAACAGCTCCTCGGGCCGGTAGCTTTTCAGCCACTCCTCGAGCAGCTTGAGATGCGCGGGGTTTTCCGCGAGGCCAGACAAGGGAACCTGATGCGAGCGCCAGAAGCCCTCGGTCTTCAGACCGTCGACCTCTTTCGGTCCCGTCCAGCCCTTGGGGCTGCGCAGCACGATCATTGGCCATTTCGGTCGTGACGCAGTCGCTGCAGGTGCACTGCGTGCGGCATGCTGGATAGCCCGGATCCGATCAAACGCATCGTCGAGCACGCTCGCCATTCGTTCATGCATCAGCGCCGGCTCGTGGCCTTCCACGAACAGCGGCTCATAGCCGTAGCCGGAAAACAGCGCGCGCAATTCGTCTTCGGGAATGCGGGCCAGAATGGTTGGATTGGCGATCTTGTAGCCGTTGAGATGCAGGATCGGCAGCACTGCCCCGTCACGCGCCGGGTTGAGGAATTTGTTGGAATGCCACGCAGCCGCCAGTGGTCCCGTTTCAGCCTCGCCGTCACCCACGACACAGGCGACCACAAGATCCGGATTGTCGAAGGCCGCGCCATAGGCGTGCGAAAGCGAGTAGCCCAACTCGCCGCCCTCATGGATCGAGCCGGGCACATCCGGTGCTGCATGGCTCGGTATACCGCCGGGAAACGAAAACTGCCGGAATAGTTTGCGCATTCCCTGCTCGTCCATCGCAATGTCGGGATTGAGCTCGCTGTAGGTGCCCTCCAGGTAGGTATTCGCCACCATTGCCGGACCACCATGGCCGGGGCCGCAGACATAGATCACATTTGCGTCCCTGAGCCGGATCGCGCGATTGAGGTGCGCATAGATGAAGCTTAGGCCGGGTGACGTTCCCCAGTGGCCGAGGAGACGCGGCTTGACGTGCTCCAGCCGCAGCGGTTCGCGCAGCAGCGGATTGTCGAGAAGGTAGATCTGGCCAATCGTCAGATAGTTGGCAGCGCGCCAATAGGCATCGATGTCGCGCAACTCCTGTTCGGACAAACGTTTGGTGTCGATCGTTGGTGCCGAATGTTCGGTCATCTTCATTTGACTCCATTGCTCATTTTGCGAAAGCCGCGGATTGCGCCTCAGCCATTGGCACCAACGCGTCGTTCGCCTTTCGGTTCATCACTGCTCGGCCCGACCGTCGCTGCGCGCACTCCGCAAGCTGGGCGTTCGCGCTGGTCAGAACCACGGTCAGACTTGCGTTGGTGATCAGGATTTCAGCCGCTCGCGCCAGAAATGTTTCAGGAACTCAAGGCAGACCAGCACTGCCAACCCGGCCGCAAAAGTCACAGCGAGGTCGTCCAGGTGCAGCGGTCCGAACTGGAAGAGACCACTCGCGAGCGGCCATAGAAGCGTCCCGCCCAGCGCTAGAGCAACCATCACGACGACCAAAGCGAGCGATGGATTTGGTCGGAATAACGCAGTCAGCAGCAACTCGCTGAACGTACGGTTGACGAAAATCAGCCCAACGATCGTCAGCACCAGCGAGAAGAACGTCAGGGCTCGAATCTCGTCTTCCGGCATTCCCCAGTGCAAGGCGAAGAGGAAGATGCCCGCGACAAGCGCGAATGCCAGCAGGCCCTGCACAACGCTCCACGCGATCAGCGAGCGCGAAAAGAGCGCCGCTTCCGGATCCCGCGGCGGACGCTTCATCGTGTCGTCCTCCTCGGTTTCAGCTTCAAAGACCAATGAGCAGACCGGATCGATCACCATCTCCAAAAAGGCAATGTGAATTGGCCCGAACAGGATAGGAAGCCCAAACACCAGTGGAAGCAGGGCCAGCCCGGCGATCGGCACGTGAACGGCAAGAATGAAGCCCATTGCCTTGCGCAAGTTGTCGTAGATGCGGCGACCCAGCCGGATGGCTTTGACTATCGACCCGAAGTCGTCGTCGAGGAGGACGATGGAGGACGCCTCCCGCGCGACATCCGTGCCGCGACCGCCCATGGCAATGCCAATGTTTGCGGCTTTCAGCGACGGAGCATCGTTGACGCCGTCTCCCGTCATGGCGACAATCTCGCCGTTGGCCTTCAAGGCTCTGACGATTGCCAATTTCTGCTCGGGCATGATCCGCGCGAACACCGCTGCGGTTTTCACGCGCGCCGCCAGGGCCGCGTCATCCAGTGTCTTGAGCTCGTCGCCGGTAACGACATCGTCAAAATCGAGCCCGGCCTGACTGGCTATTGCTCTCGCGGTCGCGGGATAGTCCCCTGTAATCATGATCACTCTGATTCCGGCGGAGCGGCAATTGCTTACCGCTTCCGGAACCCCTGAACGGAGGGGATCGGCAAGTCCGACGAGGCCCATGAACTCGAAATCGAAACCAGTCTGCTTGTCCGGCAGTTGATCGCCAGGATGGCTGGAACGCGCCACGCCTAAGACGCGCAGTCCTTCCGTTGCCATGGCGTCCACAACATCCTTGACCGAAGCGACACGATCCGCAGGTAGACGGCAGAGTGCCGCGATGGCCTCCGGCGACCCTTTGGCGGCAATCATGCAGTCGCCGCCTCCAACTGACGATTGCCAGGCATTCGACATTGCCAACAGTTCAGGGCGCAACCCATAGGCGCGGGTCAGTTTCCGATCAGCGCTGTCTGCGCGCTTGGGCAAGTGCTCCTGCGCGAGTTTGTGAAATGCCCTTTCCATCGGATCAAAGGGAACCTCGGCACTGGCAAGCACGCCGACCTCGACCAACGCCCCAAATGCCGCCGGCATCTCTGTGTTTGAGTTGTTCGGCAGGCGAAACAGTTCGCCATCGGGCGTTCTCAGTTCTGCAATTGTCATGCGGTTCTCGGTCAGCGTTCCGGTCTTGTCGGTGCAAAGGACCGTTGCCGAGCCAAGCGTCTCGATCGCTGCCGCACGACGGGTGAGCACGCGTGCCTGCGAGATGCGCCATGCGCCCATGGCCATGAAGATTGTCAGCACCATGGGAAACTCCTCGGGCAGCATCGACATGCCGAGCGCAATACCCGCCAACACCGCATCGAGCCATCCGCCGCGCAGCAGGCCATAAAGCATGACCGCGAGAACACTGACCGCGCCGCCGACCAGTGCGAAGATGGCGACAAGGCGTTTTGTCTGGCGCTGCAAGCGGGGTGCTTCGGTCTCCATGGTACTAAGCGATTGCCCGATTGCACCGATTTGGCTGAGCGGCCCGGTTGCCAGAACCTCACCGATGCCTGAACCGCGAACCACGAGTGATCCGGAAAATGCGAAAGGCAGGTCGTCACCCCCCGGCCGGCGTTCGGCTGGCAGATCGCCTTCCCTGGCCGCAATCTTGCGCACCGGCACTGATTCGCCTGTCAGCAAGGACTCATCGGTCTGGATATCCCGGCACTGTATGAGCAAGATATCGGCCGGAACCCGATCCCCCTCGCCCAGCACGACGGTATCGCCGCGCACCACCTCGCGACCCGCAATCCGCTTGCGCTCGCCATCCCGAATCACCAGGGCGCGCGGACTTGTCAGGTCGCGCAATGCCTCGAGAACACGCTCCGTCCGCGCCTCCTGCACGATGGTAATCCCCACCGACAAAGTGGCAAATGCGATCAGGATCAACGCCTCCTGAAGATCGCCAAGAAGCAGGTAAACGCAGCCTCCGCCCAATAGCAGGGCAAGCATCGGCTCGCGCATGACCTCCATAGCAATGCGAAAGGGCGTCCGACTGTTTGACCTAGGCAATTCGTTGAACCCTTCGGTGACAATCCTGGCCCGCGCTTCGGCCTCGCTGAGGCCGGTCAAGGGTACGGTCGATGAGGTGGCTTGAGACATTTAGGCTTTCTTCCATCGCCAGCGCGCATGTTCCGGTGCGCCGTCAGGTCACTTTGCTCAGGTGCTACTGCCATCGGTGTCGAGCGCCCTGCGCATGCGCCGGATCACCGCTGCGCGGCTCCTCTCGTCGGCCGCGGCGCTGACCGCCTCGTTCACGTCCAGGAGAAGTTTTGAAAGGTCATTGTGCCAGTCAAGGCGAGCAATCTTTTCCGGCCTCAAACGGTGGGGCTCGTTAACCTCGACCGGCACACTACGACCGGGGGTCAATTGGAAAGCATCGTCCAGCCTCGGGATGATGATCTTGTCGTCGGATATCAGTCCTGCAAGCCTTCCACGCAAGCCACCTAGCCCAGTCTCCTCTCCATGCGTCAGGAATACCTGCTGCCTCACCGGAGTTCGGGCCTTGAGCCAGGAGACCAGTTCGCTGGCGTCGGCGTGGCCGGAATAAAGGTCGAACAGGCTGATGCGTGCCTTGACCTCGACTTCCTCACCCTGGATGCGCACGCGCTGCGCGCCGTCGAGCAGGATCCTGCCGAGCGAGCCTTGGGCCTGATATCCGGCCATCATCACGGTGGCGTTCCGGCGCCAGAGATTGGTCTTGAGATGATGGCGGATACGCCCCGCGTCGCACATGCCGCTGGCGGCGATCACCACGAAGAACCCGGTGAGGCGGTTGATGGCCTTGCTCTGTTCCACCGTCTCGGTGAAGCGCAGCTCCTTCGAGTTGAGGGCCAGGCGCAGCACGTCACCCTGTTCGATCTCGTTGGCATGGCGCTCAAAAATCGCACTGGCGCGTGTCGCCAGCGGCGAGTCGACAAAGACCGGGGCTGACGGCACCTCCCCCGCTTGCATGAGCAAATACAGGTCGACCAGCAGTTCTTGCGTCCTCTCGACGGCGAAGGACGGGATGATGAGGGGGCCGCCGGCCTCGGCGGCGCCACGCACGATGTCACCGAGCTGGGATCGCCGCTGTTCGGGCGAAACGTCCGGCCGGTCGCGGTCGCCATAGGTCGATTCGCAGATCAGATAGTCAACGCCGGCTGGCCCCTCGGGATCGGTTTGAAGCAGCTTATGGCCTGGGCCGATGTCGCCCGAAAACATGATGCGCAGCGGCGCATCATGTCGGTCGATCTCGAGCTCCACCGATGCCGAACCAAGCAGATGGCCCGCGTTCCAGAAGCGGGCGCGAAGGCCATCGGCGACGATGGTCCATTCGCCATATTCCACAGCCCGGAACAAAGTCATGCACGCGGCGGCATCCTGCTGACTGTAGATCGGCTCAACGGGCGGGCGACCGCGCTGCGCGTTTCGACGATTGAGGTGCTCGACCTCCATTTCCTGGATATGCGCCGAATCCGGCAGCATGACCGAGCAAAGATCGATGGAGGCGCGGGTCGTATGGATGGGACCAGAAAAGCCCTGTTTGACCAGTTTCGGCAAAAGGCCGCTGTGATCAATATGCGCGTGCGTCAGGATGGCAGCGTCGATCGCTTCAGGTGGAAACGGGAAGGCCCCGTAGTTCAATTCCCGTTCGGACTTCGACCCCTGAAACAGGCCGCAATCGATGAGGATGCGCGCATGCGGCGTCTCGATCTCATAACATGAGCCGGTGACGCCACCGGCTGCGCCGTGGAAACGCAGGATAGGATCCGTGTCGCCTCTCATCTCGCCGCGACCTAATGCGACAGGAGGACTGGCAGGCGCAGATCCGCGAGAATGCCTTCGGTGGCACCGCCAAGCACGAAGTCCCTGACGCGGGAGTGGCCGTATCCGCCCATGACAAGCAGGTTGCCGCCGATCTTGAGAGCATGCTCCTGAAGCGCTGTCCCGATTGAACTGTCCCCTGCCTGGATAGAGACAGCCTCGGCCGCCAGACCACGCGTCCTCAAGCCCAGGGCAAGGCGTTCGCCGATTCCTTGTCCCGGAAACGGCTTTTCGTCGGTCACGGTCACAACGGTGATCATCGAGGCTCGTTCGAGAAAGGCCCGTGCGTCGGCAACAGCCCGTGCGGCCACACGGCTGCCGTCCCAGGCGACAACGACATGTCCAAGGGTCCCAACGTCCGTGGAGTCGGAAAGAAGCAGGGTCGGTCGACCAGAGCCGAACAGAATCGCCTCGGCTAACATCCGCGCCGTCTGGTTGGCCGGCGCCCAGCCGACCAGGCAGACATCGAAATAGCGGGAGTGCTCCGCGGCCACGTCGCCCATCAGGGCCGGTGGTGCTGTCAACTCCTGCGTACTGAGGGTCACATCCGCATGCGCGGCCTCCTGGACAATTGCCTCAAGTAAATCCCTGCCACGCTTGCGACTGGTCGCCTCGACCTCTTGGATCTTGTAGGGAAGATCCAGCAAGTAATTTGAGAGCGCGTTCGAGACATCGGGGATGTCGACATCGATGGCAACAGCATGAAGCGATGCGTCGATCTGCTTGACGAGAGCGACCGCGTTCGCCGCGATTTTCGAGGAGTTCGCGTCTGGATAGGTCGCCAAAGACAAGGATGCGATCACTTTCATCAGATTCACCTCCATTGCGACAACTGCCGATCGTCCATCGTTCGCAGCATTTTTGTAGTCGCAGTGGACAAGGCGAACTTTGATCCAACGCAAATACGGCAGCGCTCCAGCTGCACCAGCCGCGCTGACAAACCCGAAACTGGTGGCTGCGCGAACCCGCGACCGGGTCGCCGAGGTCGTCATCTCGGTTACACCGCGCCTCGGCAGTCGAGCGTTCGGGTGTGGCCATATCACGGCTCGGCAGCCTGTTTTCCTGGATGCCGCGACCGATCTCCTGTCCGAATCCGGATATTGCGTTGTCGTGGGTGACCTGCGTGGCAGCACACGCAAGGACGGACTCTACGCGCGGGCACTTCGTGACGGCCAGCTTGTCGGTGCGAGAAGCGGCACCTGGCCCGAACAGAAACCGGGTACCCTGCAAACGGGCAGGATACTAAGTCGGCCCGACGGAGTGACGATCTCACCAGGCGATCGCGATGCAGCGATGCGATAGGCGAAGGACTAACCTAACGCGACTTATGGGGTATTTGCTTCAGCTGCGCGAGATGGTGCCACTGGCAGACAGCACGATCTACGAAATGGAGCAGCGGGGCGAATTCCCGCGACGCTTCGCTTTGACCCCGAGATGCGTGGTCTCGTACGTGAATAGCTGTCGCCGGAGCACCACGTTCGACGATGCTGCCGCATAAGGCCCTTAGGTCGTCCGGGGTGATTTCCGTCAGCAGGCGATTGCGCCAGACCGGAAGGAGCTCTCGTTCGAAGATGGCGCGCCGCATGGCGCGCGTGCGGTCGGCCATCGGCGCGGCAGTGAGCCATTTCTCGCCGAACTCGCCAAAGCTCTTCGCCTCTTTCAGGCGGCGCTTGTCGCGCTGC
Source organism: Mesorhizobium sp. P2_H9 (assembly GCF_056403215.1). NCBI lineage: Bacteria > Pseudomonadati > Pseudomonadota > Alphaproteobacteria > Hyphomicrobiales > Phyllobacteriaceae > Mesorhizobium > Mesorhizobium sp. P2_H9. The sequence goes on along the minus strand of NZ_JBFUFX010000008.1, from coordinate 250,216 downwards.
TTCTCGATCGCCGGCGATCGCCCTTCGCCAATGGCGCGCTTCGCATCGAGGCACTTCTCTCGGGCCAACGCGAGCGAGATGCCGTCTCTGCCATATCTGCCTAGGTAGACCGTCTCACGGCGTCCATTCAGCCTGTAGTCCAGCCGAAACGAGATCGCGCCACTGGGCATGACGCGGACATACATGCCGTCACGGTCAGCGATCTTGTAGATTTTATCTTTTGGTTTCAGCGCTTTAACGGCGGCGTCCGTCAACATAGCCATTGCCTCCTGAAAAGTACCGTCAGTGCAATTTCGAGGCTGCGCGACAGGAAATTCCTTTTTCCTTCAATGCCTTAAGGTACAAAGAAGTACCGTCACGAGCCTCATTGGCTCCGACGGTACTTAGAAAAATACGAGTGGGCAATATGCCGAAGGCCCGTCAGGCGGTCCGTCAGAGCCAATCTCTGCGTACCGATTGTCGCTGATCGTCCCTGATAGGATTTATATTTGTTTTCAGTATGTTACGTCGCAGATCGGCGTATTTTCGGCGGCGTTTGGGTGGGTCTGAATCATTCCCACTCAATCGTGCCGGGCGGCTTCGAGGTCACGTCGTAGACCACGCGGTTGATGCCGCGGACCTCGTTGATGATGCGCGTGGCGGCGGCACCCAGGAACGTCATGTCGTAGTGGTAGAAATCCGCCGTCATGCCGTCGACCGAGGTGACGGCGCGCAGCGCGCAGACGAATTCATATGTGCGGCCGTCGCCCATGACGCCGACGGTCTGTACCGGCAGCAGCACGGCAAAAGCCTGCCAGATGGCGTCGTAGAGGCCGGCCTTGCGGATCTCGTCGAGATAGATGGCGTCGGCTTCGCGCAGAATCTCCAGCTTCTCGCGGGAAATGCCGCCGGGGCAGCGTATGGCAAGGCCCGGACCCGGGAACGGATGGCGGCCGATGAAGCTGTCGGGCAGGCCGAGTTCCTTGCCCAGCGCCCGCACCTCGTCCTTGAACAGTTCGCGCAGCGGCTCGACCAGCCGCATGTTCATGCGCTCGGGCAGGCCGCCGACATTATGGTGCGACTTGATGGTCACCGACGGGCCGCCGGAGAAGGAGACGCTTTCGATGACGTCGGGGTAGAGCGTGCCCTGCGCCAGGAAATCGGCGCCGCCGAGTTTCTTGGCCTCTTCCTCGAACACCTCGATGAACAGCCGGCCAATGGTCTTGCGCTTCTTCTCGGGGTCCGACTCGCCTTCCAGCGCCGAGATGAATTTTTCCGACGCATCGACCAGGGTCAGCGGCAGATTGTAGTGCTGGCGGAACATCGCCACCACGCCTACCGCCTCGTCCTTGCGCATCAGGCCATGGTCGACAAGGATGCAGGTCAGCTGGTCGCCGACCGCTTCGTGGATGAGCAAGGCCGCAACTGAGGAGTCCACACCGCCCGACAGCGCGCAGATGACCTTGCCCTTGCCGACCTGCTTGCGAATGGTCTCGACCGCGTGCTCGCGGTAGGCGCGCATCGTCCAGTCGCCCTCGATGCCGGCGATGTTGTGGACGAAGTTGCGCAGCAGCCTTGCGCCATCCGGCGTGTGCACCACTTCGGGGTGGAACATGATGCCGTACATCTTGCGCGCGACGTTGCCGAAGATGGCGAAGGGCGAGCCCTCCGACTTTCCCAGGACCTCGAAGCCCTTGGGCAGCGAGATGACGCGGTCGCCATGACTCATCCACACCTGATGGCGCTGGCCGGGCGCCCACAGGCCCTCGAACAGCGGGCTGTCCTTTTCGATCTCGACGAAGGCACGGCCGAATTCGCGGTGATCGGAGCTCTCGGCGACGCCACCCATCTGCACGCAAAGCGCCATCTGGCCGTAGCAGATGCCGAGCACCGGCACGCCGGCGTCAAAGACGATCTGCGGCGCGCGCGGGCTGCCGATATCGGAGGTCGAGGCCGGGCCGCCGGAGAGGATGACGGCTTTCGGATTGATGCGCTTGAACGCTGCCTCGGCCGACTGGAACGGCACGATCTCGGAAAAGACGCCGGCCTCGCGGATGCGGCGGGCGATGAGCTGCGTAAACTGGCTGCCGAAATCGACAATCAGGACGGTGTCGGGGTGATTGGCTGTCTTCATGGCGAGCGTTTAGAGAAAGAAATGAGTCGGCGCAATGGGTTAGAAAGCCGCGCCTCCTACTTCGATTCCGGTGCTCCGTCTCGAGGGCCGGCGGGTTTTTCCAATGCGTCCGCCTGCCCCGCATCGAGGGAGCGCAAGGCGTCCATCAACGCCGCGAAGCGCTGCTGGCCGAGACGGGCGATGTAGCCCTGTTCGATCTGCAGCTTGATGCGGTCGCCGTCGCGCAAGGCGTCCAGCCCCTTGCGGGTATAGCGCACAAGCTTGCCGCGACCATCCATGGGATCGGGCAGACGCTCCAGCACGCCGTCCGCTTCCAGGCCGTCGAGCAATTGCTGAACCGCCTGCTTGGAGATCGCCGAGCGATCGATCAGTGCCGACTGGCGCGTGCCGCCGCGGGGGATGTGCCCAAGCAGTCCGGCGCGCGCTTCAGTGAACCAGCCATGGCCGGCGGCGCGCATCGCGGCGGCGAACTCCGCCTGCCAGGCACGGCTTACCTGCCACAGCCGCCAGCCGACGTGATCGGGCAGTGCATCGGTTTTTTCGTCAAGCTCCTTGACCATTTTCTCAGGACTCCATATAGTCAAGGTACTTGACGATTTCCATTGCGTCGAGCGTTTTCGAACTCAAACCTTCGGACAGGGACAATGACAATTCTGAACAAGGATACGCTGGCCATTATCATGATCGGCACCACGCATGTCATCGATATGGGCGGCAAGAGCGCCTTCATCCACTACGAAACGGGGACCCGTGCGCACATGCTGCTGCCGGACGGCACCCGTTTCCATGGGCTTTGGACGCTGCAGGACGACGGCTACAAGGTCGAATGGCAGGACGGCCCCACCGGCGCCTGGAAACTCGACCACACGCCGGGCGCCATCGACTATGTCGACGCGACCGGCACCGTGCGCGGGCGCATTTCACGCATCGATTTCGGCGATCCGGAACGCCTTGCGGCCTGATCGGTTGCGGTCAAGCGCCGAGCAGGCCGTCACCGATCGCCTGTTCGAGCCGCCCAACGGCGCCCGCCAGCTTCTCGTCGATGACGTGCAGATATTCGGTCCAGTCGCCGACATGCCTGAGATCGGCGGCGCCATCGGAAATGCCGCGCAAGCCGATGAGCGGCACGCCGAACAATTGGCAGGCGCGCAGGCAGGCGAAGGTCTCCATGTCGACCATGTCGGCGGCGATGGCATCGTAGGCGGCGCCGGAAATGATGCCGCCGCCGGTCGACAGCGTCGCTTGCCTGATATCAGGAATCCGGAGCGGCAGCGGCACGGTCACCGGCAGATCGAGAAACGGTGTGGCGCCCTTCTCGAAACCCAAAGGCGAGGCGTCGATATCGCGATAGCTGACCGAAACGGCCTGGTAGATTTCCGCCTGCTCCAGTGTCCGGCTGCCGGCCGAGCCAAGCGAGACGATGAGGTCCGGCAGCGCCTTTTCAAACTTCAGGCGGGCGAGTTCAGCGCCCAGCCTGACGCCGGCCTCGACCGGCCCGACGCCGGTCATCAGCGGCGTGAACAGACGCTGCAAATGCGGGCCGTACTCCGCCTGCGCCGCCATGACGAAGAGGACGGACTTGCCGCCGATGCGCACGACGTCACCCATCGGCTCAGCCCGCTATGCCATCACGGCCGACCACCGTCATCATGGTGCCGGTCATGGTGGCGATGAGTTTGGCCTCGCCGTCGGCGGTAAAGGCATAGGCCTGGCCGTCGGCGACGATGATGGTGCGGCCGGGTTTGGTCACCGAGCCGCGAAACAGGAAGCGTTCGCCCCTGCCCGGCGCCAGCAGATTGACCTTGAACTCGATGGTCAGCACGCTGGAACTTTCCGGCAACAGCGAAAACGCGGCATAGCCGCAGGCAGAATCCAGCGCCGTCGAAATGACGCCGGCGTGCAGGAAGCCATGCTGCTGGGTGAGTGCTGCCGAATAGGGCATCTCGATCTCGATGATGCCGGGCGTCACCAGCGTTAGTTCGGCGCCGATCGTCGCCATCGCCTTCTGGCGGGCAAAAGAGGTCCTGACGCGATCCTCATAGTCCGGGGCGGGTACGATCTTTGCTGCCATGGCCGTTGCCTTCACTTCTCTACCCAAAGCTTATTGCAGAGGCAGAAGCGGCAGGCAATCTCATTTGCTGCACTGCAGCAAAGAGGTCAGTTCAACCAGAGAAGCGATGCGTTGAGCAGAGTGGCGAAAGCCACCCACGCCGCATAGGGCACGAACAGCCAGCGGGAAGCCCGGTCGCGGCTGCGGGCGATGAAGACAAGGATGCTGGCAAGCAGCAGCACAATGACCACCAGAGCCGGCCCCATCAGTTTGGCGCCGAAGAAGGTCGGCGACCACAGGAAGTTCAGGAACAACTGCGCGACCCAGGCCTTCATCGCCGTGCCGTCCGGATCGTGCCACCAGGTTCGCCAGCCGGCGACGGCGATCATCACATAGAGCAGCGACCAGACCGGGCCAAAGATCCAGTTCGGCGGATTGAAGGGCGGCTTGGCGAGCGATGCATACCATTCACCCGGCAAGGTCGCGTAGCCGATCAGCAGGCCGGCACCCAGCACCAGAACGAGGAAAAACAGAAGCGACAGGTATTTCTGCAAGGAGGTCCCCCGTTTGGCGGCTTCAGCACCGCAGACCGGAATTGGAGCGCCGGGGCGAGATGTCAACCGTGGTGTCAGTTCGCCCGGCGCAGCGCGCAGAAGTAAAACCCGTCGGTGCCGCTTAGCGCCGGCGACAAGGAAATATCGCCGGTTTCTCCGACCCGTGCAGCCGCCGCGTGGTCTGGAAAGCGGCCGTCCCAAAGCGCGCGATGATCGACCGGGACAAAGCCGCTGTTGCGTTCCCGGAAGGCGGAGACCTGCTCGCCATTCTCTTCATCGAAGACCGAGCAGGTGATGTAGACCAGGAGGCCGCCCGGCTTGACGTAGGCTTTGGCGGCATCGAGGATCGCCGACTGCTCACCCTTGCGCGCATCGAGCTGTCTTTGCGTCAGCCGCCATTTGGCGTCGGGGCGCCGCCGCCAGGTGCCGCTGCCGGTGCAAGGCGCGTCGACCAGGACGATGTCCATGTGACCGGTGAGCGGGGCGAGTTCCGCAGGCTTGGTGACGATCTGCACGTTGCGGTTTTCCGAGCGGCGCATGCGGTCGAAGATCGGCGCCAGCCGCGCCTTCTCGGAATCGTGGGCAAACACCTGGCCTTTATTGCCCATCGCTGCCGACAGCGCCAACGTCTTGCCGCCAGCACCGGCGCAAAAGTCGAGCACCTGCATGCCGGCCTCGGCGCCGGCCAGGGCTGCGACAATCTGCGAACCCTCGTCCTGGACCTCGAACCAGCCTTTCTGGAAGGCGGGTTCGGCCTGCACGTTCGGGTGCCTGCCGTCGCCGTCGATCGGCGGGATGCGAATGCCGTATGGCGCGATCTGTGCCGACTTGGCGCCGGTCTCCGTCAGTTCGGCCAGCACCTTGGTGCGATCGGCCTGCAGCGTGTTGACCCGGAGGTCGAGCGGCGGGCGTGTCGCGAGGGCTGCCCCCTCGTCCACCCATGTCTCGCCGAAGGTTTCTTCGAACAGCGGCGCGCACCAGTCGGGAATGTCGGCCCGCACCGCCGGCGGCGCATCGGCAAGCCGGCGGTCAGTGAGAGTCTTCAATTCCTCTTCGCTCAACAGCGGCGGTGCGAACTTGTCGCCGTCGAGCGCCTGGTTCAGCGACTGCGCCGTCTGGTTCCATTCGAGCAGAAGCGCCCCGAAACCGACGGCGCGCGGCGTGTCCTCGCCGAGCAGCCAGCCGGCAGAACGCTTGTGGCGCAGCGCGTCGTAGACGATGTTGCCGATCGCCGCGCGGTCGCCGCCACCGGCGAAGCGATGCGACAGGCCCCAGTCCTTCAGCGCGTCGGCCACCGGCCGGTGGCGCCGGCCAATGTCTTCCAGCACTTCGATGGCTGCCGCCAGCCGTCCGCCCAGTCTCATTTTCGTCTTCCGTCACTCAAGCAAATTCATTCCGGCCCTGCTCTAAAGCGCGCGACTGGCGCGCACAAGCATGCGGCTTGGGGCAACCGCTCTGCTTTGCAACTTTTCCGTGTGAGAATACTCTCTCAGTCATGATTCGCGTCGCAGAAAAAGGCGGAGCCGCGGATCGATACGAGGAGAGGGTAATGAAGACTTATCTGGCGGAAGTTCTAGGCACATTTCTATTGGTGTTCATCGGCACGGCTTCGGTGGTGACGGGTGGCTTCGGCGGCGCGCTGCCGCTTGGCCAGGAAGGCATCGGTCTGGCGTTCGGCATCGGACTGATTGCGGCGGCCTATGCGATCGGCCCGATCTCGGGCGCGCATCTCAATCCGGCGGTTACGCTCGGCGTCTTCGTTGCCGGCCGGCTGCCTGCCAAGGATGTCATCCCCTATTGGATCGCGCAGATCATCGGCGCCATCCTGGCTTCGCTGGCGCTGTGGATCATCGTCTCCGGCAAAGCCGGCGAACCCATCACCAACTTCGGTGCCAATGGCTGGGACGTGACGAAATGGGGTGTCAGCTCGGCCTTCCTGTGGGAATTGATCGGCACCTTCACCTTCGTCACGGTGATCCTCGGCGTAACCGCGGAAAAGCACTCGACGGCGTTTGCCGGGCTGGTCATCGGCCTGACCCTGGCAGGGCTGCACTTCGCCATCATTCCGGTCACCGGCACGTCGCTCAATCCGGCTCGCTCCATAGGACCGGCGCTGTTTTCGGGCGCTGCGGCGATCGGCCAGCTGTGGCTGTTCATCGTCGCGCCGCTGATCGGCGGGGCGATTGCCGGCGTGGTTGCCAAGGCGCGCATCTTCGAAAAGGACTGATCTTCGAAGCCCGAGTGTGAAAAAGGCGCGGGCCGAAGCCCGCGCCTTTTTTTGTTGGTCAGAGCTTTGGCTGGATCAGCCGGCGATATCGAAGCGGTCGGCGTTCATCACCTTGGTCCAGGCCACAACGAAGTCTCTCGCGAACTTCGTCTTGGCGTCGGCTGTCGCGTAGACTTCGGCGATGGCGCGCAGCTGCGAGTGCGAACCGAAGATGAGGTCGGCACGGGTGCCGGTCCACTTGACCTCGCCGGTCTTGCGGTCGCGGCCCTCGAACACGTCCTTGGCGTCCGTCGTCGCCTTCCACTCGGTGCCCATGTCGAGCAAATTGACGAAAAAGTCGTTGCTCAGCGTTTCCGGCCGGCTGGTGAAGACGCCGTGCTTGGACTGCCCGGCATTGGCGCCGAGGACGCGCAGGCCGCCGACAAGGACCGTCAGTTCGGGCGCCGTCAGCGTCAGCAATTGCGCGCGGTCGACCAGCGCCTCCTCGGGCGACAGGCGCTGCTTGCCGCTGACATAGTTGCGGAAGCCATCAACGGTCGGTTCCAGCGGTGCGAAGGAGTGGATGTCCGTCTGCTCCTGCGACGCGTCCATGCGTCCTGGCCAAAACGGAACATCCACGCTGCGGCCGGCCGCCTTCTCGATAGCGGCATTGCCGCCGAGAACGATCAGGTCGGCAAGCGAGACTTTTTTGCCCCCGGTCTGCGAAGCGTTGAAGTCCTTCTGGATCGCTTCGAGCTTGTCGAGAACCTTGGCCAATTCCGCCGGCTGGTTGACGGCCCAGTCCTTCTGCGGGCTGAGGCGAATGCGCGCGCCATTGGCGCCGCCGCGCTTGTCGGAACCACGGAAGGTCGAGGCTGACGCCCAGGCCACCGAGACCAGTTGCGATACCGAAAGGCCGGACGCCAGGACCTTGGCCTTGAGCGCTTCAGCGTCCTGCTCGTCGATCAAGACATGATCGACCGCCGGAATGACGTCCTGCCAGGGCAGCTCTTCCTTGGGAACGAGCGGGCCGAGATAGCGCACCAGCGGGCCCATGTCGCGATGGGTCAGCTTGTACCAGGCGCGGGCAAAGGCGTCGGCGAACTGGTCCGGATTCTCATGGAAGCGTTTTGAGATCGTTGCGTAGGACGGATCGAAACGCAGCGCGAGATCCGAGGTCAGCATGGCGGGCGCGTGACGCTTGCCCGAATTGTGCGCATCCGGGACAGTACCGGCGCCGGCGCCGCCCTTCGGTGTCCACTGGTGCGCGCCGGCCGGGCTCTTGGTCAGTTCCCAGTCGAAGCCGAACAGATTGTCGAAGAAGTCGTTGCTCCACTTGGTCGGCGTCGTGGTCCAGGTCACTTCGAGACCGCTCCCGATCGCGTCACCGCCCTTGCCGGTGCCGAACTTGTTGGCCCAGCCGAGGCCTTGCTGCTCGATCTCGGCGCCTTCCGGCTCGACGCCCACCAGGGCTGCATCGCCCGCACCATGGGTCTTGCCGAATGTGTGGCCGCCGGCGATCAGCGCAACGGTCTCCTCGTCGTTCATCGCCATGCGGGCGAAGGTGTCCCTGATATCGCGGGCGGAGGCCAGCGGATCCGGATTGCCGTTCGGCCCTTCCGGGTTGACGTAGATCAGGCCCATCTGCACGGCGCCGAGCGGGTTCTGCAGGTCGCGGTCGCCGCTGTAACGCTCGTCGGCCAGCCACTTGCCTTCGGGACCCCAATAAATGTCCTGCTCCGGCTCCCAGACGTCGGCGCGGCCGCCGGCGAAGCCGAAGGTCTTGAAGCCCATCGATTCCAGCGCGACGTTGCCGGTGAGGATCATCAGGTCGGCCCAGGAGATCTTGCGGCTATATTTCTGCTTGATCGGCCACAGCAGGCGGCGGGCCTTGTCGAGGTTGACGTTGTCCGGCCAGCTGTTGAGCGGCGCGAAACGCTGCTGGCCGGCTCCGGCGCCGCCACGGCCGTCGCCGATGCGGTAGGTGCCGGCGCTGTGCCATGCCATGCGGATGAACAACGGGCCGTAATGGCCAAAATCGGCCGGCCACCACTCCTGCGAGTCGGTCATCAGCGCATGCAGGTCCTTGATCAGGGCGTCGAGGTCGAGGCTTTTGAATTCCTCGGCATAGTCGAACGCCTCGCCCATCGGATCGGACAGCGGCGACTGCTGGTGGAGAACCTGGACGTTGAGCTGGTTCGGCCACCAGTCGCGGTTGGCCCTGGCAATTGTCGTGTGCACGACCGGGCATTTGCCCGCGCTGGGATCGTCAGTGTTCGCGTCCATCTTGCTCTCCGATTCGCTGATTTCCCGGGCGGGCCTTGAGCCGCGCCACTCTGGAATGGTTCCAGACTAGGCTGCCTTGCCGATAAAAACAAATTGCCTTTCCTGTTTGTTGCGATAGGTTTTTCTTATGATTGGCCTCACCGTCCGGCAGATGCATTATTTCGAAGCGCTGGCGCAGACGCTGCATTTCGGCCGCGCGGCGAAACTGGCCGGTGTCAGCCAGCCGGCGCTGTCGTCGCAGATCGCCGAGATGGAGCAGCGGCTCAACTGCCGGCTGTTCGAGCGCGGCGGCAAATCGGTGCGGATGACCGACGAGGCGCTGGTCATGCTGCCGCGCATCGAGCGCATTCTTGCCGACATTCGCGAGATCGAGACCACGGCGCGGCGCGGCCGCCCGGCCATGGAAGGCCGCTTCCGGCTTGGCATCATCCCGACGGTGGCACCCTATCTGTTGCCGCATGTACTGCCGGAGCTGAAACGGCATTTCCCGGCACTGCAGCTCGAACTGCGCGAAGCCGTGACCGCGGCACTGCTCGACGACACCAATTCGGGCAGACTCGATGCCTTCATCGCCGCCCTTCCCCTCGACCATCCCGGCCTGATCACCGAGGCGCTGTTCGCCGACCGCTTCTTTCTCGCCGTGCCATCAGGCGATCCCGCTTTCGCCTCGCCGCCGGTGCCGCCGGAAAGCCCGGCGCTGGAAAGGCTGATGCTGCTGGAGGAAGGCCATTGCCTGCGCGAACAGGCGCTCGCCGTCTGCGGCAGCGTGCGCCCGGTGGCGATGGCAAGCTATGGCGCCACCAGCCTGACGACGCTGCTGCAGATGGTGGCGCACGGGCTCGGCGTCACGCTCATCCCGGAAATGGCAGCAGGGCCGGCGAGCAGCATGCGCGACCTGAAGATCGTGCCGTTCCAGGAGCCGATGCCGCAACGCACGATCTGCCTCGCCTGGCGGCGCAACAAGGTCCGGCATGACGAGTGTGTCGAGCTGGCCAAGATCATTCGCGGGCTGGACGCGGCTGTGCTGGCGGCTTGAGGGGTGGCTTAAGCCTGCTGTTGACCCGAAGCAGCCGTGGAATAGCCGGTCGGCGACATCGAGCTTGTCCCGCGCCAAGGTATGGCGGCGTCTCTCGGAGCTGGTGTTAGGCCGGCCGCAAGCGGTCATCGAGGCCGGTTTGGCAGAGGTCAGTGCGGTGTGCTGTCGGACAAATGCAGGAGTTCCCAGGTCAAGCCAACGCGACCTTGGAACTGTGATGCAAAGAGTTCGGCTTCGACGCTTTCCAAACCATCATCGACGAGAGCCTCGATGCTTCGCCGCATCAATGCGAGCTGCATCGCCCGGGCGTGTTCGGCGTCCGTCTCTCTCATGATTGCCGCGACATGGTAGGCGATGACGGGCTGGCCGAGGCATGACAGAAGCGGGCTGGCTTCTGCCGTCGCTGCGGTGACTGCTTCTTCGATCTGCATTTGGCGCTCCTCATCAAACCTGATGATGGCGCCTCCCTGGGAGACGACGGTTTTCCGTCGCCTTTTTCTGATTTCGCCTGTCGCACACGGTCGAAGTGACAGGCGCCGTGTCCGACAATCGTTCTCTTGTTCGCTACCAAAATCAGTATGCTCCAACATCGAGATAAAGGCGACCGCATAGTTAATCGATGGTTAACAGGGATCGTCGCATCTTAAGCGCTAGTGAACGGCGAGATCCTTCCGGACGACGATGAGGCGAAAGAGGCGCTGGACGTGAATCCGGAGCCGAAGCTGGGGGCTTAGGGCGAGGCCGCGTTCGGCGATGTGAGGCTCGGCCTCGAAAAACGGAGCGCCTGCAATCCAGACTAGTGCAGATGCCTGAGCTTATCCGGGTTGCGCACCACATAGATCGCCGCGATCTTTCCGTCCTCGATTTCGAGCGCGGTGGTCTGCAGTTCGCCATCGGCTTCAAGCGTGACAAAACCCGGCAGTCCGTTGACGAAACCGACGCGAACAAGCTTTGAACCGTTCTTCGGAATCCGGCTCGCTATGTAGGCGTATTGCTTGAGGACGGCATCGAAGCCGAGGATCGCCTCTATCGCCGCCGGGCGCTTGCCGCCGCCGTCGGCATGGGCACTGACATCGGCCGCCAGCATGTTGCCAAGCGCCTGCATGTCGCCGCTGCGCGACGCCGCGAAAAAGGCCTCGGCAAGCGCCAGGCTGCGTTGCCGTTCCATCTGGAAACGAGGTCGGGCGTCCCGCACATGGCTGCGCGCCCGGGCGGCGAGCTGGCGACAGGCGGCAGCGTCGCGCTCAATGGTCTCGGCAACCTCCTCGAAGCCGAGGCCGAACACATCGTGCAGCAGGAAGGCCGCGCGTTCGAGCGGAGACAGACGCTCCAGAACCAGCATCAGCGGCAAGGTGACGTCTTCCACCTCGTCCTCTTCGACGACGGGATCGGGAAGCCAGGGGCCGATATAGGTCTCGCGCTGGCGGCGCGCGGATTTGAGCTGGTCGAGACAGAGGCGGGTCAACGTGCGGCGCAGGAACGCCTCCGGCTCGCGCACCGCTGCGCGGTCGGCCCGCATCCAGCGGATGAAGGCCTCCTGCACCATGTCCTCGGCATCGGCGACGGAGCCGAGCATGCGGTAGGCAACGCGCATGAGTTTTGGACGCAGCGGATCAAATTCCGCCGCTGCGTCCTCAAGCGTTGGCTTCGCCGTCAAGCGGCGACCGCCTTGGCAGCAGCCGCTTGCGCAGTAAGCGCTCTGGAAGCGGCCTTCACCGCTGCCGGATCGGCGAAGCCGCCGAAGCCGACCGCAATGCGGTTCCAGCCATTGATGATGTTGATCATCAAGGTGAGCTGCACCTGTTCTTCCTCGCTGAAATGGGCCTTCAGCGCCTCGTAGGCAGCGACATGAGTATGGCCTTCGCAGATCCGCGTCAGCGCCTCGGTCCAGCCAAGGGCCGCCCGTTCGCGATCGGTGTAGCAGGGCGCTTCGCGCCAGGCCGGCAGCAAGAAGATGCGCTGCTCGGTTTCTCCCCTCTCGCGGGCATAGGTCGTGTGCATGTTGATGCAGTTGGCGCAGCCATTGATCTGGGAGGCACGGATCTCCACCAGTTCGGCGAGGCCCGGGTCGAGGCTGGCGGCAATGGCGATCGATGTGCGCTGCCATTCCTTCATCAGCGAAGGGGCGGCGGCAAAGGGTTCAAGTCTGACAGTCATGATTGGCTTCCTTCTGATGGTTGCGAGACCATGACGAGCCAGGAGCTGCCAGTGTGACATGGAGGCGAAGAGATTCCATGGGCGCCGCCGATTCTGAGAGGCCCCACTGCGTCGGCGCCAGTCTCGCTGCGGCGCCGCTTCCGCAACCTTCACGGCACAAATATCAGAAACACATAAGTAAGAAACACGACAAGATGGACCATGCCGGTCAGGAATGTCGTTCGTTCCGTGCTGAAGCTTACGTTGCATATGAACAGCGCCAAGATCAAAAGCACTGTGTCAGTTTCCGGGAGCCCCAGGGTCAGCCCTCTTCCCGTCAGCAGGCTGGCGGCTGCGACCGCCGGTATTGTCAGACCGATGGTGGCGCAAGCCGAACCCATCGCAACGTTCAAGCCGCGCTGCAGCTCATTGCTGAGTGAAGCACGAACCGCCGAAATGGCCTCCGGCATCAAAACCAACCCGGCGATCATCGCTCCGACAATGCTGTCAGCCTGGGTCACCTGGTAGGTGACGAGCGCATCTTCGACACTTGCGGCGACCTGCTCGGCAAGCATGACAATTCCGACCAGCCCGATCAACAGGAGCAGAACGCTGGCAGAAATGCTTTGGCGAGAGGCAGTTTGGATCGAGACGTCGTCTGCTTGTCCTTCGACGAAGTCGTCCCGGTGCCGGACAGTCTGCGCGAACACAAAAGCTGCATAAAGGAGGACTGAAAGTACGCTCACAAATCCGAGTTGAGCCGCCGAAAAGGTGCCAGGATCCGTCGTTCGCGTGTAGGTCGGCAGAATGAGCGTCATCACGGTCAGCGCGACCAGGACCGCCAGATAGGCGCTCGTCCCTTGCCGGACAATCACCTGCTTGCGATGACGCCAACCGCCAAGCGTGAGACACAGGCCGACAACGCCGGTGGATGTAATCATCACCGTCGAGAAGACAGACTCACGCGCAAGTGTCGGATTGTTCTCTCCATGCAGCATCATGGAAACGATTATCGACACTTCGATTGCCGTCACCGCAAAGGTCAATACCAACGTGCCGTAGGGCTCCCCGACACGGTGGGCCACCGCTTCGGCATGGTCGAGCACGACGAAAATGGTGATGAACATGATCGCGCTCGAAAGCGCTCCGACAAGGATCCTGACGCTCGGCGAACCCACGTCTACCGACAGCCCGCTGGCTCTGACCGCAACGGCCATCGCCAGCGCGGCCAAGGGCATCGTATAGGACGTCACCGATCGTGCGAAACCGCTCATTCAAGCCTTGTGCGTTTCTGCGAGCCCTAGGGAAAGGCTATGCTCACGCCGTCTTCTGCGTCACCAGCCCCAGCTCCTCCACCATCGCCTCGCGCATCAGGAATTTCTGCGGCTTGCCGGTCACCGTCATCGGCAACTCGCTGCGGAAGCGGATGTAGCGCGGGATCTTGTAGTGGGCGATCTGGCCGGCGCAGAAGTTTTTGATCTCCTGCTCGGTGGCGATCTGGCCGGGCCTCAGCACGATCCAGGCGCAAAGCTCCTCACCATATTTGGCGTCGGGAATGCCGAACACCTGCACTTCCTTGATCTTCGGGTGGCGATAGAGAAACTCCTCGACCTCTCTGGGATAGACGTTCTCGCCGCCGCGGATGACCATGTCCTTGACCCGGCCGACGATGTTGCAATAGCCCTCGGCGTCGATGGTGGCGAGGTCGCCAGTGTGCATCCAGCCATCTGAGTCGATCGCTTCGTGGGTCTTTTCCTCGTCGTCCCAATAGCCCTTCATCACCGAATAGCCGCGCGTGCACAGTTCGCCCGGCGCGCCGACCGCCACGGTGGCGCCGTCGGCATCGATGGCCTTGACCTCGACGTAAGGGTGGATGCGCCCGACGGTCGAGACGCGCTTTTCCAGCGGGTCGTCGACGCTGCTCTGGAACGACACCGGGCTGGTCTCGGTCATGCCATAGGCGATGGTCACCTCGGCCATGTGCATCAGCGACACGACCTTCTTCATCACCTCGATCGGGCATGGCGAGCCGGCCATGATGCCGGTGCGCAGGCTGGAGAGATCGAAGGATTGGAAATCCGCATGATCGAGCAAGGCGACGAACATGGTCGGCACGCCGTAGAGAGCGGTGCAGCGTTCCTGCGCCACCGCCTTCAGCGTGGCGCCGGCATCAAAGCCCTCGCCCGGGAAAACCATGGTCGCGCCCTTGGTGACGCAGCCCATCGTGCCCATCGACATGCCGAAGCAGTGATAGAGCGGCACCGGGATGCACAGCCGGTCGTCGACGGTGAGCTTGATTGCCGAGGTGACGAAATTGCCGTTGTTGACGATGTTGTTGTGGGTCAGTGTCGCGCCCTTGGGCGCGCCGGTGGTGCCGGAGGTGAACTGGATGTTGATGGCGTCGCCGGGTTTCAATCCCTCGGAGATGCGATCGAGGCTGTCATGCTCGTCGCGCCCGGCCATCGACAGCACATCGGCGAAATTGAACATACCGGGCGAGTTCTCGTCGCCCATGCGGATGACGATCTTGAGTGCCGGTAGTTTCTGCGCCTTGAGCTTGCCGGGGGCGGCTTTGGCGATCTCAGGCGCCAGCGTTTCGATCATGCCGAGATAGTCGGAGGTCTTGAATTTGGCGGCGGTGACCAGCGCCTTGCAGCCGACCTTGTTCAGCGCATATTCCAGCTCGGTCAGCCGGTAGGCCGGGTTGATGTTGACCAGGATCAGGCCGATGCGGGCGGTGGCGAACTGCGTCACCAGCCATTCCCAGCGGTTGGGCGACCAGATGCCGACGCGCTCGCCCTTTTCGAGGCCGAGCGCCAGGAAGCCGGCGGCCAGCGTGTCGACCGTGTCCGACAGTTCGCTCCAGGTGAAGCGCTTGTCCTGATCGACGAAGACGGCCGCATCTTGCGTGGCGTATTTGCTGACGGTGTCGGAAAACAGTGCGGGTATGGTCTGGTGCAGCAACGGCACAGTGCGCTCACCCGAGACATGCGCCCTGCCGTCGAGCGGTGCGACGAAGGTGCTGCCGTTGCGCAGGCCGCGACCGCGCAGATTGGTGGCATTTTTCAACTCGTCGAGATGAATCGCCATCGCCGTCTCCTCCGCAGACGAGCCGAGCCTATCAGCCTGCCGGGGCGGTGGAAAGTAGAGTGGCTCCCCTCCCCCTTGAGGGGAGGGTGCCTCGCGAAGCGAGGCGGGTGGGATCGTCTCAACCGCCGCGACCTCTGGCTCTGACTGAAAAGATGGAGCGCGTCACCGCGGACCCCACCCGTCCATCCGCCTACGGCGGCTGTCCACCCTCCCCTCAAGGGGGAGGGAGGGCGCTCATCTTGGCGGCGATGTCACGTAACAGCGCCTCATCTGTGGCTGCACGCGGCTTCCTCGACGCCACGAGGCAAGCCTGCGACCGCAAGACAACGCCGTCGGCCAGCACCTTCAGATGATTGGCGCGCAGCGTCGAGCCTGACGTGGTGATGTCGACGATGACATCGGCGAGGCCTGCCGCCGGCGCGCCTTCGGTGGCGCCCAGGCTTTCGACGATGCGATAGACCTGGATGCCGTGCTTCAGCGAAAAGAATTGCTGGGTCAGCCGCCAGTATTTGGTGGCGATGCGCAGCCGCCTGCCGTGGCGCTGGCGGAAATCGGCGGCGACATCGTCGAGATCGGCCATCGTGTCGACATCGAGCCAGATGTCGGGCACCGCGACCACGACGTCGGCATGGCCGAAACCGAGGCGCGCGACGATTTCGGCGCGCGTCTCCCAATCGGCAAGGTTTTCGCGCAGCAGATCTTCACCGGTGATGCCGAGATCGACCGTCCCCTGGCCGATCTCACCGGCGATTTCGGACGCCGACAGGAACGCCACCTCGATGCTTTCAGCGCCTTCGATGCGGGCGCGATATTTGCGCTCGTCGCCGGGCAGGCTGACGGCAAGTCCGGCCCTGGCCAGCACCTCGAGCGCCTGCTCCTTCAGCCGGCCTTTCGATGGGATCGCCAGCGTGATCATGCCGTCTTCTCCCGCAGCGCTTCGATGCGGTCGAGCCAGACGGAAAAGCCGACGCCGGGGATCGGAGTTTTGGCGCCGAGCAGCGTCAGCAGCCGGTCATAGCGGCCACCGCCGGCCAGCGGCCGCTCGCCGTTCTCTGCCGCGATCTCGAAGACGATGCCGGTGTAGTAATCGAGCGGTCGGCCAAAGGCGGCGTCGTAGCGGATAGTCTTGATCGGCAGGCCCAGAGCTTCGATGGCTTTGGCGCGGGCGGCGAAATTCTCGAGCGCGGCGCCCAGCGAAAGACCGGCACCCGCTGCAAAAGTTTCAAGCGCTCGTGCGGCGCCATCGAGCGCAACGTCGATGGCCAGAAAAGTCTTGAGCGCCGAAAACGCCTCGTTCGACAATCGTACGCTGCGCAGTTCGGCATTTTCGATCAGCCGTCGCGCAATGTCGGATGGCGAGCGCCCGGCGGATGCCGACAGCCCCGCCTCTTCCATGCCGCCGGCGATGTGTGCCGAGAGGCCATCCAGATCGCCATCGAGCACAAGGGCTGCGACAGGGCCGGAGAGCTGGCCGTTGCGCTGCGGGTTGGCGAGATCGGCAAGGGCTGCCTCCAGCATCGGCGCCGAGCCGAAGGCACGGGCAAGACGCATGCGCCAGCCACGCGGCAGGCCGAGGGCGGCCAGCACCGCCTCGAAGATGGTCTGATCGCCGAGTGTGATTTTCAGGGACTGATCCGGCAGCACCAGCGACAGCAGCGCATGCGCGTCGGCCAGCGAACGGGCATCGGCCTGCGCGGTGTCGCGGTCGCCAAGGTCCTCGATGCCGGCCTGGAAGAACTCATTGCCGCCCTCGCGACGCTGGCGAAACACTTCACCGAGATAGGAATAACGGCGCGGCGTGCCGGCCTGCGAGCTGATGTGATCGAGGCAGACCGGAATGGTGAATTCGGGCCGCAGGCAAAGTGTCTGGCCAGTCTCGCTTTCGGTGAGAAATATGCGGCGGCGCAGATCCTCGCCAGCCATGTCGAGGAACGGATCGGCCGGCTGCAGCACGGCGACCTCGACCGCATGCGTGTTGCGGGTGGCGAAGAGGGTGGTGATTTCGGTTGATATTGCGGGGTAGCGGGAGGTCATCGCAGCCGCCCTTCCCTTCTCCCCTTGTGGGAGAAGGTGGCCGAGCGCAGCTCGGTCGGATGATGGGTGTTGGAAGAAATGAGGCCTTGGCGTTCCCTGGAACACCCCTCATCCGTCTCGGCGCTTCGCGCCGATCCACCTTCTCCCACAAGGGGAGAAGGTAAGGCTGGCGCTCTACTTGCCACGCGCCCTCTCCTCAGCCTGCGCCGCCAATATCTTCTTCACCTCGCCGACCAGTTCACCTTCCGCCACCGTGACCTGTGCCGGCCGCGCCGCGCGCCATTCGGCGTTGTCCACAATCTCGGCCGACATGCGGGCGCCTTCGATCAAATCCTTGATCTGCAGTTCGCCCTTGGCGCGCTCGTCGCCGCCCTGGATGATGGCGACCGGGCTGCCGCGGCGGTCGGCGTATTTCAGCTGCGCCTTCATGCCGGCACCGCCGAGATACATTTCGGAGCGGATGCCGGCGGCGCGCAGTTCGGAGACCATCTTCTGGTAGCGGCCGAGGCTTTCGGTGTCCTTGTCCATCACCAGCACGACGACCGGCGCGATCACATCGGACGTATCGAGCTTGCCGAGGTTCTTCAGCGCCGTCATCAGACGAGATACGCCGATGGAAAAGCCGGTCGCCGGCACCGGCTCGCCACGGAAGCGCGAGACCAGCCCGTCATAGCGGCCACCACCGCCGACCGAGCCGAAGCGCACGATCTGGCCTTCGTCGTTGGGGATTTCGGCGAGCAGCTCGGCTTCGAAGACGGGGCCGGTGTAATATTCGAGGCCGCGCACGACGGAAGGGTCGATTCGAATACGGTCAGGCTTATATCCTGCGGCCCATACAAGCCGTGCAATGTCGTTTAGTTCTCCGACACCTTGCTGATACTTCTCATTAATGACAAATCGCGACTGCAAAGCAGTAGTCAGAGCTACGGAATTGCCTGGATCAAACGCCTCAAGAGAAGGCCCACCAATCTTTCCAAACAATTCTTCCACATATGCGTCTGGCTCGATGGTTTCCTCGATCATATCATCCAATTTTGGAGCGCTGAACAGATCGACTATTTCTTCAATGGCGTTGGGCGGAAGCCCAGCACCCTTTGTGAAGTCTCCTTCGCCTTCCTTTCCACCATCCCACCGGCCTTTACCCAGCAAGAGCTTGACACCGTCTGGTCCGAACTTGTCGAGCTTGTCGATCGCTCGAAGCACGGTCAGCCGGCGCCCTCCATTATCATCACCGCCCAGGCCGATTGCTTCCAGCACGCCGTCGAGGACCTTGCGGTTGTTGACGCGGATGACGTAGTCACCGCGCTTGATGCCGAGCGCTTCCATCACGTCGGCCATCATCATCGCCATTTCGGCGTCGGCCGCGACGCCCGGCGTGCCGATCGTGTCGGCGTCGAACTGCATGAACTGGCGGAAACGGCCAGGGCCGGGCTTTTCGTTGCGGAACACCCAGCCGGAGCGGTAGCTGCGATAGGGTTTTGGCAGCCGCTCATAGTTCTCGGCGACATAACGCGCCGTCGGCGCGGTCAGGTCGTAGCGCAGCGACAGCCACTGCTCGTCATCGTCCTGGAAGGAGAACACGCCTTCGTTTGGCCGGTCCTGGTCAGGCAGGAACTTGCCCAGCGCGTCGGTGTATTCGATCAGTGGCTGGTCGGCCGGTTCGAAACCGTAGAGCTCATAGACCGAGCGGATCGTCGCCATCATCTTCTCGACGGCGCGGATGTCTTCGGCGCTGCGGTCGGCAAAACCGCGCGGCAGCCGCGCTTTCGTCTTTTCCGATTTGTCGGCCATGGGATGGGTACTCGGTGTTTCGTGGCGTCCTGGATCGGCAAAATTACCGATTTCCGCGGCGCGCGTGTCCTAACCGATGCAGCCGAGAGCGGCAAGGGTTAGCGCCTCCCATGAAACAAACCATGCCGAAAAGGAAACAATTCCGCCATCGGTGCGGCATCGTGCCGACACAATCGAGGACGATAAGGCACGCGGAAACAAGGGGTTCGGGGCCATGGCCACGGCAAGATATCCAGAGAGCATCGACAGCGGTGCCCGCGAGCTGTCCGTTCGGCTGCGGCCGGCCGATAACCATGCACCAAGGACCGCAAGCCAGATGGCGGGTCCGTTCGAGATTGCCGCGGAGGAGCGCGCAAGCTCGACGCTGCGCGATGCCCTGATGACCGGCCTGCTGGTGATCTATCCGGCCTTCGCCGCACTGGCGGCGATCGTCGCCGGGCTTTTCCTCACCGGCGCCAGCGGCACCTAGCTTACTTCGGCCGCTTGAACGCCTTGCGTTCCTTCTCCACCTGCTCTCGGCAGACACAGCCTTCGAGATGGTCGTTGACCAGCCCCATGGCCTGCATGAAGGCGTAGACCGTCGTCGGGCCGACAAAGCTCCAGCCGCGCTTCTTCAGCTCCTTCGAAATCCTGACCGACACCGCCGTCGTCGGGTTGGCGCGCAGATGGGCGAGGTCGACGATCTCCGGCCGTTCGTCCCGCCCGGGTTCGAACTTCCAGAACCAGGCGGCCAGTGAGCCGAACTCATCCACCATCTTACGCGCGCGCTTGGCATTGTTGATGGTCGAGACGATCTTGCCGCGATGACGGATGATGCCGGCATTGCCGAGCAGGCGCTCGACATCCTTGTCGGTGAAGGCGGCAACCTTGTCGAACTCGAAATTGGCGAAGGCCTCGCGAAAGTTCTCTCGCTTGCGCAGGATGGTCAGCCACGACAGGCCGGACTGAAAGCCCTCGAGGCAGATCTTTTCGAACAGCCTGCGGTCGTCGGCGACCGGCCGGCCCCATTCATGATCGTGGTAGTGCAGATAGTCCGGCAGATTGCCGTGCCAGAAGCAGCGCGCGACACCATCGGCGCCAACGATCAGGCCGGGTTTTTCATTTTCCATCGCCAGGAATTCCATTCGTTAATTGGCTTTTTGCATAGGTTTACTCCGGCTTTACCAGATTCCTGAACCCGCCGGTAACCACACCAAAAGGTTTACTGACAGAACGGCATTTTACGCATTCCGATTCATGTTTCGGTTGCTGCTTGCCGCCAATGTTCGGCGAACCGGGGAAGGCTTTGCGCCCCGAAATGTTCGACGATCAAGGTGCGTTCCGATGAAGACAGTGCTGATTTCCCTGCTCGGTGCCGCGGCCGTGCTTACCGCTGGCGTCACGTCCTCCAGTGCCGGCGACCGCTATGCCGAGAGGCCGCCAGTGATGGTGAGCCCGGATCTTTCGGCGCCGTGGGTGCTGCAGCTCGGCCGGGCACCGGGCATCGTGCGGCAGAACCGGCAAGTGGTGCAGCAGCAGCCTCGCCTGCGCTATGCGCAACCAGCGCGAACCGACCAGGTGCGCACGGCGGCCGTTCAGGCGCCGGCCAAGCGCATGGTCATGCGCCCGCAGATCAACCCGATCTATTTGCCGCAGGAAGTCGCCTATGACGGCCCGCAGAAGCCGGGCACGATCGTCATCGATACGACGCAGAATTTCCTCTATCTGGTCGAGAAGAACGGCAAAGCGCGGCGCTATGGCGTCGGCACCGGCAAGCCGGGCTTCGAGTGGTCGGGCACACACAAGATCACCAACAAGCGCGTCTGGCCGGACTGGCGTCCGCCGGCAGTGATGATCAAGCGCGAGGCGGCCAAGGGGCGCTACCTCCCGACCTATCTCGCCGGCGGCGAAGAAAACCCGCTCGGCGCGCGCGCGCTCTATCTCGGCACGACGGAGTATCGCATCCATGGTACCAACCAGCCCTGGACGATCGGCGGCGCGGTGTCTTCAGGCTGCATCCGCATGCGCAACGAGGACGTGGTTGACCTTTACGAAAGAGTCAATGTCGGAACCACCGTGGTGGTGATATAATTACTGCGAATCGGCCGGTTAGGTAACGCTGGGTAGTTTTAGCGCGTGCTGTTGCACTCAAGTCATAGCGCGCTTTTGGGAGACGTGCTTAGAACTGGCTACGGGTTTACGGGGGACGGGCCGTGTGGGGATGCGGCCAGTCACGAAAGGGCAGCACGGGAAACCGCGCTGCCCTTTCTGTTTCCGGGTGAAGGTTCCCGCAACGTCGGAGCATCACTCCGCCGCGACGAGCTCTTTTTCTGAAACGCCTTCCGGCTTCGGCCCGCCATAGGCCCAGTCGAGCAGTTTTATCGTGTGCACGACCGGCAGCTTCGCCGCCGAGGCGATCTGGGTGATGCAGCCGATGTTGCCGGTGGCGACGATTTCGGCACCCGTCGCCTCGATGTTTTTCACCTTGCGGTCGCGCAGCTGAGCTGAAATCTCGGACTGCAGGATGTTGTAGGTGCCGGCCGAACCGCAGCACAGATGCCCTTCGCGTGGCTCGCGCACGACGAAGCCGGCTTTCTGCAAAAGCTCCTTCGGCTGGCGGGTGATCTTCTGGCCGTGCTGCATCGAACAGGCGGAGTGATAGGCGACGATGGTGCCGGGCTTGCGCACCGGTTCCGGCAAGTCGAGGCTTGCCAGATATTCGGTGATGTCCTTGGCCAGCGCCGAAACCCGCGCCGCCTTGTCGGCATAGGCCGGATCGAGGCGCAGCATGAAGCCATAGTCCTTGATGGTGGTGCCACAGCCAGACGCGGTGATGACGATTGCATCCAGCCCGCCCTGGTCGATGGCGCGCGTCCAGGCGTCGACATTCTGTCTGGCCGAAGCAAGCGCTGCCTCCTCGCGCCCCATGTGATGCACCAGCGCGCCGCAGCAGCCTTCGCCCTGGGGCACCACGACCTCGACGCCAAGCCGGGTCAGCAATGCAATTGTCGTCTCGTTGATGGC
The DNA here is from genome assembly GCF_056403215.1 of Mesorhizobium sp. P2_H9. Lineage (NCBI taxonomy): Bacteria > Pseudomonadati > Pseudomonadota > Alphaproteobacteria > Hyphomicrobiales > Phyllobacteriaceae > Mesorhizobium > Mesorhizobium sp. P2_H9. Next base: position 227,917 of record NZ_JBFUFX010000008.1, on the reverse strand, counting down.
GGGATCGAGCACGGATTGCGCGCAGCCGGTGAGGATGGCGACGCGGCCGTTTTTCGTGCCCTGCCCGGCATGCACGCCGGGAGATGCCATCGGCGAAGCCGCCGGTATCGATGCCGGCGCGAGCTTGAGCATCGCGCCCAGCGGCTTCAGTGCCGGGATCTTCTCGAACAGGCCGGCGAAGGGCTTGCCCAGCTTCGCCAGCCTGAGCGCCGCACGAAAGCGCGCGGGATATGGCAGGACAAAGGCCAGCATGGTGCGCGTCAGCCGGTCGAGCAGTGGGCGCCTGTAGGTCTCCTCGATATGGGCGCGGGCGTGGTCGACCAGATGCATGTAGTTGACGCCCGACGGGCAAGTGGTCATGCAGGCGAGGCACGACAGGCAGCGATCGATATGGGTGACGATCTGCTTGTCGGCCGGGCGGCCGTTCTCCAGCATGTCCTTGATCAGATAGATGCGCCCGCGCGGCGAATCCAGTTCGTTGCCGAGCGTCACATAGGTCGGGCAAGTGGCGGTGCAGAAACCGCAATGCACGCATTTGCGCAGGATCTTTTCCGATTCCGCCACATGCGGATCGGCAAGCTGGGCAAGGGAGAAATTGGTCTGCACGTAAAGCTTCCTTGCTGCCTGCTAGCTACAATCCGAGGAACCAGCTTTCGGGATTTTTGACCGCCTCGCCGCGCTGCAGTGCCTGCAGGCCAAGAATGCAGCGGGCGATGAACCAGACGGCGACGGCGAACATCAGCAGGAAGCCGATGATCACGAACATCAGCACCACCGAGATCAGCGCATAGAGCAGACCGATCCAGAAGGTGCGGATCAGGAAGGTGTAGTGGCTCTCGACGAAGCCACCGGCCTTGCCACGGTTGATGTAGGCCAGCACGATACCGACGATGCCGGTGACGCCAATGACGAGGCCGGCAAGGTAGAGAATGTAGATGACCAGCGCGTTGGTCGGTCCCGGTTCCAGCCAGCGGTCGGTCTGGCGCGGTGCGTCCGGACCTGGATTGATGTCGCTCATGGTGCTGCTCCCTCCGTTGATGGACTGAGAGTAGCAGAGCCTGAGCCCGACGCCATGCGGCCGGGGTTGAGGATGTGTTTGGGATCGAACTCGGCCTTGAGCCGCGCCGACAATGCGGCCAGGTGCGGCGCCTGCGGCTCGAACACCGGCACGGCGGCGCGATGCGCAGGGGCGGCGCGCACCAGCGTTGCGTGGCCGCCGCCATGCTTTCTGATCAGCCCGCGCAGCAAGCCCGCCTCGGGATCGCCTTCCTCCATGCGCAGCCAGACCAGCCCACCCTGCCAGTCGTAGAAGGCGCTGACGCCAATCTGCATGCGCAGCGTCAGCACCATCTGATGAGCTTGGGACGGCGCCATGGAGACGCGCCAGACCGGCTTTTCGCTGCCGTCGGCGAACGGCACGCAATCGCGTATGTCGCGCCAGGCGGCCTGCGAAGCGTCGCCCGAAATCTCTTGCAGCGGGCCGGCGTTTTTCAGCAGGGTTTTCAGCGCGGCGATACGGTAGGCGACCGACGGACCAAACCCCTCGACGCGCAGCAACGTCGCGGCATCGCTGCCGAGGCTGCCGCGAGCGACCCGCGCGGCGACCCGTTCGGGCAAATGGGCAGCGCTCGACACTTCGGCGCTGGAGCCGAGCGCCAGGGCCATGGCGGCGGTAGCGGCATCGTCGAGCAGGCCACGGATGGCCAGCGTGACTTCGGTTTCCGCCGCCGGCAGCACCTTGAAGGTGACGTCGGTGAACACAGCCAGCGTGCCCCAACTGTTGGCCATCAGCTTCGACAAATCGTAGCCGGTGACGTTCTTGACCACGCGGCCGCCGGACTTGAAGGCCTCGCCGCGACCGGAGACGGCATTGATGCCAAGGATATGGTCGCGCGCCGCGCCCGCCTTCAGCCGGCGCGGACCGGACAGGTTGGTGGCCAGCACCCCGCCGATCGTGCCCTTACCGGGCGCGCCGCCGCGCAGCGGACCGTAATCCATCGGTTCGAAGGCGAGCTGTTGGCCGTTTTCGGCTAGCAGGCTTCCAATCTCGGCCAGCGGCGTGCCGGCCTTGGCCGACAGCACCAGTTCCGCCGGCTCATAGAGCGTGACGCCGGACAGCTTCGACAGGTCGAGCGTGTGTTCGCTCTGCTGCGGCCGGCCGATGCCGCGCTTGGAGCCGTGGCCGACGATTTCGAGCGGCGATTCCTCCGCCGCCGCCCATTGGACGGTGGAGAGGGTTTCGGCCGAGGTGGCGGGGGTGAAGGTGGTCATGGGGCGGGTGTGCCGTGTGCGAGCATGGAGACGTCGTGATCCTTCGTGCCCCCCTCTGTCCTGCCGGACATCTCCCCCACTTGGGGGGAGATCGGCAGCTTCTGCAACCGCCCCACTCTTGCAACGCCGGAAATTGGCGACGGCCGCGATGACAGCCGATCTCCCTCCTTGTGGGGGAGATGTCCGGCAGGACAGAGGGGGGCGCGAAGGATCGCCAAGGTATGAAATGGAGGCTCCATCAAAACCTCGGAATGTCCGGAAACGCCACCTGCCCCTGGTGCACATGCATGCGCCCCAGCTCGGCGCAGCGGCGCAGCTGTGGGAAGACCTTGCCCGGGTTGAGCAGATGGTTGGGATCGAAAGCGCATTTGACCCGCATCTGCTGGTCGAGGTCGATCTGGTTGAACATCTCCGGCATCAGGTCGCGCTTCTCGACGCCCACGCCGTGCTCGCCGGTCAGCACGCCGCCAACCTTGACGCAGAGCCGCAAAATGTCGGCGCCGAAACTTTCGGCCTTGTCGAGTTCGCCGGGCACATTGGCATCGTAGAGGATGAGCGGGTGCAGATTGCCATCGCCGGCGTGGAACACATTGGCGACGCCGAGCCCATATTTTTCGGAAAGTTCGCGCATGCCGGCGAGCACGCGCGGCAGTTCCTTGCGCGGGATGGTGCCGTCCATGCAGTAGTAGTCGGGCGAGATGCGGCCGACCGCTGGGAAGGCCGCCTTGCGTCCGGCCCAGAAGCTCAGCCGCTCCTGTTCCGATTGCGAAATGCGGCAGGTGGTGGAGCCGTTCCTGTAGGCGATGGCCTCGACAAGGCCGATCAAATGATCGACCTCGACGCCCGGCCCGTCGAGCTCGACGATCAGCAGCGCCTCGACATCGAGGGGATAGCCGGCATGGACAAAGTCCTCGGCGGCGTGGATCGCCGGCCGGTCCATCATCTCCATGCCACCGGGAATGATGCCGGCGCCGATGATGTCGGCGACGCATTGGCCGCCCTGCTCACTGGTCGGAAAGCCGATCAGCAGTGCGCGGGCCGTCTCCGGCTTCTTCAAAATGCGCACGGTGACCTCGGTGACGACGCCGAGCAGGCCTTCGGAGCCGGTCATGACGCCGAGCAGGTCGTAGCCTTCCGTATCAAGATGACTGCCGCCGAGGCGGATCACCTCGCCATTCATCAGCACCATTTCGATGCCGAGCACATTGTTGGCGGTCAGGCCGTATTTCAGGCAGTGCACGCCGCCGGAATTTTCCGCGACGTTGCCGCCGATCGAGCAGGCGATCTGGGAGGATGGATCGGGGGCGTAGTAGAAGCCCTCCTGTTCGACGGCGGTGGTGATGCCGAGATTGGTGACGCCCGGCTGGGCAACAACGATGCGGTTAGGGAAGTCTATTTCGAGGATGCGGTTAAAGCGGCTCATGACCAGCAGCACCGCATCTTCGAGCGGGAGTGCACCGCCGGAGAGCGAGGTACCGGAGCCGCGCGGCACGACACGGATGTTGCGGTCGTTGCAGTATTTCAGCACGCGTGAGACCTGCGCCACGGTTTGCGGCAGCACCACCACCAGCGGCAATTGCCGGTAGGCGGTGAGGCCATCGCTCTCGAAGGCGCGCATTTCATTGGTCGCATCGACGACGCCTTCGCCCGGCACGATGATGCGCATATCGGCGACGATCTCGTCGCGCCGCCGCATCGTTGCATCGTCTGGCTTCGGCATGGCAAGGCCGGACATCAACAGCCTCCTTGGCTCGACTGGTAAAAATCTTTTACCAGCGAGAGGCGATTGTTGCAAACCCTGCTTTGGGCGAAAATCGCGATCCGACGCCCTGGCGCCCTTCCGCAGCGGCAATCTGCCGCTGGCGTTCTCCCTCCTTGAGGGGGAGATGGCCGCGAAGCGGTCAGAGGGGGGGTCCTTGCGCGTAAATCGCCGACGTCGTCTCCGTCGCGAAACGAGGCTAGCGCTTCACGCGAGACGACCACCTCTGTCGCCTTCGGCGACATCTCCCCCTCGAGGGGGGAGATTGGCGCTACTCGCCCGGCTGCTTGCCGGGCTCGGAGTGCATGCGGCGGACACGGCGCACGGCCCACCAGACGAGCAGGAGGGCGAGCGGCACCGAGGCGGCGGTGACGACTTCCGGCGCAAAGGTGTGGCCGAAGATCGAGGCGCCCTTGGCGACATAGCTGATCAGGCCGACGACATAGTAGGAGACGGCAGCCACCGAAAGGCCTTCGACGGTCTGCTGCAGGCGCAACTGCAGGCGGGCGCGGTTGTTCATCGACGCCAGCAGGTCGCGGTTCTGCTTCTCGACCTCGACATCGACCCAGGTGCGCAGCAGCGTGGTGGCGCGGGTGAGCTTGCGCGAAAGATTGGCCTGGCGCTCCTCGACCGAACGGCAGGTGCGCATGGCCGGCGCGACACGCCGCTGCAGGAAGCCTTCCCAGGTGTCGTAGCCGGGCACCGCCTCCTCCTCGAGCGCTTCCAGCCGTTCAACGACGATGCCGTCATAGGCGCGGCTGGCGCCGAAGCGGTAGAGGCTGGAGGCGGCGTCGGCCTCCAGTTCGGCGGCCAACTCGGTCAGGTCGGCCAGCAATGTCTGACTGTCGCGGGTCTCCGCGACCTTCATTTCCATCGTGGTCTGGGCCAGCCTGTCCTCGATGCGGCGGGCACGGCCGGACAGGGTCAGCGCCAGCGGCAGGCCAAGCATGGCCAGCGTGCGGTAGGTTTCGATATCGATCAGCCGCTGCGACAGCGCGCCGGTACGTGCCGGCGTCAGGCCGCGATCGAGCACCAGCATGCGGGTCAGGCCGTCGCCATCCTGGCGGAAATCGGTGACGATGGCCGCGTTGCCGCGCTCGACCAGCGAATAGCACAGGCTGGTCGGGTCGAAGCCGGCGATGAGCTTTTCGCTCGCCTGCGTCCATCGGCGGATTTCGAGCCGGATGCCGGAGATCACCGTTCCCGGCGGCGAGAACCCGTTGCCGAAGGGCGAGTCCTCCTGCGCCCTGCCGCTTTCCGATAGCGGGCCTTCCCACAGATAGGTCGAGAATTCGGTGTGCCGCTCCCAGCGCAGCGAGCCCTTGCCCCATTTCATGGCGTGGTGGCGAGCCTGACGGTCGGGCGCGGCAATGCCGAGACGCCGCGACAGTTCGGAAAGCACGGCCTGGTCAACGCCGGAGCCGCCTTCGGTCATGAAGGCGAGTTGCACCAGAACGCGCGGCTTCTCAATCAGCGGGTGGGGCCGGGCGTGGACTTCGCCAAGCGCACCGGGTCGCCCCTCATGCGCCGGAAAACCCATCACGCTGCCCTTGGTGCGCGGCTGGAATTCGAGATTGGACGGGTCGTCTGACACGGCTGGTCCCCCGGGCTCTTTGAACCCTTCGTGCAATGGCGTCCCTCTAGAGGCAATCGCCGGAGGACGCAAACTGCAAGTTTAGCCGAACACGATATAGGGCGGCGGCGAAGCCGACCACATCGGATGAATTGGATAAATAATTTGACCAGTTGGCGACACTGGCTTTATCCTGCGCGACACCGGTTCAAATCCCAGGCGCCCCCTTTGAGCGACATTTTCTCCAGGATCGAGCATTCCCGCACCGCCGACGAGGTGGTGCAGCAGATCGAGAGCCTGATCCTCGAAGGCGTCTTGCGCACCGGCGACTGGTTGCCCGGCGAGCGCGAGCTGGCGCGCCAGTTCGAGGTGTCGCGGCCGATCCTGCGCGACGCGCTGAAGGCGCTGGAAGGGCGCGGCCTTTTGACGACGCGGCCCGGCGGCGGCACCCATGTCGCCGACGTCATCGGCCAGCTGTTCACCAAGCCGGTGACGGACCTGATCTCGATGCACAGCAAGGCGGTAACCGACTATCTGGAATACCGCCGCGAGATCGAGGCGATAGCGTCCGAATATGCGGCGCGGCGCGCCACACCGGACGATCTGGCGCTGCTCGACCGCATCATGGCGCGCATGGACGAGGCGCACCGCACCGGCGACTTCGACGACGAGGCAGAGATCGACGTCGAGTTCCATCACGCCGTCTGCGAATGCGCGCACAACATCATTCTCCTGCACACGCTGCGCTCCTGCTACCGGCTGTTGTCGGAGGGCGTGTTCCGGAACCGGCTGCTGGCGTTCACCGTGCCCGGCGCGCGCGAGGCGCTGCTGGCACAGCACCGGGCGATCTATTCTGCGGTGAAGGCCGGCGATCCCGCTGCCGCACGGCAAGCCGCAATGGACCACATCTCTTATGTCGAACGGTCAATGGCCGAGGCCGAGCGCAGTGGCGACTGGCAGCGCGTGTCGCGGCTGCGGCTCAGGCAGCGCTCGGATGCCGGCGACAGCGAACCGGCGAGGAAACGCTCGTGAGTATCGGACACAACAGTCAACAACGACCTATTAGCGAAGAACCAGCGAGAAAGACCATGAGCGACATCCTCACCATTGCCGACCTCAAGGATCTGGCGCGCCGCCGGGTGCCGAAGATGTTCTTCGACTATGCCGATTCCGGCGCTTGGACCGAGAGCACCTACCGGGCCAACGAGGAAGACTTCCAGAAGATCAAGTTCCGCCAGCGCGTGCTGGTCGATATGAGCAACCGCTCGCTGGAATCGACCATGATCGGCCAAAAGGTGTCGATGCCGGTGGCGCTGGCGCCGACGGGCCTGACCGGCATGCAGCATGCCGACGGCGAGATGCTGGCGGCGCAGGCGGCCGAGGAATTCGGCGTGCCGTTCACCTTGTCGACGATGAGCATCTGTTCGATCGAGGATGTCGCCTCGGTGACGAAGAAGCCATTCTGGTTCCAGCTCTATGTACTGCGCGACAAGGATTTCGTGCTCAATTTGATCGACAGGGCGAAGGCAGCAAAGTGCTCGGCGCTGGTGCTGACGCTCGACCTGCAGATCCTCGGCCAACGGCATAAGGATGTCCGCAACGGGCTTTCGGCGCCCCCCAAGATGACGCTGGCCAACATCATCGACCTGGCCAGCAAGCCGCGCTGGTGCCTGGGTCTAGCCGGCACCAAGCGCCGCACCTTCCGCAACATCGTCGGCCACGCCAAGGGTGTCGGCGATGTCTCTTCGCTGGCGTCCTGGACGACGGAGCAGTTCGATCCGCAACTGTCGTGGAAAGACGTTGCCTGGATCAAGGAACGCTGGGGCGGCAAGCTGATCCTGAAGGGCATTCTCGACAAGGAAGACGCGCTGATGGCGGCCAAGACCGGCGCCGACGCAATCATCGTTTCCAACCATGGCGGGCGCCAGCTCGACGGCGCATCATCTTCGATCATGGCGCTGGAGGAGATCGCCGATGCGGTGGGCGACACAATCGAAGTGCATATGGATGGCGGCATCCGCTCGGGCCAGGATGTGCTGAAGGCGCTGTGCCTCGGCGCCAAGGGCACCTATATCGGCCGGCCTTTCCTCTACGGCCTTGGCGCGCTCGGCAAGGAAGGAGTTACCAAAGCGCTGGAAATCATCCGCAAGGAGATGGACATCACGCTGGCACTATGCGGAAAACGTCTGGTGACCGACATGGGCAAGGATCAGCTTCGCCGCTAGGTCCGGTTGCGGTCCGGCCACGGAGAAGACGCAGGCCTTGACGGAGCCCGGCATCCATTTTCTCGACGCGCGCGGACCGGAAGGCGTGCGGCTTTACGCAATCGGCGATGTGCACGGCCGGCTCGACCTGCTGGCCGCCATGCACCGCAGGATCGAGGCGGAGATCGAACGGGATCAGCCGGCGGACTGGCGCGTTATCCATCTCGGCGATTATGGCGACCGCGGGCCTGATTCCAAGGGCGTTCTCGACTTCCTGATCGAAGCGCAAAAGCGCGACCCGCGCCATCTGATGCTGGCCGGCAACCACGACCTCGGTTTTCTCGACTTCCTCAAAGCGCCCGATGCGGATGGACTTTTCATACGCTATGGCGGCCTCCAGACGGCGCAATCCTATGGGGTGACGATCGGCGGCGGCAGCGCCTGGTTTGGCAAGGCCGAGGCGGCGCTGCGACAAGGGCATGCCGCGCTGGTCGAGGCGGTGCCGCAGAGCCATGTCGACTTCCTGCGCTCGCTGCCATTTTCCCTGGTTTTCGCAGATTTCTTCTTCTGCCATGCCGGCATCAGGCCGGGCATCCCGTTGGATCAGCAGAACCCGCAGGACCTGATCTGGATCCGTGATGTCTTCCACAACCATGCCGACCTCTATCCGAAGATCGTGGTGCATGGTCATACGCCAGTGCCGGAGGCCGAAGTGATGGCCAACCGCGTCAATGTCGACACGCTCGCCTGGCAGTCGGGGAACCTCACCGCGCTCGTCGTTGACGGCGCGGAGAAACGTATCCTGACGGTGACGGGCGAAGGGTCTAGCGGAGAGAGGCGGTGACGCCGTAGCCGTCGACCGCCTGATGGTTGTTGGCTGCGTCGGCGGTATAGATGCCGAGGCCGCACAGCACGATGGCAGACAGCATGACAAAGGACAGAAGCGCTGCTTTCACGGAGGTCATCTCTTGTTGAGCTTTCTGCATCTGTGCACGAGGCGGTTACCAATGGGTTGAAACGGAGAATTCGTCTCAAAGTTTCGAAGATTTCAGGCTTGTAGGCAGATTCTGTATCGGCGGTGTGTCGCGCGGGTCACATAAAAGGTTCATCGCGGTTGCATTGCCGATTCAGAGCGCGTGCCTTCTAGGGCAGCGGGCGAGCACAATCCAAGGATGAAATGCGTTTTCCCCGGCGGATTTACCGCCGCGTGCCAAAAATGCCACGCAACCCCGAAAGTCGGGATTTGTCCGGGCTGTGAGCCGTCAGATCGTTGCTACCCAGGCGCGAGCGATGGCGAGGCCGGCGGCATCGGCATCCGGTCCATTGCGGGCGATTTCGCCATCGAGCCGGTCGTTCCAGTCGGGATGGCGCTCGGCAATGAGCGGTGCAAAGGACGTGCTCCAGTCCTGCACCATCGGGCTGTCTGCCTCGAAATGAAACTGGAAGCCGTAGATGGCGCGGCCGATGCGGAACGCCTGGTTCTCGGCGATGGCACTGCCGGCCAGCCGCACCGCATTTTCAGGCAGCACGAAAGTGTCGTCGTGCCATTCGAAAATCGGGAAGTTTTCAGGCAGCGTGGCAAGTACCGGATCGGTCTTGGCCGCCGGCGTCAACGAAACCTGGTGCCAGCCGAATTCGGTGGCGCCGCCGATCTGGTTCTCGCCGCCAAAGGCGCGGGCCACCAGCTGGCTGCCGAGGCAGATGCCCAGCACCGAGCGATCCTTGCCGGCGAAATCGCGCGTCAGGTCGAGCAGATCGGGAAAATACGGACACAACTCATCGTCCAGCGCGTTCTGGGCGCCGCCGAGCACCACCATGGCGTCATGCGCGTCGCTGTCCTGCGGTAGCGTATCGCCCTTATAGGGACGGCGCAGGTCGATGTCGGCGCCCGCCTCGACCAGTGCCGCACCAATCTGGCCAAGGCCCTCATTGTCGAAGTTCTGGACGACCAAGACCCGCATCGAAAACCTGCTGACATGAAAATGATGCAGCGAGCGATATCATGACGCCAGCCTTGCAGCCAAGATGCGCATTCCAGGAGAAAGCTATGCCACTGCAGAACCGGGTCGACCCGTTCGGCGCCATCCATGCGGTGCCTGAGCGCGGCCTGTTCACAGGCAATCGCGGCATCATCCATGATCCTGAAACCAAGACGCTGTTGAAAAAACGCTGGGCATTGCCGGCCTGGATCATCTGCGTGTGTGAATTCCGCAACGTGCGGCGCGAGCCGATGGGCCGTAACAGGCCGGGCGGCAAACCAGGCTGGACCGAGCTGTTTTTCCTCGACGAGGTGACAGCGCTCGCCGCCGGGCATCGGCCCTGCTTCTTTTGCCAGCGCGAGCGGGCCAAGGATTTCGTCGGCCGCTTCGGCGACGCTTTCGGCATCGCCGAACCGCGCGCGCCGCAGGTCGACAAGCGGCTGCACAAGGAGCGGATGGCGTCGGGCGGGCAACCGCCGATCGTGGCCGCGAAAGAGCTTGTCGGACTGCCGGATGGGACGATGGTTGCCGATGGCGGCAGCGCCTATGCCTTGCGCGACGGTAAAGCGCTGCGCTGGTCGTTTGCGGGCTATGGCGATCCGGCAGGGTTCGGTGGCCTTGACGGCCCTGCGCTCCACCTGCTCACGCCAGCGACCACAGTCGCCGTGCTGCGGCAAGGATACCGACCCGTATGGTCCCCGACAGCCAAGGCTTGACGCCAGAGCCCGGCTCGCCCATTCGTCGGCGATGCGCGCCAATTACAAGATGCAGCGACTGTTCGTGCCGGACGCTCTCGGGCCAGACATCGAGTTCGATGCGGGCCAGCAGCAGAGCCACTATCTTATGCATGTGCTGCGGCTCGGCGAAGGTGCCGAAATCCTGGTGTTCAACGGCCGCGACGGCGAGTGGTCGGCGGTCATCGCCGCGAAGACCAAGAAGGCGGTGCGGCTGAAGCTGCTGACGATGCAACGGCCGCAGCCGCCGCTGCCGGATCTGGTCTATTGCTTTGCGCCGCTGAAGCAGGGGCGGCTCGACTATCTGATGCAGAAGGCGGTCGAAATGGGCGCCGGAATCCTGCAGCCGGTCATCACACAGCACACGCAAGTGGCAAAACCCGGCATCGATCGCCTGCGCGCCAATGTCGTGGAGGCGGCTGAACAATGCGGCATACTGGCGGTGCCAGAGGTTCGCGAAGCGGAGAAATTCGAACGCCTGCTCGGTAACTGGGACAAAGAGCGGCGGCTGATCTTCTGCGACGAGGACGCCTCGACCAACAATCCCCTGCCCGCTCTGCAAGGGCTAAGGGAACGGAAATTCGGACTGCTGGTCGGGCCGGAGGGCGGCTTTTCCGACGACGAGCGCAAGACCCTGCGGGCGCTGCCCTTCGTCACCGCCATTCCGCTCGGGCCGCGCATCCTGCGCGCCGACACGGCCGCGGTGGCGGCACTTGCGGTGATGCAGGCGACGGTTGGAGATTGGTGATCAATTCCACTTGAGCTCTGGCTCAGGATTTTTCGCTTGATCGGCTGCCGGCATTTCGTCCATTTAGCGCCGGCGGTTGTTCCGCCGTTTCCGGAGGGGCCTTTCATGGCGCGCGATACAACCGATTTCCGGCCCATCGAAGGCATCGACGAGCTCGTCGAGCATCTGGCCGAAGGCAACAAGCCGCGCGACAAATGGCGTATCGGCACCGAGCACGAAAAATTCCCGTTCTACGTCGACGGCAACGCGCCGGTGCCCTATGGCGGCGAGCGCGGCATTCGCGCCATTCTCGAAGGCATGCAGCAAAAGCTCGGCTGGGATCCGATCATCGATGACGGCCGCATCATCGGCCTGGTCGAGCCGACCGGCCAGGGTGCGATCTCGCTTGAGCCGGGCGGCCAGTTCGAACTCTCCGGCGCGCCGCTGGAAACGATCCATCAGACCTGCCGCGAGGGCAATGCGCATCTTTCGCAGGTGCGCGAAATCGCCGAACCGATGGGCATCCGTTTCCTCGGCCTTGGCGGCAGCCCGAAATGGTCGCTGGCCGAGACACCCAAAATGCCGAAGTCGCGCTACGAGATCATGACGCGCTACATGCCCAAGGTCGGCAGCAAGGGCCTCGACATGATGTATCGCACCTGCACCATCCAGGTGAATCTCGATTTTGAGAGCGAAGCCGACATGCGCCGCAAGATGCAGGTGTCGCTGAAGCTGCAGCCGCTGTCGACGGCGCTGTTTGCCAATTCGCCCTTCACCGAGGGCCTGCCGAACGGCTTGCAGAGCTGGCGCGGCGACATCTGGCGCGACACCGACAACCAGCGCTCGGGCCTGCTCGAATTCTGCTTCTCGCCCGAGTTCGGTTTCGCCGACTATGTCGAATGGGCGCTCGACGTGCCGATGTATTTCGTCATTCGCGACGGCCGCTATCACGACATGACGCATGTCACCTTCCGCCAGTTCATGGCGGGTGCCGCCCGCAATGACGTGCCGGACGGATTGCCGACGATGGGCGACTGGGCGAACCATCTGTCGACATTGTTCCCCGACGTGCGGCTGAAGCGCTTCCTCGAAATGCGCGGCGCCGATGGCGGGCCGTGGCGGCGCATCTGCGCGCTGCCGGCTTTCTGGGTCGGGCTGCTCTATGACGAGGCCGCGCTCGACGCCGCCGAGGCATTGACCGCGAGCTGGACCTACAAGGAAGTTCTGGCGATGCGCAACACTGTTCCGGAACAGGGCATTTCGGCGCCGTTCCGCAACACGACGCTGCGCGATATCGCCCGCGACGTGCTCACAATCTCGCGCATGGGGCTGAAGAACCGCGGCCGCAAGAACCGCGACGGCTACGACGAGACCTCGTTCCTCAACACGCTGGACGAGGTCATCGCCCGCGGCACGACCAGCGCCGAAGAGATGCTCTCGGCCTACCATACGCGCTGGGGCGGCTCGATCGAGCCGGTGTTCATGGAGTATGCCTACTAACCGGTCGCGATCGTCCGATCGGCAGTTTGGCAAAAGTCGCTTCAATCGGTGATGGAAACAAACTAGGTTTCTCCCAAGAGGATTTTCCGGAGGAGAGACCAATGCCTTCCTTGTTCGACATGCTGGCGCAGGCCCAGAACGGCAATGGCATGCAGGCGCTTGCCCAGCAGTTCGGGCTTTCGATGCAGCAGACGCAAGCTGCGGTCGCCGCGCTGCTGCCGGCCTTTTCGCAAGGGCTGCAGCGCAACACTGCCGACCCTTACGGACTCGGCGCCTTCATGACGGCCATGGCGAGCGGCCAGCACGCCAAATATTTCGAGGATGCAACCCGAGCCTTCTCGCCGCAAGGCGTCGACGAAGGCAACGGCATTCTGGGGCATTTGTTCGGTTCGAAGGATCTGTCGCGTGCCGTTGCCAGCCAGGCTGCGCAAGCGAGCGGCGTCAGCCAGCAGATCCTGCAGCAGATGCTGCCGGCCATGGCCTCGATGATGATGGGTGGACTGTTCAAGCAGACCACCAACCAGATGCAGGCGGCAGGCGGCTTCGGCGGCGGTGGCAACCCGCTCGGCGAGATCATCGAGCAGATGATGCGGCAGGCGGGCGGTGGCGCGCCGGCACCGCAGCAGCCCCAGAGCCCGATGGACAATCCGCTCGGCAAAGTGCTGCAGGATATGTTCGGCGGCGGCACGCAGCAGCCGCAAAGCCAGCCGCAGCCGGCACCCAATCCCTATGGCGACAATCCGCTCGGCAAGGTGCTGCAGGACATGTTTGGCGGCGCCCTGCCCGGCGGACAGCCGGCGCCGCAGCAACCTCAGGCGCGCCAGCAAAATCAGGCGCCGCAGCCACAAACCAATCCGAGCGGCAGGCCCAAGAACCCGTTCGACGATCTGTTCGGCAAGATGTTCGAGACCGGCGCCCAGCAGCGCGACGAGTACCAGAAGGGCATGGAAACGATCTTCGATCAGTTCAGGAAGGGCATGGACCGGCGGTAGCGGCTGGTGCCCCAAAAAGAAAAGCCCGGTCCTTGAGAGGACCGGGCAGTGTGCAGGCGAGCCGGCGGGGAACCGGCAGGGAGTGGGGAGCCTGCGATATCACTTGGTCGCGTCACGCCTCAAAAAGGTTCAACGCAAACCGAAACAGCACCCGACCAACGCGATCAGGCAACCTTGCGGGCGAAATCCTCGATCGTCTCGGCGCGATCGCTCGCGATCGAGCGCAACTTCGCCGTCGGATCGCGGCCGAACGGCACGGCGATGGCGACGTGCAGGTCGGCACGCGTCAGGCCAATGTCGGCGAGTTCGGCGTCCGACATCTCGCCAAGGCGATAGAAGGCGCGGCGATTTTTCCAGGCGCGATAGACGTTGGCGATCGTATTGGCCACGCGCGTCGCAACGGCCGGACGCGAGGTGATGCGCGAGGTCTCGGTGGCGAAATCAAACGTGGTCATGTCGGTCTCCTTCAGACTCGAACGGACAAAACCCGACGATCGGCGCTGGCGACAGCGGCCGTTCCGGCTTCGATTCACATGCCTTCATGTGGACAATGCCTATTTGCCATCACCCGATTGATTAATCCAACGAATGTTTCTAATCTTTAGCATCAACGCTAGTGATGGATCATGTCGATGAAAGCACCGCTCGATCTCGATCAGTTGCAGACCTTCATCTCGATTGCCGACACCGGCAGCTTCACCCGCGCCGCCGAAGAGGTGCACCGGACCCAGTCGGCGGTGTCCATGCAGATGCGCCGGCTGGAGGAGCGGATCGGCAAGCCGCTGTTCGAGAAGGACGGGCGCACCAACAGGCTGACCGAGGAAGGCGACAAGCTGCTTTCCTATGCAAGACGGTTGCTCTACCTCAACCGGGAGACGCTGGCCGCCTTTGACGACCGGCGGCTCGAAGGCACCATCCGCATCGGCACGCCGGACGACTATGCCGACCGCTTCCTGCCCGAGATCATGGCGCGGTTCGCACGCTCCAATCCGCGTGTCGAACTGACCGTCATCTGCGAACCGACCCCGGGGCTGGTCGAGCACATCAAGCGCGGCAATCTCGATCTGGCGCTGGTGACGCACAATGATGCGCGCGGCCAGTCGGAAGTGGTGCGGCGCGAGCCGCTGCTGTGGGTCACTTCGGCCAACCACGCGACGCATGAGCAGGAAACCCTGCCAATGGCCTTTGGCCGGCCGAACTGCATCTGGCGGCGTGCCGCCGTCGATGTCCTCGACCGGCAGAACCGCGACTACCGCATCCTGTTCACCAGCTTCTCGGCAACCGTCATCACCGCCGCCGTGTTGGCCGGCCTGGCAATTTCGGTGCTGCCGGAATGTGCGCTGCGGCCCGGCATGCGGGTGCTGGGCGAAGCCGACGGCTTCGGCGCCCTGCCCGATTGCCGCATCGGCATCATGCGCGGCCAGACCTCACGACCGGAGATCGTCGACGCGCTCGCCCGCCATATTTCGGAAAGCCTCGACAACATTTCCGTGCCGCTCGGCGAAGAGACCGGAACATTCGACTTTTCCGCGCTCGCCTTCACGAAGGTGAAACGGACCAAGCCGAACCAGATTCTGCCGGGCTGGTAGAACAGTTCGTATCTTGGTTCCGAAACCGGATTCCACTTTTCGGGATCATGCTCTAGGCGCGAGCGGCTGCCTGCTCGCTGGCGTCGGCGCCGGACGACAGGCCCGGAAGACCCAGCAATTGGGCCGGCTCCAGCGGTGGCGACAGAAGATAACCCTGTAGCTGCTGACAGCCCATGCCGACGAGCAGCGCCATCTGCCCCTCGGTCTCGACACCTTCGGCGGTGACTGCGACATCGAGGGCGCTGGCGAGATCGATCAGCGCCTTGACGATCGCCGCCGAATTGCCGTCACCGTCGAGAAGGCGGACGAAGGAGCGATCGATCTTGAGCTTGTCGATGGCGTAGCGGCGCAAATAGCTCAGCGACGAATAGCCGGTGCCGAAGTCATCAAGCACAATGCCGACGCCCGACTGGCGCAAGGCAGCCAGAGCCATTCTGGTTGTATCGTTATTTTCCAAGAGCACGTTTTCGGTAATCTCAAGCTGCAGTCGGCCCGGCGCCAGCCCGGTCTCGGCAAGGATCGACGCAACCAGGTCAGCGAAACCGGCGTCGCGCAATTGCAGCGGCGATACATTGACGGCCACCCAAGGCAATTCCGTGCCAATGGCAAAGCGACAAGCTTCAAGCAGCACCCACTCGCCAAGTTGGCCGATCATGCCACGTTCTTCGGCGATGGCGATGAATTGTGCCGCCGGCAATGCCCCGTGGACCTCGTGCGCCCAGCGGATCAGTGCTTCCGCGCCGAGCATCGTCTTGCCGTCCGCCGCGAAGATCGGCTGATAGGCCAGCTTGATGCCGGTTCCGCCGTTCAAGGCCTTGCGAAGCTCGCTCTCGACCTTGCGCTTGCGCAGCAGGAGGTCATCCATATCGCCGGCGAAGACCTGATAGCGGCCGCGGCCGGTCTTCTTGGCTTCGTAGAGCGCGATATCGGACTTGCGCAGCAGATCGTCGGCGCTGGCATCGGGACCCGCCGACAAGGCAATGCCGATGCTGGCGCTGACGAAGACCTGATCGTCGATCAGCTTGAAGGGCTCCTGCAGTATTTGCAGGATCCTGTCAGCAATATCTTCCGTGGCTCTGATATCGCGGATATCGATCAGGATCAGGGCGAATTCATCACCGCCAAGCCGCGCCACCGTGTCGACTTCGCGTATCGTCTGCTGCAGCCGGGTCGCGGTCTGGCGCACAAGTTCGTCGCCGGCCGGATGACCGAGCGTATCGTTGACGTGCTTGAAGCGATCGATGTCGAGGTAGAGCAGCGCCACCCTGGCCGTATCATGACTGGCGGTGAGCAAAGCGCGCCGCAGCCGGTCTTCGAACAGGGCCCGGTTGGGAAGACCCGTAAGCGTGTCGTGGAAAGCGAGATACTGCGCCTGGTCCTGGCTGGTCTGCAGCGCGGATGAGGCCCGGCGCAGACGCCGCAACAGGAATGCCAGGACGCTGGCGGCAAGCAGCAGACCGCCGATCAGTGCCGGGCCGGCCTTGCGCACCAGCGTCAGGCCGGGACGCTCCTGATCCCAGCCGATATAGCCCAGGATAATGCCGCGCGAATCGACCAGCGGAATGGCGGCCGAGCCGGTCGGCTGCGACAAAGGCAGCAGGTGCGCGCCGGCCAACAGATACTTTTCGGCGATCTTGCCGATCACCACGTCGTTGATGAACTGCACCGAGACATGGAGATACTCCGTGCCCGGCGCTTGCGTGACGCGGTCCGAACTCGGCACTAGCGGCATGATGCTGAGGATGGCGGGCTTGCCGCCAAGCGACACCAGATCTTCGGCAACCAGTTTGACCGGATCGTCGCCCTCATTTTCGTTCGACGCCTGGCTGATCAGCCGGCGCAGCCTTTCGACGCTGGGCAGCAGAGCGGGTTCGTCCTCGCCATAGGCGCTCAGCGCCACCACCTGTCCTTCATGCATCGCATGGATCGGGCGGTTGGCGGCATCCAGCACATAGACCCGGTTGTGGCCATAGTAGGAATACATCCAGACGCTGATGTTCTCGACCATCCACTGCTGGTTGCCGGCCTTGGCGTTGATGACGGCATCGTCCCAGACGGCGATACTTTCCTGCTCGCGCTCCACGGCCGCGATCTGATCGTTAAGGCCATTGGCGAAAAAGACCTTCTGCCGTTCGAGGGAGACGTGGTCAGCCTGGATGGTGGCGTACAAGCCAAAGCCGAAGACCATGGCCAGCGCAAAAACGGCAAGCGCCAGCACCGTCAGGGTGACCTGGGACGTCAACGGACTGCGGTGCGTGCGTTCACTCATGCGTCTTGGGCTAGCTCCCTTGCCGTAGAGTCAATCAAATCGGGCTTAAGATCACGTTATGAACCGAACCGAAAAGCGCGGCCGTCTTGACGCGGGCGGACAACAGTCCCCCAATCGGCCCATGAGCGATGCAGCATCCGAATCACGCACCAATGCCGCCGAATACACGGTGAGCGAGATTTCCGGCGCGCTGAAGCGCACGGTCGAGGACGTCTTCGGCAATGTGCGGGTGCGCGGCGAGATTTCAGGCTATCGTGGGCCGCATTCCTCCGGTCATGCCTATTTCGCGCTGAAGGATGACCGGGCGCGGCTCGACGCCGTGGTCTGGAAGGGCACGATGAGCCGGCTGAAATTCCGCCCCGAAGAGGGGATGGAGGTGATCGCCACTGGCAAGCTCACCACCTATCCCGGAAAATCCAACTACCAGATCGTCATCGACAATCTCGAGCCCGCCGGCGCCGGAGCGCTGATGGCGCTTTTGGAAGAACGCAAGCGGCGGCTGCAGACCGAAGGCCTGTTCGATGCCGGCCGCAAGCGGCTGTTGCCGTACATGCCGCGCGTCATCGGCGTCGTCACCTCGCCGACAGGGTCGGTCATTCGCGACATCATCCACCGCATCAAGGACCGCTTTCCGCTGCACGTGCTGGTCTGGCCGGTGCGGGTGCAAGGCGAAACGGCCGGCGCCGAAGTCACTGCCGCCGTCAACGGTTTCAACGCGCTGGCCTGGGACGGCGCCATCCCGCGCCCCGATTTGTTGATCGTGGCGCGCGGCGGCGGCAGCCTCGAGGATCTGTGGGGCTTCAACGACGAGGCGCTGGCGCGGGCCGTTGCCGCCTCGCGCATTCCGGTGATTTCTGCCGTCGGCCATGAGACCGACTGGACGCTGATCGACCTGGTGGCGGATGTCAGGGCGCCGACGCCGACCGGTGCCGCCGAAATTGCCGTGCCGGTGAAAGCGGACCTCGAAGCGACGCTTGCCAGTCTCGCCGCAAGGCTGAAGGCCGCCGTTTCGCGCGGTTTCGAACGCAAGCGGCAGGCGGTGCGCGCGGCCGCCCGTGCGCTGCCCTCGCCCGACCAGTTGCTGGCGCTGCCGCGTCGGCGCCTGGACGAAGCGACGAGCCGGTTGGGCCGGGCGTTGAGCGTCAGCATCGATCGCAAGCGGGCCAGGCTTGCCGGGCAGCGGCTGACACCGGCCACTTTGTCGCGGCGCATCAACGAGGCCCGCACGTTGACCGGCCGCGACCTCGCCCGGGCGCAAGCAGCCTTCTTCGGCATCGTGCGCGAACGGCGGGCGCGATTTTCACGCACCGCGGCACGCCTATCGCCGGCGCCGATCGCGAGGCGGCAGAGATTGCAGGCAGACGCCGTGGCGGGCCTGTCGTGGCGGCAGGACCAGGCGATATCGAGGCGGCTGGACCGCTTGCGCGGAAGCCTGACCCAGGCCGACCGCCTGTTGGCGACACTATCGCACAAGGCGGTGCTGGCGCGCGGCTTTGCGCTGGTCAAGGACGCCGACGGCGCCGTGATCAAGCGAGCGGAGGACGTGGTGTCCGGAGCAGCCCTCTTGCTGGAGTTCGCCGACGGCACAGCGGATGCGGTTGCCACGAGCGGCACGGAACGGCCGAAGCCCGCTGCCAAGCCAGCGGCCAAAGCCAAGGCGCCGGGCGGTCAGGGTTCGCTTTTCTAGAGCAATTCCAGAAAAAGTGCGAAGCGGTTTTCCCGGGAAAAGCGCGTAGCACTTTCCCTAGGGAATTGCATCAAACAAAGAGATAGAGACGGTATGACCAGATACGACCCGCATCTGCAGACCCCATCGGGCAAGCCGCGCGCCCGTGCTTTCGCGATCCCGTTCGATGGCACGCCGGGCGCCTTCAATGCCATCACCGATGTATCAGGCGTGGCCGTCGGCTATACGACGCTGATCTCCGGCGACGGGCCGCTGATCGTCGGCAAGGGTCCAGTGCGCACCGGCGTGACGACGATCCTGCCGCGGCCGAGAAGCGAATTGGCAATCCCGGTGTTCGCGGGCATGTTCAGTGGCAATGGCGATGGCGAACTGACCGGCTCGCATCTGATCGATGAACTCGGCGCGTTCAATTTTCCGGTCACCATCACCAACACGCATTCCTGCGGCGTCAGTCGCGACGCGACGTTGCGCTGGATGCAGAGAACGCTGCCGCAATCGCTCGACAGCGCCTGGGCGCTGCCGGTGGCAGGCGAGACCTATGACGGCTTCCTCAACGACATCAACGGCCATCATCTGGACTTCGAGCATGTCTTTTGCGCGCTCGACGCGGCTCAAGGCGGGCCGATCGAAGAAGGCAGCGTCGGCGGCGGCACCGGCATGATCACCTTCGGCTTCAAGGCAGGGTCCGGCTCGTCTTCGCGCAGTGTCGAATGGAACGGTGAGCGTTTCACGGTCGGTTGCTTCGTCCAGTCGAATTTCGGCGCACGGCGAAACCTTGTCGTGCGTGGCATCAGGGCCGGAGCCGAGCTTGTCGAACCGGCGATCCGAGACAACACGCCGCGCGCCGAAAAGAGCTCGATCATCGCGGTCATTGCCACCGATGCACCGTTCATGGCGCATCAGATGAAGCGGCTGGCCAAGCGCGTGCCGCTCGGCGTGGCGCTGACGGGCGGCTATGGCTACACGACCTCGGGCGATATCTTCCTGGCCTTCAGCACCGCCAATCCCGACGCCGCGAGGGGGGCGCCGGGCAAGATGGTCAATGCCAGCTACATTCCGGATGCCGACATCAACCCGTTCTTCGATGCCGTGGTGCAGGCCACAGAGGAAGCCATCCTCAATGCGCTGGTCGCCACTGACGACATGACCGGGCGCGACGGCAATTTTGTGCCGGCGCTGCCGAAGGCATGGCTTAAGGAAAGATTCGGATAGTCTGGCGTGGAGTGAGAGGCGGGATAGCGTAACTCTCGACAGCCTTTGCCCGGCGCTTTCGCCGAGACAGGCTCGTCACTCGGCAGGCCTGCCAGAATTCGTTTGGCTCTGGTCGGCCTCGGCCGCCTCCTCGAGCCGCGATGCGATCAGTTCCTGAATATCGCCGACCTCCTCCTGGATGTCCTCCAGCGGAATGCCGACCTCGGCCGCCTTGGCGGCGCATTCGCGGGCAAGGGTCTCGGCCTGCTTCTCGATCTTTACCGGCGAGTGCTGGCACTGGACCTTTTCACCGATCCACCCACGCAAGAACTCGATCGCATGTTCACTCATACTGCATTTCCCTGGCGGCTATGCCGGTTGGTAATCGTAAACGTCCGCACCCGGTAAAGGATGCATGCTCCCATTCCAACCGAGTCGGCTTCGCCCGGCAAGCTGATCTTGTCCAAGGTCCGCAGAGCCGAAGGAAAGGAAGGGTTCAAGGAGCACATTCTGTTTGTTTGATATGGTGGTACCGTTGGCTGGGATCGAACCAGCGACCTCCGGATCCACAATCCGGCGCTCTAACCATCTGAGCTACAACGGCACATTTGCCTGAGCCAGATCGTGGTGAAAAATTCATTCTCCGAGATCCGCTCTGTCGTTCGGCGAAGCGTCCAATACGGTCTATCAGAGTCTAATTCAAGGCCTTTGATAAGGCAAAGCTGGTTCTGCGGACAGGCGGTGATTTTCATCAGCCGCTTTTCAACAGGCAAAGAAAAAGGCCGGCGGGAGGAGGTGCCGGCCTTTTCCTGTTACGAGCCAGCGGGAGGAGGTGCTGGCTGGTCACCCCGGGGAGCAGAGGGAGGAGGTTCCACTCGCCGGGTATTCACTTGACCAAATTAATTGCACATCTATTTGTCTGACGAAATGCGACCTTTTGTTGCATCGTCAGACCATGCGCAATTATTAGGCGGCCTTGATTTCCTTCAGCGCCTTCTCGAAGGCGGTCTTGATCGGCTTGGACACGTCTTCGGCCGCCTTGGAGGCAACAGCCTGCAAGTCCTTGGCCTGCTCGACGGTGGCCTCGACGCGCTTGCGCAGGAACGCGGTCTGCAGCTCGACGACTTCCGACAGCGACTTGGCGCCGATCAGGGCTTCGAGATGCGAGAAGCCGGCTTCGGCGTTGGCGCGGAAAGCAGCGATGGTCTTGAGCGACAGGTCGCTGGAAACGGTCTTGGCGGTTTCGAAGGTCGACTCCAGAGCCTTCTGGGTCTCCTCGGCGCCGGTCTTCAGCTTGGCGTAGGCTTCCTTCGACTGCTCGACGCCCTTTTCGGCGAAAGCGCGCATCTGGTCGGTGGCCTTGGAAGCGTCAAAGCTCGGGAATTCAACGTTTTCGATCGTGTCAGTTTTGGTCCTGGACATTTTTCCATCCTTTTCCGGCGGCTTTGACAGAAAGCCGTCTCGTTCATGTATGATGGCAATATATAGGTTTTTTTGTGCATTGCAATATCTTTGTTGCAGTGCACCATAAAATTCTTCAGGGCGTTAACCAAACGTCCAGATTCCGGTCGCTGCACGTTATGGCTTGTGGACCTTCGCGCCGCCGGCTTTTATTAATAAAGCGTTAACTGCAAATTGCCCGCTCTGTAAGGGTCCGCCAAGCACATGCCGTCCGAAAACTACTCTTTCCTCGACGTCGCGGTGCTCGACGCGGTGCGCCAGCGCTTTGCCGCCGGCGACGCGATCGCCATATTGTCGGCCGACCTCGAACAGGTGATCTGGGCCAATGGACCGGGCGCTGCGGTGTTCGGCTATCCCGACATCGAAGCGATCATCGGCGCCTCGGCGCGCCTGCCGCTGATTGCCCGGCGCCAGATCATGGCGACCAGCGGTTTTCCGGAGATCGGCCACGATCGTTCGATCACGGTCCGGCTGGCGACCGGCATGACCAGCAACGCCGTCGGGTTCCTGGCCAGTGCGGTGACGATGCCGGATGGCGAAAGCGCGATCATGCTGGTGGTGCCGGCGGCGCAGACCGGCTCACGCAGCGCGGCCGAGACTGCCGCGCGCGCCATCAGCGGCTTTACCGAACACGGACACTTCATCGCTTTTGTCGATGCTTCGGGCGCCGTCGAGGCCGCTTCGGATGGGTTTTCGGCACTCGGGATCCTGCCGCAGACGCTGGCCGCGCTTGTCGCGGACGTGACCGCTGAGAACGACCGCATCGTCAAGCGCCTGGTTCCAGGCGGCGCCGCCTCCTATCCAGCCGGCTTCGCCAAGCTGACCGATACGCGGCACCTTCTGGTGGTGATCGACGAAGACCAGCTTGATGACGAAAGCCCTGCCGAGCCCATCAGCGAGGCGGAAGCCATCACCGGTGAGGTGGCGGACGATGTCGTTGGCCAGCCGGAAGCAGCTCAGAACAACGAGCCGACGGCCGCGACGGCGGAGGTGACAACAGAGCCTGTCCCTGAAGTCGCCGAACTGATCCCGGCATCGTCGGAACACGCCGAATCGACCGGACCGCAAGCGGCGGCAAGTGACCCGGTGGCCAGCCCGGCGCAGCATGATCATTGGTATTTCAATACCGGCGAGGACGACGCGAAGCAGCCGGACCAATCCGAACCTGTTGAAACTGCGGCTGCGTCGGATGTTGCGCCGGAAAGCGCGAAACAGGACGCCCCTCAGGCCACCACCCCGGTAGAGCGTTCCGCTCGGCCGATTGACCGTTCGGCGCCGCCGCTGCGCTTCGTCTGGCGCACCGATGCCGAAGGCAAGTTCAGCACCCTGTCGCCCGAATTCGCCGACATCGTCGGCAAGCCGGCCGCCGACGTGATCGGCCGCCGCTTCAAGGATGTGGCGGCCACCTTCGGCCTCGATGCCTCCGGCGAGATCGCCGGCCTGCTCGAACGGCGCGACACCTGGTCCGGGCGCTCGGTGCTGTGGCCGGTTGCCGGCACCGATCTGAAGATACCTGTCGATCTGGCGGCGCTGCCCGTCTACGGCCGCAGCCGCGCCTTCGAAGGTTTTCGCGGTTTCGGCGTTGCCCGCGCCAGTGACGCGGTGGTCGATCCGGAAGCCATCGGCATGACGCTGGTCCCCAATAGCGAGACAAAAGCGGCGACAGAGCCTGCGGTCGAAGAGACCGTGGCCGAGGCGCCTAAGCCGGCCGACCCGTTCAAGGGCGAGGTGCCGGCGCTGACCATCGTGCCGAAACAGGAACGCCGCTTCGCTGACAAGGTGATCCGGTTGGCCGAGCATCGGCAACCGGCCAACGACAAGCAGCCGGCAAGTGAGAGGGGCCTGTCAACGCTGGAACGCAGCGCGTTCCGTGAGATCGGCGAGCGGCTTAGGAAAGACAGTTCAGCGGCGGCCGAGCAGCCAATGGCTGAACAGCCAGACGCCGAGAAGCCGGATGCCGAAAGGCCGGTGGAAGCGGCCGTCGAAGATTTGGTCGCCGCGGCCGAGCCGCCTGAAACCGATGCCGAAGACGAGAAGGATCTGGCGCGGCTCGACGGCGAGCGGCCGGACGAGGTCGTTCCAGAGAGTCCAGTCGAGCAACCCATTGTGCCTGCAGTCTCGGGTTCCCTGCTCAACTACGCCGATAGGACAGACGAAGCCGCCAAAGATGACGACCAGGCGCCGGTTTCCGAACCGGATGAAGAGGCGGCGACGCAAGCGAGTGCCGACCCCACCAAGGCTGCCGCGCAGCCCACAGCGGAGACATCCGCGACAGCCGATGCGGGGCAAACAGCCCGCGCTGCCGCAGACGACGACAGCATGACGGCTGCCGACTTCCGCGACGCCGAAGATGACGA
Source organism: Mesorhizobium sp. P2_H9 (assembly GCF_056403215.1). Taxonomy (NCBI): domain Bacteria; kingdom Pseudomonadati; phylum Pseudomonadota; class Alphaproteobacteria; order Hyphomicrobiales; family Phyllobacteriaceae; genus Mesorhizobium; species Mesorhizobium sp. P2_H9. The sequence goes on along the minus strand of NZ_JBFUFX010000008.1, from coordinate 203,624 downwards.
GGATTGGGCGCAGCCCGACGACGAAGCCGCTTCAGGCGCTACGGCTGGGGCTATGGAAACTGCTCCGGTCGAGCGACCGCGCCTCAAAGTGCCGCCGCTCAGGCTTGAAGGGTTCGTGCCCTCGGCGTTTTCGGCCGGAGACGAAACCAAGGCCCCGGATACGTCGATCCTCGGCAAATTGCCCGTCCCCTTGCTCATCCATTCCGGCGACGAGCTGCATTATGCGAATGAGGAGTTTCTCAGCCTGACCGAGTACGACACGCTGGAGGATCTGAGTGATGCCGGCGGCCTCGGCGCGCTGTTTGCCGATCCCTACACCGACGAAAGCGCTTCCGACGGAGCCGATCGCGCGCTGCGGCTGAAGACACGCGACGGGCAGGAGTTCCCGATCGAGGCTATTCTGCGCTCGGTTCCGTGGCGCGACGGCAAGGCGCTGATGCTGGTGGTGCGCCGCACCGGCGACGACGAGGCTCCGGCAGCTCTGCATAGCGCGCCCAACGAACAGACACAGCCGGACATTTCCGAACTCAAGAGCCGCATTGCCGAAATGCGCACCATCATCGACACCGCCACTGACGGCGTCGTGCTGATCGGCCGCGACGGAGCGATCCGCTCGATCAGCCGCCCCGCGGAAGCGCTGTTCGGCTTCGACAGCGACGAGGTGACCGGCAAGCCCTTCGCCTCGCTGTTTGCCATCGAAAGCCAGCGCGCGGCGCGCGACTATCTCAGCGGGCTTTCCGAACCCGGCGTGGCGAGTGTGATGAATGACGGCCGCGAAGTGATCGGACGCGAGGCGCAGGGGCGTTTCATTCCGCTGTTCATGACCATCGGCAGGCTGCCCAACGACAGCGGCTTCTGCGCCGTGGTGCGCGACATCACGCAGTGGAAGCGAGCCGAAGAGGATCTAACCCAGGCGCGCGCGGTGGCCGAACGCGCCTCGTCGCAGAAGACCGATTTTCTGGCGCGCATCAGCCACGAGATCCGCACGCCGCTCAACGCCATCATCGGCTTTTCCGAACTGATGGTGGACGAGAAATTCGGACCGGTGGCCAATGACCGCTACCGCGACTATCTGCGCGACATCAACCGCTCGGGCAACCATGTACTCGACCTCGTCAACGACCTGCTCGACATCTCGAAGATCGAGGCCGGCCAGCAGGAGATGGACTACGAAGCGGTGTCGCTCAACGACACGCTGGGCGAAACGGTGGCGATGATGCAGCCGCAGGCCAACCGCGAACGTGTCATCATCCGCTCCAGCTTCGCGTCGCGGTTGCCGGAAGTGGTGGCCGACCTGCGCAGCGTGCGCCAGATCGCCCTCAACATCCTGTCCAACGCCATCCGCTACACGCAAGCCGGCGGCCAGGTGATCGTCTCGACTGCCTATGAAACCTCCGGCGATGTCGTCATGCGCGTGCGCGACACCGGCATCGGCATGAGCCAGGCCGAGATCGAGCAGGCGCTGAAGCCGTTCAAGCAGATCAATGCGCTGAAGCGCGGACGCGGTGATGGCACCGGTCTCGGGCTGCCGCTGACCAAGGCGATGGTCGAGGCGAACCGGGCCCGCTTCACCATCACCTCGACGCCCGGCGAAGGAACCCTGGTCGAAGTCGGCTTTCCTTCGACCCGCGTGCTCGCGGACTAGAGCCCTGCGCTTGCGAAACCAGATCCCGTTTCCGCGGGATCATGGTCCAGACAAAGAAAAGGCGTCCAAGAGGACGCCTTAAGTAATTGGATTGCTGTCACAACGGGGGCTTGAGCGAATTCAGATCCTCAGGGGACTTCGAGGAACGGGATTTCTCCGTCAAGTTACGTGAGACTATCGACGCCGGCCCTTAACAAGTCCTTACCAGCGTGATTGAAAATTTACGAAAGTGTACCACTCGTGAAATCTAGGTAAATTCCACCGACATATTTTGTTAACCATACCCGTGCTGTATTCGGCCTGCTGCCGCTGCTCGTGCTGGTCCTGCTGTTTCAGCGAAAGATGGCATCACCGCAGGAGCTGTGAAGTGTCCACGCAATCACTTTCCAGCAAGATCATCGTCGTTACCGGCTCTGGTGCCGGTATCGGTCTCGGCATCGCGCGGGCCTGTGTCGAAGCCGGCGCCACGGTGGTCGGCGCGACCCTGCTCGCCGAGCACCGCGACGCTGTCGAACGCGCCGGCGCCGAGTTCCTGCAAGTCGATGTCGCATCGCCGGAGAGCATCGCGGCTATGGCGGAGGCAATCGCGCAGCGATACGGCTCCCCGGACGGGCTGGTGAACAATGCCGGCGTCACCTTGCAGACGCCGTTTCTCGATGTGGCGCTTGGCGATCTGGACCGGCTCTGGCAGGTCAACCAGCGTTCGGTCTTCCTTGTCTCGCAGCACATCGCCCGGCTGATGATCAACGCACGGCGCGGCGGATCGAACGTCAACATTGCCTCGAACCACGCAGGCGCCACGCTTGCCGGCTATGAGATGTATGCGGCGACCAAAGGCGCTGTCGTTTCGATGACGAGAGCCATGGCGTGGAGCCTTGGCAAGCACCAGATCCGCGTCAATGCGCTCTGTCCCGGCCTGACCCGGACTGAAGCCATCGCCGAGATGTCGGCGAAGGATGCCGCGGCGGAACGCTATTTCAACACTGGGCACGCGACCGGGACATACAACACCGTGCCGCAGGTCGCAGCGACTGCTGTTTTCCTGCTTTCGGATCAAAGTGCGGCGTTCAGTGGAGCCGAACTGGTCGCTGACCAAGGGATGTCGGGGCGTTTGGGATTTGGCAGAGATCCAGAACCGAAGACCGGTGCGGCAAAGCGTGGTATCCGGTCCTGGCTGCGCTGACGTTCGGGTCGGGATGCCTGCTCAGTCGGCAAGCTGCGGCAGGTTCCTGAACAGCTCCAGCGCTTCGGGATTGGCGAGCGCTTCCTTGTTCTTGATGGCGCGGCCATGCACGACATCGCGCACCGCAAGCTCGGTGATCTTGCCCGATTTGGTGCGTGGAATGTCGGACACGGCGACGATCTTTGCCGGCACGTGACGGGGGCTCGCCCCGGTACGGATTTTCGCGCGGATGCGTTTTTCCAGGTCAGCGTCCAGCTGCACGCCAGCGGCCAGCCGCACGAACAGCACGACGCGCACGTCATTGTCGAAATCCTGGCCGATGCACAGCGCCTCCAGAATCTCGGGCATCTGTTCGACCTGGTTGTAGATCTCCGCCGTGCCGATGCGCACGCCGCCCGGATTGAGCGTCGCGTCGGAGCGGCCATGGATGATCATGCCACCATGCGCCGTCCATTCGGCGAAGTCGCCGTGACACCAGACATTGTCGAAACGCTCGAAATAGGCCGCGCTGTACTTCTTGCCTTCGGGGTCGTTCCAGAAGCCGATCGGCATCGCCGGGAACGCCTTGGCGCAGACCAGTTCGCCCTTCTCTTGCCTGACCGGCTTGCCGTCATCGTCCCAGACATCGACGGCAAGGCCAAGGCCCGGCCCCTGGATCTCGCCGGTCCACACCGGCTCAATCGGCACGCCGAGCACGAAGCAGGAGACGATATCGGTGCCGCCGGAGACCGAGGCCAGGTGGACGTCCTGTTTGATGCCGTCGTAGACGAATCGGAAATCCTCCGGCGACAGCGGCGAGCCAGTGGAGGAAATCGCCCGCACGCTCGACAGATCATGCGTCCTGATCGGCTTGAGGCCGGCTTTGCGCACGGAATCGATGAATTTGGCCGAGGTGCCGAAAAAGCTCATCTTCTCGGCATCGGCGAAGTCGAACAGCACATTGCCGTCGGGGTAGAAGGGCGAGCCGTCATAGAGCAGCAGCGTCGCTCCGGAGACGAGCCCCGACACCAGCCAGTTCCACATCATCCAGCCGCAAGTGGTGAAGTAGAAGAAGCGGTCGCCGTCGGTGAGACCGGCATGCAGCCGGTGTTCCTTGACATGCTGGATCAGCGTGCCGCCGGCTGAGTGGACGATGCATTTGGGAATGCCGGTCGTGCCTGACGAAAACAGGATGTAGAGCGGCTGCGCGAACGGCAATCGCTCGAAGGCGACGGGCTTGGCTGCAAAAGGTGCCAACGCGTCTTCGAGCGCCGCAGCCTTGTCGACGGTCACTGCCACATCGGCCGAGGTGCCGAGATAGTCGACGATCAGGATCTTGCGGACGGTGGTGAGCTTCGCCGCCACGGCAGCAATCTTGTCAGCCACCTCGATCGCCTTGCCATTGTACCAGTAGCCGTCCGGCGCAATGAAGACGACCGGCTCGATCTGACCAAAACGGTCGAGCACGCCCTGCTCGCCGAAATCGGGAGAGCAGGATGACCAGACCGCGCCGATCGAGGCAGCCGCCAGCATAGCGGCGACGGCTTCCGGCATGTTGGGTATCATGGCGGCGACGCGGTCGCCCTTTTTGACGCCGAGCGACAGGAAAAGCTGCTGCAGGCGCGACGTCAGCGCATGCAGTTCGTTCCAGGACAGCCGGCGCTCGACCTTGTCCTCGCCATGAAAGACGATTGCGTCGCCCGAGCCAGTCTTCTTCAGCAGGTTCTCGGCGAAGTTCAGCGTCGCTTGGGGGAAGAACGAGGCGCCGGGCATCTTGTCGCCATCGACGAGCACGGTCTCGCCCTTGTCGCCGACAATGCCACAGAAGTCCCAGACCAGGCTCCAGAAACCCTCGCGGTCCTCGACCGACCAGCTGTGGAGTTCGGCATAGGAGGCGAAGGATGTGCCGGCTTTTGCCGCAGCGGCCTTCATGAAGGCGGTCAATGGCGCCGCATCAATCCGGTCTTGTGTCGGGGTCCAGAGGGGGGCGTCGGCAGCCATGATCGTTCCTCCTTAAAGCACGTCGCGTTTGAAGGGATTTATGCCACGCGCTTTAAACTCTGCTTCATGCAAATCGCTGTCCCAAAACCGTCGCGCACCCTCGTATCAGGTCCGAGATGAAGACTTTTTGACATGCATTGGGCTACCTCGCTTATGCATATCGCAGCGCAGCAGAGCAAGATTTTGTTCGGGTCGACCGCGCTGGGTGTGCGCAAATGCCATCGCCGGGCCATAAAGACTTGAAATGCCTAAGTCTTGGGTTACACCCGTTGGGCGATTTTTGTTGGAATGGAAGCATACGGGGCGATATGCCATCACCTTTGATCCGGCGCGGAGTATGGGCGATCGGCGTTGCCGTGCTCGTCATCGCGCTGGTCGTCGCCGCGCTGCCGCTGATTGCCTCCACCCGTATCGTGCGCGACCGCATCGCCTGGGAGATGAGCGCGTGGAGCGGTTTCAGGGTTACCATCGATGGCGCGCCGCGCATTGAGGTGTGGCCGAAATTCCGGGCCATCCTGACCGACGTGACGCTTTCGCAATGGACGGAGACCGATGCGCCACCGGTGATCGAGGCCGAGCGGGTCGAGGTCGACCTTTCCGCCATGGCGGCGCTGCGCGGCGACGTGGTGTTTTCGACGGCGCGGCTGGTGCGGCCGACGATCAGGGTTCAGCGCATGGCAAACGGGTTCTTCCTGCCTGCCATACCGTCCGGCGGACGCATCACGCGCTCGATCGACACCGCCCGCGGCGTGGTCAACGCCAATCCGGCGACGCCGGATCTGAGCAAGCTGCCGACCGATCCATTCGGCACCGTGGAATTCAGGGACGGCCGCATGGTCGCCTCCGTTGGCGGCAAGGACGATGAAATCCTGAGCAGCCTGACCGGCCAGGCAAGCTGGGCGGCGATGAACAGCAATGCGACGCTGACGGCAACCGGAATCTGGCGCGGCGAAAGCGTCGCCGTCGATGTCGCCTCGCCCAAGCCGCTGGTGTTGTTTGCCGGGGGCGCCGCGCCGATCACGCTTTCCTTCAAGGCAGCACCTGCCAGCTTTTCATTCGATGGCGTCGCCGGCATGTCCGAAAATGCCTATTTCGATGGCCAGGCCAAATTTTCAGCCCCGTCGCTCAGGCGTGTGCTGGAATGGTCGCAGGCCGGCATCGCGCCGGGTGCCGCCATCGGTTCCGTCTCGATCTCGAGCAAGGTAACGGCTACAGCCGGCCGCATAAAATTCGAAAACACCGCAGTGGCCCTGGACAACAATCCGGGCATGGGCGCGCTTGATTTCTCCTTCGGTGAAGCGCTGCCGGTGATCTCCGGCACGCTCGCCTTCGATACGCTCGACCTCAGGTCGTTTCTCTCCGCCTTCACGCCGCTGGCCCCCGCCGGCGAAACCGGCCCAGGCGAAATCGACAGCAGCTTCGCCGACCGGATCAATCTCGATCTCAGACTGTCGGCAGCGCACGCCACGGCGGGTGCGATCCAGCTTGCCGACGTCGCCGCCACCGCCCAGGTCAAGAACGGCCTCGCGGTGTTCGACATTTCCGATGCGTCGGCTTTTGGCGGCAACATCCAGAGCAGCCTCCGTTTCGACCGCAAGCCTGAGGGCACGCAGGTCGAGATCCGGCTTTTGGCTTCCGATATCGATGGCGGCGCTTTCGGCACCGCGGCGGGGATGACGCGGCTGGTGCCAGCCAGCACCGGAACCGTCTCGGTCATCCTCAAGGGGCCCGGTAAATCCTGGAGCTCCATCTTCGAAAACGCCGACGGCTCGGTCTCGGCGACGTTCGGTCCGGGCGCCCTCAGCGGCCTCAACCTTCAGGCGTTTCTCAAGCACTCGGAGCAGGGCGGGTTCTTCGCGCTCGACGATGTCGCCGACGGAACGCTGCCGATCGACGGCGCCGAGCTCAAGGCCAGCATCTCCAAGGGCGTCGCCAGGCTCGACAAGGCCGAAGCCAACTCGGCGAAGTACAAGATCTGGCTTTCCGGCATCGCCTCCTATGCCGGTCGCGGACTGGCGCTCTCCGGCGGCATCATCCAGCCGGACAAGGCCGCTACGCCGACAAATGCACAAGGCCCTAACCAGTCCTCGTTCTTCGTCGGGGGCACCTGGAGCACGCCGTTCATCTCGCCGATCAGCCGTGGCGTTTCAGGCGAGTAGGCCGCCGGCTCTCAACCCGTCAGCCACGCTGAGCGGCCTGTTCGTCGAGCTGACGCTGAACCTCACGACGCTTGTTGGCGAGCGAGGCGATGATGACGCCGACAGCAACAACGGCGATCAGAATGGTGCAGGCGGCGTTGATCTCCGGCGTCACGCCGAGGCGAACCTGGCTATAGATCTTCATCGGCAAGGTGGTGGCGCCCGGCCCGGAGGTGAAACTGGCAATGACCAGATCGTCGAGGGACAGAGTGAAGGCCAGCATCCAGCCTGACACGATCGCCGGCATGATGACCGGCAGCGTGATCTGGAAGAAGGTCTTCACCGGCGTTGCGCCCAGATCCATCGCGGCTTCTTCCAGCGAACGGTCGAAGGTGATGAGGCGCGACTGCACGACGACGGCGACGAAGCACATGGTCAGCGTGATGTGGGCAAGCGTCACGGTGAGGAAGCCGCGATCGAGACCGACGGCAACGAAAAGCAGCAGCAGCGACAGGCCGGTGATGACTTCCGGCATGACCAGCGGCGCAAACACCATGCCGGAAAACAGCACCCTGCCCCTGAAGCGCGTGTAGCGGGTCAAGGTAAGTGCCGCCAGCGTGCCGAGCACGGTTGCCACGGTGGCCGAAATCAGGCCAACGCGCGCCGTAACCCAGGTCGCATCCATGAGGCCCTGGTTGTGAAACAGCGAGACGTACCATTTGGTCGAGAAGCCGCCCCAGACGGTAACCAGTTTCGACTCGTTGAAAGAGAAGACGATGAGCAGGACGATCGGCAGGTAAAGAAAGGCAAAACCGAGCACGATCGAGGTGATGTTGAAGCGGCTCCAGGTGGTGTTCATGATGTCACCGATCCATTTCCTGAGAGCGCGCCTGCGCTCGCTGGAAGAGCATGATCGGCACGATCAGCAGCAAGAGCAGGATGACGGCGACGGCGGACGACACCGGCCAGTCGCGATTGGCGAAGAACTCGTTCCACAGCGTCTTGCCGATCATCAGCGTCTGCGAGCCGCCGAGCAGGTCGGGAATGACGAACTCGCCGACCGCCGGGATGAACACCAGCAGACAGCCGGCGATGACGCCAGGTAGCGACAGCGGGAAGGTGATTTTCCAGAAGGCTGATGTCGGTGGGCAGCCGAGATCCTTTGCCGCCTCGATCAGCGAATAATCCATCTTCTCGAGGGCGGAATAGAGCGGCAGCACCATGAACGGCAGGTAGGAATAGACGATGCCGATGAAGATCGCCGTGTAGGTGTTGAGGATAATCAGCGGCTCGTGGATGACGCCGGTGGCGAGCAGCAACTGGTTGAGCAATCCCTCTGGCTTGAGGATGCCGATCCAGGCGTAGACGCGGATCAGGAACGAGGTCCAGAATGGCAGGATCACCAGCATCAGCAAGGTGGGGCGGATCGTTGCCGGCGCCCGCGCCATGCCGTAGGCGATCGGGTATCCGACGATCAATGTCAGCACCGTCGAGATTGCGGCGATGATGACGCTGGTCACATAGGCGTTGAAGTAGAGCGCGTCCTGCGTCAGCCATGTGTAGTTATCCACACTGAGCTGTTTCAGCTGCGCAAAAAACCCGGAAATGCCAGCGCTGAAATCGAGTGCCGGCGTATAGGGCGGAATGGCGATCGCCGTCTGTGACAGCGAGATCTTGAAGACGATGACGAACGGAATGAGGAAGAAGAACAGGAGCCAGACATAAGGAATGATGATGACCAGGCGGCCGACGAAGGCGGCTCCCAACCGGGCCGGGAAAGACTTGCTGGTGGTGTCTGAAGAGGGTGGTGCGACGGTAATAGCGGCATTCGACATGACCGCCCCCTACCGCGTCAGCACAACGCCGGCATCGGGCCGGAAAGACACCCAGGCCCGATCGTTCCAGCTCAGCGGGTCCTCGGCGATGCGTGCCGCGTTCATCGTGCTGGCCCGTACCATCTGCCCGTCATCCAGCCTGACATGATAAACGGTCATGTCGCCGAGATAGGCGATGTCGTAGACTTCGCCTTCGAGCGCATTGACCGCATCGGCGGGCTTTCTCGACGAAATCCTGATCTTCTCAGGCCTGATGGCGAAGACGATGTCGGCGCCTGCGGCGGTGTCGACGGAATTGTCTACGACGATCTGGGCTCCAGTCGCACCGGCGATGCGGGTTGTCTTGGCCGTGTGCTCGGCAACCTTGCCTTCGAACATATTCACGTTGCCGACGAAGTGGGCGACAAAGCGCGAGCTCGGGGCTTCATAGACTTCGGCCGGCGTCGCCACCTGCATCACCTCGCCCTTGTCGATGATGGCGATGCGGTCAGCCATAGTCATCGCCTCTTCCTGGTCGTGGGTGACGACGACGAAGGTGAGGCCGAGATTTTGCTGCAGGTCCATCAGTTCGAACTGGGTTTCCTCGCGCAGCTTCTTGTCGAGCGCGCCAAGCGGCTCGTCGAGCAGCAGCACCTTCGGCCGCTTGGCGACCGAGCGGGCAAGGGCGACGCGCTGGCGCTGGCCGCCGGACAATTGGTGCGGCTTGCGCTTGGCGAACTGCTCGAGCTTGACCAGCTTCAGCATCTCGGCGACGCGCTTTTCGATATCGGCAGCGGGCATGCCTTCCTGCTTGAGGCCGAAGGCGATGTTTTTCTCCACGGTCATATGCGGAAACAACGCATAGGACTGGAACATCATGTTGACGGGCCGCCGGTAGGGCGGGATGCCACGCAGATCCTGGCCATCGAGCAGGATACGACCGGCGGTCGGCTCCTCGAAGCCGGCGAGCATTCTGAGCAGAGTCGACTTGCCGCAACCGGAGGCGCCGAGCAGCGCGAAGAACTCGCGCTCGAAGATGGTCAGCGACAGATTGTTGACGGCGGTAAAGTCGCCGAACTTCTTGGTGACATTGTCGAATTGAATATACGGCTTGGCGTTCGGATCATTCCATGGCGCGAAATCCCTGCGGATGCTGCCAAGCGATTTCATGTCCCACTCCGTCCTGCTTTTTGCCCCGAAAGGAAACCGACCCCGGCAGAGGATTGCCGGGGTCGTGTCAGATTGCTTATTGGCCGGTGACGATCTTGGTCCAGGTGCGCGTGATGACACGCTGGGTCTTGGGATCGTAAGGCTGGACGGTGTAGAGCTTCTCCAAGGTCGCGGCATCCGGATAGATCGCCGGATCGTCCAGGATCGCCTTGTCTACGAACTGCTGCGAAGCCTTGTTGCCGTTGGCGTACAGCACATAATTGGAGGACTTGGCGATGACTTCCGGCTTCATCATGTAGTTGAGGAATTCATGCGCCTCGGCGACATGCGTTGCGTCGGCAGGGATCGCCATCTGATCGAACCACATCTGGGCGCCTTCCTTGGGCACCGAATAGCCGATTTCGACCCCCTGCTTGGCCTCGACCGCGCGGTTGCGGGCCTGGAACACGTCACCCGACCAGCCGACCGCCAGGCAGATATCGCCATTGGCGAGCGCGTTGATGTATTCGGAAGAGTGGAACTTGCGGATAAAGGGCCGGATCTTCAGCAACGTGTCCTGGGCCTTGGCGATATCGTCGGCAGAGGTGCTGTTCGGATCGAGACCGAGATATTTCAGCGCCGCCGGTATGATATCGGCCGGCGAGTCCAGCACATAGACACCGCAATCCTTCAGCTTGGCCAGGCTGTCGGGATTGAAGAACACGTCCCAGCTGTCGATCTTGTCGGTGCCAAGTGCTGCCTGCACCTTCTTGAGGTTGTAGCCGATACCGACCGTGCCCCACATGTAGTTGATCGAATATTCGTTGCCGGGGTCGTATTTGGCGGTTCGCTCCGAAACGGTGTCCCACATGTTAGAAATGTTGGGCAGCTTGGACTTGTCGAGCTTCTGGAACACGCCGGCCTGGATCTGGCGTGCAAGGAAGTTGCCGCTGGGCACGACGACGTCGTAGCCGCTGCCGCCGGCAAGCAGTTTGGTTTCCAGGATTTCGTTGGAATCAAAGGTGTCGTAGACGACCTTGATGCCGGTTTCCTTGGTGAAGTCGTCGATGATCGAGGCGTCGATATAATCCGACCAGTTGAAGACGTTGACGACGCGATCCTCGGCGTGACCGCCGACGGCGAAAAGCGTCAGAAATGCCGAGGTCGCCGAAAGCCAGAGCGCTTTGCGGATCATGCTATTCTCCTTTGGTGAGTGTTCCGTCGCCGGCTCGTCGCGGCGTAGCGCGGCCGGGCATTTGCTTCAGACTATTGAGCTTTCCAGGACGCGACAAGCACGAACTGGCGACACCATGGGAGTGGTTCGATGTGCTGATGTCGCGAGCGTTGTGCGCTTGTCGTGGCCTGGATGGCACTGCTGCGCCGTCAGCGGCTCTCGCCATGGCGCGGGCAGGGATACGACGATTTGGTCCGGTCTCGATTGGACCGGCGGGGAGACTTGGCAAGATACGCCTGTCTTGTTGTTGCCGTAGCCCCAGCCTRCCCGCCCGGTAGCGACGTTGTCAATGGCAAACCCGTGCACTGCATTAATTAGGGGATGGCACGCCGGCGACCCCCGGTCGCGCCGGCCGGGCCTGGCGTTTGAATTCGAGCCCGATATGGACAAGCAGCGCCGTGACCACGACCGCGCCGCCGACGATGGTGCGCACCGAGGGCACTTCGGAATGAACAAGCCAGACCCAGATGGGCCCTAGGATCGGTTCAAAAGTGCCAATCAACGCCGCGACCGCCGCCGGAACAAGTCGGGCGCCGGTGGTGAAGAAGGCCAGGCCGAGGCCTAGATTGACGACGCCGAAGGCGAAGAGAAAACCCATATCGTGGCCGGAAACGGCAAGCTCCGATGCCTGGGACGCCGCGAATGTGGCAGCGAGCATCGCGCCAAGGCAAGTGGCCGGCGTCATGCGTACATGAGCGAAACGCCGGGTGACGACAGTTGCGATCGAGAACATGACGGCAATCAGCAGCGCCAGGCCGTCGCCGATCGGAGAGACGGCGCCGTCGAGCGATTCCGAGACCATGATGGCAACGCCGACGATGACCGCAGCGATAGCCATCCAAGTCGCGACAGTCACCCGTTCGCGAAACAACGCCCAGGCAAGCAGCGCCGCCAGCAATGGCACGCCGGCCTGCATCAACAGGATGTTGGCGACGGTGGTGTAGGAGAGCGCGACGACGAACGAGGTCGAAGCGGTGGCAAAGCAAATGGCCACGGCAAGGCCGGGCAGGCCCATGTCGCGAAACAATTTCGGCGTGCCGCGCCAGCCGTCGCGCCAGACCATGAAGCCAAGCAGAAAGGCGACGGCCCAGAGCGAGCGCCAGAAGATCACCGCCCAGTTGTCACCGGTATCGATGAAACGGGCGATGGTACCGCCAAAGCTCCAAACCAGCGCCGACAGGAATATCAGGAGATAGCCGACGCGCTCCTCGCGCGGCGAGACGACACTTGGTGATGCGATATCGGTCATGAGTGCGACTGTCGGCGATTTCCGGGCGGCACGATGCGCAGTGGACGACAGAAACGTGCTTCATTCGCGTAACGCAAAGTTGGTGGCTGGGCGTGGTCCAGCACAATGTTCCGCTTAGGGCACCTTGAACCTGTTGAGCATGATCTTTTCCGAAAACCGGATTCCACTTTTCGGGATCATGCTCTAGCCGCCGGCAACGGCAAAGTCGCCCAGGGAAAGAAGCCAGGCGACGTCGCGGCCATCGACCTCGAGATGTTCCCCGGCTTTCGGGAAGACGTAGGTAAAGCCCGATGCCGGCGCGGCGACGACGATCGAGGTGTCGCCGCGATACTCGATCGCGACAGCGCCGGTCAGCGCCGGCGGCTGCGGTGTTCCGGACATCTGGGTTCGGCGTGGTGGCGACTGCCATACCTGGCGATTTTGACCACAGCATCCCATCATCGTCTCCTGTTGTTATGTTGTCTTCGACCCGGTCGCCTGCTCGAACAGGCAGGCAGCACCGGAGGCGCCGAGCCAGACCAGCACGAACTCAATCCAGCCGTGGCTGACGAGCGGCGCGAACACGGCCGATGGCCACAGGCTCAGGCAATAGAAACAGTCCATCAGATGCCCCAGCATATGATCGCCGGCCCTGGCCCTGACCTTGACGACGATGTTGAAGGGTCCGTCCTCGGCGGCGACGAAATGTGCGATCCGCCAGGTGGCGAGGCTGATGAGGATGAAAACAAGTTCGCTCGACATCTGACATCCATCAGAAATTCCCGCGCGGCGGAAAAGATGCCGCCGCGCGGAAGACAGGGTTCATCCGTTGATGACGGCGATATCCACGTCGGGATCCACCCGGATGTCGACCGGGTCATAGTTCCAGTCGAACAGATGCCCATTGTCGGCGCCGGCAGGGTTCATTGCACGGCTGAACGCGCTGCAGCCGAGGCCATAGGAGCCCTCGAGCGAAGTCGCTGCCACCAGACGATAGGTGCCTGATAGAAGGCATGAGTTGTCGCTGGTTGTTTCATGCCAGTGAGACGTATCGGCCAGTGATGTCTGCAGCGAGAAGGATCCGCTGCCGCAGCCATGCGACGTCAGCACGGCATTGCGCAGATGATGCGCGGTGACGGAGACGACGATGCGCACGTCGATGTCTTGCGGCACGACGCCACGCCGGATGGTCGGGCATGGCACCAGCAGGTTGCGACCGGGCAGAGCGAACGCGCTGTCGGATTCCGACGCGAACTTCCAGGCCAGCGTGTCGAAATGCACCGTTGGCGCAGTGTTGTCCGTCTGGATGGCGACGACGCCGGAATATTGCAGGTGGTTCTTCGCCGCCCCTCCGACCTCGATCTTGAGCAGCGTTCTCTGCAGCGTCGGCGTTGGCCATTCGAGCACGAGATTGTCCGGGTGGAACGCCGTCGGATTGGGCAGCACCGGATACCAGCCATCGGCGTCGGGCGTGACAAGGTGCGGCGATCCCGACGGTATCGGATAGATGTTCCAGGACAGCCCGGTGATGGCGTTGAAGGTCACGCCATTGTCGGTGCTGGCGAGCACCCGGTAGAATTGCGCCTTCGGCACGTTGACGCAGCCGTAGAGCTGCAGCGTGCCGTGGAACGGTGTCCGCGCCAGCGGGCGAGGCCCTATGGGCGGTATCGGACGGTTCGGGCGCACTGCATAGCCGGTGACGGCATTGAAGTAGGACGCATTGTTGAGCGGCATCAGGCCGGCGAACAGGATTTCCGGCACGTCCTTGCAGGGCACGACGGGCGTTTCGCAGACACGCGATTCACGCGCCTGGCTGGAAGCGACGAGCGTGACCGGAGGAATGACGCCGGCGTTCCAGCGCACGTCGAAATAGCCTTCGGAATAGATGACTTCCTCGATGCCGTCGCCATTGGTGTCCTGGGTGACCCGGAAGGTGATGTCGGGCACATCCACAATGCGCTGCCACTGCGGCAGGTAAATATCGAAGCAGCGGTGGAACGGGCCGATGTAGCGGTTGAGGTCGAAGCCATCGATTTCCGCGTGATGCACGCCCAGTTGCCTGGCGACCGCGGCGCGGATGGCCTCGCTTGGGTCGGCCGGCTTCTTGCCGACGATGTCGTCATCGCCGCTCAGCAGCTTCTGGAATTCCGGGGGAATAGGCGCCTGCATCTCCATCGGGAAAGCGCGTGCTCCCTCAAGCTCGGCGGACAATGTTTCCCGCCCGCTTTGCGAGTTCGCTTCGAGGCTCAGGCTTGCCGCCTGAGACACGGCGCCGAGCGCGGCCTCGAGATGGCGCTTCAACCCGGGCAGTTTCTCGACCGGGCCTGGACGCGGCGGCACCGGCAGATCCAGTTCCGGTAAAGCCACCAGATCCTTGATCGAAGGCCTGATGAAAATGTAGGGAAAACAGATCCGGCGATGGCGCCAGCGCAGGATCCAGTCGATATCGAAGCGCGGGACGTAGACGCAGAAGCGGCCGCATTCGTCGGTCTTGACGGTGGCAATGACTTCGCGCCGGCAATGGAAGGGATAGAACCATCCCCAGCGCCAGTTGGCAGGGAAATAGCTGACCAGACTGCAATCGGTGTCCTGGACCTCGACGGTGGCGAACGGAACGGGATATTCGACGCCGGTGACCGGATCCTTCTTGACGACGCGTCCGCAAATGCGCCGGAAGAAGAACAGTTCGGGATCGATACGCCACTTCAGCCTTTCGGCAAGGTCGGCAATGCTGTGGCCGATCAGTTCCTTGGCGTCGATCTTGGCCAGCGACGCAAGGCGTTCGGCCTGGATCGTGGTGATGATGCGCTTGTCAGGGGCGTGTTCGGCCGCATGTGCGGCCGGCTTTTCAGGCGACTTCATGGCTGTGGCCTCCTCTGGACTTGGCTGCGGGATTGCAAAATTCATCCGCAGGCCAGCATCGATACCAGCAACCACCGAGGCGTTATGTAAGAAGCATCACATATTTCCAAATACAACTCGAAATTTAACTTATCGATAATTAAAGTAATTTGCATTACTACTGTAAATATTTTATTATCTACGTTCTATATATCAATAATTTTATGTGATATGCTTCATAGACATGTCGGCATTTCGATTATTTTCAAAAATCGACCCACCCCTCTCTGGCGGGACTATCAGGCCGATATACAGAGTTCTGCAGTTCGGCCAATAGCTGTCAGGCGCGCCGCCAGCAGCGGTACGCCTGATAGCATCGGAGGATGTCGGCTACTCTATGAACTGGCCTTGTTGCCGCGAATGAAGCGCCAGAGGCCCGCCAGGGGGACCAGCAGGATCAGGCCGAATTTTTTCAACGCGATGAGCGCCACGACCAGGAAACCCGCCTTTGCCGCCAATTTTCCGGCAATGAGGCCACCAATGCCAACCGCGGCAACTGTGTCGGTGCCAGGCAGGAAGTCGGTGTATTTGCTGCCGGTGTTGAAGTCCGCCACGCCGAGCACTTCGTCCAGGCTCTGCTTGATCTCCGGCAATTGTTCCACCGTGGCGATGTAGCTCATCACGAAGACGCCTTCCCTGCCGAGGAAACGGACATCGTAATTGAGCGTGTGGATGGTATCCTCTCCGAACTGCAGTTCCTTGGCCCAGTGCAACCGCTTGTGAACGAAATCATAGACCGGCGGTGAGGCCCAGCCGATCAGCTTGATCGGCTGATAACCGTCCTTCACTCGCTGATCATTGCCCGACAAAGTGTCCGCCTGCATGCTGCTCAGCAGTTCGGTGTAATCGATGGACGCGGCGTCGCCGTCATCGACATCGCCGATCTTTTCATAGCGTAGCTCGATGCCCCAACCGTTGCCGGCGATCGGTTCATACTTGATCGGAAAGATCATGCCGATCGCTTCGGAGGCGGTATCAGGCGGGTTTCCCCAGGCCTCAGTCAGGACGGACGTGGCGTCCTTCCTGTCGAGAAAATAGAACTTGTCCTTGAGGTTGAGATGGATGCCTTCGGGAAGGTCGACCGCGCCGGTCTTCGGATCGATCTTATCCAGGAATGCCTTGCCGTCGTCGCTATACTGTCGATAGCCCTTGAAGAATTCCGAGGATTTTTCTGCCAATGCGGGGCTGGCCGAAAGGGCAAGCGCCAAACCAAGCCAGAAAGCCGTCCTGCCCATCGCTGATCCCCCGACCGTTGCGCTGCTCGTCTTTCGATATCGCACCGCCGATGCTTAATCAATATTTCCATCGGCAATGATCCAGGCGACTACTTGTTATCACCCGCAAGACGTGGGTGGCCTTTTTGGGGAAACCGACTTCGCCGGCAACCTCACTGAAAGTCGAACGCACTCAAGCCGGTGACCATCTCGTCGAGGCCGAGCGGGCGCGTCACCGGCGGTTCGGCGCGCGCCAGGCAGCCGACGCGTTCGCACAGCCGGCAGGCAGGACCGACCGGCGTGGCTGGAGCGCCGCCGTGCCCAGTCTTTGCAGCCGCCGGCAGTGCCGCGCCATAGACGATCTCGTCGCGAAAGCCGATATCGCAGCCCAAAAGCAGCGCCGTGCGGCGCGGACGCTCCGAGAACGAACCTTGCGGCCCTTCGAGCGTGCGGGCGACGCAGAGGAACTCGGCGCCATCGGGCATCTCCACCGCCTCGACAAAAATCTGGCCGGGCTGCGTGAAGGCGGCATGAACCGGCAGCTTCGGACAGCCGCCGCCGAAGCGGCTGTGCGGAAAGCCCAGGCTGCCCGCCCTGCGGAAACGGTTGCCGGCATTGTCGACCTCGAGCATGAAGAACGGCACGCCCAACATGCCGGGCCGCTGCAACGTGGTCAGCCGGTTCGCCACTTGCTCGAAGGAGACGTTGAAGCGCGAACGCAGCACGTCGATGTCGTAACGGGCGCGAATGGCGGCCGCGTGAAAGGCCTGGTAGGGCATCGTCAGCGCGTGTGCCGCATAGCGGCCGAGTTCGAAGCGGGCCAGACGGCGGGCTTCGTCAGTGGTCAGCTTCAGGCCTTGTATCTCGCCGGCCACCGCAACCGTCATGCGGATCAGGCAGGCTTCCATCGCCACTTCGCGCAACTGGTCGAATGGCGACAGGCGTTCGGATAAGAACAGACGCTGCGAGTGGCGGTCATAGCGGCGGCGCCAGTTCGGCATGGTGGCGACCGGCAACACCTTGACCACAATGCCGTATTCGCGCTTCAGCCAGGCCTTCAGCGCGGCGAACAGATCATCGCCAGGATCGAGCACCGAGGTGAACGCCTCGGCCTCTTCCTCAAGCGCGGTAAGATGGTTCGGCCGGCGCTCGAAAATCTCGTGCACCTCATCGATCGGCAGCCGCGCGCCGGCAAGTGCCGTGCCCTTGCCTTCGCGCGCCAGAAGTTCGTTGAGATCGGAAAGCCGTTCGGCCTGCTCGCGATAGGCACGAAACAGTTTTATCATCGCGGCCGACGCATTGGGGGCAGCCTCGGCGAGCTCGATCAGCTCCTGGTCGCCCGGCAATTCGCCGACAAGCAGCGGATCGGCAAACACTTCCTTCAAGGCTGATATCGACCCCCTCGCCTCGCCCTGCAGCTCGTGCGGATCGACCTTGTAGACGGATGCCAGTTTCAGGATCAGCTGCACCGTCAGCGGCCGCTGGTTGCGCTCGATCAGGTTGAGATAGGACGGCGAGATGCCGAGCCCCTCGGCCATCGCCGTCTGGGTCAGGCCCTTGGCGTTGCGGATGCGGCGGATGCGCGGTCCGGCGAAGATCTTCTGATCAGCCAATCGACTATCCTTGACAGAAATTTACACGACCTCGGTGCGGCTGCGCGCCATCGGTCTTTTACAATCGTGACAAATTTACAGCGCTTATCAGTCAAACACAACACAGGTTTTCTCTTATTTTCGGCTGAATCTCACGGTTTTTCTCGCTCTCTTCGCGCTGCAATGTAAATGATGTCACACACAAGTGGCGCTAAACCCTCCTGGCAGCAGCGCTTTGAACCCGGCATCGAATTTTCTGGAGTGACCCATGACCGATTTTTACAACCTCGTTCCCTCGGCGCCGGAAGGCCGCTTCGACGGCATCGAACGGCCCTATTCGCCGGCGGACGTGAAGCGGCTGCGCGGGTCGGTCCAGATCCGGCAGAGCCTCGCCGAAATGGGCGCGAACCGGCTGTGGAAGCTCATCCACGAGGAGGATTTCGTCAACGCGCTCGGCGCCATGTCGGGCAACCAGGCCATGCAGCAGGTCCGCGCCGGGCTGAAGGCGATCTATCTGTCGGGATGGCAGGTCGCGGCGGACGCCAACACAGCGTCATCAATGTATCCGGACCAGTCGCTTTATCCCGCCAATGCGGCGCCCGAACTGGTCAAGCGTATCAACCGCACCTTGCAGCGCGCCGACCAGATCGAGACCTCCGAGGGCAACGGCCTTTCGGTCGACACCTGGTTCGCGCCGATCGTCGCCGACGCGGAAGCCGGCTTCGGCGGCCCGCTCAACGCCTTCGAGATCATGAAGGCGTTCATCGAGGCGGGGGCCGCCGGCGTCCATTATGAAGACCAGCTGGCATCGGAGAAGAAGTGCGGCCATCTCGGCGGCAAGGTGCTGATCCCGACCGCGGCGCATATCCGCAACCTCAACGCCGCGCGCCTGGCGGCTGACGTGATGGGCACGCCGACCTTGGTCGTGGCGCGCACCGACGCGGAAGCGGCAAAGCTGTTGACCTCCGACATCGACGAGCGCGACCAGCCCTTCGTCGACTATGACGCCGGCCGCACGGTGGAAGGCTTCTACCAGGTCCGCAACGGCATCGAGCCCTGCATCGCGCGCGCCATCGCCTACGCGCCATACGCCGACCTGATCTGGTGCGAGACCTCGAAGCCCGATCTGGCGCAGGCCAAGAAATTCGCCGAGGGCGTGCGCAAGCATCACCCGGGCAAGCTGCTCGCCTACAATTGCTCGCCGTCGTTCAACTGGAAGAAGAACCTCGACGACGCGACGATCGCGAAATTCCAGAGGGAACTTGGCGCCATGGGCTACAAGTTCCAGTTCATCACGCTGGCCGGTTTCCACCAGCTCAATTTCGGCATGTTCGAACTCGCGCGCGGCTACAAGGCGCGCCAGATGACGGCCTATTCCGAATTGCAGGAAGCCGAATTCGCGGCGGAAGCCCACGGCTACACCGCGACCAAACACCAGCGCGAGGTCGGCACCGGCTATTTCGACGCCGTGTCGATGGCGATCACCGGCGGCCGGTCTTCGACCACCGCCATGCATGAATCGACCGAGCACGCCCAGTTCAAGCCGGCGGCCGAATAGCCGGAACGAGAATACGCAACCAAACAGAGGAAACGCCCAAAGGGCACAAAAGGGAGAAGACCAATGGCTTCGATAAGCCGCGTCAAGGAACGAGCCGAAGAGCAATCCACCACGATGAGCGTCGACCAGCAGGCGACCATCCGCATGCTGGCCAACGATCTGCACAGGCTCAACCAGTCGGTGATGAAGGCGGTCGAGGCGGGCGTCTCGGTGGAGCTCGTGCGCTCGGCACGGCACCATGGCGGCGACGGCAATTGGGGCGACCTTTTGATCCCGGTGATCGTCACCCAACAGAGCCACGGCTGACCGCGCCTGCAGCGCCACGCTTTTGCTGCGTGTTTTGCGCATGGCAAAATCTGGGTTCACCCGCGCGGGTTTCGCGCGGGTGACTTTGTTTTGCGCCACCAATTCACTACTGCCAAGAACAAAACTTGCCTTAAATTGTAATGCTTCCGGCTATATTTCTGATGACTGCCATTTCAGCTTGACATGAGTGACGATCTCACGCCAATTGGCTCTCGGATTTCAACCCTGCATTGAAACAGAGACGAGCGGCCAGCCCCTGCCCATGTGTCCAGTAGATCGCGAGACAGGGACCGCAACCGTCCCGAATTTGATGGGCCGGAAGGCGAACGCCGAGATAATCATGGATCTCTCCCAAGTGCTCGTTGTCGGGAAGTCGCCGATCAATCGGGTTGTGGTGTCGAAGATCGTCGAACGATCCGGACTGAAGCCGATATCGGAGACGCCTGAAATGGCGGCGAAGACGCTGAGAACCCTTGTTCCCGGCGCGGTTGTTCTTGATGGCGGAGCCGACAACAAGGACTGCGATGCGCTGATGTCCGGCATCGATGCGATGCGGCGGGCGTCGGGCAGATCGCTGCCCTCGGTGATCCTGCTTTCAACCAAGATTGGCACACCGGAGAGCTTGGGCCTGTCGAGCGTCGTCGATGTGGTGGTGACCAAGCCGATCACCACTGAAAGGCTGCAACCGGTCATCGATCGGCTGATCGGACTCGGGCGCGACTGTTCCTAGTCCGGCTCCAGCCGGTGCAACGCCAGGACGCGCCTAACACCGGGACGCGATCAGCCGATTTTGCCTATGCTTTCGATCAGCCCGGGCAGTTCGCCAAGGTCGGCAATCTGGCGGAAACGCGGCGCTGCCACCGGCGGCTCGACATGTTCCAGCACCCAGGTAAGCTCATGCGGCACGTGGACGCCCCAGCTGCCGGCCTCGATGGCCGGCACCACGTCGGACTTGAGCGAATTGCCGACCATCATGCTTTTCTCCGGCCCGTCGCCGTGGCGGCTGAAGATCCTGTCATAGGTGGCGGCACTCTTGTCGCTGACGATCTCGACGGCATCGAACAGGTCGCCCAGACCGGACCCGGCCAGCTTGCGCTCCTGGTCGAAGAGGTCGCCCTTGGTGATCAGCAGCAGGCGATAGTCCCCGGCGAGCTTTTCGACGGTTTGCCGTGCATGCGGCAGCGCCTCGATCGGATGGGCAAGCATGTCGCGACCGGCGGCAAGGATTTCAGCGATGGCCGAGGCCGGCACCCGGCCCTCGGTGACCTCGATCGCTGTCTCGATCATTGACAGGGTGAACCCCTTGATGCCGAAACCATAGATTGCCAGGTTGCGCTTCTCGGCCTCGAGCAGTCGTGCCGAAATATGTTCCTCGTCGGCATGATCGGTGAGCAGCGCGGTAAAGCGCTTCTCAGTCATGCGGAAGAACTGCTCGTTCTGCCAGAGCGTGTCATCGGCGTCGAAGCCGATCGTCGTCAATTTGCGACTGTCTTGCATGCGACGTCTTCATTCCGGTGACTGCGTTTGCGGAAATTTGAACCTAAGCTGGCTACAGCAAATTTCAACCGTGGCGGTGAAGCCAGCCGGCTTGCCCTTCCCTTCCATCACCGCGCACGGCTATACTCCAAAATCCGCAACCCAATCTGGTGAATGATGCCGCCTGCAAAAAAGGAAGTCCGTCCGTCGACCCGCGGAGGACGTGTCCGCACGCCTGCTTTCGTGAAAAATCAACGCGGCGTGAAGAACTGGAAGGAAGTCAGCGCCTGGCTGGAATGGCGCGGCATCGAGGATATCGAATGCATCACGCCGGATCAGGCGGGCGTTGCGCGCGGCAAGATGATGCCGTCGAAGAAATTCACCTCCAACACCTCGCTGGCGCTGCCTTCGGCGGTGTTCATGACGACGATCTCGGGCGGCTATCCGGAAGACGGCAACGGCTTCCACTACCCTGAGGACGACGGCGATCTCAAGCTGATGCCGGACCTTTCGACACTGACCGTGGTGCCGTGGGAGGAGGATCCGACGGCAGCCGTCATCTGCGATCTCGTCCACCAGGACGGCCGCTCGGTCGAATTCACGCCGCGCAATGTGCTCAAGCGCGTGGTTGCGGCTTACGACAAGCGCGGGCTGAAGCCGGTGGTGGCGCCCGAAATCGAGTTCTACCTCGTGCGCAAGAATCCCGATCCGGACTATCCACTGACGCCGCCGGTCGGGCGTTCGGGGCGCGCCATCGGCGGCGGCGCCGGTTATTCGATCGCCGGCGTCAACGAGTTCGATGAACTGATCGACGACATCTACCACTTCTCCGAGAGTCAGGGCCTGGAGATCGACACGCTGATCCACGAGGAGGGCGCCGGCCAGCTTGAGATCAACCTGCGCCATGGCGACCCGATCGAACTCGCCGATCAGGTGTTCATGTTCAAGCGCACCATTCGCGAGGCGGCGCTCAAGCACGAGATCTACGCCACCTTCATGGCCAAGCCGATCCAGGGCCAGCCGGGCTCGGCGATGCACATCCATCAGTCGATCATCGACAAGAAGACCGGGCGGAATATCTTTTCGGCCGAGGACGGCTCGGAAACCGACGAATTCTTCCACTTCATCGGCGGCATGCAGACGCATGTGCCGAACGCGCTGGTGATGTTTGCACCCTATGTCAATTCCTACCGCCGGTTGACACAGGCGGCCTCGGCGCCGGTCAACAACAAATGGGGCTATGACAACCGCACCACGGCGTTTCGGGTGCCGCGCTCGGATCCGGCGGCCAGGCGCGTCGAAAACCGCATCCCGTCCTCCGATGCCAATCCCTATCTGGCACTGGCCGCGTCGCTCGCTTGCGGGCTGATCGGCATGACCAACAAGATCAAGGCCGAGCCTCCTGTGCTGACCACAGCCAACGCCGACGAGATCGACCTGCCGCGCGGCCTGCTCGAAGCCGTCGACCTGTTCGAGGGCGACGAGGAGCTGTGCGCGCTGCTCGGCAAATCCTTCGCCGCGACCTACGCGGCAATCAAGCGGGCCGAATTCGAGACCTTCATGGAAGTGATCAGCCCGTGGGAGCGGGAGTATCTGCTGCTGAATGTTTGAGCGGCGGCTTCGTGGCGTGAATGGTGAATAGAGAATGGTGAGTCGCTTCATACTGGATGGATGAGCGCGGACGACGCGCTGCAGCCATTCACCATTTGCACTATTCAGCATTCAAAGGCGTTCCCATGCCCTACCAATCTCCTATTTCCCCTGGCCGCTCGTGGTATGAGGACACGGCTGGACCTCGGCCCGAATACCCTGTCCTCGACGGCGACCGAAAATGCGACGTCGTCATCGTCGGCGGCGGATTCACCGGCCTGTCGGCGGCGGCGCATCTGGCCAAGGCCGGCGCAAACGTCGTGCTGATCGAAGCGCATCGCTTTGGCGATGGCGCATCGGGCCGCAATGGCGGCCAACTCGGCACCGGCCAGCGCGCCTGGGCTGAAGAGCTGGAAGCGGAATACGGATTCTCGCGCGCCAAGGCGCTGTTTGACCTGGCCGAAGAGGCCAAGGCGCATTTGCTTGAATTCGCCGCCATCAACAACATCGAGATCGACTATATGCCAGGGCAGATGTCGGTGGCGCACAAGCAGCGCTATGTCGACGACTACAAGGCGCATGCCGAGATCATGGCGAGCCGTTTCGGCTATCCGCACATCTCTTTCATGGACGCCAGGGAAACGGCGGAGCGGTTGGGCTCGACGCATTATTTCGGCGGCACCCGCGACACCGGCACCGGCCACATCCAGCCGCTGAAGCTGGTGATCGGCACGGCAAAAGTGGCAGCGCTTGCGGGCGCGCAGCTGTTCGAGCAAACGCTGTCGACCGGCATCACCTCCGGCGCCGGCAAGGTCAGGGTGACCACGCCGAAAGGCGTCATTACAGCCGAAAAATGCCTGATCGGCGTCAACGCCTATGGCGGCACGCTCGAGCCGGTGAGTGCCGCGCACATCATGCCGATCGGCTCCTTCATCGGCGCGACAGTGCCGCTGGGCGCCGAGTCCAAAGTGCTGCCGGGCGGCGAGGCGGTCGACGATTCCCGCTTTGTAGTGCGCTATTTCCGCAAATCGAAAGACGGCCGCCTGCTGTTCGGCGGGCGTGAGATCTATGGTGTCAACGATCCCAAGGACATCCACATCCATATCCGCCGGCAGATCTCCGAGCTTTATCCCGACTTGAAGGATGTCGAGATCACCCATGGCTGGGGCGGCTACGTCGGCATCACCGTGCCGCGAAAACCATTCGTGCGCGAGGTGATGCCCAATGTGATCTCGGCCGGCGGCTATTCCGGTCACGGCGTCATGCTGTCGAACTTCTTCGGCAAGCTCTATGCCGAGACCGTCGCCGGCAACCGCGATCGGCTCAAGCTGATCGAGGATTTGAACATCCCGGCCTTCCCTGGCGGCCGACGTTTTCGCACGCCGCTGCTGTTCCTGGCGCTCAACTGGTTTGCGCTTCGCGACAGAATCTAGAGCACAAAGCGATTCCGACTGAAATATTCGGTGCTTAAGCCACACATTGCAGAATCCTTAACGAGGGTGCAGAATCCTGGGTTAGGGCGCACTGATGCCACAATCGCGGGTAAAAGGTGCCGGTTCTGGGCGATTGAACGGTGACTTTTGCGGGCTTGCCCGCTTTGTTTTGGGACCGATGCCGATCGAATGCCGGCCTTCCGGCACTGATCGAAAGAACATCGGCCCGCATATTGGAGGTGGCAAACGTGAACGAGCCCTTCAGTTTCGGCGCGCCGGAACGACGGCGCTTTGCCATGCAGTTCGGGTACGATATGCGGCCCACTTTCTGGCAGGGAGTCCGGTCGAACTCGCATCTGGTGATTGCCGCGATCGGTACAGCAGCGCTGCTCGGCGTGGCGGCCGTGGCGTTGTGGCTGGCTTTGCCGGCGAATGACAGGCAGGCGAGCGCGAACCCGCAGCAGACCGTTCCGACCATTCCGGTGAAAACGACGAAAGTTGCTCCCCCCGCCGCGAAGGTCGCCGCAGTCGTGCCGCCACCAGCGGCGCGCAAGGGCGACGCGGTTTCACGGACGGCGGCTGCCAACGCGGCGGCTGTATCAGCGCTGGCGCCCAACGATCCGCGGTGGACAGCGCCCGACTCGAAGACCGCGTCCGGCCCTGAAGCGACGTCGCCCGATCAGGCGGCGAGCCAGCCGGCGCAAGACCAGAAACCATCTTCGGCATTCGCCGAAGGGGCGGCGCAAACCGACGCCACGACAGAGCTTGCCAAGGTCGCCGCTCCCGGCGATCCGGCAGCGAACGCCAATCCCGACGGCGCGCAAACCGCGGCCATTCCCACCCCGAAACCGGAACTGCCGCAGCCCGCCCAGGCCAACGCCAAGCCCCAGAAGGTTGCTGCCGCCGGCAACGGACGCACCTTGAGGGCCGTGACCATGCGAAGTGGCCCGAAGAAAAATGCAACCGCTATCGCCACCGTGCCCGCCAAGACATCGGTGCAAGTGATGAGCTGCAAGCAATGGTGCCAGATCGTCTACAACGGCAAGCGCGGCTGGATCTACAAGAGCTACATCAAGACGGGCGCTTAGAGTCTGCTCATCCCTTCGAACCAGGGATTGGCTCCATCTCGGTTTCGAGTATGATTTTTCCGCGGCTCATGCCCGGCAAGGCCGACGGCTCAGATGCAGCGCCCGCCGTCCACCTCTAGCGCCACGCCTGTGATGAAGGCGGCCTCGTCGGAAGCAAGCCAGAGCGCTGCATTGGCGATGTCGAGCGGCGTCGACAGCCGGCCGAGCGGGATCGAGGCGCGGAACTTGTCGCGGATTTCGGGCGTATCGGCGCCCATGAATTTCTCCAGCATGCCGGTCTCGCCGGCGACCGGGCAGAGGCAATTGACGCGGATGTTCTTCGGCGCCAGTTCCACCGCCATCGACTTGGTCGCAGTGATCGCCCAGCCCTTCGAGGCATTGTACCAGGTGAGACCGGGCCGCGGCCTCAAGCCGGCCGTGGAGGCCGTGGTCAGGATGACGCCGCCGCCTTGCCGCTCCATGATCGGCACCACGGCGCGTGCGGCGTGGTAGATCGCCTTCATGTTGACTGATGTGATCAGGTCGAAGGTCTCCTCGCTGACATCGAGCATATCGCCGTTGCGATGGGTGTAGCCGGCATTGTTGACCATGATGTCGATGCGGCCGAAGGCGCTCTTGGCGGCATAGACCATCTCGTCGAATTCGGAGCGTAACGAGACGTCCGTCTGGGTCCAGATCGCCGCCTCGCCGATCTCGTTGGCGACACGTTCGGCGCCCTTGGCGTTGAGGTCGGCGACCACGACCCTGGCGCCCTCCTCGGCAAAACGTCTGGCCATGCCCTCGCCGAAGCCCGACGCGGCACCGGTGATGATAGCCACCTTGTTTTCCAGGCGCATGCTTTTCTCACCCATGATTGAAGATCATTGTCCCGCAAGCCGGCATATCAAAGCGGCCACGGCCGTCGAAAGATGTGCATCCATCCTCGATTTCTCCTTTGGCTTTCGCTTCAATCCCGCTCTATGCTGCATCTGCGAAGGCTTCCCGGAACCATCGCCCGCCGACAAGCCTCCGGGTTGTGCCAGTGTCAAGGGTCAGGTTCCGACACTTAGATGTGACACCGTGGCACTGGAAAATTTAAATCGATTAGATTATATCAGCCGCGTACTCGTGAGCGGCGTCAAAGCGGACAGACCATGACCAGCCAGATCATTCCCGTCGATCCTTTCGACTTCATCATTTTCGGCGGCACCGGCGATCTGTCGGAACGCAAGCTCCTGCCGTCGCTCTATCATCGCCAGCGCGACCATCAGTTTTCCGAGCCGACGCGGATCATCGGCACGTCGCGTTCGAAGATGACCGACGAGGAGTTCCAGGCTTTCGCCAAGCAGGCGATTTCCGACCATGTCAAACCGGCCGATATCGACCCAAAGGAATTAAAGACGTTCCTGGCCCGGCTTTCCTATGTCTCGGCCGACGCCACCACTGGCGCCGGTTTCGACAAACTGAAAAAGGCGATTGGCGACAGCGATCGCATTCGCGCCTTCTATCTGGCGGTGGCGCCGGCGCTGTTCGGCGACATCTCGCACAAGCTCAAAGAGCACAAGCTGATCACGCCGAACTCCCGCATCGTGCTGGAGAAGCCGATCGGGCGCGACCTTGCCTCGGCGCGTGCGCTCAACGATCTGGTCGGCGATGATTTCCATGAAAGCCAGATTTTCCGCATCGACCACTATCTCGGCAAGGAAACGGTGCAGAACCTGATGGCGCTGCGCTTTGCCAATGCGCTCTACGAGCCGCTATGGAACTCCGCCAATGTCGACCATGTGCAGATCACGGTCGCCGAGACAGTCGGCCTGGAAGACCGCGTCACCTACTATGACAAGGCCGGTGCACTGCGCGACATGGTGCAGAACCACATGCTGCAGCTCCTGTGCCTCGTCGCCATGGAGGCGCCGTCGTCGATGGACGCCGATGCCGTGCGCGACGAAAAGCTGAAGGTGCTCAGGGCGCTGAAGCGCATTAACGGCAACGAGGCACCCAAGCACACGGTGCGAGGCCAGTATCGCGCCGGCGCCTCGGCCGGCGGGCCGGTGAAAGGCTATGTCGAGGAACTCGGCAAGGAGAGCAACACCGAGACTTTCGTTGCCATCAAGGCCGAGATCGGCAACTGGCGCTGGTCGGGTGTGCCGTTCTATCTCAGGACGGGCAAGCGGCTGGCGACCCGTGTTTCGGAAATCGTCATCGAGTTCAGGCCGATCCCGCATTCGATCTTCGGCGACAGTGCCGGGCCGATTTTTGCCAATCAGCTGGTCATCCGGCTGCAGCCCGACGAGGGCGTCAAGCAGTTCATCATGATCAAGGATCCGGGTCCGGGCGGCATGCGGCTGCGCCAGATTCCGCTCGACATGAGCTTCGCGCAATCCTTCGACGGCCGCGCGCCCGACGCGTATGAGCGGCTGATCATGGATGTCATCCGTGGCAACCAGACGCTGTTCATGCGCCGCGACGAAGTCGAGGCGGCGTGGAAATGGATCGATCCGATCCAGCACGCCTGGGAAAGCGCAAGGCAGGAAGCGCAGGGTTACACCGCCGGCACATGGGGCCCCTCGGCTTCCATAGCGCTGATCGAACGCGACGGGCGGACATGGCACGAGAGCAACTAAACGGCGTCGCCTACAACTGGCACGCCTTTTCCGCACGCCCGGACCTCGCGGCAGCCCTTGCCGGCCGCGTTGCCGGCCGCCTGACCGAGGCGATCGAAGAGCGCGGCACGGCGCTGCTTGCCGTTTCCGGCGGCACGACGCCGGCGAAGTTTTTCGCAGCACTTTCGAACATCCCGATCGCCTGGAGCAAGGTCACAGTGACGCTGATCGATGAGCGTTGTGTTCCGGCCACCTCGCCGCGCTCGAATGCCGGACTGGTTGCAGCCAATCTGTTGCAGAACGCGGCCGCGGCCGCGCGTTTCGTGCCGCTCTATCAGGAGGGCGCCAGCTCCGAGGATGTGGCTGTGTCGGACAGCAGGATGTTGCGCTCGCTACACTGGCCGCTCGATGTGGTCGTGCTTGGCATGGGAGCCGATGGCCACACCGCCTCGTTCTTTCCCGACGCCGATGAGCTTGAAAAGCTGCTCGACCCATCTTCGCAACGGATCGTCCTGCCAGTTCACGCGCCAAGCGCCGGCGAGCCGCGCCTGACATTGTCGCTGGCGCGGATCGTCAGTGCCGGCTTCATCGCACTGCACATCGAAAGCGAGGACAAGCGCACCGCATTCGAGGCCGCGATGGGGCCGGGAACGCCAAAGCCCATTCGCGCCGTGCTCGACGCAGCAGAGAGACCCGTAGAGGTCTTCTGGGCACCCTGATTTCAACTTGCTGAGGGTCCCGGCTGACAGCCGGAGGGTGTTTCCGGGACCTCGCGTGAAAGGACCTGTACCATGACCGCCAGACGCGACATCGAAGCCATCACCGAGCGCATCCGCCAGCGCTCCAAACCAGGCCGCGAGCGCTATCTGAGCCGCATCGCCGAGGCGTCGAACCGAACCGCCAACCGAGCCGTGCTGTCCTGCGGCAACCTTGCCCATGGTTTTGCGGTCTGCAGCCCGTCGGAGAAGGTGGCGCTCGGCGGCGACAGGGTACCGAATCTCGGCATCATCACCTCCTACAACGACATGCTGTCGGCGCATCAGCCGTTCGAGACTTATCCGGCGCTGATCAAGGACGCGGCGCGCGAGGCCGGCGGCATCGCCCAGGTGGCCGGCGGCGTGCCGGCAATGTGCGACGGCGTCACGCAAGGCCAACCAGGCATGGAACTGTCGCTGTTTTCGCGCGACGTGATCGCCATGGCTGCTGCGATCGGCCTGTCGCACAACATGTTCGACGCCGCCGTCTATCTCGGCGTCTGCGACAAGATCGTGCCGGGGCTGGTGATCGCAGCACTCACCTTTGGCCACTTGCCGGCGGTGTTCATCCCGGCCGGGCCGATGACGACCGGCCTGCCCAATGACGAGAAGGCCAAGGTCCGCCAGCTCTATGCCGAGGGCAAGGCGGGACGGGCCGAACTGCTCGAGGCCGAGTCCAAATCCTATCACGGGCCGGGAACCTGCACCTTCTACGGCACGGCGAACTCCAACCAGATGCTGATGGAGATCATGGGCCTGCACACGCCGGGTGGCTCCTTCGTCAATCCCGGCACGCCGCTGCGCGAAGCGCTGACCCGGGAAGCGACGAAGCGGGCGCTGGCGATCACCGCGCTCGGCAACGCCTATACGCCGGCCGGCCGGATGATCGACGAGCGCTCGATCGTCAACGGCATCGTCGGCCTGCACGCTACCGGCGGCTCGACCAACCACACCATCCACTTGATCGCCATGGCGGCCGCGGCCGGCATCGCCATCACCTGGCAGGACATTTCGGACCTGTCGGAAGCCGTGCCGCTGCTGGCGCGGGTCTATCCGAACGGCCTCGCCGACGTGAACCATTTCAACGCCGCCGGCGGGCTCGGTTTCCTGATCCGCGAACTGCTCGACGAGGGCATCCTGCATGAGGACGTGCAGACGGTGTGGGGCGAAGGCCTGCGGCCCTATGCGGTCGAGGCCAAGCTCGGCGCCGACGGCAGCGTGATACGCGAGGCTTCGCCCCGCGTGAGCGGCGACGAAAAAGTGCTGGCACCGTTCAGCAAGGCGTTCCAGCCGACAGGCGGGTTGAAAGTGCTGTCGGGCAATCTTGGCCACGCCGTCATCAAGACCTCGGCGGTGAAGCCGGAGCGGCGCATCGTCGAAGCGCCGGCCAAGGTTTTCGACAGCCAGCAAGGGTTGAACGAGGCGTTCAAGGCGGGAACGCTGACCGGCGACTTTATCGCCGTCATCCGCTTCCAGGGGCCGAAGGCCAACGGCATGCCGGAACTGCACAAGCTGACCACCGTGCTCGGCATCCTGCAGGATCGCGGCCAGCATGTGGCGCTGGTCACAGACGGGCGTATGTCGGGCGCATCCGGCAAGGTGCCGGCGGCGATCCATGTGACGCCGGAAGCGGTCGAGGATGGGCCGATCGCCCGGATTCACGAGGGCGACATCATCAGGCTCGACGCCGACGCCGGCACGCTGGAAGTGCTGGTGCCGGCTGGGGATTTTGCCTTGCGCCGGACGGCGGAAGCCGATTTGATCGGCAATGAATTCGGTTTCGGCCGCGAGCTTTTCGCCGGTTTCCGGCAATTGGTCGGCCGCGCCGATCATGGCGCCAGCGCCTTCGGAACGGCCTGAGCGATTGTTGTCTCGTTCATGAAAAAGGGCGGCCCGTGGCCGCCCTTTTTGCGTTGGTCCATACGGCGCTATTGCACCGTTAGCTCGACCCGCTCGCCGGCCTTGACTGTCACGGTGCCTTCCTTCGAGCTGTTGTCCGACTTCTCCGAGACGACCACATAGTCACCGGCCACTATCGCGGCCTGATACTTCTGGTCGTAGGCGTAGCCAAGCGACTTGCGATTGCCGTTGATGTCCTTCTTCGCTTCGAAAATCTCGATCTTCGAGGCGCCGGGCGCCGTGATTGCCAGTACACCGGCATTCATGGCGACTTTCACATCCTGAGACTCGCCGGCCTTCACCGTGAACGGCTGCTCTACCTCTGCCAGCTCGACCGTCGCGATCAACACATAATCGTCCGGCGGCAGATCGAACTTGCTGTCGGGACCATAGGCGTAGGTCACCTCCTCCCTGGTGCCGTCGATCTTCCTTTTCGCCTTGAACACCTTGAAGCCGACGCCCGAACCGTCGGCCTTGTCGCCGCCGGCGGTATAGTAGGCGTTGGCAACGATATGGCCGACCCCGACGATGATGTCCTTTTCGACTGTCTGACCAGCAGCCAGCGCAATCGTCTCGGTAGCCACGCCCTGACCGATCGTGACAGTCACTTTCTCGTCGCCGGCCGGCAACACGGTCTTGGTGGTGCCATAGTAGGTCGCGGGGTTGTCGGCACCCGGGTAGTCGATCACGACAGCCGCGCCATCGACGACATCCGCCCCCGCGCTTGGCCGCGGATGAATGATGAGGGTGCCGGCATTCAAGGTGAACAGCGGCTTGTAGACCTGGCCTGCCTCGATCTTCAGCTTTTGTTCGGTCTTGGCCTCACCGTCGCGCGCGACGATGACGTAGTCGCCCGGCTCCAGATTGCCCTTGTAGGCGCCGTATTCGGTGGTGACGTTGTCACCACGCGTGCCGTCGGACGTTGCCTTGTAGATTTCCCAGGCATTGCCGTCGGTGACGGGATCGCCGCCCTCGGCAAGCACCAAGGTCGGCAGCAGATTGAATTCGGGCTTTTCCGGCTCAGGCGCCGGAGCTGGAGCCGGTGCCGGCGCTGGTTCGGGCGCAGGCGCAGGTGCCGCGACGGTTTCGACCAAAGCTTCCTGCAGTGCTTTCTCGTCAGACGCCTGGATGTATTTGCCGCCGGTGTTGTCGGCGAGACAGGCGATCTGCTTGCCTTCGTCGGCGGTCAGGCCAAAGCCGACGACATCGGCGGTAAAGTCGATGCCGGACGCCTCCAGTTCCTTGCCGAGCGCGCATGGGTCGCCGCCGCAGGTTTCCAGCCCGTCGGTGATGAGCACGACTGTGGCCTTGTCCTCGGTGTATTTCAATGCCTCGGCCGCCTGCTTGACGGCAGCCGTCAGCGGCGTCTTGCCGAGGAATTTCAAACTGTCGGCGGCTGCGGAGATCGCGCTGGCCGAACCGGCCTGCGGCGGCACGATCAGCTCGATGTCGTCGCAACTGCCCTTCTCGCGATGACCATAGGCCATGAAGCCGATCTCGTCGTCGGCGGGGACCGACTGCAGCACGGTCCTGAGCGATTCACGGGCGATTTCGAGCTTGGGCTTGCCGTCGATCTGCGCCCACATGGAGCCGGATGCGTCGAGAATGATGATGACCTTGTTTGCCGCAAAGCCGAACGTCGTCATCGACAAAAGGAGAATCGCCGCAGCGACGCTCCGTGCCAGTCCCGCCATGAAAATCTCCTCAAGTCCGCCGTGCTCCGGGCCGGAAAGCTATTTGACGCGGCGTCAGGACACAAGCCCGAACGCAGGTGTGAGGCGGGCGAATACCGAACTTTTGAGGGAAGCGAATCCGCTCAGTAGGTCGTGCGCCGCTCCTCGGAAGGCGGCCGGCCGAACTGCAGCCGGTAGCTCTGAGCGAAATACGAGTGCGAGGTGAAGCCGGTTGCGATGGCCACGTCGAGGATCGGCATGTTGGTCTGGCGCAGCAATTCACGCGCCCGCTCGAGCCGCAGCCGCATGTAGTAGCGGCCGGGGGTGACAGTGAGGTGGCGCAGGAAAAGGCGCTCGACCTGGCGCACCGACAAGCCCGCCGACTTGGCCAGCTGTACCGCCGACAGCGGCTCGTCGAGATGGTCGGCCATCAGTTCGACGATGCGCCGCAGTTTTTCCGACTTGCCGGTCAGGTCGCGTTCCGGTCCGACGCGCTGGCGGTCGCCGGCGGAGCGGATGCGCTCGTGCTGGAACTGGTTGGCGACGCCGTTGGCGAGGTTGGAGCCGAAATCGCCGCGCACGATCTCCAGCATCAGGTCGATCGAGGTGGTGCCGCCGGCGCAGGTGTAGCGCTTGCGGTCGATCTCGAAGACGTTGCCGGTGCAGTTGATGTCGGGAAAGCGCTCGACGAAGCCGGCGCGGTTTTCCCAATGGATGGTGCAGCGATAGCCTTCGAGCTGGCCGGCCTCGGCGAGCAGATAGGAGCCGACCGACAGAGCGCCGAGCGCGTTGCCGCGCCGGCCCCAGCTGCGCAGCGCCGCCAGCACCTTGCTCTTGCCGGGGAATTCGGTGGTCAAGCCGACCGAGACGAACAGGATGTCGACCGGCGGCAGGTCGGCAACGGCGTAGTCGATCTTGAGCGGCAGGCCGTTGGAGGCCATGACGGAATCGCCGTCGGCCGAGACCGTCGTCCAGCCATAGAAATCGCGACCGAGCAGCCGGTTCGCCGAGCGGAACGTATCGATTGCCGCCGCCAGCGAAAACATCGAAAACTTGTCGACCAGCAGGAACGCGAACTGCCTGCCGCCACCTTGAACGGGGTCAGTCATGACCGGCCGTTCCGAGGGAATAGTGAGGTTCGGCAAAGCTGGCGGCTTTCTGGTCAGAAGGAGGGCCGTTTCAATCCGGCCGCAAGATAGGCGGAGGCTACTGTGTTGGCCATCAGCATGGCAATGGTCATCGGCCCGACGCCGCCCGGTACCGGGGTGATGGCGCCGGCCGCCTTCGCTGCCTCGGCATAGGCGACGTCGCCGACGAGGCGGGTCTTGCCCTCGCCCTTCTCCGGCGCGGCAATACGGTTGATGCCGACATCGATGACGGTGGCGCCGGGTTTTACCCAGTCGCCCTTGACCATTTCGGGCCGGCCGACGGCGGCGACCAGAATGTCGGCGGTGCGGGCCAGCGCCGGCAGATCCTTGGTGCGGCTGTGGGCGATGGTGACCGTGCAGTTGGCAGCGAGCAAAAGGTTCGCCATCGGCTTGCCGACAATGTTGGAGCGGCCGACGACAACCGCATTGAGACCGGACAGGTCCTTGCCGCGCACGCGTTCGATCAAAAGCATCGAGCCGGCCGGCGTACAGGGAACGAAGGCGGTTTCGAGTTCGCCGGTGCCGAGCTTGCCGACATTGATGAAATGAAAGCCGTCGACATCCTTTTCCGGTGCGATGGTCTGGATGACCTTGCCGGCGTCGATGTGGCTGGGAAGCGGAAGTTGCACCAGGATGCCGTTGATGGCCGGATCGGCGTTGAGGGCGCCGATGATGTCGAGCAGTTCCTGTTCGGAGGTCTGCGCCGACAATGTATGCTGGACCGAATGGAAACCGCATTCCTTGGCGGTGCGCGACTTGGAGGCGACGTAGACCTGGCTCGCCGGATCCTCGCCGACGATGACCACCGCAAGACCAGGCTGCCTGGCGCCCTTGGCCGTCAGTTCGGCGGTCAACCCCTTGACCGTGCGCACCACGTCTTCGGCGACGCTTTTTCCGTCAATCAACTCGGCCATGAACTATCCTTCGACACCGTTCCACCCAAAGCACGGCACTGCGCCTTGGTTCTAGTTTGAGCGGCATTTTCACGAAAATTCGACCGGGCAATCCCGTCAGAGCGCCGTCATATGCCGTAAACTCGAAACCGGCATGTTTTATTCGCTGCTGGGCGTTTTAGAAATAGCGACGGCGCGAGCGGTTTTCGGTGAGTTCGCG
Source organism: Mesorhizobium sp. P2_H9 (assembly GCF_056403215.1). Classification (NCBI taxonomy): domain Bacteria; kingdom Pseudomonadati; phylum Pseudomonadota; class Alphaproteobacteria; order Hyphomicrobiales; family Phyllobacteriaceae; genus Mesorhizobium; species Mesorhizobium sp. P2_H9. The sequence goes on along the minus strand of NZ_JBFUFX010000008.1, from coordinate 168,925 downwards.
GACCGCTTCGCGGAATTCGCGCAGGCTGTTGCGGATTTCCTCGACCTGGGTTTGCTGCTCGGCGGGATTGGCGACGGGCGGTGCCGCCACCACCGGAGGCTGCCGATATTGCGTCTGTCCCGCATAGGGCGCCATCGGCTGCGGGTAGCCAGTCGGCGGCTGCATCTGCCCGGCTTGCACCGGCGGGTAGCCCGGCTGCGTCCCATAGGCCTGGCCATGCGGGGCCGGGTACATCGGCTGCTGTGGCATCATGTGAGCGGGCAATGGCGGCTGTTGCGGGTGGGCAGCATAAGCGTCTTGCCGGAAATCGGGCGGCGGATAGCCGACAGTCCCTTGCCGGGGATAGGCGCCCTCGACCATCGCCGGTGAGACGGGTTCCGTGGGGCGGGTATCCGCGGACTTTTGCGCCGACGCCTTGCCAGGCATGATCTTGCCCACGGCCGAGAACAGCCCACCGAACAGACCAGAACGCTCGGTGCGAACGCTCTCGACTGGAGGCGCAGGCGGCGGCGGTGCCTGATATGCCTTGTCTTCGACAGGTGTGCGCCGCTCGTCCGGCCTGCGGCGCGAGCGGGAATTGGCGGTCTCGCGCAGGCTCTGATAGGCGCCGCGCATGGCGCCGAGGCCGATGCCCGCGGCCATGCCCAGCAACAGTCCGGCAAGCGCGGTGACGGCACGCGACGGGCCTTTCGCCTCGAGCGGTATGTATGCCGGCGACATGACACTGATGTTGGCGGTGTCGATGTCCTTCTGCTCGGCGGTCTCCTTGGCGCGCAGCAGATATTGTTCGTAGACGGAACGCTTGGCGGTGGCTTCGCGCTCCAGTTCGCGCAAGGTGACGAGGTCGTCGTTGACATCGCCGCTGCGCACCTTCAGCTGCGCCAGCCGGGACGCAAGGCTCTGTTCGAGCTGGACCGCTCGCTTCAGGTCAACCTGCAGCGACGAGGCAATGCGGGTGAGCTCGCCGGCGATGCGTTGGCGCGAGCCGGCAAGCTGGGCACCGAGTGCCTGGAGTTCGGGATGACGCGGCCCGAGCCGCACCGCGGCGCGGTCGGCTTCCTGCTTCAGCGCCGCATATTGCGAACGCAATTCGCTCATGGTGTTGGAGTTGATCTCTTCCGGCAAAGTGCCGTTGAGAACCGAATTGACATCGAGCGAGCGCGCCGACGCAGCCCGGGCGTTGAGTTCCAGCGTGCGGGCGCGGGCGATGGCGAGTTGCTCGTTGAGCTTCAGCATCTCGTCGTCGCTGATCAAATGGCCCTGCGCGTCGACAAGGTCATGCGTTGCCCTGAAATCCTCGACCTTGCGCTCGGCCGTCTCGACGCCCTTGCGCAATTCATCGAGCCTGGCCGTCAGTTCGTCGGTGGCGCGGCCGGCAGTGTCGGACTGCATGTCGCGGGAAGCCTCGATGAAGACCCTCGTCACCGTGGTTACGATATCAGCCGACTTCTGGGGATCCTGCGTCGTCGCGCCAACGGTGATGACGAAGGTCTTGCCGCCGCGCTCGACAGACAGGCTTTCGGCCAGATTGCTGATGGCGAGCGACTTGCGGCGCGCCAGGTCGACCGCGCCGCCCTTGCTGTTCGAGAACAAGGAGTGGATCAGCGAGCGGATCGAGAGCCCACCCGAGCCCTGGCCATTGAATTCGGGATCGTTGACGAGATCGAGTTTGGGGTCGTCGACGACCTTGCTCAGAACGTTGCCGGAGGTCAGCAGACGCGCCTTGTTTTCGATCAGTGCCAGCGTGGCATCGGAGGCAACGACCGACTGGGTGAGATCGCGCTCGGTGAGCTTGAGGTCGCGCGGATCGACGACAATTTCGGTGGAAGATTCGTACTTCTTTGGCGTCGACAAAGCGATCGCAATGCCGAGTGCTGCGCCCAGTATCGTCGTCGTGACGATCAGCATCTTCGACCTGGCAATGCCGCCGATCACCTTCATCGGATCGATCAGCGGCTTCCATTCCTGGTTGTCGGCATCGTCGCGGGAAGACCAATGCTCGCCACCAGCGTAGCGGGGCTCATATGCGGCAGCACGAGGACGGTAGGCCTCGGAGACGCCGGCAGGCTCGTCGCGCAGCCTGGCTTGCGGGTAGCCTCCTCGAATGGCCTTGTCTGCCTCCAGCCGTGCCTCAGCCGCCGAACCAGCATGAAATTGGGATGTCTCTGGGGCCACTGCAGGCGACGGGGTCGCGCGCGCCTCACGTTGCGAGCGGGCGACGCGATGGCGCGTGGCGGCATCCTCGCGCCATGACGCGCCTGTGCGGTCGCCGAGCGAAACCAGCGAAGCGTCGGTCTCTTCCTCGCCGCGCACAGCCTGGCCAAGCGCGAGCAAGGAGCGCTCACGCTTCCAGTCTTCACGGTTTTGCCTGTCGACCATTGTCTTGGAGCTTACTCTCTGGCGGCTTGGAAACGGCAGTCGGCCAATCGTTAAGCCACGCTAAACAGGCATAGGAAACAAAAGGTTAATTTTGGCGAATTGACGACGCAGTTTCTCTCTTCGGTTGTATGTTTCCGGAGGCCAATCCGAAGGCCCAGAACCGCACGTTAAGCTTTCCGCGCTATGCCTTGCGCAAGATATGACGCAGGCCAATGACATACCGCAAAGGCGGCCCCTCGCCCGGATCGGCACCTTTCTGGCCGAACGACGGGGGCTGGTTCGCGACTATCTTTCAGCCATCAGCGGCGCCGGCGGACGACTGGTGTTTTCGCTCGCCTATTTCATCGCGCTGGCCAACACGCTGTCCATCGCCGAGTTCGGCATGTTCGCCACCGCATCGGCGGCCGGTGTCATGCTGTCGCGTATCCTCGCCTTCGGCTTCATCTCGGCGCTTTACCGCACCGCCACCATCCGCCCCAACCTGATCGGCACTTTCACCGCCGGCTTCCTGCTGCTTGGCGTCATCTCACTGCCGCTGCTGGCGGCGGCCTCCTACGGCGTCTACCTGGTCTTCTTCGCCAGCAATGTGCCGCTGGCGGTCTTTGCAGCAATCGTCTTTGCCGAGGGGCTTCTGTGGCGGCCGGTCGAGGTGGTGCTGATCGTCAACAATGGGCTCGGCAGATTCGGCCGCGCCGCCGTGCTGGCAATCGTGACCACGGCCTTGCGCGCACTCGGCGCGGTGCTGTTCATGCTTTCGGGACAGCACAGCGTCTGGGTCTGGTCGTGGTTCTACATCGGCGCCAATGCCGCCTCGCTGCTGCTCGCCTTCGGCTTCTATTACCCACGCCAGCGGCTCAGGCTGCGTACCGAACTCTATCTCAGGCGCCTCGCCGATTCGATCTATGTCGCCGGCGCCGAAGTGCTGTTCTACCTGCAGTCGGAATTCGACAAGCTCTTGGTGCTGGCGATCGGAGGGCCGCACCTGGCCGGTATCTATGCCATCATCATGCGGCTGGTCGACCTGACGGCAATCCCGATCCGCACCTTCTCGATGATGCTGGTGCAGCGCATGATGCGGGCGCCGGAACTGCTGTCGCGCCTGGTGGTCAAGAGCGGCATCGAGGGCGGCGTCTTCCTGGTCTCGACACTGGCACTGGCGACGCTTGGCGTCGTGCTGCATTTCTTCCCCAACGCGCTGGGCAAGAATGTCGCCGAGGCCGCACCGCTGGTGGCGCTGGCGATCTGCGTGCCGGGACTGCGCAATCTGGTCGAATACCAGGCCGAGCTTCTGTTCGCACGCGGCCAGACGCTGGTGCGGGCGCTCAATCTCGGCCTGCTCGCCGGGCTGAAGGCGGTGCTGCTGACCTATGTGCTGACGACGATCGCCGACACGCCCAATCTGGTGCTGTCGCTCAACGTCGTCTTCCTGCTGCTCTATCTCGCCTCGGCGCTGCTCACCTATTCGGCGATGCGCAAACCGGCAAAGCCGGTCTAAGCCTCTAAGCGTCCAGGCCAATCAGCCGGCGAATGCGGCCGATATCGGTGCCGATGAACGACTGCATGCCGATCGCCACCTGCTCGGGCGCCATGGCGGCGACGAAACTGCGGAACTCGTCATCCGACAGCGCTTCGCCGGTCCAGTGGACGCGGCAGAATTCCTCCGAACCGTGGAAATGGCCGGCGCCCTCCAGCACGTCGTCGACATAGCGGCCGTAGATCATGCACTCGGAGAATTTGCGTGCCGAGCCGATGACCTGAACCCAGTTGCGGCCATGCACCTTCTCGATCTCGGCGCACATCGCCGTCACGGTCTGGCGGCGCCACGCAATCAGCGTCGAAATATAGTCGTGGGTCGAGACCCTGGATGCATCGATGCCGAGCGCCGAGCCCGCATTGCGCGACCAGATGCGATGCTCGTCATGACCGTCATTGGCGAGCACGCCGTCGCGCCGGAACAGCCGCACCTTGCCGTCGCTCCAAAAAGTGCTCGTGTCGAACGGCTTGAGGAAGGCGACGTCGGAATCGCAAAAGATCAGCACGTCCTCTTGTGCCTGCGCTGATATGGCGATGCGGCGCAGCTGCTGCACATGCCAGCCGCGCAACGGCATGGTCTTCAGGCTGAGCCAGATGCGGCGGCGAAACAGACTGAGCGGGTCGTCAAACACATGCAGCCATCGCGGCAGCAGATCGCGTTCGTCGACGACGCTGCGGCGGCTGTTTTCCAGCTGGCGAAACAGTCCGATATCGCGATGTTCGACGAGGATATAGTGATGCGCCACACCGGAAACGTGGCGGTCGAGGGTTTCGCACAACAGGCGGCAGCGCTCGAAATCCGGTGCGTAGCTGGCTGTCACCACCGCCGCAGTCGGCGTCTGCCGAAGGGTGTCGATTTCGCTAGCAGGGCTCGGTACGAACCGGTTGTTCACCGGATCTCTCCGGCAGGTTCGGGCTTGCGCGACAGTTTCTGCCTGATGACGCGCAACAGGAACAGCGGGTTGCCGACGACATAGCGGCGCCAGAGGCGGCCGGGTTCGACCCATAGGCGAAACAGCCATTCGAGGCGCAACTGGCGCATCCACAAAGGCGCCCGCGGCACCGTGCCGCTGAGGAAATCAAGCAGCGCGCCGACCGCGATCGGCAGCGTGCAATGGCGCGCATCGATATGGCGCGCAATCCATAATTCCTGACGCGGCACGCCCATGGCGACAAGCAGCACGTCGGGTCGCAGCTTTTCGATCCGGTCGACGATGCCCTGTTCCTCGGCAGCCGAGAAATAGCCGTCATGGATGACCACGAAATTGTGCTGGACGGCCAATGCCGCCAGCTTCACCGACGCTGCCTCGGCGTTGACGCGCGTCGCCCCGAGCAGCCCCACGGTCAGCGGCCGGGTCGATGCCTGCAGGAAGGCAGGGACGAAATCGGTGCCGTTGAGATTGTCGGGGAACGGTGCGCCATAGAGCAGTTTCGCCGCGACATCGACACCGACGCCGTCAGGCAGCACGAGAAAATCGTCGAGCGCTTCGGCAAAGACCGGATCCGAATACGCGATGTTGGCATTATGGGCGTTGAGAAAGCTGACCTTGGTGAAGCGGCGCTCGGCCACCAGCCGGACCAAAAGGGCGATCGCATCGTCCCAGCCGATGGCCAGCACCGAAATGCCGAGGATCATCTTCAACGTGTCGAGACCGAATGCGGCGCGGGCGGAATGCATGTTCATGCAGCCACCTCCTGCCTGACCGGGCCGAGCCTTTCCAGGCCAAGCCTGATCGCGGCATCGAGCGCCTTGACCTGCCGGCGGTGGAAGGCGCTGCCATCGACGTCCCTGACATCGGCAGCCGCCGCCTCGAGCGCGCCGGCGAATTCGGCCGCGTCGTCGGTCACGACGCAATTGACCGGGCGATGGTCGATGCCGCGCAGCGAGCGGCTGGTGGCGACCGAGGGCAGGCCGAGCTCGAAGGTTTCGATGGTTTTCAGCTGCACGCCGCTGCCGGCGGTGCTGATCAGCGGGATGACGGCGCCGCCGCGCACAAAGGCCTGCGCGTCCGGCACGCGGCCGACGAACTCGACCCCCGGATGCGTCGAGGTGACACCCGACGGCATGTTGCCGGCGATCCTGATACGAAAGTTCCGCCTGAGATGCGGCACGACTTTTTCCAGGAACCAGTCGAGGCCGATGCGGTTCGGCTGCCAGGTCCAGGTGCCGATCAACGCTGCGTCGCAATCGATGCGGCGCGGGTCCTTCTGCGTCGGGGCTGACGAGCGGGTCACCAGCGGCAGCACCGCCGAGCGGTCGTCGGAGGCAACGCCGAGCGCGGCGCGGTCTTCCTCGGCCAAAGTGAAGACGAAGCGTGCCCGGCGGCAGAGCCGCTCTTCCATGGTCTTGAGCAGCCTCGCCTCGCGGCGAAACAGCAGACGCTGGAAGAGGCCGCCGGCGGCAGCGGCGTTCTCCTGCGCCGAGCGATGTTCGACATTGTGAGCGACGAAGATCGATGGCCGATCGTCGAAGAGGTTTTCGAAGGCGCCCGCGAACTGCACCGAGTTCAGGACATAACCGTCGAAGGGGCCGGCGTGCTCGATGGCGGCGCGGATGTCGGTGTCGGAAAGCACACGCAGTTTGACCGAGGCGAAGGTGAGACCGGACAGCATCGCCTTGGCGACCCAGACGAGTTTGCGCAGCGGCGAGGCATTTTCCGTGCGCACATCGATGGCGCCAAGCACGATTGTGTTTTCAGGGTCGCTGGCCGCCTTGCCGGGCCAGATGAAGCCAGCCACGGTGACGCGCGCGCCAGCGCGCCGCAAGGCGTCGATGATGGCCGCGTTGGCAATCTCGTAGCCCGAAGCGAGAGCGCCGTCGGGCACGATCGATGTGGCGAACAGCAGATGCATCTCACCCTAATCCTGTGGCCAACCGGATAACAAAGCGGGGTGAAGCCTTGATTAAATGGCGGCAATCGGCGGTTGAAAGCCACGCGTTTGGCGGGGTCGCCGCGAAAGGTGATTAACGAAACGTTATCATCGCGATGCTATCGAGAAGCCAAACTCACCTGCGGCTGGACACGGATGATCCCTTTGCCATCGGACGGTTCGGTATCGATCGTGGGACGGTCCGCGGGGCTTGCCGCCGAGACCGTCGAAGCGGTCGTCACACTGCCGACCTTCAAACGGCCCGAGCAGGTGCTGGAAACGCTGGCATCGCTCAAGGCGCAGAAGACCGGCAGACGCTTCGCCATCATCGTCATGGAGAACGAGGCCGAGGCGCGCGCCGGCGCCAAAGCGGCACTGCCGCTGTTCGAGCGCGGCGACCTATCAGGCATGGTCATCGTCGCCCATGAGCGTGGCAATTGCAGCGCCTACAATGCCGGCTGGCAAACGGCGATCGTGCATTTCCCCAATTTCAAACACCTGCTGGTCATCGACGATGACGAGATCGCCGACCCGGATTGGCTCGAGCGCATGTGCAAGGCCGCCGAGACCCTCGGCGTCGACATTGTCGGCGGCCCACAAGTGCCGGTCTTTGCCGACCCGACGCATGCGAAGTGGGCGCAACACCCGGTCTTTGCACCGCCTTACCGCGAAACCGGGCGCGTGCCGGCGCTCTACTCGTCCGGCAACCTTTTGGTGGGCCGAAACGTGCTCACCGCCATGGGGCCACCCTTCCTCGACCTGAAATTCAACTTCATGGGCGGCGGCGATTCCGACTTTCTCAGCCGATCGGCGCAACGAGGCTTTGTGCTCGGCTGGTGCACCGAGGGTCAAGTCCATGAAACGGTTCCGGCCCGGCGCGTCGAGGCCGACTGGATCCGCGCCCGCAGCCTGCGCAACGGCGTCATCTCGACGCTGGTCGAAAAGAAAAAACGTGCCGGTACACCCTTTGCCGGCACCAAGGTCTTCCTGAAAAGCCTGGCGCTGCTTGCCGTCTCGCCGTTTCGCGGGATCGTCAGGCTGGCGCAAACAGGATCACCGGCAACCGCCTTGTACCCCGTCCACGTCGCGCTCGGCCGCGTGCTTGCCGAATTCGGATATGCCAATGAGCAGTATCGACAGCCTGAGAAGAACTGAGCAGGCGCCGCTCAGCGCGGCGTTCACGCGCGACGGCGTTGCGACCGCGATCGCGGCGCTGCTGTTCACCGCCATTCTGATATCCTTCCGGCCGTTCCAGCCGGCCGGCGCCGAAGTGATCGGCGATGGCGGCGACATCGTCAACCAGCTCGGCTTCGGCTCGCTTGGCGCCATCTCGATCTTCTCGCTGATGGCTTTCGCCAATCCCAAGGTGGTGCGCTCGCTGCTCAGCCCATCCTGGCTGCTGATGCTGGGTTTCTTCATGCTGTCTGTGCTGATGGCCAGCGACCCGCCGTCGGCGGCGCGCGCCGCCTCGTTCACGCTGATCGGCATTTTGACGATGGCGACGATCCTGGCACTGCCACGCGACGCGGATGCGTTCTCGAAGGTCATCATCTTCACCATCGTTGTCGTCATGGGCCTGTCCTATATCGGACTGATCGTCTTTCCGCATGAGGCCCTGCACACCGCCGACTCGCAGGAGCCGGAGCATGCCGGCCTGTGGCGCGGCGTCTTCACCCACAAGAACATCGCCGGCCCGATCATGGCCTGCTTCAGCTTCGCCGGCCTTTATCTCTATCGGCGCGGACAGCGGCTGTGGGGCGCCGGCATCTTCTGTGCGGCGATGATCTTCATGTTCCACACCGGCTCAAAAACAACCGCCGGACTGGTGCCGTTTTCCATCCTGATCGTCGTGCTGCCAAGCCTGATCGGCATGCGGCTTGGCACCCCGATCCTGTTTGCGCTGGCAATCATCGCGACCGCGGTCGGCACGTTGGGCATCGTCTTCCTGCCGCCGGTAAAGCACCTGGCGGCGATCTATTTCCCCGATATGACCTATACCGGGCGCACCACACTATGGGAGTTCTCCGGCAGCATGCTGGCGCAGCGACCATGGACCGGCTACGGCTATGAGAGCTTCTGGGGCACGCCGCTGCTGCTCAACCAGGATCAACCCTTCGACCGGGCCTGGGACATCCGAACCATCGTGCACGGCCATGACGGTTATCTCGACATTGCCGTGCTGATGGGCATTCCGGCGCTCTGCGTGGCGGTCTACACCTTCCTTATTGCGCCATTGCGCGACTACATGCGCATCCCGGCCCGCAAGGAAAACATCTATCTCGGCGATTTCTTCATGATGGTGGTGCTGTTCACCGGGTTGAACGCCTTCCTCGAAAGCTTCTTCTTCCACCGCGCCGATCCGGTGTGGATGTTTTTCGTACTGGGCGTGCTTGGCCTGCGGGAAGTGTCGCTGCGGCCAATCCTGGTGCGCGATCCCCATCGCTCCTGACAGGGCTTTCCCGTTGCGCCGCTAGCGTCTACAGGAGAGCATCCTTCGGAGGGCTTTCAATGACGATCAGGCTTGTTCTCGCCGGCTGCGGCAATATGGGTTACGCCATGCTTTCGGGCTGGCTGAAATCGGGCAAGCTTGCCCCGGCGGCGGTTTTCGTGGTCGAACCCAATGCCGATTTGCGCCAGCGCGCCGAAGCGCTGGGCTGCGGCGCGGCGGCGGATGCCGGCGGCATTCCGGCGGACACTGTCCCGGCGCTCGTCGTCATTGCAGTCAAGCCGCAAGTGATCAGCGAGGTGACTTCAGCCTACAAGCGCTTCGGCGATGGCCGCACCACCTTCGTCAGCATTGCAGCGGGGACACCGGTCGCCACCTTCGAGGCGATCCTGGGCGACCGCGCGCCGATCGCGCGCTGCATGCCCAACACGCCGGCGGCGATCGGCAAGGGCATGATGGTGGTGTTTTCCAATCGGCTGGTGTCCGACGACAGCAAGCGTTTCGTTGCCGACCTGCTTTCCGCGAGCGGCGAAGTGGCAACCATCGACGACGAAGGCCTGATGGACGCGGTGACGGCGGTGTCCGGATCGGGACCGGCCTATATCTTCCATTTCATCGAAGCGCTGACCGTGGCCGCCGAGAAGGCCGGCCTGCCGACCAAGACCGCCAAGCTGCTGGCCATGCAGACGGTCTATGGCGCGGCCTCGCTCGCCGCCGAAAGCGGCGAGGAGCCGGGCGTGTTGCGCCAGCAAGTGACCAGCCCCAACGGCACCACCGCCGCCGCGCTGGCCGTGCTGATGGGCGAGGACCGGCTGACGCATCTGCTCACCGAGGCGGTGGAAGCAGCACGGCTGCGGTCGGTCGAGCTGGGGAAGTAGGCGCTCAACCTGCTCCGTACAGCATCTCGTCCTGCAGCCGACGCAGAGCAAAAAGCCTGGTCGTCTGGTCGGGTGCGGCGTTGCTGGTGGTCAGCAACTCACCCCTCCTGACCGGTTCCAGCACCTTGCCGCCTTCGAGCAGGCCGACGGGCACGGCATGGTTGGAGCGGGCCTCTTCGATGGTCATCGTCCAGGAGCGGTAGCAGGTTTCGCCAATGGCATCGAATGTTTCGCCGGCGGCGAGATCGCGCTTGGCGACGGCGCAGACCTCGGCCACCGGCCGCGGCAGCGGCACCATGTCGGGCCGGCCGTAGAGCACGATGCGGGCGGCGGTCAGCGGCACTTCCAGCGACGTCAAATGGTAGGGCCTGAAGAAGCTGTAGTAGGGGCCGTGGCCGATATGCAGATCGTCCATGCGCTCGATGATGCGTGGATGCGTCGCCTCGACGATGACGAAGACGCCGGGTGCCACGCCCTTGCCTATCGTGTAGTCGACGACGCCCTTCTTCGACAGGATACCGCCATCAGCGCGTGGAATGAGCACTTTTGCCAATTCATCGCGGTCGGCCTTGGGACCGTGCATGCCGGGAACGTCCGGCACCAGCCCGGTGGCGTTGGCGATGGCGCACATCTCGACCATGGTTTTGGAGCCGTCGACGAACTCGACCAGCATGCGCGGGTTCATGTTGCGGCGCAGCGCTTCCTCGCGATAGTCGTCGGGCACGGCATCATGGTTGAGCGGGTTGTTCTTGCCCTTGCCGGCCGAGACGATGGTGTAGCCGAGTGCTGAGGCGAATTCGATCAGCTCCATGCAGCTCGACGGCTCGTCGCCGGCGCCGACCGAATAGACGACGCCGAGCCGGTCGGCCTGCTGCTTCAGATAACAGCCGATGGTGACGTCGGCCTCGACATTCATCATCACCAGATGCTTGCCATGCTCCATAGCCTTGAGGTCGAAATCGGCGGCGACACCCGGCTTGCCGGTGGCGTCGATGACGACGTCGATCAGCGGGTTGGTGACCAGCATCTCGTTCGAGGTGATGGCGATCTTGCCGCTCTCGATCGCGCCGGTGACTTTCGAAGCGCTGTCCGCCTCCACCGCCATCGCCTCGTCGCCATAGGCGATGCGGATGGCGTCGCGCGCGGTGTGCGGACGCCGCGTCGAGACGGCGCACACCGCAATGCCCGGCATCAGCATGCCTTGCGTCACCAGATCGGTGCCCATCTCGCCCGAGCCAATGACGCCGATGCGCACCGGGCGGCCTTCGCTGGCGCGCTTGGCGAGATCGCGGGCAAGCCCGGTCAGGGCGACATTGGTCATGCAGAAACGTCCACTGCTTTTTGGTTTGAAGCGGGAATAGCAGGGAACCGCCCCCGTTTGCCAACGAAACCGGCCAACGGCGGCAATTTCTCGCGGCTTACTGCAACGCGGCCAGCAAGGCCTGCGCCTCGCCACGGATTCTTTTCGGAGCCGGCGGTGAGATCGTCCATCTTGAGGGCCCGGAAGATGACGAGCAGGGACATGGCATCATGATGGCCGGCGCGTGGCAAGTCTTCGTACACGCGGTGTTCCTATGATGGAGCCGCCTGGAGCCTATGCGCGGCTGGCTTTCACGCCGAGACCGGTTAGTGTTCGGCTCGTCCTCGTCGAACCGGTTGCGGTCCGACGGGGCTTTTGAGGGAGGTTTCAATGACAGCGGACTTCACGCCGAAATTCGATCTGGCCGGCAAGGTGGTGCTGATCACCGGCGCCACGCGCGGCATCGGCCGTGCCTGCGCACTCGCCTGCGCCGGCTCCGGCGCCGACATGATCGTCGGCGTGCGCAGCAAGGCAGACGGGGCCGAACTGACCTCCGAGATCGAGCGCATCGGCCGGCGGGCGCTGGCGGTGCAGATGGATCTGACCGATCTGGCGACGGTGCGAAGGGCTGTCGCCGAGGCGCACGCCGCCTTCGGCCGCATCGACATTCTGGTCAACAATGTCGGGCTTGGGCCGGAAAACCTGGCGGAGAACGTGACCGAGGAAGATTTCGACCTCACCGTGAACGTCAATCTCAAGGGCACGTTCTTCACCACCCAGGCAGTTGCAAAGCTGATGATCGCGCAGAAATCCGGGCGCATCATCAACATCAGCTCGCAGGCCGGCACGGTGACGCTGAAGGGCGAGGCGATCTACTGCATGTCGAAGGCGGCGATCAACCATTTGACGCGCTGCCTTGCCGCCGAATGGGCGCAGCACAAGATCACCGTCAACAGCGTGGCGCCGACCTTCATCTGGACCGACGGCACGCGACCCTCGCTCGCCGATCCGGAGTTTCATGCGCATGTACTGGGCCACATCCCGCTCGGCCGCATCGGCGACCCGATCGATGTCGCGGGCACCGTGGTGTTCCTGGCCTCGCCGGCGGCATCGATGATTACCGGGGCGAATATTTTGGTGGATGGCGGGTGGTCGGTGGCTTAGGGCGGACGAGGATACGCTTTTTCGCAACTTTAGTTGGGCGGAATCGAGAATATAGCTCGTTCAGTTGCCCATCACTTTTACACGAAATAGGCGTATACTTCTTGGGAAGGGAGGCGGGCATGCCCACCAGTCGCAAGATCAAAGAGGCGAGCAACTTCACGCCGTCCGAGGTGGGCCTTCTTGGACGCGTCTTCGAGCAGGCAAAGCGCGAAGGCGACTCTGATGCCAGCCGAGAAGCGCTGGCCTCTCGTATCATCGCCAACTACATGGCCGGAATCACCGACGAGGCTGAACTTCTCGCCTTGTCACGACAGCCGCTTGGTCGGTGAAGCAGAATCGTTGTTTCAATGGGATGGGCTGGTGCTGCGAGAGAGGATTGAACTCTAGATCATGCCAACGATTTCAATTACTTACAGACTGTTTTGTAACATTGTAACGACCCGCGAAATGGCCTGAAGCAAACGGTTCGTGATCATAACGCCAGTCCCTGAAAGCGCTCTTAGCTCATCCATTTAACACCCATTTGAAAGCCATTACCTCAGCCCATGCGCGATTTGCCGTGCCGCGGGCATGCGCCGCAGCGCCAGCATGGCGACGATGCCAAGTAGCGGGCCAGGTGCCAGGACGAGGAAGCTCCAGCGCCAGCCGACCGCTTCCGCCACGAATGAGGTCATGTGGATGGAAACGAAGGTAAGGGCGATGCCTATGCTCAACTGCAGGGAAAGTGCCGTGCCGACATAGCGTGGATCGCTCAATTCGGTTGCTATCGCCGAGAATTGCGCGGAATCGCCGATGACGGTCGCTCCCCAGAGAATGGCGACGGCAGCGAACAGCCAGAGCGGACCGGCAAAGGTCAGTCCGATGCTAACTGCGCAGAAGCCGGAGACCGCCATCATCGCAGCCGCCGTCGCGGTGCGGCCGATGCGATCGGCCACCATGCCGCCGACGATCGAGCCGATCCCGCCCGATGCAACGACCAAGAATGCCAGCAAGGAGGCTGTTCTCGGGTCACCAATGCCGAGACCATAGCTGCCCGCCCTGATGTAGGCCAGGATCCAGCCCCACATGGCATAGAGCTCCCACATGTGTCCGAGATAGCCGAGATTGGCGAACATCAGCGCGCGATTGCGCAGCAGCGTTTTGAGGTGGCTAGGGTCGAATGCCGACCTGGCAAAGGGATAGGGCCCTTCCCCGCCGAACCATAAGATTAACAACGCACCCGCCATTGCCGCGAGGGAGGTCGCCAAGATGACGTCTTGCCAGGCCAGTTCGGTGGCTTGCGCGGATACCAGATGAGGAAAGGCAGAACCAAGCGTTAGCGCCGCGAGGAGAACGCCGAGCGCCGTTCCCCGCCCGCGACTGAACCAGGTCGACACCAGTTTCAGTGCCGGTGGATAGACGCCCGCCAGCGCCATGCCGGTGACAAAACGAGCCGCCATCAGCAAGCCGACCGAGGGCGCGAAAAACACACAGAGGTTGGCTGCAGCCGCCGTCAAGGCACTGACGGCGATCACCTTGCGAAGCGAGACTATATCCAGCAGGCCGGCCATGCTGGAGGCCAATGCACCGATCGCAAAGCCGATCTGCACGGCACCGGTGACCCAGGCGCCCTGCGCCGGGGAAAGGTCCATGAGCCGTGTCAGTTGCGGCGCGATCGCCGTTGCGGAAAACCATGTGGTCATCGGCAGGAAGGCGCCGATGGAGATCAATATCAGCATCGACCAGCGCCGGGCGGCGCTGGCCGCTGCGACGTTCGCGACTGCAATGTGGTTGATATCCATCGGTTCAAGCCGCGATGGAGCCCTGCAGTTGCTTGAGGATGGGCAGAATGTCGGCCGGGTCTGGTCTGCGTGTGTAGTCCGGACTGACTTCGGCATAGGCGATGACGCCATCCTGTCCGACCACGAAGCGAGCCGGCATCGGCAATGTCCAGGTAGGGTCCTCGTTGATCAGCGGCAGATCGACGCCGAAGCTCCGGTAAAGCGCGACCAGGTCGTCCGGCAGGCGAAACCGCAAGCCGAACTCGTCGGCAACCTTACCGCCGGGGTCGCTCAGCATCGGGAAATCTATCTGCTTGTCGCGCTTGGCCTTGCGGCCGTTCGCCAGCGACTGCGGAGAGATGGAAACTAGTTGCGCGCCCGTGGCCTGGATTGCCGGCCAGGCTTCCTGCAAGCCGCCGAGCTCGATGTTGCAATAGGGGCACCAGACACCGCGATAGAAACTGAGCACCAGCGGCCCGCGTGCAAGCAGATCGCCCGATGCGACAGAACCGCCATCGGCCTCCGACAATGTGAAGACCGGGGCAACGGCACCTGCCTTCAGAGCTTGATCGGCTTGCCTGGACGCTATGAGCTCAGCGGTCGCGCGATGCATGATCTCGACCGCTTGCTTGGGGGCCTTGCCTTCAAAATCGGCTTTGAAGGCATCGAGTTTTTCCTGAAGAGACATCGGACACTCCAAAATCGTGACCGCACTGCTTGCGGCGGAAATGTCCTCGCCTATTTCCAAAGGGAGGGGTAGCTTGCCGAAAAGCATACCAATCATCCGGAAAGCGAATGGCTGACAGGTTGCAGGAGCTCGAAGTGTTCGTGCGGGTGGCGGAACGCGGCAACCTTTCGCAGGTCGCCCGCGAAATCGGCCTTTCGCAACCATCGGTGTCGCGGATTCTGAACGATTTGGAGGCGCGCATCGGCGCCCGTCTTCTCGTCCGCACCAGCCGCGGGGTCGGGTTGACCGAGGCGGGGCAGGTCTACCTCGACCAGATCCGGCCGCTGCTTGCGGACCTGGGAGCGGCGGCCGACACCGCCGCCGGCAACGAGGAATTGCGCGGAGTTCTACGCGTCGAGTTGTCGGTCACCTTTGCCGTGCGCGCGCTCATTCCTCGTCTGCCAAGCCTTCTTGCCGAGCATCCGAATCTCTCTGTCGAGCTGATGATGGACGATCGCCGGCGCAGCCTTGTCGAGGAGGGCGCCGATGTCGCGATCCGTCTTGGCCTGCTCGACAATTCCAGCATGATGGCGCGCAAGGTCGGGCAGACGCCTAGGCTGCTGGTTGCCGCGCCGGACTATATTGCCCGGCATGGCCTACCGAGCAGCCCTGCCGATCTGGCGCAACACCAGGTGATCTTCGGGCCTTCCGACAGCTCCGGCGCAACGTTTCAGGAGCTAGTCGATCCACAAGTCAATTTCGTCCTGCCCGAAAGCCCGCGTATCAGGGTCTCGAGCTCGGCCGGTGTCACCGCATGCGTTGTGGCAGGGCTTGGCGTGGCATTCGGTTCGGGCTGGATGTTCAACGCCGAACTGCAGGATGGTCGCCTGCGTCGGCTGCTGCCGGATTTCCCACTACCGACCATACCCATCCATGCCCTGTTCCCGGCGGGGCACCAGCCGAGCAAACGGGCTAGGGGCTTCGCCGATTGGCTGAACAAATCGCTCAGTTCATCATGACTCTGGGTTTGTCAGAGTTATGGGTGCGCCTTGGCGCCGCTGCCATTCGCACCTATGGTGCAGGCCACTTTTGCTGAAAAAGACCCATTGCGTTAACTTCAAGTATGCACCATCGCTGATAGACCATTTCGCTGAGGGGTCGAAATTTCATGGAGATGCAACAGGTCCGCTATTTCCTGGCCCTGTCCAGCACCTTGAACTTCACCAGGGCAGCTGAAGAGTGCAACGTCACGCAGCCTGCGCTGACGCGCGCGATCAAGACACTTGAAGACGAGTTGGGTGGAGAGCTCCTTCGGCGCGAGCGCCAGCATTCCCATCTGACCGAACTTGGACGACGCATGCTGCCCTTGCTGCAGCAGTGTTACGATGCTGCTACGTCCGCTAAATCGCTCGCCAAGGCGGTGCAAAGCAGCGACGTGGCTCCCCTTAACGTCACCATTTCCAACAGCGTCAACATCGCACTTCTGGTTTCGCCGTTTACGGAGCTTTTCCGGGCCTATCCTGGAGTCCACCTCAAGATCAACCGTGGTTCACCGACCGCTGTCGTCAATGCGCTGAAGAACGGCGAGGTCGAGTTGGCCGTTGCAGGCCCGCTGGGGGCGGTATGGGACCGGCTCGACACATGGCCGCTGTTCCAGGAGGGCATAGAGCTTGTCGTGAATTCCGATCATCCGCTTGCCCGCCGCAACGAGGCCGACGTCGCGCTGAGCCAGCTAGCCGCGGAGCCTGTGCTCCGCAGGATCGATTGGGAAACGAGCGAGGAGCTGTCGCGCTGCCTTTCGGCGAATGGGCTGACGCCACGGATAGCGCATGAGGTCGAGACCGACCACGATCTGCTGGCGCTGCTGGAAGCCAATGCCGGCGTTGGCTTCGTTTCCGTGACCGCACCGCGGTCGCCGAATATCCGCAGACTTAAGTTGCGGGACGTCGAGATATCCAGGATTGTCGCCGTCTATGCCGTCGCCGGCCGCCATCGTTCGCCCGTGGCCACGACGCTGCTCAACCTGTTGCGGTCGACCGACTGGTCGACCTTTGGCGTCAGCGAGCCCGCCTGAGCGCCGCGATCAGGTCGTCGATGTCCATGCGCCGACGGTAGTCGGGGTCGACGAAGCGATCCGTGATGATGCCGTTCGTTCCGACGATGAAAGTCGCGGGGATCGGCAGGAACCAGCTGGCATTGCCCTGGTAGTTCGGGAGATCATAGGCAACGCCCATCAACCGCTCCATCTCGGCCCCGATCCAGATCGCAAGGTTGAGGGACAGGGCGTAGCCATTGTCCATGTCGGTCAGGAATGGAAATTTGGCGCCTACGGCTGCCTTCATCGCCTTCGCGAACCTGCGCCGCTCGGGCATGATTGCCACGACCTGGCCGCCAAGGGCCGCGATCTCCTGCTGAGCCTCGACGATGCCAACCGCATTCAACCGGCAATAGGGACACCAGTGCCCGCGCTGGAAGGTGATGACGGCGGGGCCTTGTAGAAGGATCTCAGCCAGGCCAACCAGTCTGCCCTCGTCGTCAGGCAGCAGGAACCCTGGCATGACATCGCCGGGCTTCGGCGCCATGGCACCTGCCCCTTGCTGCTCCAGGCGCGCCACCAGGCGGTCTACCGCGTCGGCGAAATCAGGGTTCAGGCGGCGGACCGCCGCGGCAACCACCGCCAGTCGCTCATTGAGGGGCGCATCAAGTTCTATGGCAGCCTGGACGGACTGTTCAAATGTCATTGCCTGATCGTCGGCGGCCATTTCTGCACTTTCATGGACTGCGAACACCCTATCATCGGAGCTCGTCGGGCGGGGTCATGCTTTCCTTGCATCGTTTCGATGCCCAGGATGCATCAGGGCACGCGGGGTTCGTATTCTGTTCGCCGCCTGCGTTCCGATCGTTACATCATGTTCCTTATGTCGGCGGAGAAGGTCGGGAAGGCGTAGACCATGTCGCGGACTTGCGATGCCGTGATGCCGTGCTTCATGGCAAGCGCAAATAGATGGATCAGCTCTTCGCCGCCATGGCCCACAATATGTGCGCCAACGATCTTGTCCGTGGATTGCTCGACAATAATCTTCGACCACGCCGCGGTTTCGGCATGGGTCCTGGCCGACAGCCAGTCGTGCATGTCATTCACATACACCTCGATGGCGAGCCCCTGCTCCCTCGCCTTGGCCTCGGTCAACCCGATGCTGGCGACAGCCGGGACCGTGTAGACAGACGCCGGTATGTGGGAATAGTCGGGCCGGTGGATAGGTCCGTCGACGATATTGCGACCGACGAGTGTTCCCTCATAGGTCGCTACGGGTGACAATTGCGGTGAGTTCCAGACTGCGTCGCCGCAGACATAGACATCCGGATTGGATCGAGAGCGCAGGTGCTCGTCGATTTCAATGCGCCCTTCCTGCTGCACGACAACGCCCCCGCCAAGATCGAGTCCATCGACATTGGCGACCCGTCCTGCGCCGTTCACGACCCGATCGGCGTCTATCGTGGACTCGCTGCCATCGATCGCGAAGGTCACGCGCAAGCGCCCTTTGGAACTGTCGATCCGCTTGACCCAGGCTAGCGTGAGCAGCCGAATGCCGATGCGCTCGCTCTCGCTGCGGATCTGCGCGACAGCGTCCGCGTCGAGATTGCCGAGCAGATGCGGCAGCGCTTCGAGAATTGTCACCGTCACTCCGGCACGCGCATAGACGTGGCCGAGTTCGAAGGCGATGACGCCACCGCCAACAAACACGACATCGCGAGGCAGCACAGGATCGTTCAGGACATCGTCCGAGGTGGTCATATGTTCGGCCCCGGAGATAGGCAACGATCGGGGTTTCGAGCCGGTTGCGATCACGATGTTCTTCGCTTCGAGCCTACGGCCATCGACGCTGATGGTATGGCTGCCGATGAACGCGGCCTTGCCGAAAATGACATCGACGCCACGCCTGGCCATCACGCCGGAGAGGCGATCCGGAATATTGCGGATGATGTCCTTCTCGCGGGCAATCAACCCCGCCCAGTCAAGCTCCGGCTTGCCGACAGCGATGCGATGCTGGCCGGCGCGCTCGATATCGTGCAGTGCATGCGCGGCTGCAACCAGAACCTTCTTCGGCGTGCATCCACGATTGGGGCAAGTGCCGCCGAGATCGCGCGCCTCGACCATCGCCACCGACAGGCCGGCCGCGCGTGTCGCGACCGTCACGCCCATGCCGGCATTGCCGCCGCCGAGGATCACGACATCGTAGTTTTCCACCGTCTTGCCCTCCCGAGATTCAATGCAGCTTGACCCGAGGCTTGGTGCGGCGCGCCAGGGTCGCGGCGATCGCGTCCAGCGCGGTCTTGAAGGTCCCGTTCACAGCCGTCAGATGCATCTTGTGGAGCGAGCGATACATCAGTCGGGCAAGCAGTCCTTCGATCTTCAATCCGCCGATCAGGCTGCCGAATGCGCCATAGTCGGCGAGCGAAACCAGTGAACCGTAGTCGCGGTAGCGGAACGCCGGCGCCGGTTGTCCCTTGACGCGCGCGGCGATGACCTTGACGAGGTGGTCGGCCTGCTGATGAGCGGTCTGCGCGCGTGGTGGCAGCGGGCTATCGCCTCCGGGAAGAACGCAATTGGCGCAGTCGCCAATGGCAAATACGTTCTCGTCGCCCTTGGCCCGCAACGTGTCATCGACCATCAGACGATTGATGCGATCGGTCTCAAGACCGTCCAGATGTCCAAGGAAATCCGGTGCCTTGATTCCGGCGGACCAGACGACAAGCTCGGCCGCGACAAACATCTTGTCGCCGAGCCTGACACCGTCCGCCGTCACTTCGGTGACCTTGATCCCACAGCGTATCTGGACGCCGAGGTCGCGAAGCAGATGCGCGGAAGCGCGCGCAATGTGTTCCGGCAAAGCTGGCAAGATGCGCGGCCCCGCCTCGATGATCGTGATGCGGATCAACTTGTCGAAATCGATGTTGTCGAGGTTGTGGGATGCGATCTCGCGCATCGACTTGTGCAATTCGGCCGCCAGTTCAACGCCGGTAGCTCCGGCGCCAACGATCACGCAATGGAGCTGCCCTGGCGACAGCTGCTCGTATTGCGCGTTGGCCCGCAGGCAGGCGTCAATCATGCGCCGGTTGAAGCGGGCCGCCTGGCTCGCTGTATCGAGCGCAATTGCGTTGCGCAGTGCGCCCGGCGTTCCGAAATCGTTGCAGACGCTGCCGACGGCCATGACAAGCGTATCGTAGCCAAGCACCCGCGGCGGGATGATCTGTCGGCCATCGTCGTCGAAGCTGGGGGCAACGAAGACCTGGCGCTTGACGCGGTCGATGCCGACGACCTCGCCAATCCGGTATCGATAGTGGTGGCGGCTGGCATGCGCGATGTATTCTATCGCATCCGTCGATGCGTTCAGGGTGCCCGAGGCAACCTCGTGTAGCAGCGGCTTCCACACATGCGTGCGGTTGCGATCGACCAGGGTGACCGAGAGCTGTCGCTTGCCGAACTTGCGGCCGAGACGTGTCGCTAGCTCCAGCCCGCCGGCGCCGCCGCCGACGATCACCACGCGATGCAGCGACCGATCCATATGCGATGGCGTTTCCGCGATCTTTCGGAAAAGCGCAGCGTCGTTGGCGAGCACCGCTTCTGGAACAAGCCGCATGCCGGGCGTGATGATTTGCATCGGAGTCTCCGTAAGTTTGTCCAGCGCGACCGAGCGCTGGAACAATTCACTCTTGCGACTCGTGGATCACGATGCCCTGCAGCATGTCGACGTCGCATTCCCACGGCTTTTCCGAGAGGACGCGCTGCCCGTGCTCGTATCCAGCCTGCCAGCGCGTGCGGATACCTGCCCGGGTGAAGTCGATGTCCTTGGTGTGGTCTTCGCCATCGAGACGCGGCGAAAGCAGCCTGACCAGGTGCATGACGGACGGGCAGCCATAGGAGGCCAATTCCCTGAACATCGGGTCTTCGCGCCGTTCTTCGGGGACGAGCTTCCCCAATTCGCGCACGACGTGTCGCAGACGATGCAATTGCTCCTGCCGGGCCACATGGCTTTTGCCGCGGCTGGCGAACTGAAGGTCCTTCTGCCGCCCCATCACCTGCCAGATCGATTTCGGCTCGGTGCCGCTGGGTTGCCACATGTTGACCGCGAAGATCAGCGCGTCCTGCCGTGGGCGTGCGTCAAGCACCACCTCGATTGGCGTGTTCGAATAGATGCCGCCGTCCCAATAAGGCTCGCCATCAATGCAGACTGCCGGAAAGGCTGGAGGTAGAGCGCCAGACGCCATGATGTGCGCCGCTGAAAGGCTCATCTCACGGGTATCGAAGTATTTGAGTTCGCTGGTGTTGACGTTGACAGCGCCAACGGTGAGCCGCGTATGACGCCGATTGAGGTAGTCGAAGTCAATCAGGTCATTCAGCGTCCGCTTGAGCGGATCGGTGGTGTAGTAGGAGGCGTTCTCCACACCTACTTCGCGGTTGACCCCGAACATGGCGCTTGGGTTCGGTTCGAAGAAACCCGGTATGCCACGCATCACCGTGCCCATATTGGCAAAGATGTTGCTTGGAACCATCATCGCGAAAAACTCGTCGAGCGGGCTGCTGCGGCTGACGCCGTCCCAGAATTCCCGGAGCTTCGGCAACCGATCCTTCGGCTCGTTGCCCGCGATCAGCGCGGCGTTGATGGCGCCGATCGACGTGCCGATAACCCAATCCGGTTCGATGCCGCCCTCGACGAGCGCCTGGTAGACGCCGGCCTGATAGGCGCCTAGCGCGCCGCCGCCCTGAAGGACCAGAACTGTCTGGCGCTTGGCGGGATTGTCCGGCTGGTGGCTTACATCTGGCGCTGCTTCGGACATGGACGGATTTCGCGAGATCTTGTTCATGAGCTTTTCGCTCCTCATTTTCGGGGTTCAGTGCGCCGTCCAGCCACCCTCGATCGGCATGATGGCGCCGGTGATCGAGGCTGCATCGTCGGAAGCCAGGAACAGGCAGAGTGCTGCAACCTGGGCAACAGTCACGAACTGCTTGGTCGGCTGCGCCGCCAGAAGCACGTCCTTGATCACCTGTTCCTCGGTGATCCCCCGCGCCTTGGCGGTGTCCGGTATCTGCTTTTCGACCAGCGGAGTCAGCACGTATCCAGGGCAGACCGCGTTGACGGTGATGCCTTGCTCGGCGACTTCCAGCGCAACCGTCTTGGTCAAGCCGGCGACGCCGTGCTTGGCGGCGACGTAGGCGGATTTGTAGGGCGACGCGACCAGCGCATGCGCCGACGCGACATTGATGATGCGCCCCCATTTTCGCTCTTTCATTGCGTGGAGCGCGCGGCGGATCGTATAGAAGGACGACATCAGGTCGATGGCGACCACCGCTTCCCATTTCTCGATCGGAAACTCGTCGATCGGCGCGACATGCTGGATACCGGCATTGTTGACCAGGATGTCGACCGCACCGAACTCGGCGATCGCCTTGTCCATCATCGCGGTGATGGCATCACCCTTGCTCATGTCGGCGCCGTCATAACGAACGGTCACGCCATGCTCGGCGGCAATCCTTGCCCGCAGCTTCTCGACCTCCTTGGCGTCGCCGAAACCGTTGAGGATGATGTTGCAGCCTTTGGCGGCAAAGGCTTCGGCGATACCCTGGCCGATGCCGCTGGTGGACCCTGTGATGAGCGCGGTTTTTCCTTTGAGCATGATGGTGTCCTTCGAACCGGGCGATAGCAGGCCATGACCGCCTGCCGCCGAGTGCTTTCTGTTGATGAAAGTATGACCGCTCGTCCCAAGCATCGGAAATGCCGTTGGAACATGGATTCGATAGCCACCAATCAGAGCCGGCCTCATTTCCTTGGCGGAGCAAGGTCGCCTTGTTTGACGCAAGGGCAACCGGTATGCTGCGCCATTGCGGTGGGGGTGCTGCGATGCGCGTTTGTGGGATCGTGCAGTGGAGATCAGCCAAGTCAGGTATTTTCTGGCCGTTGCCCGGGAGCTGAATTTCACCCGGGCCGCCGAAGTATGCAACGTCACCCAGCCGGCGCTTTCGCGCGCCATCAAGCTGCTTGAAGACGAGTTCGGTGGTGAGCTGTTCCATCGCGAGCGGCGCAACACCCACCTCACCGAGCTCGGTCGCATGGTCGAAACCTACCTCGAGGGCGTGTTCGAGAATTCACAACTCGCCAAGCAGATCGCCGACCAATACGTGCACATGAAGAAGGCGCCCCTCAGGGTGGGCATCATGAGCACGATCGCACCGGACGAAATTGTCGAACTGATCTCGTCCGTGCGCGCCCGCCATCCTGGCGTGGAGCTGCACCTTTGCGATGCCGACGCCAACAGCTTGCGGCGAAGGCTCCTGGCGGGAGATCTCGAAGTGGCTATCTACGCCTTGCCTTCGAACACGCCCGACGACGAAGTGCATACCTTGCCACTTTTCCGCGAACAGATGGTGATGGCCATCCATCCGGCGCATCGGCTGGCCAACCAGCCTTGCGTTCGCGTCAGGGACATGAACAGCGAAAGCTACATTCACCGCAACAATTGCGAATTCGCCGGCTACGCCGATGCCATACTGTCGGAACAGGGTGTGACGGTGAGTCCGGTCTATTGGAGCGACCGGGATGACTGGACGCTGTCGATGATTGCGGCCGGACTGGGCTTCGGTTTCATGCCACAGCATTCCGTCAACCATCCAGGTGTCGTAGGCCTGCCCATCACCGAGCCGGAATTCTGGCGCGAGGTCAATCTCGTCACTGTGCGCGGCCGCAGGCACTCGCAGGCGGTCGGCGCACTCGTTCGAGAGGCAGTGCAGAAGAAATGGTTCGGGGAACCGGCGAGCACCTTGCCCGCCGCTGCCGCCGAATAACCCCTTCGCTGAAAACGGCCGGCGTCTTGGCCACTCAGTTCTTCTTGATCGTCGATGTCACCGATTGGATGACCTCCGTGGCCATCTTGAACTGAGCGACGCGATCCGTAATGCCGTGGCGCTTGGCGATCCAGTCGAAATCGGTATAGGCGGCATAAACCCCGCCGTCAGCCGTCTGATAGACCAGCACGCGCACCGGCCAATCGAGACCGGCTTCCGGATTGGACGTAATGAAAGTGGTTCCAAGCGCCGGGTTGCCAAACATCACCAGACGCGACGGCCTGACATCGTTGCCGGCGTTCTTGCCAAGCTTCGCCTGATCGATGACGCCGAAGAACATGATGCCTTTCTTGAGGACATCCTTCTTGATGCGGGCAACAGTTTCAGCAACGGAGTAAACGCTCTTCACCGTGACGACGCCATCCGAGGCGGCGGCGGGGACTACGATCGCCATCAGCATGGCAGCGCCGGCGATCAGGGTTTTCAGATAGATGGTCATATCAGTCTCCTTCTGTTTGTTGTGACGTTCAGTTGAGCGTTGGAATTCACGGCGCCTTGCTCGCTGGCGCGCATTTCTTCGGTCCGCCGGTCATGCCGGTCAGACTGTTGGCGTCTTCAGCACCTGCGCGACAGCAACCGCGCAGGCAAGCACCGCGACGAGCACCGCCACACATGCGGTCCAGCCAACCCGGTCATAGATCTGGCCGAGCACGAAACTGCCGGCTAACCCGCCCGCGTAATACGATGCGAGGTAAATGCCGCTTGCCGCAGTGCGATCACGCGATGCCGTCCGGCTGACATGGCCGGTGGCTATCGCTTGCGCCAGGAAGGTGCCGACGGCGATCAACGCCATGCCAAGAAGGACAATCGGCAGGCTGGTGGTGAGCAGCAGAAGCAGGCCGGCGATCGCCATCGCAAGCGTGGCGCCAATCCCCACCCTGGGACCCAGGCCGGCAGCAACGCGCCCGGCGAGCGGCGTGGTCAGCATGGAGGGCAGGAAGACGAAATAGACCAGGCCCAGCACCATTGGCGACAAGGCGAGCGGCGGGGCGACCAGCTGGAAATTGACATAGGTGAACGTGCCTATGAAAACGAACAGAATGAGAAAGCCTATGGCAAAACAGGCGCGCAATTCGGCATGCATCAACGGGCCTTTCCAGGCCGAGCGCGGGGCTCCGCCCGCCGGGTCGGCTTGCATCATTGCCGATGTCTTCTGCAGCGTGAACCAGACAAGCGCAGCGCCAATCAGGTTGAGAGCCGCGAAGGTGAGGAAATTGGTCGAGATGCCGAACGTGTCGGCGACGGCGGCCGACATCAGCCGTCCGAAGAAATTGCTGGCGACGTTGCCGGTCACATAGGCCGCAAGCGCGCTGGTCGTCTGCCGCGCTGAAAAGTGTTCGGCCAGGTATGCCATCGTCAACGTAAAAGCGGTCGACATGCACAGACCCTGCGCGACCCGCAGCAAGGCAAACGTGATTATGTTGTCGGTCTGCGAAAGCAGTGTCGTCGGTATCGCCAGGACGGCCAGGCTGATCCAGATGCCATTGCGACGATCGATACCGCGCCCGAAAAGCGCAACCGCGATGCCGGCGACGGCCATGCCGAAGGTGCTGGCATTGACCGCGAAACCCATCGTGGCGCGGCTGACGCCAAACTTGATGACCAGCGACGGCAATATGGCCTGAGTGGCGAAAAGATCGACAAGCGTCAGGAACGCGATCAGGGCAATCAGGCCGAAGCGTCGGCTGTCCGCGGCAACCATTCGGAGCCGCGTTGGTTCAGTCAATTCACCGGTCGTCATGACAGGACTCCGTGGCCACACGTCCCCAGGCGGCTGCCCGAGGACGCGCTTTCAATGGCCGGTTAAGGGAAGACGTCGTCAAAAGACGCGGCCTACATCATGTGATCTTCGTGCATCGCCGGTGGCAGGACGTCGGCCGAATAGAGCACCGCGGGAACCTTGCCGTTGTTCTTCCACCAATGGGCGAGCTGACCGAACTCGGCGGTCACGTCGCCGGCCGGGTGCTCGATCCCCACCTTGCAGGTGCTGCGATATTCGGTGATCGAGCCCTCGACGACCAGGATGTTGGCTGGGCGGACGTTGTGCTCATGCCACGGCACGACACCGCCGGGCTGAACGACGAGCTTGCGAAGACGCAGCATGTTGCCTTTCCAGGCATCGCCCTTGGGGCTGAGATCGATTGCCGAAAGCACATCGTCGGTCACGCCAACCGGCTTGCTGGGATGCTCCTGAATGTCCGTGGTCGCGGCCTGGCCGGCCGGGCAGTCTCCGGCGAAGGCCGGCACCGCGGAAAATGCTGCGGTCGCCGAGAGCAGGCCCAACGCAAATACCAGATTGAGTTTCTTGGTAGCCATTTCGTATTTCTCCTTTGTCGGTGCCCAAACGCGGGAGGCGGGGCATGACAAGGAGAGTGACCGGCTCATCGACGAAAGAGAAATGCTGCCTGGCTCTCAATTCGATACCTGAAAACTATCGTGGCCATTTCCAAAGACATGCAGGGACCGCGAGAACCCGGATCTCAAATATAACGAAGCTTGGGATATATTTACGCAGCGGTTTTGCGGATTGCCACAGGTATGGCGCTAGTCGTCCAGCCATGCGCCTTGACGCTGCTGACGAAGGCCGAAGCAGCCGGCGAGAACCTGCGCCCAGCGACGACCACCAGCGATACCTCCCGCCAGACCTCGGGATCGATGACCGGTCTCACTTGCAGGCCGGGGATCACCGCGCTGAACTCGGGAATGAAGCAGATTCCGAGGCCCCCGGAAACCATATTCTGGATCCAGTCCTCACGCTCGCTGGCATAGGAGATCCTGAGCTTGACGCCACGATCGTTGCACAAGCCGGCAAGATGATCGCGATACTCGCAATTCAGGCGCCTGAGGTAGTTTTCCCCGTCGAGTTCGGAAATGGCGACATTGGCGTTGCGGGCCAGCCGATGGCCGTTTGGAAACGCAAGGACGAAGCGCTCGCGATAGAGCGGCGTGACGTCGAACCGGTCCGGAAAATTGTCACTCGACGCCATGATGGCGACGTCGATCTCACCGGATTCGAGAAGTTGAGAAAGCGACGCCGGAACGCCCTCCACCAGCTGGAGCTGGATGCCTTGCTGACGCCTGTTGAAGTCGGCCAGCAGGCCGGTAAACCGGCGAGGCCCGATGGTGCACATGACGCCGACCTTGAGGTTGGCATTTTCCAGGCAGAGGAAGCGGGATGCCTCCTGCCGCACGCCGGTCAGCTCGTCGAGGATTTGCTGGAAGCGGGGCCGCAGCAGAACACCCAGATCGGTCAGGTGGGTCAGATTTCGTTCGCGGCGAAACAGCAGGCCGCCGACCTCGTCCTCCAGCTGCTGAATTGCACGCGACAGTGCCGGTTGCGTGACATTGCACTTTTCACCAGCGCGCGTGAAGTTCCGGGTCTCGCACACGGCAAGGAAGTAGCGGATATGATGAATGTCCATGCCGACTCGTCCCTCGACTGCAGATGCTTTTGCTGGCTATGAACCCTGTCGCAAACCGTTTCGTCGGGCCAATGCACGGCGGCTATAAAGTCGATAGCGGCCCGTCATGGCGCATTGTTTGCGCCGCTTCATCGGGGGCAACGAACCAACGAACCCTCCAAAATTGATGATGGCGAGCACTTGCTCGCCATCATGTTTTGGAAGGCAGACGACGCTCAGCTGTTGCCGCCGATTTTATGAACCTTCTCGCAAAACACAGCATGAGGCTTGCTCATCGCTGCGTCGTTGCATTCCTTCTTCATGGCATCCCGCTTGTCCTGCGCCATTGCACTCCAGGCCGCCTTGAACTCATCATCCGACTTCATCGTCTTCATGCTGGCGTCGGTGAAGAAGGGCTGCATGTTCGAAGGTTCATCGAGTGCGCCGGCGAATGCAACGCCACCCAGAACGGAAAGTGCAAATGCACCGAGGCAAATAGCTTTGATATTCATGGTAAGATCCTTCTCTGGAGTTGAGCAATCGTCCCATCGACGACTGCGGTAATTATCGGCAGGAATTGAAAACTCTGCGGTTCCTCCTTGCCGAGACGAACTTTGCTGCCAGGGCGGCTTTGAAGCCAATGCAATCTGCGTATGGAGTTTATGCCGGTTCTGCATCCCGCGGATGCTATCCGGCGCGTTGCAGCTCAGTTGGCGCCGCCGAGCGCCCGCACGTTTGCGCAGAACGGGGCGTGCGCCTTGCTCATCGCCGGCTCGTTGCAGGCCTTCTTCATCGCGGCCCGGTCGCCTTTTGGTATGGCGAGCCACGCCTTCTTGAACCCAGCCATTGGCTTCATCGTTTTCATCCCGGCATCTGTGTAAAAAGTCGGGAATGACGCGAAATCACTGAGCGGGTCGGCAGCAGCGGCCCCGGCAAAAAGACCGAGAGCAACAACCGCCAGACAGACAGTGCTAATTCTCATGATACGTTCCTCCATGCGCTGAAGAGCTGCCCAGGCGACCGCTAAGGCGCTGGTTCAAAGCAATCAAAATCGTGTTGTTTTGTTTGCCTGAACGAACCTTGCCGCCCGCGCGCAATTGCAGCCAATGCAATCTGCCTATGGAGTTCATGCCACCTTGGCATTTCGCAACAAAAGAAAGGTCGGGCAGTCTCTTCATCAATCGCCGTCGCTTGGCGTTATGGGATGGAGACCAGAGATGCGTGCCAGAGCCACACCCGAAATCGGGTCCACCATTGCCATGATGGCTGATGCAGGACCCTTGCTGAACGGCTCAGCAAGTGCGCGCGGCACACAGTCCATCGACCTTGTCCTGACGAATGAAACACACGGCGCCTTTGTCTGGGGTGTCCTCGACCGCTTTCTAGACGAGCCCGGCCTTTCCTTCGGCAACATCACCGCGTCGGGCTTCGGCGCAATGGAGGCGGCGGTGCTGGCCTATGGCCTGGCCCTTGGCGGACAGCGTGGCGCACGGACGGCGCTCACCAATTTCTGGCGACGCGTCAGTCACTCATCGATATTGGCGGCCAGTATGGCCAATCCCCTGAGATCGATACTGGAACAGTCAATCGACATTGCGGAGATGCGCAAGAAAGGCTGCCCTGTGAAACTCAGTATCCTGGCTTCGAATGCTCTTACCGATGCCGCAAAGGTGTTCACGAGCGATCAATTGTCGATCGACGCGATCCTGGCGGCGGCCACAATCCCATTCCTCTTCCCGGCCGTGGAGATCGACGGCGAAACCTATTGGGGCGACAGCGACCGTTCGGCTTTGTCATCGGTTCAGTCGGTTGAGGCAGACCGTCTGCTGATTATCGCCGGTCGGCCCTCAGGATTTCTGGCAGCGTCCCCGGATAGCCGCACCGCTGCCAGTCATGGTGCGCTGAAGTCCACGCTGGTCCAGTATATCTTCGACAGTCAGTATCGGCCCAGCGCCGCCCTGTTCACAAGACCCTGGATCGACTGGGGTGAGCTGACCGAAATCCGTGACAGAGGACGGCAACGAGCCGAGGACTGGCTTCTCGCCGATCAAGCCCTCGTGGGTAACCGCACTGCCCTCGACAGCAAAAGCCAATACGCCTAGGCGCCTCCCCCCGCCTAGCCGCGCCTGCCTGTCCCTTCTCCAACGCAGGCGCAAGGCCCTCCGGCTCCCCGCCGGAGGGCCTTTTTGCTTGGTGCCGCTTCAACATAGTGGCGGCGTATCAAATCCATGCCGAGACAGCATTTCAGCTTGGGCGGCCGATCGGGGACACTGCTTACAGACAGGCCGCAAGGCCAGTCTTTCCCTCGAAACGCAACCAGGAGACACGTCTGTGATCAACACCAAAACCCTCATCGGATCGGCTCTCGCAGCCGCCACGTCGCTCGCCGCTACAGCCGCCTATAGCGGTCCCGCCGCCCAGCCTAACTTCTCGTTCGAGAAGTGCTACGGCGTCGTCAAGGCTGGCCAGAACGATTGCCAGACCGCGACTCATTCCTGCGCCGGCACTTCCACTGCCGACAACCAGCCGGATTCTTGGCTTTACGTGCCTGCCGGCAGTTGCGCCAAGATCACCGGCGGCAGCGACAAGCCGAAAGCCTGAGCGATCCAGAACTTCGAGCCAACCCCTGGAAGGAGCCGACCGATGTCCCGTGCATTTCAGCCTCTCGCGATCCCCGTCACTGCGGGCATCGGTCTGCGCTCGCCCCACATCGGCGAGATGCTGACCCGGCGGCCCTCTGCAGGCTGGCTCGAAGTTCATGCCGAAAACTACATGGGCGACGGCGCCGCCGTCCATGCGCTGGAGAGACTGCGCGAAATCTACCCGCTATCGGTTCACGGCGTCGGCCTGTCCTTGGGCAGCGCCCAAGGACTAGATCAGGACCATCTCAAGAGATTGCGCATGGTCTGCGAGCGGTTCCAGCCGGACCTTGTTTCCGAACATCTTGCCTGGAGCGTCGCCGACGGCGCCTATCTGAACGACCTGCTGCCGCTTCGCTACGACGAAGAGGCGCTGGCGATCGTGGCGCGCAATGTCGACACCTTGCAGAGCACGTTGAAGCGGCAAGTGCTGATCGAGAACCTCTCGGCCTATCTGGCCTTCACGGATTCCTCGATGGACGAGGCACAATTCCTGAGCGCGCTCGTGGCGCGGACCGGCTGCGGCCTGTTGCTCGATGTGAACAATGTGCAGGTCTCGGCACATAACCTTCAATACGACGCGATCGCCTTCATCGATGCGCTGCCCGCCGAAGCTATTGGCGAGATCCACCTCGCCGGACACGCGACGACCCAGGTCGGCACCGACACCGTGCTGATCGACGACCACGGCTCGCGCGTGCCGCCTGTCGTGTGGTCGCTTTATCACCACTCCATAAGCAGGTTCGGACCCCGACCCACGCTGATTGAGTGGGATACGGATGTTCCCGTTCTCGACGTCCTGCTCGGTGAAGCAATGTGGGCCGACATGCTGTCCGCGTCGATCATGTTCAACCGCAAGCAGACAGCAAGGCACATAGCCGCCTCCAATCCGCGCGCCGCGCCGACCGTTCTCCCCTTCAAGGCGATAAGCGGCATGCCGGTGCTCGCTGCGTTTGCCGCCGCCAAGCCCGGGCCGGTCATACCATCGTTGCTCGAACAACAGGGAGGATACCATGCTGCCGCTTGAACACCTTCAGACTACCTTGGCGCGTTCGGTGCTCGCAACAGAGCCGTTCGATGCCGCAAAGCTGCTGACCGCTGGCAAGGCCGATCCGCTTGCCAGGCTGCGCATCTATCAAAACAACACGCGCAGCTCACTGACAGCAGTGTTGATGGCCGTCTTTCCGGTCACGGTTCGCCTCGTCGATGAGCGCTTCTTCCGTTTCGTGGCGAGCGAGTTCATTCGGCGCCATCCGCCCGTAGAGTCGCGACTGGCGCGATATGGTGCCGGCTTTCCACGCTTCCTGAAAACGATCGACACTCTTTCCGACATGCCGGTCGTGGCCGAAACTGCGCGGCTCGAATGGGCCATTGCCGAAGCGCTCGACGCGTCCTCGCTGCCGCCCTGCACTCTCGCGGACTATGACAACACCGATCTGGGGCCCTCGCCCGAGATCGTGCTGCAGCCATCCCTGCGGCTGATCGTTTCGCACTGGTCGATCCTGTCCGTTTGGACGGCGCATCAAGGAGCGGCTGTCGGATCAGGGGATTGGACGCGGCGGCCCGAACGGGTCGCGCTTTGGCGATCCGGCGAGAGCGTGCGGCTGGTGCTTCTCGATCGCGCGAATTTCGCGTTCCGACATGCACTGAAGCATGGCCTTGGCCTGGAACAGGCCATCGCCCGCGCTCTGGCGCTCGATCCCGTGTTCGATCTTGTGTCCGCACTCGTGCGCCTGTTCGGCGACGGCCTCGTTACCAAAGTGCGGGCTCCCGCACATCCTTTGCCAATCTGATGGAGATAATCATGACCGCGATCCCTGAATATTCCGCGTCCACACAGCACGGCCTTGTCGGCCTCTACAGGCGGGCCATCAAGTTGCCCGAACGCATTCCATTTTCGCTTGTCCAGCTCGCCGCCCGCATCGCGGTCGCGCACGTATTCTGGCAATCTGCTCAGTCGAAGCTTGCGTCATGGCCGGTGACGCTGCAGCTGTTCGCCAGCGAATACAGTCTGCCTTTCGTCGATCCGGCAATCGCTGCGCCGCTGGCCACGGCGGCCGAAATCACCGGCTCGGTGCTGCTGTTCTTCGGGCTGTTCTCACGTCTCGGCGCGCTGATGCTGCTCGGCGTTGTTTCAGTTATCCAGATCTTCGTGTTCCCGGAGAACTGGGCCGAGCATTTGCTGTGGGCCTCGCTGCTGCTTCTCGTGCTGACGCGTGGCGCTGGTGTGTTCTCGTTTGACCACGTTGCCGACCGGATCATCCGCCAGAGCAAATGAGGAAACCGCAATCAGTTACAACGCGAGCGCGGGGTCGGTAGTGGGTCAGTTTGAAATCTAGGCTTTTTCAGCCTGCCCTTTGGCCGGCGATGCGTTATAATCGCCGGATGGCGAGACCAGACAAGTCACAAGTTGGCTCGGATTTAACCGGCTGGCGGAATGACTGGCTAAAGCGCATGATGTCGCCGCAATGGACGACGACCAGCCCGTATCAGCATTCGATTTTCATGTGCTTCGGAACGCATTTTGGGCATCCGTTGCGGAACTTCATATACCGGAAGCGAAGTGGCCAGAACACGCCAGGGCCATGGTGAGGGAACTCACAGACAACGCGCACGTTGATGCGGGCATCATTGATTGGATCATCCGCAAGTGAAGCGTCCCCGACCACTGCCGGAAAACGACAACGGCACCCCGGAAGACCACTTCGTAGCTGCGACCGTCGCCATATATAAGGTTGTGGCAGGTTTGGCTGCACCGCCTGAATTGCTTGCCGCTATCATCGCCCCCACCAATTTCAAACTGACCCACTACCGTGGGGGTCCTTGATGTGGCGACTGCTGAGCGATTCTGATAAGCCTTAGCCAAGCGAGTGGAAGTCGCTTTTTTCCCTTTGCAATAGCCCGCTACCCACGCGTTGCAAGACGATGTCGTTGCTGTCGGGGAACGAAGCCCTTGCGCGTCCTGGCGTGCGCCATCCTGCGGGCTTGCACAAGATCGCGCTCTGCGCGATTCATCCCGCCTTGCATGAGCCCCTGGGGTGCGCAATGCTAACAGGGATGGTCGGAAGGAAGTCGATGTTGAAGCGCCTCATTGCAACCTGCGTGATAGGGTTGTCGGCGTGTCCCGCGTTAGCCCAACATCAAATGAACCGGGAAGAGACCATCGCGCAAGTTGCAGCCGATATTGCGTTTATCGAGGAGACGCTGCCGTCATATAAGATTTCCAACGGCGAAGTCGCTCCGGAGGTTCTACGAGAGAACCTTCAAAAGGCCGTTACGAGGGCGATGGAGCTTCGCGATCGACTTGCTTCCAATCCTTACGTTCGCGTTTCGGGGCTTACGATAGGATACCCCGCCGGCTTGACCATCCAATTGTCGTTCCCCGATCAAATTCCCTGATTTCGCAGCGGCAAAGGCTATTAGGGCCAAAGACGATGCAGCCCTTCCAGATATTGAGAGGTTATATCTCTTAGGTATCCAATACTCTCACATTCTGGAAGATCATACGTAGCTCCCTGTCACACCGACATCATCGAACAGGAGAGATATGTAATGTCCCGCATTGCCATCCCAACCCGCGAAGCAGCCCCGGTCGCCTCGCAGTCCATTCTCGACGCCGTGAACAAGCAGCTTGGCGTCGTTCCCGGCCTTTTCCGCCTCGTTTCCATAAGCCCTGCTGCTCTGGCGGGCATGACCAGCTTGTCCGGCGCGCTCACCAGAGCCTTGGACGTAAAGACCCGCGAACGCATTGCGCTGGCGGTTGCCCAGGTAAACGGCTGCGACTACTGCCTGTCGGCCCACACTTATCTCGGCCTTAACCTGGCAAAGATTGGCGTCGAGGAGATCGCGCTCAACCGCAAGGGCGCGTCGAGCGATCCGAAGGCCAACGCGGCGGTACATTTCGCGGCAAGGGTGGCCGAGACCCGCGGCAAGGTAAAAGACGCCGACATTGCCGCCGTGAAACTGGCGGGCTTTTCCGAGGCGCAGATCATCGAGATTGTCGCCGTCGTGGCCGAAAACTTCCTGACCAACCTCATCAACAATGTGGCCGAGACCGATATCGACTTTCCTGTCGTTCGCGCCGCCGAAGCTGCCTGACGGACCACGCTTTCCACTTATGCGCCCGGCACGCCACTCAAGGTTGGCCGGGCGATTTTCGGGTCTGCTCTCGCAGAGCCATCCCCAGGGGCGCTCACGTTGCTGTGAGGCCGTAACGGTCAGCCGTCGCGGGGCGAATAACAGACTGTCATTCCAGCCCATCATCTTGGGCTTTCTCGGATGGGGTCGCGCTTAGGCGCACCCCACACAGCGAAAGTATGTCGGCTATGCATTTGCGTGAAGTCATCTCGAAAACCAGGCTCTCTTCCTCCCATGCTGCTGCCGGTTGGGCGCCATTGCCGATAAGGTTGATCGTGGGCTTCGGCTTTCTGGCCCACGGCTACGCCAAACTCAGCAGGGGACCGGAAAGTTTTGGCCTCGTGCTTCAGACGCTGGGTGTTCCCATGCCGCAATTGCTGGCATGGCTGACGACGCTGGTTGAACTTGTCGGGGGCGCTGCCGTGTTGGCGGGCGCGTTTATTCCGCTCGTCAGCGTGCCGATGGCGATCGTGCTGCTGACCGCATTGTTCACCGTCCATTCCCAATATGGATTCTTCTCGGTGAAGTTTGCCGAAGTCACAGCTGCCGGGGTCAGGTTCGGGCCAGTCGGCTACGAAATCATTCTGCTCTACCTAGCCGGGCTTGTAACGCTTGCAGTCGGCGGTCCCGGCCGTTTGTCGCTTGAGACGGTCTTGGTTGGGCCCAAGGGAATCGAACGCTCAAGATGACCATCCTCGCCCAACCCCAGCACGATCTTTCGGCGATTGAAATCGATGCCATTGAAGAGAGTATCTACGCCTACAACCGGCATGCAGTAGGGCACGATGACGCCCAAGGCCTTGGCTTTGTGATCCGGGACGAGGCGGGACGCATCGTCGGCGTTGCCACTGGATATTCCTGGGCAGGCACTTGCGAACTCAAGCAGATGTGGGTCGACGAGGCCTATCGTGGACGCGGCTATGCGCGAGAGCTGTTGAACGCTTTTGCCGCCGAGGCTGCCGTTCGAGGCGTTCGGCGGATCTGGGTGCAGAGCCACGACTTTCAGGCGCCGGGAATGTATGAAAAGGCGGGCTTCGTGCGCGTGGCCGAGTTCGCCGAATGGCCCGAGGGACATTCCAATGTCATTCTCTGCAAAATACTGAAAACCGCGGCTGTGACCCCATGACCACCCATCGAATTGCGCGAGAGGTTGACGCTGAGGCATTACCCGACATCGAACAGTCGGCGGGTGAGGCCTACCGCCGGATTGCGGAGCTGGCCTGGATTGCCGATGACGACAACCAGACCGTCGAGCGCTATCGCGAGCTGATCGCCAAGGGCACATGTTGGGTCGCAGTGGAGCACGACGACCGTCCGGTCGCCTTCCTGGGCGCGGAGATCCAGGACGACACACTACACATCTGGGAACTAGACGTGCGCCTTGATCGACAGCGCTTGGGTATCGGACGTGCCTTGCTTGAGAAGGCAATCGCGGACGCGAGGGGCCGCGGCCTTGTCGCCCTCAGCTTAACCACGTTCCGCGACGTGATCTGGAACGCCCCATTTTACCAAAAGCTGGGCTTCCAGATGCTGGACGATACGCAAGCGGGAGAGTGGCTTCGTCAGGTGCTGCGTCGAGAAGTCGAACACGGGATGCCAGCAAGCCGACGTTGTGCGATGCGCCTTGTTCTTTCTGAAACTTGAGCGCCCCGGCACTCAAATTCCACTTGAAGCGATAGAGCCAGACGCGTCAATATCTCTGGATCTTCGCCGCCGGATTGCTTCGGCGATGAAGACCCGCGACAGTGCATGGTAGAGCGGCTCGTGCGAAATCAGTCGTGCCGTGCCGTAGCCTAGCACTGCCGCGCACATCAGCGCGATGACATTGTCATGGTTGCCGGTCATTTCAAGGATGATGACGAAGGCTGTCATCGGCGCCTGCACGACGCCGGCGAAATAGCCGGCCATGCCGAGCAGCGCGGCGGTGCCGGTGGCGGTGCCGAACAATAGGCCGAGTGTGCTGCCGAGGCCCGCGCCCACCGCCAGCGACGGCGCGAAGATGCCGCCCGGAATGCCCGACACCATCGACAGCAGTCCGGCCGCGAATTTTTCCACGAAGAAGAGCGCCGGCAGCGGCGCGCCCTCGATGGCGCCGCGCGCCTGCGTGTAGCCGGTGCCGAAGGTGAGGCCACCGGAGGCGATGCCGATCACCGCGACAGCCAGACCGCAGACCGCCGCCACGACCAAGGCGCGCGACAACGGCTGCAACGCGTTCCAGCGCCGGATGCGCCTCGTCGCTTTCAGCGCCAGCAGGGAGAACAGCGCGCCGACACCGCCACCGATGATGCCGCAGGCGAGCACCAGCGGCCAGTCGGCGGCAAAGGCCACGGTGTCTGTGGCGACGCCGAAATAGGTGTAGTTGCCAAGCAAGCCCAAAGACGCGAGGCCCGCAAGGATGACAGCCGTCAGCACCAGCCCGTTGGTGCGCGCCTCATAGGTGCGGCCCATCTCCTCGATGGCAAAGACGATGCCCGCGAGCGGCGTGTTGAAGGCAGCGGCGATGCCTGCGGCTGAACCCGCCAGGATCAGGCCGCGTGCCTGGGCCATGCCACCCCAGCGCGCCGCCTGCAACATCAGTGAGGCGCCGACCTGCACGGTCGGCCCTTCACGGCCGATGGAGGCGCCGCAGAACAGGCCAATGACGGTGAGCGCGATCTTGCCTATCACCAGCCGCAGCGACAGGATGTGGCTGCGATCCTCGTCGTCGCGCAGATGACGCGCGGCGATCGCCTGCGGAATGCCGCTGCCTTGCGAGCCCGGAAAGAAGGAATGCGCGAGCCAGGCGCACAGCACGAAGCCAAGCGGCGTCATCACCAGCGGCAGATAGAAACGCCAGCCGCCATCGTCGCCTGTGACGACGTGGAACAGCGCCTGCGCTTTGTCGGCCATCATCGCAAACAGCACGCTGATCAGCCCGATCGATATGGCGCCCGCCCAGAAGACAATGCGGGGTTGCCAAACGCGCCGCGAAACCCACATCGCCTGCGAGCGCCGCAGCATCGGGTGTTTTCGCGAAATGCCTGCCATGTCGGATTCCTTGATGATCGACCGGGCCTACCATACCCTCCGAGCCGATCAAGCCTACCAACGTTCAGGCCTTGGCAGGCGAGATCGGTGACGAGCTAGCCGACATGAAGTCTGAGGGTGTCGATAGACGGGACATCCCGCCAGCAGGCGTGCCAGCGCGGAGAAGGCGCTGGCGAAGCCCGGAACTTCTACATCGCCATTTTTTCACATTCGGCCTGGGCCTTCTTGGTCGACGTGTCGATCATGTAGGTTTTGCCCTTGGCGTCGGTCATCATCATCATGCAATGCTTCACCGGCTTGGCCATTTTCATCATTTCGGCGCTCATCTTGGCATCAGGCATCATGGTGCCCATGTGCCCATCGGGCATGATTGCCGTCACCTGCCCGCCCTTCATCATGGACATCGTGCCCATCGTGTCCTCCGCAAATGCCTGAGAAGCGTAAAGGGCGACGACGCTGGCGGCGACAACAAGCTTGATCGAATGCATTTGGAACACTCCCATTTTTTGCAGGGGCACAGTTGCCCCATTCGGGAGTTCGCCGGGCATTGCCGTCCGTTACATCGACACGAAGATGTGATCGCCGTGCTGCCTTAAAGGTTGGTCGGGTCTGCAACGTCCAATGGCATTTGCCAGTCATACTCCATAACCGCCTTGGCGAATGCGGAGATGGCGGGTGACGGTGCGCGGTCCGCGACAGAAACCAGCGAGACTTCGCGCACGATCTCGGGATCAACGACCAGCCTGTGGCAGACGCCCGGCTGGCTGGCAGAGAATTCAGCGATGAAACAGACGCCCATCCCAGCCGCGACCATGGCGAGGATCCAGTCTTCGCGCTCGCTGCGATAGGCGCTCTTGATCTCGAAGCCGAGGTTTTGGCAGAGTTCGTCGATGTGGTTGCCGTATTCACAATTGATGCGCTCAAGATAGGGCTCGCTGCGCACATCTGTCAGTTGCAGCGTGTTCCGTGTCTCGAACGGATGCCCGGTCGAGAAGGCGAGCCCGAAGCGCTCCGTATAGACCTGCTCCGCCCTCAGCCGATGGTCGAACGGCTCCGGCCGTGCCAGAAGCGCGATGTCCAACTTGCCTTGCAGCAAAAGGTCGGTGAGGTGGTCAGCGGCGCCTTCGATCACCGTCACCTCGATTCCCGGAAACCTTTCGCGAAATGCATTGAGGAAGCCGATAAAGCGCAGCGGCCCGATAGTGCACATGACGCCCAGCGTCACCGGCGCTGTCTCGAGCGACAGGAAGCTCCTGGCGGTGCGTTTGGCGTGTTCAGAGCGCTGGGCGATCTCGTCGAGGTGACTCCGCATTAGCCGGCCGAAATCGCTGAGCTGGACATGGCCTTTGTCGCGATGAAAGAGGAGGCCACCGAGTTCCGCTTCAAGCTTCTGTATGGCGCGTGTGAGCGCCGGCTGGGTGACGTGCACGAACTCGGCCGCGCGACGGAAGTTGAGCGTCTGGCAGGCTGCCAGGAAATAGCGAATTTCGTGCATTTCCATGACATATCCCCATTGATGCCCGGCATGCATCGCCGCAATCAGAATTCGGCATTATCGGCGGCTACCATCCTTAGGTAAAGTTTACCTGCTGTCCATGGCGAGGCCATCCCGACGGCGGGATCAGGCGTGCCGCCTTGGCGAATGTTTGGGATCGAGCCGGAGGAGAAAGCCGATGCTGAAGCGCAACAAGGAGAACCAGCCCGACCAGGAGAAGCTGGAGGCGCTGCTTGGAAAGATGGTTGGCGATCTCGGCGCCATCACCACCGGGGCTGCGGTGTTGCTGGGCGACAGGCTTGGCCTTTTCGCGGCCATGAGCGAAGGCGGCAAGATGACCGCCGGACAGCTTGCCAAGAAGACCGGCACTCAGGAGCGCCTGGTCCGCGAATGGTTGTCGGCACAGGCGGCCGCCGGCTATGTCGAATATGACGAGGCCGGCGACAGCTTCTATCTCAGCCCCGAACAGGAGCAGGTCTTCGTCAACGAGGACAGCCCCGCCTTCATGGCCGGCGCCTTCGAGGTCGTCTCGACGCTATGGCTCGACGAGGAGAAGGTGCGGCAGGCATTCCGATCAGGCAAGGGCTTGGGCTGGCACGATCACAGCGCCTGCCTTTTCCGTGGCACGGAACGCTTCTTCCGGCCCGGCTACAACGCCAATCTGATAGGCTCCTGGCTGCCGGCGCTCGACGGCGTCGTAGACAAGCTGGAGCGGGGCATAGACGTCGCCGATGTCGGCTGCGGCCACGGCGCCTCAACCGTGCTGATGGCCAAGGCCTTCCCGAATTCGCGCTTCACCGGCTTCGATTATCATGCCCCGTCCATCGAACGGGCTCGCGCCGCGGCCAATGAGGCCGGGGTCGTCGGCAACACGCGCTTCGAGCTAGCGGCGGCCAAGGATTTCCCCGGCACCTACGATCTCGTCGCTTTCTTCGACTGCCTGCACGACATGGGCGATCCTGAAGGCGCTGCTAAACATGTGCACAAGGCGCTGAAGCCGAACGGCACCTGGATGATCGTCGAGCCCTTCGCCAACGATCAGCTTTCGGCAAACCTCAACCCGGTCGGTCGTATCTACTACGCCGCCTCGACGTTCATCTGCACGCCTGCGTCGCTCTCTCAAGAAGTCGGGCTCGGGCTCGGCGCCCAGGCGGGCGAAGCTAGGCTGCGCAAAGTGGTGACCGGCGGTGGCTTCAAACGCTTCCGCCGCGCCACTGAGACGCCGTTCAACATGGTTCTTGAGGCACGTCCCTAAGGTTCGACAGACAAGAGAATCCTCGCAATCGATTGGAGGAAGGCATGACTGCTTACAATGTCGTTCGGTTCCGCACCAAGCCGGGCAGGGAACAGACATTCATCGATGCACACAAGAAGGCGAGCCTCGACGTCAAGGGCTTCCGAAAGGCCGCACTGATCAAGACCGGCGACCGGACCTTCTGTGTCGTTGGTGAATGGAACGACATGGATGACCTTGCAGCGGCACGGCCGCAGATGATTGGCCTTTTGGATACGATGCGCGACATGCTTGAGGATCTCGGCGGCGACCTCGGCGTCACCGATCCTGTCTCCGGAACGGTCGTCGCCGACATCGGGACCTGAAGTGGCTCATCTCCGGGCTTGGTGTGCACCGCTCGACCACTAATGTGGGGGCCGTCCACCAAAATCAGTGAGCGATGCACGGACTACTGGAGTGCGCTCAGCCTTCGACGTATAAATGGCCTAGATTTCGAGGAGGAAAGCCATGAATGCAGTGCCTCAATGGCGGCTCGCAGGCGACTGGTTCGACATCTGCAGCTGCGAGATCCCTTGCCCTTGCGAGTTCGCCCAGCGGCCAACCGGCAATCACTGCCAGGGCGTGCTCGCCTGGCATGTGCGCGAGGGTCAATATGGCGACGTGAAGCTCGACGGCCTGACGCTGGTGGCGCTCGGCGAGTTCGAAGGCAATCTATGGGCCGGTGAGGCAAAGGCCGTGATGGGCATGTATCTCGACGAGAAGGCGAATGAGCCCCAGCGCGAAGCCCTGCAGGTGATCTTCGGCGGCCACGCCGGCGGCTGGCCGGCGGGCTTTGCTGCCAATATCGGCGAGATGCGTGGCATGGAGTTCGTTCCGATCACTTTCGAGGTGGCGGGCGACCTGGCCACCTGGCGGGTCGATATTCCTGGCCTCGTCGTTGGGCGCGTGGAAGCGCTTTCGGGTCCCACCACACCACCCGGCAAGCGGGTGCAGACGATCAACCCGCCCGGCTCTGAGGTCGGCCCGGGCCAGGTTGCCACATG
Organism: Mesorhizobium sp. P2_H9; assembly: GCF_056403215.1. Lineage (NCBI taxonomy): Bacteria > Pseudomonadati > Pseudomonadota > Alphaproteobacteria > Hyphomicrobiales > Phyllobacteriaceae > Mesorhizobium > Mesorhizobium sp. P2_H9. Next base: position 128,049 of record NZ_JBFUFX010000008.1, on the reverse strand, counting down.
GGGGCGTTCTGTCGAGGTGAGCACCAAAGGCTTCGGGCTCGACTGGACTGGCACGGCCCGCTCGAGCAAGCACATTCCGTTCGACTGGACCGGCCCGAACTAGGGAATGACAATGGCTGACGCGTTCCTCAGGAGATCGCGGCGGTTCACCCGGAATCTCCGCGGCATCCCGCTCGGTCTACTCGCATCGCTCGTCGGGCTGACAGCAGCGGCGTGGGCGCTCACCCTCTACCAGATCTTCAGCATGGATATGCCCATGGGCATTGCCGTGCGCGGCGGTATGGAGGGTATGGAAGGCATGCCCGGCATGGCGATGGCCGGAATTGCCGCCGACGGCTGGTCAGTTGCCGGCGCCGCAGCTTTTCTCGCTGTCTGGACCGTGATGATGGCGGCCATGATGCTGCCAGCTGCGGCGCCCATGATCTATATGTTCGCGGCGGCGCAGGCGAGGCGTGAACAACACGTGGCCATCCCGACGTGGACCTTCGTCGCGGGCTACCTGCTCGTCTGGGCGGGGGCGGGCCTCGTCGTGTATGTCCTGGTCCAGGTCGGCAGTGAGTTTGCAACGAGCCTCGATCCACCCCAGCGTTCGAAATGGGCACCGCTCGCGCTCGGTGCCACGCTTGGCGTCGCCGGGCTCTACCAATTCACGACCTTCAAGCACATTTGCCTCAGCCATTGCCGTTCGCCGCTTGCTTTCGTTGCACAGCACTGGCGCGACGGGCGTTTTGGCGCGCTCAAGATGGGGCTGCGCCACGGCCTCTATTGCTTTGGCTGCTGCTGGGCGCTGTTTGCCGTGCTGGTCGCGACCGGCGTCATGAGTGTCGCCTGGATGCTGCTTTTGACGCTGGTCGTCTTCGTCGAGAAGCTGCTGCCCGGTGGCCGCCGCTTCGAAGGTAGTTTGGGCGTTGCGCTGGTGGCCCTCGGGATCGTTGTGTCGCTCGGAGCGATCGATATGCCGTGGATGGGCGGCTAGCCGCCTTCGCTTCCCGGCTCGGGTAACCCGTCTAGGATCTGATCTCATTAACACGCGAGCAGGGCCTTTCCGTATTTGGCCCACAGCTGCTCGCAATCTCTGGCTCGAAGAGTTGGAGTCCCCAGGTCGCCATATACGACCGTTGCGGCACGGACATCGTAGCCCAGGATCGGAGCATTGGCGACAAACTGAACGGCCTCGCCCAGACGGCGCACGTCAAGAATGGCATCGGTTTTATTGGTTCTATCGAATACACCCAGGATCTGGGCTTCCTTGTTCCTCACTGCCAAAACTGCCGCAAGCGCTTCCTCGGTCATCATGTGGCCTGTCGACGAACCGTTTCAGGAATATCCACTTGCGCAGAACGCTTCGCGACATTTTTTGATTGCATCTTGCGGCGAACCATTCGGCGCCATCGCGGGTCAAACCGATGAGGCATTGGTTAGCGAAATCCGCCGGCACGTCCACGATGGTCTCAATTGCGGCCCAAGTGTCGGTTGGCTCCTGAACGAGCCTGAATCTCATATTAGTCACTCCTAATGGAAATAACTCGCGAGAAGGGCCGCTGTTCCGCCGCGTGGTGCTGTGCCGCCGCTCCATGTTAGAAATTGCTGAAGTTCCCTGGCGGCAGGCCGAAGCGCGCGCTGGTGAGCGCTCGGCACGGAACGACAACGAATAACGCGCGGTGACCCTGCCCCACAATGGATCATTTGCCGCTGGCACCAGATTTGCGGTGTCAGAAGTGCCGGGTGTTGGGGCCTGGCAATTGGGGCGGTTGGGGGCCTCGCCGCTTCGCGAATGGAGCGGCGAGGTTTTTCATTCAGTTAACTGCCTTGAGGCGGCCCGGCAAGCGAGCGGGTAGCCGGGGTTGATGGCCTGCCACCCAGCCGCAATGTTAAGACTAGGGTCACATGAACCTCTTTTTGATCATGCTTGCCGTCGCTCATAACTGGTATTCCGGCTACCGTGATCCGGTCACCGGCTATGAATGCTGCGACGACAAGAAGGATTTTAGGGTCATCAGCCCGCGCTATGTCGAGCGGCTGGTCGGTTCGGGCCCGACGCACCGGCAATAATGACCTTATTCCGAAGCTGAAATGTGCCAAGTGTGGCGGCAAGAGAGTAGGGTCGATCTATACCCCTGACTCCAGCCCGACCGGTGCACCGAGCGGCAATAGACGGTCGCCACACAGCGTTTGCCCAGTATCCACAGGCGACGGGCCGATCGGTAAAATTGTCCGGGTTCCGTTAAGGTCTTCCGCATTAGCGCCGGCTCATGGTCTCGATGTTGCCTAGCAACGAAGCCCGCTGCCGCCCCAACAGCCCACCCGCCCAGGCAGCGGGCTTTTTCCCTTCGCATTTTCAAACGGCTTATGTTTTCGGGGTTTGCAACAAGCGAACACGCGACCAGCAGAAACTGGGTAAGGCCCTCCGCGAAGAGCCGCCAAATGGCTTGTGCGCCAGGCCGCGCGAGACGCGGGCCTTCCTAATTCTCCGCGTGGCTGAAGACGACTGCGCCGTCGTCCTTGCGAACTTCAACGGACACAATCCCATCGTCGCCCTTTCGGGTCTGGAACATGGAGATTGCATAGTCTTTCGCGACCTTCTCGGCGTCGAATGTCATCTTGTCGACGATGCCCTGTCTTCCATACCAGATGACAGTGTAGGCCATTGTGGCTCCCCTACATTCCGCCGAAGCATTAAGGCGTCCGGCTTGTCACGCCACTTTAGCACCAGCCGCCGCCAGGCGGGCAGCTTGCGCCCACAGGAACGCGCGAGGAAGCGGAACGCGCGCTGGCGGGCTTCCTTGTGTCGGTTGCATCAAAGTCTAACCACTGGGAAAGTGGACTGGAAAGCACGTGCGGTAACAGTTGGTTCAACCATTGCTGGTATCATGAACGAGTGTGGGAGCGGCTCCGACAGTGTGGGTGGGCCTAAGTTGCCGGAGCCGCCTGCGCAGGTCGGGTTGGGGTTTGACCGCGCCGTCCTATTCTGGGACAGCGCGGTCAACGATTCGTTAAAATGTTCCGGAACTAATTAAGCGTATGCTAATTGACTCGCGGGTTTGCGAGTCGATGCATGCGTTTGAAGTTTGTCCCGCCATTGATGCCTACCTTGGTGGAGAAGCCTCCCGAGGGCGAGGGATGGATCCACGAAGTCAAGTTCGATGGCTACCGCTCCCAGATCGTCAGGGATGCAGACGGCGTGCGCATCTTCACTAGGCGCGGGCTCGACTGGACGTCGAAGTATCGTGACCTCGCCAAGGCAGCCGGCGAGCTTGAGGTGGAAAGCGCCATTATTGACGGCGAGATCGTCGTTCTCAACGACGCCGGCCTTTCCGACTTCGGCGAGCTGCGCAAGGCGATCACCAGGCGGCAGCACGACCTCTATTTCGTCGCTTTCGATTTGCTACACCTCAACGGCCACGAACTGCGCGCCATGCCATTGGAGGATCGCCGCGAGATCCTGGCCGAGATGATCCCGAAAGGCGGTCGCATTCAATTCAGCGAAGCGCTGCCGGGCACCGGCGCCTCGGTCTTTCACCTCGTCGACCAGGCCGGCCTCGAAGGCATGGTTTCAAAGCGCAAAGACAGTAGGTATCGCAGCGGCCCGTCGACCAACTGGCTAAAGGCTAAATGCTATGCGATCGGCGAGTTCGATCTTCTCGGCGTCGAGCGCGAGGCCGGCAAACCCGCCTTCGCTCTAATGGCAGAGCGCGGCACGGGGCGCTATGTCGGCTCGGCATTCATCACCTTGAACCGCGATATGCGCGAACGGCTCTGGCAACGCGTCCAGGACCACGCAGGCACGGCGCCGAAGGGAATGAAGCGGCCGGCGACGATTTGGGTTAAGCCGGGGCTCGTTGCCACGGTAAAGCACTTGCGCGGCGAGGAAGACCTACGCCATGCCTCGCTGCAGGACTTTCGGGAAGAAGGCTAGAGTGGCCGGCCAGCGCGCATCATGGCACGAGCGATAGCTAGGTCCGCTTCGACCTTGGCGTTCTCTTTCTGCGTCATGTTGTCGGCGGCGATGAGACGGCGAAGGGACCGGATGACTTCACCGCGCGTCCAGCCTGCCTCCTGCATGCAATCGACGATCACTTGAAAGCCTGGCTCCATTGCCTCCTGACAGTCGATAGTGCGGTCGGGATAATCCTGTTGGTGCCTTGGTGCAGGGATCATGGATTTCCATCCACGCTGGTCTCTTCATCGAGCGCGTAAGGCACCGGCAAATAGGCGTTGGCGACAAGCCAATCTCCGATGATGGTCATGACTAGCTCGGATTTCGAAATCTCCATCTCAGCTGCGACGCCCGATAGAGCTTCTTCCATCCGGGGATCGAGGTCGATGCCGTCAGTGTTTCTGATCATCAAAGCGGCCCGTCGCAGCATGACCTGAAGATCGGCGCGGGATGCGTCCGCAATGCGGTCGGATTGGGCCTGCAGTTCCCCTGCGAAGGTCGAGCGGGTCATGGATGCTTTCCTCTTGAAAGATATCGTTCGCCGTTCTCACGATGGGCGAGACAGAACCAATGCGACTGCTGCCGGGGCCTAGCGAAGCCGAACCCACCAAGCGTTCCGCAGCCCGAATGCTCGCAACCATGGTTCTCAATCAAGCCGCGCGATTGCGGTGGCTCTCGGCTTTGAGGCAGGCGGGCAAGTTCGTCATTCACGGCAGTGCTATCGGCTCAATCATGCTCGGGCTATCGTTCGGCTTTCCGTGTTTCACGGAAGCGTTTTACCTCCCGACCTACCTGACAGAGCGCCACTGCCGCAGCTGTCCCGCGTGATCTCCTCGGCGGATGCGCCCTTGATGACCAAGCGGGCTCCATGTTCGCCTCCTATTGCTCTCTGGTTGACAGTGAACAAAATAAGAACGCCAGAGTCAAGAACGTCTTGACTGGCGAGGAATATGTTCCTTATTTGTGGGCTCTTCAGAAGCGGGGAAAAGGAAAATGGCGACGCGCCAAAGGCGTCGGCCGGCGAAGCTATGGTGAAAACGGCGGAGGACAATTTTCGGATTGAGGTTTGGGATCGAGAGGAAAAGGCCCTCATCGAGACAATTTCTCGATCACCGGATTCCAGCGTCAGTCAGGCGGCTTGGCAAGTCGCCATTCGGCGACGGCCGGGCATGCTTCTGATTCACTACAACAGTCGCCATGTCATGGAGAAGATCCTGACGCCGGGAGAGCCGACAGTAGAACCGCAGACAATCGTTGAAGGCAGCGTTCATGCGGGCCTCGACGTCTCGCTCGGCGACCTCCGCGAATGGCATACGCTGCGCGCATGGTGCAAGAACTGCTCCCATCATGCGGAGGTGAAGCCGGCAACTCTCATCCGGCGTTATGGAAAGGGCGCTCTGTTCAACTCGGTCGAGAGGGCGTTGTTCTGCACGAGTTGTGACAGAGGTGGGCCGGTAAGGCTGGAGATTCACAAGCTGTCTCGTAATTGAAGGCCAGGAGGAACACACCGATGGCGACGCACTGATGTGACGCCAGGCTTGGCGCCATGATCGATCCTGCCCATTCTGCCGCTATGAGCGCGGTCTCCGCGTGTCTTCCATCCGATAGTTCTCGAACGGTTGAAACGACTCGCTTTTTCCCCCTTTCTCAGCTTCACTGAAGAGGAAGCGGGAGAAGAGAAATGGCAAGAGTAATAGAGCGCACTTTGTGCAAGCTATTTTCTGCAATAATCTTCGGCGCTGCATTGTTGATTGTGGGGTGCACTACCCCTTACATCCCTCCGAAGATCCAAGAGCCAGGCCAGGACAACGCTTCCAGCTTTGGTGGCATCATGAGCTTTGCCACCCAAGAAGACCTACGGGTCGTCTGGGTGCACGGCATGTGCACTCACAAGGAAGAGTGGGCAGATAATCGTCATGCCCTTCTCCAACAGGCGATCGCAATTGGGTCGTCTACTCGAAACGTCGTATATGGCCCGGAGCGCGCCGCGCGCGTCACGTTCAACCACAGTGTGAGCGGACATTCCCTCGAACTCCGTTTTCTCGTCTGGTCGCCGCTTGCGGCCGGCGCAAAGATCGCGATTGGGCTTGACCACAATGATGACCTGAAGCGTGCCAGCCTGAACAGGGACTTCAAGAAAGGGCTGATTGACGACTGCTTTTCCGACGCCGTGATCTACACGGGCACGGCTGGTAACCCAACCAGGTCCTGGATACGTTCAGAAGTCTGTGACGCTCTGGGCGGCGATATCTCAGGCGCGGGTCGCTGCCTGATCGATGATAGCAAGCCGCGTCGGAAGACCGTCCTAGTCGCCGAAAGCTTGGGCAGTAAGATGCTTTCAGATGCGATCGTCTCGATATGGCAAACCGCGACTGCATCGCAACAGCCGCGGATTGCCCAGCGCCTTGGCGATGTTCAGATGGTTTTCCTGCTGGCAAACCAGATACCTCTCTTGAATGCCGCAACCTACTCTCAAGGCACAGCCAGGATTGCAGCTGACAAATCTGCAGAGGTGGCTAGCGGGTCACTCCTTGACGTCTTCGCCAGCGCGCGAGCTCCGAAGATCAGGACCCTTATCACCGAGCCCTCCAGCCCCATCCGCTTTGTCGCTTTCACTGACCCGAATGACCTATTGAGCTATCGGCTCTTCCCCAAAGCGTATCTGCCGGAGGACATGAAGATCACCAACGTCATTGTCTCAAACGATCAGACTTATCTCGGCTTGTTGGAGCGCCCGGACACCGCCCACTGCGGTTACGGCTGGAATCCGGCGGTGATTGCGACGGTCGCGGAAGGCTATGATGGCAAGCGCATAGGATCGATCCCGGTCAATATCCCACACTCGTGCGGTCTCGGTGGATAGCACATTGCGCTGTTGCTTCGACGCTACGCGGCTGGGGCGTCAACCCGCTAAGCAAGCGCGGGCTCCAACGGCGAAATGGAACTTCGCCTGCAGAGGTCAAAGATTCGAATCTTGTCAGGCGGGTCGGTTATGTGCCGCATGACAGGTAGATCAAACAGGCAAACAGCCGTAGTGATCCAACGGCAACGTTTAGGAGGATCGAGCCGTGGGCATTCCGCAGCACTACAGCCACATGTTGCCGGTGCGCTGTTGCGAGCTGGTCAAAACCCTTTACCCAGTGGTCAAGGCGGATCAGCGACAAGCCGACAGGCATGGCGGTCCTTTGGGCACGACTTTGTTATTGGCTTTGGCGACGCCGATGATCGTTTTACCGGCTGAACGCATACTGCAAGCCTTGAACGGCAATCCGGGCTACTCCAGCGAGGCGGGCATAGACCCTGTCCTAACCGAAGCGGTTCGCAGCGAATGTGACAAACGCCTAAAGGAGACCTCGTTCTTTGAGGGCCTTGGCTGGGCCTTTGTTAGCGGCTGGGCAATGTTCGACCTCGCTAGGCGGCTTCCATCTGAATTAGCCGAAGAGTTGCGTGGCGCTGGCGCCCAAAACGCGGCTGGCAACCTAGCGTTGCGCACATTCTTCAGTTGTCTTCGGAACGGACTTTCCCATGGTGGGATCATGTATCTGGACAGCAAAGGCGAATCTTCCGAGGGCGAAGCGGATATGCTTGCATTTGTCAGCGGCAAGCGCGGCAAGAAACAACTTCTCTGCCGAGATGGGGTTTCGGATTGCGCCTACGCCGGACCGCCGATTGAAAGTCTCAACGTTCTGCGAATTTCGGAGAACGGGTTTCGCGAGTTCCTTTTGAGATGGGCAACCTGGCTTGAAAACTCGGGCGCTGCTAGAGGCCTAAGTGAAACAGTAATAGCCGCTGAGTGAGCGGCTGACGGCAATTGAGAAGCAGAATAATGATCACAGGTGAATTGCGTTCGAAAATCGATGCCGTCTGGAACGCCTTCTGGGCGGGCGGCATCGCCAATCCGCTCGAGGTGATCGAGCAGATCACCTACCTGCTGTTCATGCGCGGGCTGGACGATGCCGAGCAACTGGAGGAGAACCGCTCGACGCGGACCGGCCAGCCGATGCGCCGGCGTATCTTCAAGGATGGCAAGGATGGCATCGGCGCGAACGGCGGCATCGCCTATGTGGACATGCGCTGGTCGCGGCTGAAGAACAACGACGCTGGCACGATGTTCGAACTCGTTTCCGAACACGTCTTCCCCTTCCTGCGCACCATGGCGGAAGACGGCACCGCGCATGCCACTCACATGAAGGGTGCGCGCTTCACCATTCCGTCGCCAGCGCTGTTGGTCAAGGTTGTTGACCTTATTGACAAGCTGCCGATGCAGGACCGCGACACCAAGGGCGACCTCTACGAATATATGCTGGGCAAGATCGCCAGCGCCGGCCAGAACGGCCAGTTCCGCACGCCGCGCCACATCATCGGGCTGATGGTGGAGATGACGGCGCCGACGCCCAAGGACATCATCGTCGACCCGGCCTGCGGCACCTGCGGCTTCCTGGTTGCGGCCGGCGAATATCTGCGCGACAACCATCCGAAGCTGTTCCACGACCAGGAAAGCCGCGACCATTTCAACGAGGGGATGTTCCACGGCTTCGACTTCGACAACACCATGCTGCGTATCGGTTCGATGAACATGACGCTGCATGGCGTCGAGGATCCTGACATCCGCTACAAGGATTCGCTTAGTCAGGAGCATGCCGGCGACGAGGACCACTATTCGCTGGTGCTGGCCAATCCGCCCTTTGCCGGCTCGCTCGACTATGAGACGACAGCCAAGGATCTGCTCTCGATCGTCAAGACAAAGAAGACCGAGCTTCTGTTCATGGCGCTGTTCTTGAAGCTGTTGAAGCCCGGCGGGCGCGCTGCGGTGATCGTGCCGGACGGCGTGCTGTTCGGTTCCTCCACTGCGCACAAGGAAATCCGCAGGATGCTGGTTGAGGACCACCGCCTCGACGGCATCGTCAAACTGCCGTCCGGTGTGTTCCGGCCGTATGCTGGCGTCTCAACCGCCATCGTGCTGTTCACCAAGACCAATTCCGGCGGCACAGATCATGTCTGGTTCTACGACTGCCAGGCCGACGGCTTTTCGCTGGATGACAAGCGCACGCCGCTCTTGCCTCCCCAACAAATCGGGCCGACGCCGGGACACCGCGAAGCTGGTCATTTCGTCAATCTAACGCTCACTGACGAGGAACTGGCGAAGAACAACCTGCCAGACATCACCGCGCACTGGGCCGAGCGCAATGGCACCGAGCGCGAGCGTTCGCGCACAGCGCAGAGCTTCTGCGTGCCGAAAGCGGACATTGCGGCCGCCGGCTACGATCTTTCCATTAATCGCTATAAGGAGGTGGTGCATGCGGCACAGGAGCACCGCCCGCCGAAGGAGATCATCACGGAGCTAAGAGCGCTGGAGAAGGAGATCGCTGAGGGGCTGGAGGAACTGGAGGCAATGCTTTGACCGCCCATTGGCAACTCAAACGTCTAGGCGACATCTTTGAAGTCGCGCGGGGCGGGTCACCGCGTCCCATCGAACAGTTCATCACCGATCGGTCTGACGGTCTGAACTGGATAAAAATTGGCGATGCATCGGCCAGCGGCGGCAAATTTATTGAGCGAACGAAGGAAAAAATAAAGAGAGAGGGTCTTTCCAAAACCCGTTTGGTCAATCCAGGTGACTTTCTTCTAACAAATTCGATGAGCTTTGGGCGGCCTTATATCATGGCAACAGAAGGTTGCATTCATGACGGCTGGCTTGTCCTCAAGCCTAGGGTCAAAGATGCCGTTCATCCGGACTATTTCTACCATCTCCTCGGTTCCGATGCGGTTTATAGCCAGTTCGCGGCGCGGGCAGGCGGATCAACGGTCAAGAACCTAAATTCCGAGATTGTCGCAAGTATCGAAGTTCGGTTGCCTCCGGTGAACGAGCAGCGAAGGATTGCAGCGATCCTTGACCAGGCGGATGCGCTACGCCGCAAGCGCATGCGCGCCATCGAACTGCTCGACAGTCTCTCGCAATCGATCTTTCTGGAGATGTTTGGAGACCCAATCGAAAATCCAAACCGCTATCCGAAAGGCCCGCTCGAAGGTGTGATTTCACCATCGAGAAAGATCACCTACGGTATTCTGAAACCTGGGCCAGATCAGCGCGACGGTGTTCCATACATTCGGGTAGTTGATATTAAAAACAGTTTAATTGATGTGGCCGGATTGAAGAAGACAACAGCCAAAATCGCCCAAGAATATAGGCGCTCAACCCTAAATGAGGGAGATTTGCTAATTTCGATTCGTGGGCATGTCGGCCGGATGGCAATTGCTCCTCGCGCTTGTGATGGAGCGAATATCACTCAGGATACTGCGCGTCTTGCGATCGCTTCAGCCAACACTCACTTTGTGAAGGCCCAACTCGAAACAAGTTCGGCAAAGAACTGGATGGACAGAAGAACCAAAGGTGCCGCGGTGAAGGGGATCAACCTTGGAGATCTCCGATACTTTCCATTGATCTTGCCAAACCGGGAAACTCAAGACGAATTTGCGAGACGGGTTGGGGCAGCGCGAGATGTTCTGATGCCTAGCACCAAGCAATTTGAATACCTGGAAGCCTTCTTCGCCTCACTCCAGCACCGCGCCTTTTCGGGCAAGCTTTAGCCATGTCCGACGCACTGGCCGGCAGTGATTGGACCGACCGTGAGATCGACCTGATTGTTGCAGATTATTTCGACATGCTGTCGCTGGAACTGGCGAGCCTTCCATTCGTGAAGGCGCAGCGCAACGCGCAGCTTCAGGAATTGACTGGCCGCAGCCGCGGCTCGATCGAATTCAAGCACCAGAACATCAGCGCGGTGCTCTATCGGCTCGGCATGCGGTGGATCGCCGGCTACAAGCCAATGGCGAACTTCCAGCGCGCGCTGGTCGACGGTGTCGAGCGCCATATCGTCAGCAATCCTTCGCTCTTCGATAACCAGATCTCGGCCCCGTCTGCGCTCGGCTTGCAAGAGCCTCAGCCCCTTTTCTTCGAAGCGCCGCCTGTCGTGGCTTTCGAGGCTGTGCCGCCCGCGCTGGAGCGGATCGTGCGGAAGTTTGATCCGGCACTCCGGGACGCTCGCAACCGACAACTGGGCAAGAACGGCGAGGAGCGCGTCTTCTTTGCCGAGCAATCGGGCTTGCGTGCGGCAGGGCGCGACGACCTTGCCCGCAAGGTGCGCTGGGTATCAGTGGAGGACGGCGATGGCGCCGGCTATGACATCCGCTCGTTCGATCCGGCCGGCCGCGAGCGGTTGATCGAGGTGAAGACCACCACCGGTCACAAGCAGACCCCGTTTCTGCTCTCAGAGAACGAGCGGGCCTTTTCCGACGAGCGGCCGGATGCTTTCCGGCTTGCGCGACTGTTCGACTTCGCCCGCCAACCGCGCGCCTTCGAACTCACGCCACCGCTGGACAGATCGGTGCTGCTGAGAGCCGCGACTTGGCGGGCTCAGTTCTGAACGCGATTGCCCTCTGAAGATATGAAACTATAGATACTATTTGGATTTGTTTCTGGAAGAGCCAAAGGCAGGGGACAAGATGCCGTCGATCTACGAGCTGGATCTACCAGGCGGAATGACGGAGAGGGGCTTTTGGCTCTACGTGTGGCAAGTGAAAGCCGTAGCTGACGACGTTCTATATGTCGGCCGCACCGGAGACAACTCCAGTCCTTATGCGGCGTCTGTGTATCGTCGGATGGGGCAGCATCTTGGCGATGCTGACAACACTAATGCTCTGCTTCGCCACTTGCAGGATAGGTTCAAGAATCGCGAAATTCACTCATACGAAAAATTTCGCATGATCTCCTACGGTCCTATTTTTCCGGAAGTCGAGCGGCACCCAGAGTTTGCCTACAGAGTTCAACCGCATTGGCAGGCAGCGCTCGAGCTTCACAATCCCTATCGTGATCGAGCGGCAGCGTTAGAACGCAAGCTTGCCCAAGAACTACACGCTGCCGGCTACGACGTGATGAACACAGTCAATTCCAATGCGCAGCTTATCGATACCGATTGGCCGCCGGTCAGAGAAGCCTTTGCGAAGCATTTTTCACGACTGGCACAAGTGGTGTGATGTCCAACTTCACCTTCCTCGCTGCGGAGTTTCCAAGCGTCCACGAGGCGGCGGTGGAGGCCGAGCGGCAGGCGGGCGTGTCGCCGACAGCTGCGGCGTTCTTCGCAGGCAAGACGGTTGAGCTCGCGGTCAAATGGGCTTTCCGCAACGATCCTGGCCTGAAGCTGCCCTATCAGGACAATATCGCCGCCCTGCTGCATGAACCGAGCTTTCGCCGCGCTGCGGGCGAAGCGGTGTTCGCCAAAGCGAAATTCATCAACACGCTGCGCAATCGCGCCGTGCATGAGGAAAAGATCATCCGGCCAGGCGATGCTGCCGGGGCGGTCAAGGAACTGTTCCATGTCTGCTTCTGGCTGGCGCGCACTTACGCGCGCAAGGCAAAGCCAGCGGACGGCCTAGCCTTCGACCCCTCGGTGCTGGCGCGCCGTGACGAGACGCTGAAGAAAGCCTTCGCGCATCTGAAGGCGCAGCAAGCCGAGTTGGATGCCAGGAACGGCGAACTGACCAAGCTGCTTTCCGACCGGCAGAACCTCGACGCCGAATTGCAGCGCCTGCGTGCCGAAGTTGCAGCCGCCCGGCATGACGCCGAGGCAGCTCCATCCACGCATGACTACAATGAGGCTGAAACCCGCGACCGCTTCATCGACCTTCTGCTGCTGGAGGCGGGCTGGGCGCTGGATAGGTCGGAAGACACCGAGTTCCGCGTCGAGGGCATGCCGAACGAGCAGGGCGTCGGCTTCGTCGACTGTGTGTTGTGGGGCGCGGACGGCAAGCCCCTGGGCCTGGTCGAGGCAAAGCGCACCCGCAAGGATGCCCGCCAGGGCCAGCAGCAGGCGAAGCTCTATGCTGACCGGCTGGAGGCGCGCTACGGGCAGCGACCGGTGATCTTCTACTCGAACGGCTACGAGCATTGGATCTGGGACGATGTGCGCTATCCGCCGCGCCAGATCGGCGGCTTCTACAAGCGTGACGAGTTGGAGCTGCTGATCCAGCGCCGCACGAGCCGCAGGAAGCTTGCCGAGACAAAGCTCAATACGAAGATCGCCGGCGACAAGCGCCCCTACCAGCAGCACGCCATCCGCGCTATCGCCAAGGCCTTCGAGGATGAGGGCGAGCGCAAGGCGCTGCTGGTGATGGCCACCGGCTCAGGCAAAACGCGCACGGTGATCGCACTGGTCGACCTGTTGATGCGCGCCGGCTGGGTAAAGCGCGTGCTGTTCCTCGCCGACCGCGTTGCGCTGGTCAACCAGGCGGCCGGCGCGTTCAAGGCGCACCTCCCGGATTCGGCGCCGGTCAATCTGGTCACGGAACGCACCAGCGAGGGCCGAGTGTTCCTCTCCACCTATCCGACGATGATGAACCTCATCGATGGCAGACAGGAGGGGAAGGCGAAGTTCGGGCCCGGCCACTTCGACCTCATCGTCATCGATGAGGCTCACCGCTCGGTCTACCAACGCTACCGCGCGATCTTCGAGTATTTCGACAGCTTCCTCGTCGGCCTGACGGCGACGCCCAAGGATGAAATCGACAAGAACACCTATTCGCTGTTCGACCTGGAAGACGGCGTGCCCACCGACGCCTATAGCCTTGAAGAAGCTGTCGCCGACGGCCATCTCGTGCCGCCCGTGGCGATCTCCGTGCCGCTGAAGATCGTGCGCTCCGGTTTGCGCTACGACGATCTCTCCGAAGAGGAGAAGGACCAGTGGGACATGCTGGAATGGGGCGAGGACGAGATCCCCGATACGGTCGAGGCGGCCGAGGTGAACAAACGTCTTTTCAACCAGGACACCGTCGACCAGGTTATCGCTCACCTGATGCAGAACGGGTTGAAGCTCGAGGGCGGCGATCGACTCGGCAAGACCATCATCTTCGCCAAGAACCAGGCGCATGCTGTTTATATCGAAGCTCGCTTCAACGCGGCCTATCCTTCGCTTGCTGGACATTTCGCCCGCGTCATCACCTATGAGAGCGGCCCATATGCGCAGACGCTGATCGACGACTTCTCCAAGAAGGACAAGGCCCCGCACATCGCCATCTCGGTCGATATGCTGGACACCGGCATCGACGTTCCGGAGGTAGTGAACCTCGTCTTCTTCAAGCAGGTTCGGTCGAAGACGAAGTTCTGGCAGATGATGGGGCGCGGCACGCGGCTCTGCCCCGACCTGTTCGGTCCCGGCCAGGATAAAGAGTTCTTCCGCGTCTTCGACTATTGCCAGAACCTCGAATTTTTCGGCGCCAATCCCGAGATCAAGGAAGCGAGCGCTGCCAAGTCTCTTTCGGCACGTCTGTTCGCAGCCCGGCTCGATCTTGTCCGCGCACTGGACGACAAACATGGCAAGGCTGGCGGCTTCTCCGCACCCGAGCAGCAACCTTACGAGGCGCCCGACAATCGGGAAGATCCGCCCAGCGAGGAAGAGGTGCGCGCGAGCGCGCTGGCCGTTCTGCGCGAGACCGTCGCGGGCTTGAACCTCGAGAACTTCATCGTGCGCCAGAAGCGCCGGACGGTCGAGAAATACCAGGCCGACCAGGCTTGGAATGACATCGACGATGATGCGCGCGACGAACTGGTGGGCGACATTGCGCCGCTTCCGTCGTCGCGTGAACTCGGGACCGAGGAAGCGAAGCGCTTCGACCTGCTGATGTTCCAGCTTGAGCTTACTCTGCAGAAAGGCTCCAGACGCTTCGACACGCTGAAGAAGCAACTGCTTGAGATCGCATCGGCACTTGAAGACCAGGCGGGCATCCCGGCGATCGCGCATCAGGCTGTCTTGATCGAGGAAATCCAGACCGACACCTGGTGGGAGGGTGTCATCGTTCCCCTCCTGGAACTGGTGCGTTTGCGGCTGCGGGATCTTGTCCAGCACATCGAGAAGGGCCGCAAGGCCGTGGTCTATTCGAACTTCGCCGATGAGATTGGTGAAGGCGTCGAACATGATCTGCCACAAGTCGGCGAGGCCGACTTCGCGCGCTTCAAGCAGAAGGCGCGACACTTCCTGCGGAAGCACGAGGATCATATCGTTCTGCACAAGCTACGTCAGGGCAGGCCCCTGACCGCGATCGACCTGACGGAGTTGGAGAAGATGCTCCTCGACGCCGGTATTGGCGAAGCCGGCGATATTGAGCGAGCCCGTGAAGCGAGCAACGGCTTTGGTCGCTTTGTGCGCTCCCTAGTCGGATTAGAGCGGGCGGCGGTGAGCGAGGCCTTCGGC
The DNA here is from genome assembly GCF_056403215.1 of Mesorhizobium sp. P2_H9. Classification (NCBI taxonomy): domain Bacteria; kingdom Pseudomonadati; phylum Pseudomonadota; class Alphaproteobacteria; order Hyphomicrobiales; family Phyllobacteriaceae; genus Mesorhizobium; species Mesorhizobium sp. P2_H9. The sequence goes on along the minus strand of NZ_JBFUFX010000008.1, from coordinate 112,869 downwards.
GAGTTCCTCTCCTCTGGCAAGGCGACCGCGCCTCAAATCGAGTTCATCGACATGATCATCGAGCACCTGACCGACCAGGGAATGATGGATCCGTCCCTGCTCTACGAGCCCCCTTTCACCGACATCGCGCCAACAGGGCCAGAGCAGGTGTTCGATGAGGACCGGGTGACCCGGCTCGTCAGCCGCATCCGCGAGATTAGCGACAGTGCGGTCGCCTAATTGGCAGCGGTCGGTGCTTGCGATCGGAAAATGGATCGTAGCAGTGCAAGAGCCCGACATCGCCTACCAGGTAGCCTCTGGTTCGCCGGTGAAAGCTCAAGGTGAGTTCCGTCATGCTGCGTGCGGGAAAGTGCGACCCGTTACGGGTGCGCGCTGGCGAGCTCCCCCTTCGAATACCAATATCGAACGAAGCCATCCCCGCCGCAGGCGGCCTCTCCACCGGGGACGAGATCAGCACAGAGTTGGGTTGAAGGTGTAAGCGCTCCCTATCATTTCGCATGTTATATACTATAGAAGTATATAACAATATAGGGAGCGCTTACAACGCAAACCTCCGGTTAAGAGGACGGGCCTCGGTTAATAAGAGAAGCTCCCGGTTAAGGAGAGCTTGCGGTTGAGGACAAAGACCCAGCGGCCTTGGTTCTCTGCCTTGCACGACACGCCRCTACATTCTTCCGGTTACGCTCTTTGTCTGCCTCGTCTATTGGAGAGCCAGAACCCGTCCTGCGAGTCGTCTCGACCATCGCCAAGTTTGCTGCCGCTACACATTCGTCATACAGCGGACATGTGTTGCAAGGCGTCGACCCAGGGTTGATGCTCTCGTGGACTCCAAAGCAGCTGATGTGGAGATCCTCGTCGTCAAGTTGCACCTTGGGCGTCGGGATGCATCGCCGGCTGACGACTTCCTGTCTTACCCGGTTCCGGATGTCTGCACGAATATCCTCCGGCAACAGCGCTATGCACTCACTGGCTCGCAGATGTCGATTAACTACCGACACCTTGCAGACATCGTCGACTGGTGATCCTGATCCGAACTTGATTTGCTCCGCCATGACCTCCCGGAGTTCATGTTGGGCGTGGAGGCCACGGTCGTGCTCAAGTCGATATTGAGATAGGGCGGATAGCTCGTGCCGTTTGACCGCCAGGTGATGTATAGCAAAGGGACGGAACAACGACCACCAGGCCTCTGCGGTATTGGTTGACGCGTGGAGCTGAATCGGCAGCGGCGTCCACTTGCGCTGCCGGTTCCCGGCAAATTCAAAGGCGAAGGCGAAAAACACCTCATAAGGGACAAAAAGTTCATCAGCGCGCTGTCGTGCCTCCCACAGCTGAGTAAACCAGCCTTCACGCTTGGAAGGAACCCATGGCCTAACTCCATTCACGGAATTCGCCAGCGCCACGTCGAAGTTTGTGCGGACGTAGCGACGCACGGCGGTCGTGTATTTCTTGGCAAACAGCATGGTGGCCTCAAGTGGTGACATGAAGCGATAGTTAAACCACTTCACGGTCATGAGCTCGGCTTCCTTGCTCAGATATTTCGGGTGGACAAGAGACCGCATTGTGATGAGGTCATCCAGCCGCTTTCTCGATTTGATTGGATCTGATGACATAGGTTCTCCTTCGCGCGGCGTGCCCGTTCAAGGTGGATGATGTTTGCGCTTGGTCACAGTCTATTGACGCTGCCGACGAGGYACGGGATGCCAAATTGCGTATAGCGAAAACTTGCTGGGGAGCTTGGCGGTGCAGGATAAATGATCGTAGGTGTGTCGTTCTGTCACATCACGCTAGTTGAGGGTGATGGATCCGTCTACAGGGAGGGGGCCGAAGGACTTCCGTTGCGTAAACCGTCATATGGTCGCATCGAAACCGGTAACGTAGACCGCCGGCTCTGGTATCCGTATAGCGCAGACTGAGGCTTTGGTCAGGCCCCCGATAGCCGTCTGCCGGGTGTGTTGCCGGAGGCGGGCTGGAGGGAGCCACGTCGAAGCGGATACCTGGTTCTTGCGGCTCGCTTGGTGATTTTCTCTTGGCGAAATTCACTTGCCTGTATCTGGCAGCACCCAGCAACTGAAGCCGATCCGGCACACCAATACATTTTGGGGTATGGGCGGCCCCCAGCATTTGGGAGTGGAGCCTTCACAATCGGGTCGTGGATTTCACCACCACAGCCAACGTATCGATGAATCTGTGACTAGCCTCTCAATGTCGCGAAGCGCGCCTCTGGCGACAAAGACAATCTCACCACGGGTCAACTGGCCCGTCCGGTCTCCCGGTTGTGACCGCCTTTAACACGGCGAAGCGTCTCTGAACCGGTCTTAAAGGATAACACATCTGACAGCCGAATATGTATTCGGCCTTGGGGTGCCTGGGTTTCTGATCGTGCCTTGGCTCTTGGTGTGCTTATTGTCATGGGAGCTCTGAGGGTCTGTGCCGTTGATTGCTCTGCACAGGCGACGTGCGGGTGCGATGGCTGCGTCTGGTGAGCTTGTCTGAGCCGTTATAGTATGTCGCTGATGTTTCCCTCGGACTGATTTTTTGTTGAGCTCTGGTTTTGGGAAACATCGGGTAAACTTAGGGGAAACATATTAGCTTTGGATGGAAGCTGACTTTATGGAATATGTTTCCATAGGTAAACATGGGCCGGTTGAGGGGATATGGACTTGGCTTTCGTGGCAGTCTTGGCAGTCATATTCGAATGAAGGAGCTTCTGCGTCGCGACCTGAAACGTCCCACTCAGATGGGCGCTTCCGGAATTTTCGGATCTGGTGGCGCCAGAAGGCATCCGGATGAATGGATCGCGGTGCCCCTAGGACTTCGATCGGCTGGAATCGTGCATTGATTAATGTCGATTGGTTCCTGGGGCGCTAGACGCGTGGCTCGTTAAGTTTGGCCAACCTGCTGACTATGCGAAAGATCGATCGCTTCCCCTCACAGATAATGTTTGGTCTCGACCAAGCTCCCTGGGCTTTTAGCATAGAAACCATGGGAGACGGACGCCCGGACAGGTCTCTGGGGATGCGTCGACTGCCGATGGTGCCATCCTGACGGTCGTGATCCCCACGATGTGGCAAGGACAATTTCCGTGCTCCTGTCCCTGTTCAAGATTCGTCGCAAGTCATCTCGTCAGAACGCAAGTCCCAGCAACCTTGCCTCCCGGCTGGGACATCGTGCATGAGTCGAAACGCGAGCAGGTGGCAGATGCCTTTTATCTTCTACGACACCGAGACAACGGGAGCTGATCGGACCTTCGATCAGATTCTGCAGTTCGCGGCGGCTCTGACCGATGATGATCTGAATGTCATCGACATCTTTGAGATACGCTGTCGGCTGCTCCCACACATAGTTCCTTCGCCAGGCGCCATGGTCGTCACTGGCGTGAGCGTCGACCAGCTGTTCGATTTGCAGATCCCTTCGCACTACGAGATGTGCAGGCGAATTCATGAGGTCTTAACGGCTTGGTCTCCCGCGACCGTGGTCGGCTATAACTCGATCAGTTTTGATGAGGAGCTGCTTCGACGGGCCTTCTATTCGAGCCTCCTGCCGATCTATCTGACAAACACCGGCGGCAATTCGCGATTGGACATCTTGCCACTTGCGATTGCTGCACACACGTTCGCACCGGAAAGTTTTCATTGGCCCATCAATGAAAAGGGACGGACAAGCTTCAAGCTTGATCGTCTGGCTCCTGCCAATGGCTTTGACCACGGCAACGCCCACGACGCCCTGGCTGACGTTTATGCCACCATCCATATCGCCCGCCTGATAAAGGACCGTGCGCCGGTGGTTTGGGAATCCGCCATGGCATACCGTTCGAAGGCATCGGCAACCCAATTTGTTGAGCTCAACCCTGCCTTCGCCGCGACGCGCCTGCGCTTTGGCATGTGCTCCTCAATCCTGGTTACCGCCATCGGAACCAATCCGGACAATTCGGGTGAAGTCTTCCTGCTGGATCTCAGACAAGATCCCGCAGCTCTCGCGGCGATGACCGACGAGGAACTAGCGGCACATATCGCAACGAAGCCGAGGCCGGTATCGTCACTGAAGCTCAACGCGTCGCCTTTGTTCTTGCCGATCGAAACGGTCGGCGAAAAGGCTCCGGGATACGATTTGGGGCTCGACGAGATCGCACGCCGAGCGGAACTCGTGCGCAGTGAGGAAGGTCTGCGACAGCGGCTGATCTCAGCTGTTTTGCAGGCTCGCTCTCCTTTCCCACAGAGTCCCCATCTCGAGGAGCAGATCTATGGCAGCTTCTACTCCCGGTCGGACCAATCGCTGGTTGACGAGTTCCGCGAGGTGGGGTGGCCGCGTCGGCTTGAACTCTCGGGGCAATTTGAAGACCGGCGCCTTAGAGGGTTGTCGCGGCGACTGATCTACTTTGACGCGCCTCATGTCATGCCCGCAAATATGCGTGCCGACTATGCCCGTGCCATTGCCGCCAGAATTCATTCGAGGACGGAGACGACCGGCCGTTGGACGACGCTTGAAGAAGCGATAGCGGACGCCCAGGAAATGCTCACCGATGTTTCCCCGGACCGTGAGGCGATCCTGCGAGAACACCTTGCCAGATTGGCTGCTTGGCGAGAGGAAGCCAGTCTGATTTTGGCGGACCAAACACTGAGGTGAGAACCCAATCACCCCTGGACTAGCGACTTCGGACCCTCTTGGACATTTGACGCCGGAGGCTAGGGCGATGCAAATTGACCCGTTCCGGACACCGAGTGGGTGGTCTACTCTCGGCAACAGCGGCCTTTCGGGTAGTTCGAATCTCGCCAGGCGCGGACTCTCCGCCACTCGAGAACAACTGAGCATGCCGTAGGCAAGCAAAATCGGGCCCGGCCGATGTGCAGACGGAAACGCGCGCAATGCAGGTGCGAACAATCAATCCTTGTCCCGCTCGGATTCGCCGCTCCAATCCTTGTCGAAATAGGCACCGCAACTGGGGCAGACGACGTTCGTCGGCTGGTTAGCGATTGTGCGGTGATAAGTGGCGCCGATGAGGTTCTTGAAAAGGATAGTGTTGCAGGACGGACCAAAGCAGTGGGTGCGCGTCGTGGCCATCTCGCACGCGCTGCAACCCAGGTCCCAGTAGATGTGATTACTTCGGGCGCGCCTCGCCACGATGTCCTCAGGCCCGTGAGCCTTGCCGCAGGACAGGCAGAAGCTCCGGCTGATCCAAATCTTCTTCTCTTCGTGCTGGAAATCGTCGAATATCCCGTCCCCATTGTGCAGGGAAACGGGAACTCCAACATTCAATATCGTCTCCCGGCCCTTGATGAGCTCGATCTCGGTGGGCTTTGGGAAGCTGGCCTGCAACTCGAGACCGATCAGCCGGCGCAGGTGGCGTTGCGCATCGCTCTGACCTGCGTCAGGGGCAAGCCAGATCGTGCCACGGCGGTGATTGCATTTGGGATCGTGGCCATAGTCGCAATGCGCCCCCCACTCGAGCGGCGAGGTGGGCGCTCGCATCGTTCCGGCAACAGGGTGCAGCAAAAAGACTCTGTCCCCTTCACTGTCATACCTCTTCTGGGCGATCAGGGTTTCAAGCACGCGCTCCATTTCACCTAGCTTCCAGCGGGTGCGAAACTTGGCGTCCATGATTAGCCCTGGACTGCCGCCAAGCGACGTGAGATCGGAGGGGGCAAGCCCGCCGGTCGCCGTGCGGGCGAGGTTGACGAGCAGAGGGGCAAACCGCACCCGAAAATCTGGCCGCCGCCCGTTTCCGAGCCGGGGCTGCACTTCGAATAGTGCGCCGAAGTTGATTTCAGGTCGGCAGAGCACCAGCGAGAAGGGTTGCGGCGGACCGGTCACAGCAGCGATCAACTGCTCTTGCCAGCCCGGCGGCTGACGGAAGCCAAATTCCGTGGTCAGGATGATCAGGATCTTGACCAGGCACCAGCGCTCATAAAGTGCGCTCGCATGCATGGTGCCGATACGCTCGACTGCCCCGAGCGCACTCTCGCCCAAGCCCGAGCGACTCGCCAGTGCCTGCACGCGATGATAGGCCGAGAGGCAGGCAGCGTAATCGGGATGCATGCTAAAGCGCATGCCCGTGGGCATTTGCGGGCTTGTCCCTATGCCGAGCGCCTGCAGGCCAAGGTCGATCCTACGAAGCGCGGACAGACTTTCGCACAAGGTGGTTCCCGCGCGTTCGGCATGCTCCGCCATTTCGCGAAATTTCGCGCTCCGCATCTCGGCGGTGCGGGCGGCCTTCTGGTATTCCGCGCGTTCCTCGGGTTTCAGGCGCGTGCGCCAGCCGTTTTGCTCAAGCTCGGCGCGTTTACGCCGCTTGTTCTCGACGGCCTGACTGTGAGGCTCGACGCTGCTGACCCGCTGCAGCTCGAGCCGACGGAATGGCTCCCCTTTGCTGTTTACTTCGATGTTGGATTTCGCCGTGCCGCGGAAGGTATAACCCCTGCCGAAGTGCAGGACACCGAAGATCAAGCTAGCCAGCGCTTCCGGTAGGCGCACGACGCTGTATTTGACGTAGTCGGTCGGCTGTCCGGGGCTCAAGCGCTCGTAGAAGAATTCGTCCTTGGTTTTGCTATAGACCTTGGTCAGCCGAACCGGAAATTCTTGCTGGCGCACATCGGCCGGTATCGGCTGATCGCTGCTCCACCGTTTGACCTCGCCCAGGCGCTCTTCCGTCTCGGCAAGCTGGCGATCGAATACGTCGGGGTCGACCGACTGAAATTCAGTCTGACGGTAATCTTCGCCCCGCTTCGCCTCGACGCGAGCACGGCCTTCTAATAAGTCGGTCTGACGTTCGGCGGCTTGGCCGAGCGAGCGGGCAAGGCCTGTGCATATGGTTGTCATGTGGCGCAGGAATCGGTTGTCCGGAATGTCGGCACTTTCCTCGGCCAGACGGCTGGGCAGGCGTGGCGCTGTCGGGGTGCGGGCGTGCTGGCGAAAGGTGGCAGCATTGGGTCGAAGCTTGGCGATGCTTGCTGCACCGCTGATCTCGTGCATCTCGCTTGCCGGGCGTGTGGCAATGCGGGAGAGCGCGGTCGTGAAGTCACCAAGCGCAGCGACAAGGGGCTGGTCGGCCCGCTGCCCAGCGCCACTGGCAGCGCCGGTGCCGTCAAAGCCAAGCACGAGCCAGATCAAATCATTCTGGAAATCGCGCAGATAATCTTCAAGCACCACCCGGCTGCAGCCATGGGTGATTGCGACAACTTCCAACCATTGTTCACCGACGGCAACCGTGAAAGTTCCAAAGCTACGGTAGAAGGCATTCTGGTGGCGCTTAGCGTCCCCGTCCCATTCCAGCGCAGGAACCCACCACCGTGCACCCTCGGTATCTGTCACTGCAATCAGCGGATGATGCCGTCCGTCAGGGGCGTTCCAGGCGGGCGTGGCATTCGCTAGCACGCCGCTGAGTTTCAACCCAAGCCAAGCATGGTCTTCAGGAAAGATCTCGACCTCAAGCCGTAGGGTGCCGTCCTCGGTGCGCTCAATCTCGACCGGCTCGGGTCCAACCTCGACCCGACGCGCCTGTCCAGGTTCTTGCCATTCGATAGTAAGATACTGCGCCGCAATTTTAATCGACATCAGCGGAGCCAGTAATTGGCAATCCCGTTGTTACCCTCGGCGGCGGCGATCAACCGGTCGAGGATGGCCACGCAATCCTCCACATTTGGCGGAAGCGCTTTGCGGTCGAGATTTGCGTCCAGATGGTCGCGCATGCCGATCAAGATATCGCGCCGATTGCGCCCGTCGCCGGTGCGCGTGGTGTCGAGTGTAAGCTTGGGGAGGACCTTGTGCAGGATGACGTTGTTAAGCGCAGTAGCTTCGTCAATCCCAGCGATTTCGGCGGCCTGCAGATATGCGAGCGACTGGCGGATCGCGCGCAGGCCGAACTCGACCCCGAGCGGGTCGAGATGGTTACGCGCAAGTATGATCAGGAAGCCTGCAGCCGGATTCCTGCGATCGAAGACAGGATAGTCGGCGCGCAGCCCGAACTCTTCGTTAGCGACGCGCAGCGGCTTCGAGAGCTGGTCAGGATCGAAGATCTCGATCTCGGCTTCGAGTGCTTCCCAATCGGTCAGAACCGGGTTGCGAAAGCGCAGAACATGGACGCGGTCGAGCACCTTGGGCGAAAGGTAATGGGTAGTCTCGTCGACGTTGATTGCGCCGAAAATGCGCAAGTTGACTGGGAAGCGCAGCTCGGTCGGGGTGCGCATGCTAGCCGCCAACGCACGGCGCAGCCGGCCGTGGTGCATAAGCACCGATTCCGCGTCCTTGAACCCGCCAAGTTGGTGCAGGATGCGGTTCGCGGTCTCGTCCTTGAGCAGGTCTTCCAGTGTCGCATCTTCGGGAAGGCCGGAGCGCTGTCGCGCTTCGGCCTCGAGCGCGAGGAAAAGTCCGTTCTCCATCACCGTGTGGCGCTCTTCATCAGAGGTGTAGAGCGGGATCAAGGGCGGCTCGGCGCGCGCTTCGAGCAGGCTGAGGAAATCGGCAAAGTAATGTTCGACCCGCGCGAGGTTCATTTCATCAAGGCAGATGAAATGTAAGACGTCGGGTTCGCGCTCTGCCGCCTGCAGCGCCTGCAGGAAGGGCGTGGGATGATAGCGGCGCTCGATCGGGTTGTAATATCCCAGCAGATCCTCGGGGCCGGTCCAGTTCGGCTTGACAGGGATCACCGTGCAGCGCGCGCCAATGGCCGAAGCGACCGCGCGCACTAGGCTGGTCTTACCCGCGCCCGAATCGCCGGCAAGCACGACAAGATCGTGGGTGCGCACCAACGCGAGGAAATCGCGGAGTTGCGCTTGCGAGAACAGCATTCCATCGCGCCACATACGGGCCTGCAGGAAAGGCGCAATGCGAGTAAAGTCGCCCTCGAGCAGCTCCTCAAAACTCTGTCCCTCGGGGCCGCTGGCTTTGGACGCCGTCGGCAGCAGCGCCTCGAGATCGGCCTCGTCCACCAGCCCGAGCGCGCACAGACGCTCGCCTTTTTGCGCTAGCAGGTCCGAAAGGTGACGGAAGCGCTCTTTCATAAGTTGATTCCTCTGCAGAAGGATGTCGCTGAGATTGTCCAGAAGCTCGGTCTTGTCACGCGCTTCCGCCCGCAGGCTGGCGAGCGTGTCATTACCCTGCGCGAGTTCGGCCTCCATCCGAGTGCATTGCTCGGTTAACGTTGCGCGTTCCTCGGCCAACGTGGCGTGTTGCCGAGCCTGATGCTCACGGGCCTCGGCTATCTCCTTGGCAATGCGCTGGATGGTGGCCCCACTGTCAGTTCGGGCACGATTCTCCAGTGCAACCCGGGCTGACTCTGCCAGCAACGGCGCCGCCCCGCCCCCTATCACGGTTGCGTTCCATTCGGGCGGCAGTTCCTCGAGAAAGCGCAAGGTGCCAGGACGCACCATGCAAGAGTGAGGATTGTCGCGTCTGAGCCGCTCGTGGTCGGGCGATAGAACAAGTTCGGCGATCGCCCACCTCGGCTCGCGCGACAGGTGGTCGCCGACGCGCTGCATTTCCCGAAAGGGGACAAATGCAGAGGCGGGGACGGTTTGCGTGGGATAGGCGAGGCCGCTGCCGCTGGCGGGATGTTCCAACGTTTCGAGAAACAGGACCTCCCTTTCGCCTTTCGGGCGCAGCTTGCCCACAACGACAAGGGGCGCGTCGAGAGCCACACCCCAAGCGGTGCGCAGCTCTGTCATGCGTTCGTGATCGGCAGATGGAGAGGTCTTCCCTCCGGGCGCGGTCGTTACTGTCTTTTCGGTCAACGGCTGGTCCAAGGCGTGATATCATCACAGAATGTTCGTCTTAGCCGCATTTCCAGAAACTGCGGTAGCGTCTACGCGGTGTGCACTCGTCTCACAACAAAGGTCCCGCAACAATATGGCGGTGCCCAGTTTCCACTCGGGGTGAGCCGGCTGCAGGCAGATCGATGTCCGAGGCTGCACGCAAACCCGACCGCTGATCATCGCCATTTATGATCAGATGCCGTAGTCGATCGGTTCATCAGCCATCTCGCTCGCGCATTCGGCGCCGCTTCTCATTCAGCCGCTTCTCGGGCGGCCATGCCGTGATGATGTGCTTGCCGTCCGAAAGAACATAGACTCGTTCACCTATCCGATCGATCCTGACGGAGTAGATGGACGTCTTTTTCGATCGCCTTTCGATCAGCTTGGCGTATCCGGTCTTGATGTCGTGAGCCAAGTCCGAGAACTCGCCGGGTCCAAGAACGATCCCGTAGCGGATCAGCAGCTGACGATGAAAATGCCAGTGCTTCTCCGGGATCGAGGCGCCAAGCCAACGTGGATCGAAGTAAGGCTTCTTGCTCATCGGCAGCTGCTCCATTTCTGGAACACTTGCCGAAGCAGCTGCACTCGATCCAATGTCGGGGCCGGATCCGTGTCGCTGCTAGCGAGCCTGATGAATTCGATCCACCCGACTTCATTCGGCGTGATCGCCGCCTCTGAAGTGAGCCTTCGGTGGATTACAACCGAGATTTCATCTTCGGCGCCCGTCATTTGCCGAAGATCCCGCGCAGCACCGCCCTTGCCCTCGACGTCAGGCTCGGGTCCGAGTAGTTGGAGGCCTTGCGAAGCTCCTCTAACCAAGCCGTCTCGTTTTCGGTCACGAGCGTTCCGAATATCTTCCGGATCGCCAACTCCGTCGTGTCGCCACCAAGCTGCTCGACTGCCATCATGAAAAGCAAGGCGGGATCACACTCAAGTGCTTTTGCCAGGGCCGGGACGCGATCGAGCGGTAGCTTGCTGTTGCCGGCCTTGATATTGGTGAGCATGTTATGTTGAGCGAAGCCGGCCTCGCTTGAGATCAGCGACTGAGTCTTGCGTGACTTCAGCTCTAGAATTCGTTTCTCGACGAATTTAGCCAGCCTTGTTTCAGAATAGGGTCTGCTTGTTGACTGCTTTGCCATCGATCTTTCCTTCAAACTCACAACGCAGAGCGCTGAATGACGTGAGTTATAGCGAGCGACTGATGGGTTATTTTGTTGCATGCATGGCGAAATGCTCGGGCTTTTCGTTTGCCTTCTCGTTATCCCCTTGTGCACTGTCGCGCGAGAACTGCGAGCACCGTGGACCCCGAGTTCGCGGGCCGGATTATTCATATGCCAGGAATGATCCAAAACGTCATATATGACCTTGATACATACGACTTTTTATATCATAAGAAGGGTATGTCGGAAAAGAGCCCAAGCTATTCGCAACAAGCGATCTCCCTACTACGCCAGCGGGGCATAGCTCGCCTCTCCGAATTCATAGCCGAAGGGATCACCTCAGCCACAATAGCTCGTATGCAGAAGCGAGGTGAGCTGCTTCAGCTAGGCCGTGGCCTCTATCAACTTCCCGACGCAGAACTTGACGTCAACCACTCGCTTGCCGAGGCCGCCAAGCGCGTCCCCAAGGGGGTCATTTGTCTCGGATCTGCACTCGCCTTTCATCAACTCACTGACACCATTCCGTCGCGGATCTGGATGGCGATAGGGTCAAAAGATCGGCTTCCGAAAGTGGATAGCCCACCTCTACAGTTCGTTCGCTTTGGAGCCAAGTCGCGGAACACCGGTATCGAGGAACACTCCGTCGAAGGCGTCAACGTGCGCATCTACGACCCCGCAAAGACGGTAGTGGATCTCTTTCGTTATCGTCGGCAGGAAGGGAGGCGTTTTAGTCAAAGCCCCGGGATCAACCTTGCCATCGAGGGCCTACGCGAGGCCCTGCGCAGCGGCAAGGCAAAGCCGTCTGAAATTGCTTCCTACGCCCTCAGTGCAGGCATCTGGAGCGTCATGCAACCATACCTCGAAACTCTGGCTGCCAATGGCTACGACAATCACCAATATGGGCGCTTCGGTTCGCGCTCGGCTTCTTACCATCGCAAGGCAACGTAGCCCGACAACGCCACACTCATTTCCGCCTCACTAGACTCTGCTCTCGATGTCAGCGCAAAAATAAGCAGCAGACGCAAACTGGTGTAAGTTCAGGATTGCATGCCATTCGCGCTCCTGCTGCGTTCCAGAGAATTGGGCGCAGTCCTGCAATGCGAGCCCCACGATCTGAACCGAGGCCGGGAAGGCGTAGCTCCGATGATGCAAAATCTTGTTGCAGGCCTCTCGGAACGTGAGCTCCTCATCATCGCGCCCATCCCTTAGAAGCAGACCGACTTTTCTTTCCGCTAGCATCCTCCATTCGTCGTCCCTCATCTCCGGAGTATATCTTTCAAATACGATGTTGCGGATCATCCCCGCGGTGGCGAGAAGCCGCTTGAGGAGCATGGTCTCAATGCTATCCTGGCAGTCGTCCAGAAAGATGTCGGATTCCGGATTCCTGGTGATTGCCGGCTCGACATTCTGGAGCGCGATCACCAGACAGGAGATCAAGAACGCATCTTCAATTATGCTCGATGTCACAACGGCATTGTTGTTCAAGACTCTCTCCCCGGGGTTGCACTTGCCACTCGGCGTCCATGGTTGGCTTCGACCCACACCGTCTCCCACTAGAGACTAGCAGACGCGCTTGTCACTATTCTAGCCAATGCCGGTCGAGCACCACTTCGATCGGGCCGGCTGCGGACTCCGACCTATGCTGGTGGAAGATCAAAAAAGGGGAATCGGTCCAACGCAGCTTTTTTTGCCGCAATCGTCACGTCGCCATAGTTGTCTCCGGCGGTCTTGCCCGCGTGGCCTTGGATTGCGTCCAGAATTCGACCCGAAATCCCCAGCTCTAGCCCAACCGTTTTGAAACGATGCCGCCAGCCATGGTTCGGGCTCACGCCTTCGGGGATTACATCCAGGGACTGGAGCCACTGGCTCACGCGGCCAGCGACGGTGCGCGCCGCTGAGATCCCATCCTTACGGTTTGTATGAAACAGTGGCCCTTCCGGAGCGGCTTCGACGAAACTCATCAACCCCATTTCGACCAGTTGCAGATGCAATGGCACGTCCCTGTAGCCACCTGCCTTCACCGTGCCAGCATCCGGGGTGATCCGCATGACATAGGTCTCACCTTCCATGCGGAAGTCTTGCTTTCGGAGCTGGGTGATTTCGGCAATGCGCGCGCCTGTGAAAGCACATAGCAGCGGAGACCATCTCTTTGCAGCCGTTGTCTGTGGCGCTTCGGTGGTCCGGGGGTTGTCAGTTTTGGCTGGAACGTAGTCGCGGGCCTTCCGGAGAATCGCAATCGCTTCAGGCAGCGTAAAACCCTTCTCACGGCTGAGGTGCTTTTTCGGCGCGTCCTGCCGAACCCTCTCGGCGACGTTGGATTCCAGGCGGTCGTTATTAACGGCCCACGACAAGACGGTGCGCACCGACGCCAGGTCAACGTCAGCAACCGTCTTTGCAGACAGCGTCTTCAATCGCTCATCACGCCATTCCAAGAGGTTTTGCTTTGTAAGGCGTCTGGCATCATCATGGCCGATGAATTTGGCCAGGTTGGCAAACACCGGCGTCCAGCGCCTTTCGGCTTCCCTGCCCTTTCCAACTGCCTTGCGTGACGTGATATAATCCACCAGCAATCCCTTCAGCGGAACAGGTGGCAGTTCATCCTCAATTGGCTTCGTCTCGGCGATGAGGGGATGGGTCGGCTTGCCTGTGAAATCGCCCTCATCCCTTTCGGCGACACGGGATAGGGCCTCGTATTCGGAAATGCAGATCGCTCGCGCCAGTGTGCGCCACTCTTCGGTTCCAAACTCGGCAGTCGTGTTTCCGATCGCCCGGAAACGGTCAATCCGATTTTTGACCAATTCGGCAAGATCCCGATCGTTCAATTGACCGGCCGTGCCCCGTCGCAACTGGGCTACGTTGCCATCGTCAATAGAGGCGGAGGCCCACTGCGGATCGGCATTTCTGAGCCGCTCATCTTGAGCAAGCCGATCGTGGTAATTGCGGAGGGCGATCTGGTCGAACGACAACGGGTAGCGGCCGATCGCGACGGGTCGATCGCCCGCTTCCGCAGCACGGCGCTCGCCGAGGGCGATCTTATGCTGAAGGGCGGCGACCGCGCCTGGTAGAGCCTTCAGTGCCGTCCTGTAATCAGGCCCAAGCGCTGTTCGGAGCTCTGTCTTGCCGTCCATGAAAGGCCGAAGGTCCTTAGGAACTACAAGCCGAGCAAAGTAGCGACCGTCTCGATTTAGGAGATTTCGAACACGCCCAGCCATCAATCTTGTCCGTTTGTTACACAATTTGTAACGTCAGAATGGACAGAAAGCCTTCTGTGTCAAGGGTTTGAGCGATTTCAATGGGATAGGATGGTGCTGCGAGAGAGGATTGAACTCTCGACCTCTCCCTTACCAAGGGAGTGCTCTACCACTGAGCTACCGCAGCCGCTGATGGCGGGGCTTCTGCCATATCGAACCGGCAAGCGCAAGGCCAAGTGCGCGGATGTACGAAAGGCCGCACCGGACAGGTTTTGATGACATGGCGGCGCCACAATGTTGGCTATCCCTGAATGGCGGGCTGGCCGGTCGCCAGCCGGGACGGAACGATGAACGACAAGAGACTTCCAGCGAAAAACACCAGCACAACCCGCAAGGACCGGCTTGCCGAGCAATTGCGCGCCAACCTGCAGAAACGCAAGGCGCAGTCGCGCTCGCGGCGCACTGGTGATGCCGACCAACGACCGGAAGGACTGCCCGCTGCTGAAAAAATGCACAAGGACTAACTGAAAGTCGCCACACTGGCTGGCCACCCTTGGCCCAAATGCCACAAAATCCTATTTCTTGAACGAAGCCGGCCAATGGTCTAGACGGACCGATACTCAAACTGACGAAACCGGCCTTTCGGGCCGAGGGGACGTTTTCCATGGATCGCATCAGAATTGTCGGCGGCAACCAGCTTGTCGGAAGCATCCCGATTTCGGGCGCCAAAAATGCGGCGCTGCCGCTGATGATCGCCTCGCTGCTGACCGACGACACGCTAACGCTGGAAAACGTGCCGCATCTGGCCGATGTCGAGCAGCTGATCCGCATCCTCGGCAATCATGGCGTCGACTATTCGGTCAATGGCCGCCGCGAAAAGCAGAATGAGGGCTATTCGCGCACCATCAATTTCTCGGCCCGCAACATCGTCGACACGACAGCGCCTTACGAGCTGGTGTCGAAGATGCGCGCGTCGTTCTGGGTGATCGGCCCGCTGCTGGCCCGCATGGGCGAGGCCAAGGTGTCGCTGCCGGGCGGTTGCGCCATCGGCACGCGCCCGGTCGATCTGTTCCTCGAAGGCCTGCAGGCGCTGGGCGCCGATATCGACGTCGACACCGGCTATGTCATCGCCAAGACCAAAAATGGTCGCCTCGTCGGCAACCGCTACATCTTCCCGAAAGTGTCGGTCGGCGCCACCCATGTGCTGATGATGGCGGCGGCGCTGGCCAAGGGCGAGACGGTGCTGGAAAACGCCGCTTGCGAGCCTGAGATCGTCAACCTGGCCGAATGCCTCAACGCCATGGGCGCAAAGATTTCCGGCGCCGGCACGCCTGTTATCACCGTCGACGGCGTCGAGTCGCTATCGGGCGCCCGCGTCCGGGTCATCCCCGATCGCATCGAGACCGGCACCTACGCAATGGCGGTTGCCATGACCGGCGGCGATGTCGTGCTTGAAGGGGCTCGGCCGGAGCTGCTGCAGACCGCGCTCGACGTCATTGCCCAGACAGGCGCCGAGATCACGCCGACCAATTCCGGCATCCGCGTCAAGCGCAACGGCGCCGGCATTGCGCCGGTCGACGTGACGACGGCGCCGTTCCCGGCCTTCCCGACCGATCTGCAGGCGCAGTTCATGGGCCTGATGACCATGGCCAAGGGCAAGTCGCGCATCACCGAGACGATTTTCGAGAACCGCTTCATGCATGTGCAGGAACTGGCGCGGCTCGGCGCCCACATCACGCTGTCCGGCCAGACCGCGATCGTCGACGGCGTGTCGAAGCTGAAGGGCGCGCCCGTGATGGCCACCGACCTGCGCGCCTCGGTGTCGCTGGTCATTGCCGGTCTGGCGGCCGAAGGCGAGACTACGGTCAACCGCGTTTACCATCTCGATCGCGGCTTTGAGCGGCTGGAAGAAAAGCTGTCCAATTGCGGCGCGGTGATCGAGCGGATTTCGGCTTAACGGTCGCACGGCAGTCGTCGGCCTCCAAGTCGGCGCCGCCGTTCTTCCTTCTCCCCTTTGTTTGGACCGGAGACGTCGCGAACAGGTGTGCGAGGACATCGCGAACAGTTTTGCGCTTTTTGCGCGAGGGGGTTCGGGATGCCATTCGAGGACAGAATCGCGATGTCTCCGGTCCAAACAAGGGCGACAAGGGAAGGTTTGCGCTAAGGCCGCCGAAACCCGGTCGGGGCACCGTAGAGATAGCCGATGCGGGCGATCGCCTCTTTCAGCCCTTCGCGCGACACCAGCATCGTATGGCCATTGGCGTGGATCATTGTTTCAGGGTCGGTCATGACCGCGACATGGCCTTTCCAGAACACAAGGTCGCCGCGCCGCAGCCCGGCGAAATCCGCGCCTGGATCGAGCGGCTCGCCGAGGTTAGCCGCCTGCATGTCGGAATCGCGCAGCACGTTCCTGCCGGCCATGCGCATGGCCAATTGCACCAGGCCGGAGCAATCGATGCCGAAGCCGGAGGTGCCGCCCCAGAGATAGGGTGTGCCGAGGAAGGTCTCCGCCACCGCTACATAGTCGGCGGCAGCTTCAGCGACAGGCCGCAGATGGCCAGCGATGAGGGCTTCGCCCGACGGCAGCAGCGCATAGTGCGTGCCGCGCGTTTCGGCGCCACCTGTCACCATGACCGTCGATCCCATCGACAGCTGTCCGCTCAGGGGAAACCTGAGATCCGGCCCCGGATAGAGAAAGGTGCGCGGTACCGAGACGATGTGGGTGGGCGCATGGTCGCGCCCGCCCAGCATGGTGTCGGCGACATAGCCGACATAGCCGTCGCGCTCGGCCTGGATCCAGGCCCAGCCCTCGGCGACCTCGAAGACAAGGACGTCGTCGCCCAACAGAAGTTGCGTGTTAACGCCGGCATCGGGGCGTGGCGCCTTGCGCACATCGGCGACGGAGGCGGCAATGCGCGCCGGCCGGCCGGCGACAAAATGGTCCGCGGTGACCTCGCCCTTCAGCCTTGCATCGGCGAGATCGGAGCGGAAGGCGTGAAGGCGGGCATCCCTGGCGGTCAAATCGGCAACTCTGTCAGATTGACTTGTTTGAGCATGATCTTTTCCGAAAACCGGTTCCCACTTTTCGGGATCATGCTTAGATGGGCAATTCGTGGGCTCGGGCGATGATACCATCGCCAAAGCGCTCGACAAAGAGCGCGCCTTCGACGGTGCGCTTGACCAGCACGTTGCGTTTGTCGAGTTCGTCGCGGTGGCGCGACACCAGTTTCAGCGCGCCCATCGTGTCGAGCGCCCGGGTGATGACCGGCTTGGTTACGGCGAGCCGGGCGGCGAGCCCGCGCACCGTATGCGGCGGCGGGTCAAGATAGATGGTGAACAGGATCGCGGTCTGGCGCATCGTCAGATCGGGCGCGTCTTCACGCACCTGCGACAGCATCACCTGCTGCCACAGTCGCAAAGCCTGGCTCGGGCGCATGGAAATCGACATCGCGCCAGCATGACGGCAAATTGTTTCGGTTCCGTTTCAGTCTTGGGTAACTTTGCTCGCTCTGCTCGCAAGGTTAGCCAAAGCGATTCGAGATGATCCGTTCCAGCGCGCGGATGGCTTGCGCCTCGCCGCCTGCCGGACCATACGGGCGATCGGACGGGTTCCAGGCGAAGATGTCGAAATGCGCCCAGGCCGTGGTCTTTTCGACGAAACGCTTCAGGAAAAGTGCCGCCGTTATCGAGCCGGCGAAACCGTCCGTGGTGACGTTGTTGATGTCGGCGATCTTCGACGACAGTTTTGCGTCATAGGGCCGCCACAGCGGCATGCGCCACAGCGGATCCTCGACCGCGACCGAAGCCGCCGCCAGGTCCGACGCCAGCTTGTCGTCATCGGTGTAGAAGGGCGGCAGATCGGGTCCGAGCGCGACACGCGCGGCCCCGGTCAGCGTCGCCATGTCAATGAGCAGCTGCGGCTCCTCATCGTCGGCCAGCGCCAGGGCATCCGCCAGCACCAGTCTCCCTTCAGCGTCCGTGTTGCCGATCTCGATGGTGATGCCCTTGCGGCTGGTCAAGACGTCGCCGGGCCGAAAAGCGTTGCCGGCAATCGAATTCTCGACCGCGGGGATGAGCACGCGCAGCCGGACCTTCAGCCCGGCGGCCATGATCATCGAGGCGAGGCCCAGCACGTTGGCGGCGCCGCCCATATCCTTCTTCATCAACAGCATGCCCGAAGACGGCTTGATGTCGAGGCCGCCAGTGTCGAAGCAGACGCCCTTGCCGACCAATGTCAGCTTCGGCGCGTTCTTCGGTCCCCATGCCATGTCGATCAGGCGTGGCGCACCCACTGAGGCGCGGCCGACCGCGTGGATCATCGGAAAATTCTGCTTGAGCAAGTCATCGCCCTTGATCACCGATACCTCGGCCTTGTGCGCCGCAGCCAGGGTCCGCACCGCCTTCTCCAGCTCGTCCGGCCCCATGTCGCTGGTCGGCGTGTTGACCAGATCGCGGCTCAGGAAAACACCCTCAGCGGTGCGGCGAACACGCGCCGCATCGACCCCGGCGGGCAGCCCGAAGCGCAGCGCCTTGCCTGGCTTCTTGCCATAGCGGGTAAAGACATAGCCGCCGAGCATCAGCGCGACGGCTGCAAGTTCCGGCTCGTCCGGGGTGGTGGCAAAATACCAGTCGCCTTCCGGCAGGGCGCGCGCCAGCGCGCCGACGGCAAGCGCGCCCTCGTCATCGCCGGTACCGAACAGCGCGCCGGCAACAGCGCCGTTCTCACCAGGCATGACAAGCGTCCTGCCGGCCTCGCCGGAAAAGCCGTTGGCGCTGGCCCAGGCGATCGAGGACGGCGCAAGGCCCGCTGCTTCCAGACCGCCTTTGGCGACCAGATGGACCGGCAATGCGGCCTTCGGTTTCGTTTCGACGAGTTCGACAGGCATTCGATGTTCTCCGCGCGCGGCTTTTCGAGTCGGCGTTTCTTAACCGTCCGTTAGGGTTAACAGAATATTTCTGCGGGAGGGAAGATGGCCAGGCAATGGCCACGCATATGAATGGAGACCCAGGTGCCCATGCCGACCAACCGCACAACGAACGCCACGGGAAAACGGTTGATCACCACGGCATTGATGATGGCACTTGCGGCCGGCATTGCCGGTTGCGGCACCAGCAAGTTCACCACCGGCTCCATCGGGCGCACCAGCGGCAAACCGCTGGAAACCATGTCGGCGGGCGAACTGCATACCGCCACGACCGCGCTCGGCGAATCCTATGCCCGAAACCCCGACGACAAGCGCATAGCGACAAATTATGCGGCGGCATTGCAGATGGACGGCGACGCCGACCAGTCACTCGCCGTGATGCGCAAGCTGGCGATCGCTCTGCCGAAGGATCGCAGCGTGCTCGCCGCCTACGGCAAGGCGCTCGCCGCCAACGGCCAGTTCGAGCAAGCGCTCGACGCCGTGCGCCGCGCGCAGACGCCGGAATATCCGGACTGGCGGCTGGTTTCGGCGGAGGCCGCCATTCTCGACCAGCTCGGCCAGAAAGACGAAGCCCGCCAGGATTACCGCAAGGCGCTCGACCTCAAGCCGAACGAACCCTCGATCCTTTCCAATCTCGGCATGTCCTATGTGCTGGAGGGCGACCTCCGCACGGCCGAGACCTATATGCGTTCGGCCGCCCAGCAGCCGAACGCCGACAGCCGCGTGCGCCAGAACCTGGCGCTGGTCGTTGGCCTGCAGGGGCGCTTCGACGAGGCTGAGAAGATTGCTTCGCAGGAGTTGTCGCCCGATCAGGCGCAAGCCAACGTCGCCTACCTTCGCCAGATGCTTGCCCAGCAGAATGCCTGGAGCCAGTTGAAGGATCAGGACAAGACGAAGCCGGCGACCAACTGAGCGCAAACGCCTCTGCGTCAAACCGGCCCCAACTCTCAAGCATGTGCCTTAAAATGCAAAAGCCGCGCAGCGTGAGCAGCGCGGCTTTCGTGTTGATTCGTGGCTTCGCAGATTTCGATGACGCCTACTGGCTGGCCTTGTGCTGGTCGCCGAAGATGCCACGCTGGCTTACCTGCATGCCGGCGGGTCCCAGAATGATGGCGAAAAGCACCGGCAGGAAGAACAGGATCATCGGCACGGTCAGCTTCGGCGGCAAGGCCGCGGCCTTCTTCTCGGCCGCGTTCATACGCATGTCGCGGCTTTCGGCAGCAAGCACGCGCAACGCATGCGCCACCGGCGTGCCGTAGCGCTCGGCCTGGACCAGCGCCTGGGTCACCGATTTCACCGATTCCAGACCGGTGCGGTTCGCCAGGTTTTCGTAGGCCTGCTTGCGTTCCTGCAGATAGGAGAGCTCGGCATTGGTGAGGATGAATTCTTCGGCCAGCGCCACCGATTGTGCGCCGATCTCGTCGGCAACCTTGTGAAGCGCTGCCTCCACCGACATGCCTGATTCAACGCAGATCAGCATCAGGTCGAGCGCATCCGGCCACGCCATCTGGATCGACTGCTTGCGCTTGGAAGCGCGATTGTTGACGTACAGGATCGGCGCATAGAAGCCGCCATAGGCGACGAGAATGCAGACGAACACTTTCACGAAAGGCGGCCGTTCCGGCAGCCCGCCAAGCACGAACAGGTAGATGGCGGCCAGCGCGAAACCGACGAAGGGCAGGACCAGCCGGAAGAAAAGGAAGCGCGTCAGCGGGTTTTGCCCGCGAAAGCCCGCCACCTTGAGCTTCTGCAGTGTCCCTTCGTCAGCCAAAGCGCGCCGCAGATCCAGCCGGTCGACGATGTTGCGCATGCCGATCGATTGTTCCTCGCGCAGACCCTTGCGGCGGCGATCGGCTTCGGTGGCAAGCCGCGCGCGCTGTTTTGCACGCAATTCATCGCGCTCGAGCGCCACCGATTTCATGCGCGCCTTGAGCTGATTGCCGCTAAGGGCAGGCAGCAGCGTGAAGACGGTCGCAAACACCGCGATGCCGACCAGCAAGGCGATCAGGAAGGCGGGGTCGGTAAGGGATTTGACGACTTGGTCGGTCATTGGTTTCTATCCCTCGGGGTCATGCCCGGATTCTAGACATCGAAGTTCATCATCTTGCGCATCACCAGAATGCCGATCGACATCCAGACACCGGAACAGCCAAGGATCAGATTGCCGGTGCTGGTGACGAACAGCGGCATGATGTAGTTCGGGCTCGACAGGTAGACGAGAAGGGCGACGACGAAGGGCAGCGCGCCGATGATGACGGCGGAGGCCTTTGCTTCCATCGACAACGCCTGAACCTTGGCCTTCATCTTCTTGCGGTCGCGGAGCACGCGCGAAAGATTGCCCAGCGCCTCGGAGAGATTGCCGCCGGCCTGAGACTGGATCTGGATGACGATGCCGAAGAAGCTTGCCTCGGTGCACGGCATCGTTTCGGCCATGCGCATGGTGGCATCGGGGATCGACAGGCCCATCTGCTGGGAATCGACGATGCGACGGAACTCGGTCCTGACCGGTTCGGGAGATTCGTTGGCGATCAGGCGAACAGCGTCGTTCAGCGGCAGGCCGGATTTGACCGCGCGCACGATGATGTCGAGCGCGTTCGGAAACTCGTTGAGGAAAGCCTTGACGCGGCGCGCGCGGCGAAACGAAACAAACCAGCGCGGCAGGCCCAGCGCTCCGGCGAGCAACGCACCTGGCAGGGCCACCAACGGCGCGCCGCCGAAATAGGCGAGAGCCGTGAGCACGATGCCGCAGACCACGGAGTAAATGTAGAAACGCTCCAGGGAAACCTGCATGCCAGCCTGACGGATCTGGGCCTTCAGTGGCGGTTTCTTGACGACGCGGTCCTTGGATTTCTGCTTTTCGTCGAGGTTCTTCAGCGAATCCTGAACCGACTTCTTCCGCTTGACTGCTTCGGCGGCGCGATCGCGCGAAGCCTTGACGACAGAACGATCGGTCTCCGCGGTCTTGATCGTCTCAAGCCGCTTGCCGACCTGCTTCTCATTGGTGATGCGGGTGAACAGGAAAGCATAGGCGACCGCGCCAGCGCTGAAGCCGGCGAGCACGATGAATGCCAGTATGGTGCCGTCAATTCCGAACATTGATCAGAGCCCCTACGCCTCCAGATGCGTCAGTCAGCGCGCTTCTCCATGGACTCGAGCGCAGCGGCGAGACGCTGTTCCTCGCCGTAGTAGCGCGCGCGATCCCAGAAATGCGGACGGCCGATGCCGGTCGACACATGCTCGCCCAGCAGCCTGCCATTCGCGTCCTCGCCCTTGATGTTGTAGAGCACGACATCCTGCGTGATGATGACGTCGCCTTCCATGCCGATCACTTCGGTGATGTGGGTGATGCGCCGCGATCCGTCGCGAAGGCGTGCCGCCTGGATGATGACGTCGATGGAACCGACGACGATCTCGCGCACGGTCTTTTGCGGCAGCGAGAAGCCGCCCATGGCGATCATCGATTCGATACGGTTCAGGCATTCGCGCGGGCTGTTCGAATGGATCGTTCCCATCGAACCGTCGTGACCGGTGTTCATCGCCTGCAGAAGGTCGAAGACTTCCGGTCCGCGCACTTCGCCGACGATGATGCGCTCGGGCCGCATGCGCAGGCAGTTCTTGACCAGGTCCCGCATGGTCACCTCGCCCTCGCCCTCGAGGTTGGGCGGGCGGGTTTCGAGACGGACGACATGCGGCTGCTGCAATTGCAACTCGGCCGAGTCTTCACAGGTGATGACGCGTTCCTCGCGGTCGATATAGTTGGTCAGGCAGTTGAGCAGTGTCGTCTTGCCCGAGCCGGTACCGCCCGAGATGACGATGTTGCAGCGGACGCGGCCGATGATCTTGAGAATCTCGGCGCCCGACGGCGAGATGGCGCCGAACTTGACCAGCTGGTCGAGCGTCAGCTTGTCCTTCTTGAACTTGCGGATGGTGAGCGCGGTGCCGTCGATGGAGAGCGGCGGCGCGATGACGTTGACGCGCGAACCGTCGGGAAGGCGCGCATCGCAGATCGGGCTCGATTCATCGACGCGGCGGCCAACCTGGCTGACGATGCGCTGACAGATGTTGAGCAGCTGCTGATTGTCGCGAAAGCGGATGCCGGTCTGTTCGACCTTGCCGTTGACTTCGATGTAGACGTTCTTGGAGCCGTTGACCATGATGTCGGCGATGTCGTCGCGGGCAAGCAATGGCTCCAGCGGCCCGTAGCCAAGCACGTCGTTGCAGATGTCCTCGAGCAGTTCTTCCTGCTCGGCGATCGACATCGCGAAATTCTTGATCGCAATGATGTCGTTGACGATGTCGCGGATTTCCTCGCGCGCGCTCTCGGGGTCGAGCTTGGCTAGCTGCGACAGGTCGATGGTGTCGATGAGCGCGGAGAAAACCTGGCTCTTGGTGTCGTAGTAGGTTTCGCTCTTTTCGCGCTGGACTCTTTTCGGCTCCGCCGCCAACGGCGGCGCCTCGACCGCGCGGCGCGCCGGCGGCGCAGCAGCCTGAGGCGTTGCCGCAGGCCGGGCCAGAACCGCCGTTTCCGCAGTTGCAGCCGCCGGAGCTGCAGGGGCAGGTGCCGGTGCTGGCTGGCGGAACTCCGGGGTGAACCGGTTGCCGTCGTCAGAGCCTCTTTTACCAAACATGATCGACTACCAATTCCGCTTAAGGAGCGTCATTTCTTGTTGCGCGAGAGTTTGCCGAGGAGATTGCCGAGGCCGGCTTTCTTCTTCGCCTTGATTTCGCTGCGCCCGGTCAGCACATGCGCGATTTCGTTGATCATGCCGACGACCGGGCTCTTGGCGTCCATCTCGCCCAGCATGCGCCCGTTGTTGGCCGCGTTGCCGAACAGCAGCGGATCAAAAGCGATGACCGACATCGGCGAGATGCCAAGCGGTTCGGCGAAGTCCGACGATGCAATCTCGGGCCGCTTTGGCATGCCTGCCTGGTTGATGATCAGCTTGGGCGGCGGGTCGTTGGGGCGAAGCCGTTTCAGCATGTCGACAAGGTTCTTGGTGTTGCGCAGATTGGCCAGTTCCGGGGTTGCCGTGATGACGATCTCGTCGGCCTTGATCAGGGTGTTCTTGGTCCAGCCTGTCCAGACATGCGGGACATCGAGCACCAGCAGCGGCACGCTGCGCTGGGCCACGTCGATAAGCTGGGCGAAAGCGTCGGGATCGAAATCGTAGACCCGTTCGAGCGTGGAGGGTGCAGCGAGCAGCGACAGGTGCTCCGAGCACTGTGCAAGCAGCCGGTCGAGATAGACCTCGTCGACGCGTTCGGGTGAAAACACCGCCTCGGCGATGCCTTGTGCCGGATCCTGGTCGAAATTGATGTTGGCCGTGCCGAAAGCCAGGTCGAGATCGGCGACGACCACTTCGGACTTGAACAGCGACGACATCGCCCACGCCACATTGTGGGCAATGGTCGATGAGCCGACGCCACCCTTGGCGCCGATGAAGGCGATCGAGCGGCCGATCGGCTCGGCTTCCGGATCGACGAAGATCGATGAGACCACGCTGACGATGTCGGCCATCGACACGGGTGCGATGACATATTCGGAAATGCCGGAGCGGATAAGTTCGCGATAAAGGCCGACATCATTATAGTGGCCGATCACCACGACCTTCGATGTCGGATCGCAATATTCGGAGAGCTGGGCGAGCTGCTCCAGCAATTGTTTGGGCTCGCTGCGCGATTCCAGCAGGATCAGGTTCGGCGTCGGCGCCGACTGGTAGAACTCGACCGCGGTGGCGACGCCGCCCATATGGACCTTAAGATGCGCCTTCGCCATGCGGCGATCCTCGCCAGCGCGCTCGATGGGATTGGCGACACCTTCGGTCTCGCAAAATGCCTGGATCGAGATGCGCGGAATCGGCCGCAGCGCCTGCATCGCGGCGATGTCCTGTTGCGACGTGTCGCCGCTGTCGGATGGGGTCTCGTAGGCCAGATTGTTCATGTCTGCGTGCTCCAGACTGCGATCGATCAATAGTCGACTTCTGTTTTGGGGACCGGCGAGAAGAATGGAGCCTTTCGGTATCCGTCAATGACGACCCCACGCCTCTCGGCGTCGATGGGCGTCTGCTTGCGCGGCCCAAGCAGGTCGGCCGGATTGGCCATCTGGGCGGCAAGGTTGTTCTGATACGAGCAGCCGTAGTCGGCATAGTGCTTGTTTTCCGACGACTGCAGCATGTCCTCGGGCCAGCGCCCGCATTTGTCGGTCTGGGCTTTCGTCGAGATATAGGCAACACGGACCGGGGCCGAGGCTTCGACGGAAGCGGACTGATAAGTGGTCATCACGATCCGGTTGCGGCTGATGCCGCTGGCGACCGCCAGCCTGGCGAAGTCACGTCCAGCCGCCGTCGCCGCGAGCTCATTGGCAGAGCCAACCGGAACTGCGATCGTCAGCGATGGGGCGGCGCTCTTGTCGTAGCCGTCCAGGAAACCCAGAAGCGTGTCGCGCTGGAAGCCGGTCATGCCGCGATCGCCGGCGCCGACCGGAAGGTCGATCTTCTCGTTCTTCTCCGCGATGACGATCGGGTGCGTGGTGCGATAGTCGTCCGGAATTGCACCAACCGTGATGCTGTCGCGCCTGAGATTGGCGCAACCGGCGAGCGACGCCGCGACCGCGATCGCCAGGATCGGAACGGCCGATCGGAAGATGCGCTCGCGGTTGGATCGTCCCGTGGCGGCGATCGTCATTGCCTTTGATGCTGACTGAGACATGTCCGCTTCCCCGCTTACTTGTAGATGAAGCCGACAACGCCGTGATAACGGCCGTTGGGCTTGTCGGTCTGCATTGTGCCGTAGACGCGATTGACGCGGCCGAGGAACATGCCGGCGCCATCACTCGGCGCATTGAAATTGTCGTCCGGCTTGGCCAGATCATTGCGGGCCACCGGCCGCGCCAGGTAGGGCGTGATGATGACGACGAGTTCGCTTTCGTTGCGTATGAAATCCTTGCTGCGGAAGAGTGTGCCAAGCACCGGTATCTTGCCGAGGCCCGGTAGTGCCGACACAGCCTGACGAACGTCGTCACGGACCAATCCCGCAATCATCATCGAACCGCCGGAGGGTAACTCGACCGTCGTGTCAGCAAGTCTCTTGCGGATCGAAAGCAGGGTGGTTCCGGGCAAGCCCCCGCTGGCTTCAAGCGTGGTGGCGCCATCAGTGGTAGGCTCCGAAACCGATGTCCTGACCTTGAGACTGATGCGGCCAGCCGACAACACCACGGGCTGAAACTCGAGGCCAATGCCATATTCGATTTTCGTGTTCGTGTAGGTGACAGGATTGGACCCTGTACGCTGGGTGACGAGGTTATACTCGCCGCCTGCCTTGAACGTCGCCTTCTCGCCCGAAACCGCCGTAAGCGTCGGTTCCGCCAGTGTCTTCATGACGCCGCTTTGTTCCATTGCATTGATGTAGGCTTGCAGCCCGTTGCCGCCGGCACTGCCCAACGCCATGTTGGAAAGCTGCGAAATCGGCTTGCCCAACCCGAAAGGCGGCGAACTTATCGCGCCGGCGCTGATGCCGTTGATGCTGCCGTTGCCGATCAGATTGACGCCGAGCTGCTTCATGACCGAGCGGCTGACTTCCGCGACCGTAACCTTCAGCGTCACCTGGTCGTCGCCGATGATCTGCAGCAGGTTGACGATCTTGCTGACGCGACGCTCGGAATCCGGATTGTTGATGTCGACGCCACCATTGGCCGAACCGCCGGCCGCCGTCTGTGAATACTGTCCCGTGGTCGCCTCACCGCCGGACACGAAGATGGTCGCGAGATCTACGGCGCGCTTGGCGTCAAGCGGTGTGTCCACGGTTCCGGTCAGAACGACGTTGTCGTTCAGCAACTCGACCTTGATCTCCGAGGTTGGAAGGAAACGCCTGAGATAGTCTTCCAATCCGGCGACGTCGCGTTCGACGGCGAGATCCAGGCTGACGATCTGTTCGCCATTGGGGCCAAAGACGAAGATGTTGGTCTCGCCCACGGACTTGCCGAACAGATAGATGCGCCTTGCTGTGCGGGTCACCGCATCGGCGACCGCCGGGTTGGCGACCAGGATGTCATAGGCGTCGCTCGGCAGGTCGATGACCACCGATTTGTTGAGGCCGAGCTTGACGCGCTGGGTAGCGGCCGACGCCGACACCTGGGCATTCTTACCGGCGGCCTTGGCCTCGACGAGGCCATGCCCATTCATTCCGAACAGAAGCACGCCGATTGCCGCAACCATCGTGACAGGCAGTTTGCCGTTTAGCTTCATTTCCTTGCCCCCACTTCGGAAACTTCGCCCGACTTGATCAACCGCACTGTTCCGCGGCGTCCAGCGCCGGAAACGAGGTAATCGGCCTCATCCGAGCTCTTTTCCTGGTTGTCCGTGATCGACCGCAGCGCCAGGGTCAGGCGATCCGCCATCTGCTGGGCGACGGTGATGATCTCCGCCTGCTGCGGCGTCAGCTCCAGCGTGGCGGTCTGGCCGACCCTGGTTTTCTTGCCTTCCTCGTCCTCCTGGATGGTCTGATCGATTGCCAGGACGCGGATGTTCTTGAGGATGGTCTCGGTCGTGAAACCACTGCCGCCGCCGACGTCGGACCTGCGGGTCATGATGACGTCGACAAAATCGTTGGGAAGAATGAACCCGCCTGCCGAAGTATCGGCCGAGATCGCCGTGGCTACGGCACGCATGCCGCTGGGCAGGATCGACGACATGAAGCTCTGCCCTTCGCCGATCAGCTTGGAACGCCGCAGCGGTTCGCCAGTGTACATCGCCACGCGGGCAACGGAGCCTTTCAGCTTCTCCAGCGCCTCGGGCTCGGCAGCGCGGGTGATGAAGTTTGCATTGATGCCGTTGGCCGGCCAGGACTCCCAGGAGATGTTGTTCTCGAGCTGGCTGCCCATGGCAACGTCGCCGGAAAGGACGAGCACATCCTGCAACGCGATCGCCGGTGCCTGCGGGGAATCGACAATGACCTGAGGCGGCGGCGCGGCCACCATGTTTTTGGCAACATATCCTGCGCCACCCGCCGCGGCCACCGCCACGCCCAGAATGATCAGTCGGGATGCTGGCATTTGTCCGAACCCTCGCCTTTTTTTGGCAAACCACCTAGCCAGGCCGGACTTTGCAGCGGCAATCGTCAAAACAAGGTTAATGCAACGCTTACGATCGTGATTAATTTAAGGTTTACATAAATTAGACGGACCCGGTCCCGACAAACAGGAAAGGCGGCCAAGCCGCCCTTCTCCAAGCCAATATTTCAGTCGGATGAGGTCAGGAAACTAGGCGGCCAACCTTGCAAGCGCCCACACCATCAAGGGCGAGTCGGGATAGGCAAACAGCCCGCCTATGCCGAGCGCGATGCCGTAGGGGACGCCGCCTGCGTCGTCGGCGAAGTGGCGAAGGAACGGGTTGTGGCTGGTATAGGTCGCCAGCGGCGATTTCCGATAGACGAGGATGGCGAGCGTCAGCAGGCCGCCGATGAATGTCGAGGCGACGAGGTATTCGACAAGGTGGATGTTGAGGCCCATCCAAACGGCAGTGGCTGCCAGCAGCTTGGCGTCGCCACCACCCATGCCGCCGAGCGCAAACAGACCGAATGTCACCGCCAACACCAGACCGCCGGCGGCGAAGTGCCAGCCATAGCTTGCCCAGTCCATGCCCGTCAGCGGCGCGACCAGGGCAAAGACTGCCAGAAGCAGGACCGGCACGCGATTGGCGATCGTCATCGACAATGTGTCGGAGATCGCGGCAAAAAGCATACAGAAGGGAAAGACAACGAAGATCAGGGCTTCAAGCATGGGCGCGGCGCCTATGGTCAACTGTACCTGGCCTCAGTCTAGGCAGGTTCGATTAACGATTGATGAGGCCGAGGATTCAAAATCGCATGATGCGACAAGGCAAGGGCCGCCAATGAGGCGGCCCTTGTTGTGTAAAACGAACGTACCGCAGTTTATTACGGAGCGGTACCAGTGTTGACGGCCGTGGCGATCGCGGTGAACTTGTTGTTCAAGGCGTTGCCCAGCGAGCCGGCGCCGACCATGATGGCGAGCGCGATGAGAGCGGCGATCAGACCATATTCGATGGCGGTCGCGCCGGATTCGTCCTTCACGAAACGTGCAATGAGATTAGACATTTGAGAGCTCCTACTCCACGTGTTACAGCACTTCCGTCAACTTCTGTTGGTGGTTGATCGGATGCTGCCAATCTAGGGAGAAGCTCTTTCGATCGGCTTAAGAAACAGGCTTACCGATTCCTTTCCGATGCCCAACAGCTTGCGTGGTTAACCGTGAGCTAAATATCGAATGAGGGTTCGACCGCCCGAAAAAGGCCTGGAAAGCCGCAACTGCGCGGTTGCTGGCAAAGGATGTCTGCTTCATCAAACGCGAGCAAGTCGATGCGGGCGCCACTGTGCCGGTCATTAACTTAACCGTTGGTTCACCAATCTCGTTCATGTTCCGTTGAACAGTTTGCTGCCGTGGGAGCGCCTCAATGACCGGGTCGAGATCATCATTTCTGATTGCCGCGCTGCTCGTTGCCCCGGCTTTGATCATGCCCGCCAGGGCTGGAACCGGCATCGAAGTAACCATGAACCAGGCCAAGATCATCAAATTGACGCGCGCCGCCGACACCATCGTTGTCGGCAATCCGGCGATCGCCGACGCTGCCGTGCAGGATGCCTCGACGATCGTGTTGACGGGC
Source organism: Mesorhizobium sp. P2_H9 (assembly GCF_056403215.1). Classification (NCBI taxonomy): domain Bacteria; kingdom Pseudomonadati; phylum Pseudomonadota; class Alphaproteobacteria; order Hyphomicrobiales; family Phyllobacteriaceae; genus Mesorhizobium; species Mesorhizobium sp. P2_H9. The sequence goes on along the minus strand of NZ_JBFUFX010000008.1, from coordinate 83,174 downwards.
AAAGGGTTCGGCGTCACCAATCTCGTCGTCCTCGACCGGGACGGCAGCCCGATCATCGACGAGCAGGTCACCGTGGTGCGACAGGCCGCGTCATCTGTACGCATCTACAGACGTGCCCAGATACAGACCATGTCCTGCACACCCTACTGCGAGAGCTCCTTCAAGACTGACGCCGAGAGAGCCTCCGAAGTTGAGATGAGCGCCGGCCAGTAGGCGATTGGGGCCGTTGCTCTTCTTAGGAACACCGGCTCCCTTGCTGGAAACGCAGCTGTAGTTAGCGGGAAGTTAACGCCGTCTCGCAGAATTTAGCGGTCATCCAAACCGGACCTCAATGGGTTTTCGCTAATGTTCCAGCCGATACCGCATCAGGATCGGCAGGGACGGGAATGAACAGGGACCCAAAACCCGAAATCGGCAAGGGCAAGGCAGGGCGCACGAGCTTCCCCTGGCGCTTCCTTGGCGATCGGCGCGGCAGCACGGCGATCGAATTTTCGATGCTTGCTCTGCCGTTCGCACTTCTCGTCTTCGCCATCCTCGAGAGCTGCATCTCATTTGCCGGGCAAGAAGTGATGACCAACATCACCGACGATATCGCCCGTCAGCTGCGTACTGGCCAGCTGAGGCAGACCGACGTGGCCGGAACCAAGCTGAGGGACATGATCTGCAGCAAACTGGAGATTATTGTCGCCGCGAATTGCCCCGGTTTGCTGGTGGATCTGCGGGCGTTCCCGACCTTTGACGACGCGGCCAAGGCTGGCTTCAAGATTTCAGGCGCGGACATTGTGCTGACCGGCACGACGGACACCACTTTTCAGGTCCAGACAGGCTTGGCGGAAACAAAAAACATGCTGCGGGTCTTTTACAAATGGCCGGTCATGACAGATTTCATGGCCAGCTCGATGGCCAACATCGACGGCGGAAAAACGCTGCATTTCGCATCTGTGACCTGGCAAAACGAACCGTTCAACAACTGAAACCGCGCTGCCACGTCGGCAAAAGAGGGTAGAAGCATGTATCGTGCGGGGGCACATTCGCGGATTTCACTCGTGTGGACGAGAGCGATCCGATTTTTTTCCGATCGCCGCGGTGTCGCGGCCGTCGAGTTTGCCTTGATCGTGCCCCTCCTGCTGGTCATGTATTTCATGACCATGGAGGCCTCGCAGGGTTTCGAGACCAGCAAGAAGGTAGGTCGCATCAGCTCCATGGTGGGTGACCTTGTCGCGCAGCAAACGTCGGTCGCCCAGGCCGACGTCACGGCCATCATGAAGATCGGCAATTCCACGCTTCAGCCCTACAACCGCTCAGTTCCCGATATCATCGTCACAGCAATAAAGATTTCCACCGATCCCACGCCGAAGGTACAGGTGGCGTGGTCGTGGAAGGTGGTCAACGGCACCTATATGGTGGACGCCGTCAAGGATGCCACCACCACCGTTCCGGCAACGATCAAGATCGCCGGAACTTTCCTCATTCGCGTTGAAACCATTCTCGCATACAAACCGATGATCACTTGGTCTTCTGGCGATGAAAAGCAGCTTGGACTGACCTCGGCTTTCGACTCCATAAAGATGGACGAAACCTTGTATTTCAGCCCTCGCCGAGGCCTGACGATCCCTTGCAGCGACTGCTGAAACAATTTCGGCCGCACAGCCTGCCCCCAAAGAAGATCGCACGCGGACCTTCGGCTCGAGATCAATGGCCTAGTGCCTGTTCCATCCCGATGTGACCGGGATGGGGCTCTATGCCCTTGTTTGAGCATGATCTTCTCCGAAAACCGGATTCCACTTTTCGGGATCATGCTATTGTTTGAGCATGATCTTTTCCGAAAACCGGATTCCACTTTTCGGGATCATGCTCTAGTGGCCGTCGCCTGACACCAGGTGCACGATGGCTGCGGCCATCGCATAATCCTGCGGACCGGCGACGGTGAACCCTCCGGAATGTTTCGTTTCCAGGAGATCGTAGATATCAGGCGACAGCGATCTGAGATTGGTGAGGAAGACGGTGAGCCGACGCTTGGCCTCGGGGTCAAGGTCGCTGCGGACGGCATGGGGGCCATATCGCAGCAGGCCGGACGTCCATATGACCTGAAGCGCTGCCTGTGATATTCCCGCCGCCTCCAGTCTCGCCATGGTGCCATCCGGGTCAGCCGGCTGGATGCCGGGTATGGTCGGCTGGCCGTCCGCCGTGGCCGTCTCCCAGCCAAACAAGGCGTCGGCCTGGCCGTCGACCAGCATCGCTTCGGCAGCAGCAGCCGAATCGGCATGGGTCAGAAACGGCGCATCTTCGGTGATCCCGACACCTTCGGCCGTAAGCCCGGCAAGCGGCAAAAGGGAACCGCCAACGCTGTCCGCCGGCGCCATGGCGATCCGGTGATCCTTCATCGCGGCCAGATCGGCAACCTTGCCGTCCCGCGTCAGCAGGACGGAGCGGATACCGACGGCGCCGTCTGCATCGACCGGCGCCACGAGCGGTTCGACGCAGCCACAGCGCTGCGAGGCGGTGGCGTAGGCGGTCGCCGAATAGACGGCGTATTCGATGCGGGCATTGGCCTGGGCCTCGATCAGCGCGGCATAGTCACGGGCAACGACAAATTCGACCTTCATGCCAAGCGCCTTGGTATAGGCGTCCGTCAGCAGTGCCAGACCCGGAACGGTGTTGCCGGCGCCGGGTTCGGCGACGATGCCGATGCGGAACGTGCCGATGTCATCGCGCCAGTCGGCGCGTGCGGCGTTCGGCCAGGAGGCGCCAAGCAGCGTGAGGACGGCCGCGAACGCCTTCCGGGCAGGCTTCTTGCCGAAATTTGCCGCCAGTCTCATCGACCCCTGCCCATGCCGCCGTTTGGCCACGTCCCGACTATCGCGCCAAGCCGTTGCCGTTTGGTTTCCGAATTGCCAATGGCGGTGCGGAACCCTATGTCTGGGCCGGCAGACAGGCAACGATGAATCCTCCGATGGCGCGCGCTTTCCTTTTCGTTCTCGATTCTTTCGGCATCGGCGGCGCCGCCGATGCCGATGCCTATGGCGACGCCGGCTCCAACACGTTCGGACATATCGCCGAAGCCTGCGCGCAAGGCCGTGGCGACCGCGATGGCCTTCGCAGCGGACCGCTTTTTGTGCCCAACATGCTCTCCCTCGGTCTCGGCCATGCGGCCGAAACCGCGACGGGCTTCAAGTTCGACAGCAAAGGCCAGGCTCGTCTTGCCTCCGCCTTCCACGGCGCGGCGCAAGAGATTTCGAGCGGCAAGGACACGCCATCGGGTCACTGGGAGATCGCTGCCCTGCCGATGCGCTTCGACTGGGGCTACTTCCCGGACACCGTGCCGGCCTTTCCAGCCGAGCTGACAGCGGCGATGATCAGGGAAGGCAAGGTGCCGGGCATTCTCGGCAATTGCCATGCGGCGGGCACCGAGGTCATCGAGCGGTTCGGTGAGGAGCATATCCGCACCGGCAAGCCGATCTGCTACACCTCGGTCGACTCCGTCCTGCAGATCGCCGCGCATGAGGTGCATTTCGGCCTCGAGCGGCTCTATGAATTCTGCCAGGTGGTGCGCAGGCTTGTCGACCCGCTGAAAATCGGCCGGGTGATTGCCAGACCTTTCCTGGGCGAAACCGTCGCCACCTTCGAGCGGACGTATAACCGCCACGACTACGCCGTGCCGCCGCCGGAACCGACGCTGCTCGACCGGCTGACCGCGCGCGGCAGCCGGGTCATCGCGGTCGGCAAGATCGGCGACATCTTTGCCCACCGCGGAATCTCGGAAGTGCGCAAGGCTCCGGGCAACATGGCGATGTTCGATGAGGCGCTGGGCGCAATGGACGACGCCGGCGACGGCGATCTGGTGTTTGCCAATTTCGTCGATTTCGACACCGAGTTCGGCCATCGGCGCGACGTTGCCGGTTACGCGGCGGCGCTCGAAGCCTTCGACCGGCGCCTGCCTGAAGCGCTGGCAAAACTGCGGCATGGCGACATTCTTATCCTGACCGCGGACCATGGCAACGATCCGACCTGGCGCGGCACCGACCACACGCGCGAGCGCATTCCGGTGATCGGAACCGGGCCAGGCCTCAAAGGCGGTGACATTGGCCTCAGGACCACCTTCGCCGATATCGGTGAAACCGTGGCCGAACATCTCGGGCTGGCACGCGGCCGGCACGGCGCTTCCTTCCACGCGACGATCGGCGGCCATGCCTGAGTTGCCTGAGGTCGAAACGGTCCGGCGCGGCCTGCAACCGGTTCTGGAAGGTGCCCGCATTATTAGCGTCGAGGCACGGCGCCCCGACCTGCGCTTTCCGTTTCCCGCAAAATTTTCCGAGCGGCTGACCGGCAAGACCATTGCGGCGCTCAGCCGCCGGGCCAAATATCTTGTCGTGCATGTGGAAGACGGCCCGGTGCTGATCTGCCACCTCGGCATGTCGGGTTCGTTCCGCATCGAAACATCCGATGGCAGCGAGATACCAGGCGAGTTCCATCACGAGCGCTCGAAGAGCGCGGCGCATGATCATGTCGTGTTCCATGTCGCCTCTCCCGAAGGTGCCCAATCCCGCGTGATCTTCAACGACCCGCGCCGCTTCGGTTTCATGCTGTTCGCGGAAGGCGAGCCCGATAGCCATCCCATGCTGAATGGACTGGGCGTCGAGCCGACCGGCAACACACTGGACGGCGCCCTGCTCGCCTCGCTGCTGAAGGGCCGAAGATCGCCGTTGAAGGCCGCCCTCCTCGACCAGCGGCTGATCGCCGGGCTCGGCAATATCTATGTGTCGGAGGCGCTGTGGCGCGCCGGCCTGTCGCCATTGCGTGAGGCGGGAACGATGGCAAAGCCCGGCAAGAAGACCAAAGCGCAGAGCGAGCGTCTGGCCGACGCCATTCGCTCGGTCATCGCCGATGCGATCGCCGCCGGCGGGTCGTCATTGCGCGACTATGTGCACGCGGACGGGTCTCTGGGCTATTTCCAGCATTCCTTCGCCGTCTACGACCGTGAAGACGAGCCCTGCCCCACGCCCGGCTGCGGTGGCCACATAGAGCGCATCGTGCAGAGCGGTCGCTCGACTTTCTTTTGCCGGACCTGTCAGGTGTGAACCATGGAGGAGACCCAGTCATGGCCTATGAAACGATCATCGTGGAAACACGCGGCAAGGTCGGGCTGATCACGCTGAACCGGCCGAAGGCGCTCAACGCGCTGAATTCGCAGGTTCTGGCGGAATTGGTTGCGGCCGTGAACGCCTTCGGCACGGACACCGCTATCGGCGCCATGGTCATCACCGGTTCCGAAAAAGCCTTTGCCGCGGGCGCCGACATCAAGGAAATGCAGGCCATTTCCTATGTCGATGCCTATGTGCAGGACTTTTTTGTCGGCTGGGAAGAGTTCACGCGGGCGCGAAAGCCCGTTATCGCGGCGGTCGCCGGTTATGCGCTCGGTGGCGGCTGCGAACTGGCGATGATGTGCGATTTCATCATCGCCGCCGATACCGCCAGGTTCGGCCAGCCCGAGATCACGCTCGGCGTCATGCCCGGCATGGGCGGATCGCAACGGCTCACCCGCTTCGTCGGCAAGTCGAAGGCCATGGACATGTGCCTGACCGGACGGATGATGGATGCCGCGGAGGCCGAGCGTTGTGGCCTGGTGTCGCGGGTCGTGCCGGCCGGCGACCTAGTCGAGGAGGCGATGAAGGCGGCCGCCAAGATCGCCGATTTTTCGCTGCCGTCGGTGATGATGACAAAAGAAGCCGTCAACCGCGCCTTTGAAACGACCCTTGCCGAGGGGTTGCGGTTCGAGCGCCGCCTGTTTCACTCGCTGTTTGCGCTGGACGACCAGAAAGAAGGCATGGCGGCCTTTGCCGAGAAGCGGAAGCCGAATTTCACCAACCGCTGATGCATGTCGCCCAAAAGTGGCTCCGGTTTTGGGAGAACGACATGCATAGAACAAAGACCTAAAGCGCGTCGCATAAATCCGTTCAAACGCGACGCGCTTTAGGATCACCAAAAAGAAGGCCAGGCAGCGTTGACGCGCCGGAAAAGCTGAACTATAAGCCGCTCCAACCGAGGCGGCCCTGTGGCTGCCCGTTTGTTTTTTGCGCCCTGCGGCATCCCGCATGCGCCCACCAGATCAGAAGAGAGGCATCATGGCCAATACCTCCTCGGCCAAAAAGGCAACGCGCAAGATCGTCCGTCGCGCGGCGATCAACAAGAACCGCCGCTCGCGCGTGCGCACCTACGTCCGTCAGGTCGAAGAGGCGCTCGCCGCTGGTGACAAGGTTGCCGCGCTGGCCGCCTTCAAGACCGCCGAGCCGGAATTGATGCGCGCCGCGACCAAGGGCGTGATCCACAAGAATACGGCGTCCCGCAAGGTGTCGCGCCTGGCTCACCGGCTCAAAGTCCTGTCGGCCTGATATAGCTTTCCTGAACTTGCGTTCTTCGAACCCGGCGGATCACGCCGGGTTTTTTCGTTTGCCGGCAAGTACTTAAAAAAGAACGCCCGCAAAACGAACTCGACTTGGATTTCAAAGCTCGGAATGCTTTGCCGGCACATACATGTCCGCGAGCGCTCTGATCCGCCGAAACTGGCGTTGCCAATAAATTTGGCTGTCACAAATTACCTTTATTTTTCAAATACTTGCTGATGGTCATCCACAGCTTGTTCACATCGACCGCGGGCGATCGGGGACAAGTAGCTGTCAAGCGAAATATTTCAGAAAATTTCGCGCCGTGTGGCCTTTTTCACATTCGCCGGAAAAGGGTTTGAATCACAATGGCTTTGTCAAAATGTGCAGTTGCAGCATCAGGGCTCAACCCGTCTCCACTAACCAGATTCCTTAAAAATCCGTTAGTCATGGCCTTGCCCTATCCACAGCGATTTCGGTAATGTCCATCCATCGAAGGGGACGGGTCATTGGCCCTCAACCCAGCCTGAATCGGCCAGCACAAAATGGCAGAATTCATGACGTGGAGCAATTCCGCGCACGGGTTTGGTTTGTCTTTTTCGATGTGGGTTAGGGGACTGGCGTAATTGTTACATGGCAGGTCAGCGGCGCCGGCGTTTTCGCCGGACGGCGATGCATTGCCCGGACGCGGTCAAGACGGACTGGCTCAGGCGCCGGTGCCGGTCCCTTGGTGACGAGGCAATATTCATCAGCCGGCGGCGGCGATGGCGTTGTAGCGAATGAACGGTGGCCGGACATACGGATGCAGGAGGCGCATCCCCGGCTGAAACAGGTACAAAAAGAACAAGGAACGCGGATCATGCAGAGCGGCATCGAGCGGGAGCTTACGGGCGACCTCCCATTTCCTGGAACTCTAGTCGGAGGGCACGACGTGGCGGCTTCCAGCGACGCGGAACAAAAGTTCGATCGGGTCAAGACCCAGTTGAAGGCGCGCCTGGGAACCGAGGTCTATTCGAGCTGGTTCGGTCGGATGAAAGTTGCCGAGGCATCCCGGGGCATTGTTCGCATCTCCGTGCCCACGGCCTTCCTGCGCTCGTGGATCAACGGCCACTATCTCGACCTCATCGCCGAGTTGTGGAAGCACGAAGACCCGGAAGTGCTCAAGATCGAGATCGTCGTGCGCACCGCGACCCGTCCGGCACGCAATGGTGTGGAGCCCGAAGTGGTCCCGGCACGCAAGATGACCCGGCAGACGCAAACGGCGCTCGCCGCCGGCACTGCCGGTCCCGGCCGGGTGGAGCGGGCCCCGGCACCGCGCCCGGGCACGCCGATCGAAAGCGAGTTCCGGCACAATGTGCTCGGTTCGCCGCTCGACCCACGCTATACGTTCGGCTCCTTCATCGAAGGTCCGTCGAACCGAGTGGCTTTCGCCGCGGCCAAGGCGGTGGCGGAATCGCAGTCGAGCGCGGTGCGCTTCAATCCGCTCTTCCTTCATGCGACGGTCGGGCTCGGCAAGACCCACCTGTTGCAGGCGATCGCGGCAGAATCCCTGAAGCAGAACCCGAAATCGCGCGTCGTCTATCTGACGGCCGAATATTTCATGTGGCGCTTCGCCACCGCGATCCGCGACAACAACGCGCTGACGCTTAAGGAACAGCTGCGCGACATCGACCTGCTGATCATCGACGACATGCAGTTCCTGCAAGGCAAGTCGATCCAGCATGAATTCTGCCATCTCATCAACATGCTGCTCGACAGCGCCAAGCAAGTGGTGGTTGCCGCCGACCGGCCGCCGTCGGAGCTGGAATCCCTGGAACCACGCGTGCGCTCGCGCCTCAATGGCGGTGTCGCGCTGGAGATGTCGGCGCCGGATTTCGCCATGCGCATCGGCATGCTGAAGCTGCGTCTCGCCACCGCCAAGGTTGACGATGCATCGCTCGATATTTCGGAGGAGATCCTCAACCATGTCGCCCGCACGGTGACCGGCAGCGGCCGCGAACTCGAAGGTGCATTCAACCAGCTTCTGTTCCGTCAATCGTTCGAGCCGCAGATCACCATCGATCGCATCGACGAGATTCTCGGCCATATCTACCGTTCGGGCGAGCCGAAGCGGGTGCGCATCGAGGACATCCAGCGCATCGTCGCGCGCCACTACAATGTGTCGAAGACCGAGCTTCTGTCCAACCGGCGCACGCGCACCATCGTCAAGCCGCGCCAGGTCGCCATGTATCTGTCGAAGGTGATGACGCCGCGCTCGCTGCCGGAGATCGGAAGGCGTTTCGGCGGCCGCGACCACACGACGGTGCTGCACGCCGTGCGCAAGATCGAGGATCTGTCCGGCGTCGACAACACGCTGGCGCAGGAACTCGAACTGCTGAGAAGGCTGATCAACGACCAGGCCTGAAAACGCCTGCCTGCGAACTCCGCCGGCTTTATCCCCAGAAAGCCCGCGTAACCGGGGTGATCCGGTGGCGCGGGCTTGCGTTTGGTGGCTTTTTCCTGTCAGTTTGTGCAGATTCTGAGCCTGTTCAGACCTTTCGCGGGGCGCCGCTCACTGGTGACCCGTTCATTCATTCAAGCGAGCCTGTTTCGTCATGCGTGTTATCCTGGAACGGTCAAATCTCCTGAAGTCTCTCAACCACGTTCATCGCGTGGTCGAGCGACGCAACACCATACCGATCCTGTCGAACGTGCTGCTCAGCGCCGAGGGCGCCAGCCTTGAAATGAAGGCAACCGACCTCGATCTGGAGGTGACCGAAGCCACGCCCGCCAAGGTCGAGCGCGGTGGCGCGACCACGGTTCCGGCGCATCTGCTCTACGACATCGTGCGCAAGCTGGCCGAAGGGGCGGAGGTCATGCTGAAGACCGACGAGGACGGCAACGCCATGACGGTGACGTCGGGCCGTTCGAGCTTTCGTCTCCAGTGCCTGCCGCAGTCCGATTTCCCGGAGCTCTCGGCCGGATCCTTCTCGCACATCTTCCGGCTCGATTCGGTGGCGCTGAAAGGCCTGATCGAGAAGACCCAGTTCGCCATCTCCACCGAAGAGACGCGCTACTATCTGAACGGCATCTACCTGCACACCCACGAGACCGGCGGCAAGCTGAAGCTGCGCTCGGTGGCGACCGACGGCCATCGGCTGGCGCGTGCCGAGATCGACGCGCCGGCAGGGTCCGAGGGCATGCCCGGCATCATCATTCCACGCAAGACGGTCAGCGAGTTGCAGAAGCTGGTCGACGACCCTGATGTCGCGGTGACCACCGAATTGTCCGACACCAAGATCCGCTTCACCATCGGCAGCGTGGTTTTGACCTCTAAGCTGATCGACGGCACCTTCCCCGACTATCAGCGGGTCATCCCGACCGGCAACGACAAGAAGCTGATCATCGACCGGCAGAGCTTTGCCGCCGCCGTCGACCGTGTCTCGACCATTTCCTCCGAACGCGGCCGGGCGGTAAAGCTTTCGATCACCGAGGGACAGGTCACGCTCGCCGTCAACAATCCGGATTCGGGCAGCGCCACCGAGGAACTGGCCGCAGACTATTCGTCGGATCCGATCGAAATCGGCTTTAATGCCAAGTACCTGCTCGACGTCGCCGCGCAATTGACCGGCACCGAAGCAAAATTCATGCTGGCGGATGCCGGCTCGCCGACGCTGATCCACGACATGGCCGACGAGACAGCGCTTTACGTGCTGATGCCCATGCGCGTGTAGCCGCACTGCGGCGCTCTAGTCCGGCTCCGCGACAATGTGCGACTGCGAGAATGATTGCGGCGACTTCGACAGGCGGATAGCGGTTGCCCGGGCAAACCCATATAAGTAAGCTTACACTTACCAATTTCCGCAACTATGCGGCGCTGTCGATCGACCTTGGTCCCGGCGCGGTGGTGTTTTCCGGTGACAACGGCGCCGGCAAGACCAACCTTCTGGAAGCGATTTCCCTGCTGACACCGGGGCGCGGCCTACGCCGCGCGCCTTACGTGGATGTGGCGCGCGAAGGCGGTGATGGCGGCTTTGCCTTGCATGCCCGGATCGACGGGCCGGACGGCCAGGTCGAGATCGGCACCGGCATTGCAGGTGGCGACACCGCCGGCGAAGGCGGCCGGCGGGTGCGCATCAATGGCGCGGCGGCGCGATCGGCCGAAGATATGCTGGAATGGCTGCGCGTCGTCTGGCTGACGCCGGCCATGGACGGGCTATTCCCTGGACCGGCCGCCGACCGCCGGCGCTTTCTCGACCGGCTGGTGCTGGCGATCGACCCCCAGCATGGCCAGCGCGCGCTCGACTATGAAAAGGCGATGCGTGGCCGTAACCGATTGCTTACGGAGGGATCGCGCGACGGCGCCTGGTTCGATGCGATCGAGACGCAGATGGCCGAGACCGGCGTGGCGATTGCCGCGGCGCGCGCCGAACTGGTGCGCCTGCTCACCGCCATGATCGACAGACTGCCCAGCACGGGACCGTTTCCGCAGGCCGACATCAGCCTGTCCGGCGAACTGGAAAGCGAGGTCAGCACTTCGCCCGCCGTCGATGTCGAGGAGCGGTTCCGCGCAGCGTTGGCCTATGGCCGCGACCGCGACCGCGCCGCCGGTCGCACGCTCGACGGCCCACACCGTTCGGATCTGCTGGTGCGGCATAGGCCGAAGGCGACGCCGGCCGAACTCTGCTCGACCGGTGAGCAGAAGGCGCTGCTGGTCGGCATCGTGCTGTCGCATGCAAGGCTGACCGGCGAGATGTCGGGCATGACGCCGATCCTGCTGCTCGACGAGATCGCCGCCCACCTCGACAGCGGCCGGCGCGCAGCCTTGTTCTCGATCCTCGAAGAGCTGAACTGCCAGGCGTTCATGACCGGAACCGACGCGGCGCTGTTTTCCAGTCTCAAGGGACGTGCACAATTCCTGACGGTCGACCACGGTACGGTTGGGCCAACCGAAGACCACTGACAAGATTTTTGCGCCACTATATGGTCCGGCAATGATCCTTGCTGCCCTCACCGACGAAGAGCTCGAGCGCTATGCCCGCCACATTGTGCTGCCGGAAATCGGCGGTGCCGGCCAGCAGAAGCTGAAACGCGCGCGGGTGCTGGTCATTGGTGCCGGCGGGCTAGGCGCGCCGGTACTCGAATATCTCGCCGCCGCCGGCGTCGGCACGCTCGGCATCGTCGATGACGACAGCGTCTCGCTGTCAAACCTGCAGAGACAGGTGATCCACGATACCGACGCGGTCGGCATGGCCAAGACCGACAGCGCCAAAGCGGCGATCTCACGCATCAATCCCAATGTCGTCGTCGAACTGCACGATTTCAGGCTGACGGCGGACAACGCCCCTGCCCTTGTTGCCGGCTACGACATCGTCGTCGACGGCTCCGACAATTTCGAAACACGCTATGTGGTGGCCGATGCCTGTGCGGCGGAAAAACGGCCGCTTGTGCACGGTGCCGTTGGACGCTTCGATGGCTCGCTGACAGTGCTGAAGCCATTCGAGACCGGGACGGACGGGAGGCAGAACCCTGGATATCGCGATCTGTTTCCCGAAGCGCCGCCGCCCGGACTGGTGCCGTCCTGCGCCGTCGCCGGTGTTGTCGGCGCGCTGACCGGCGTCGTCGGCACGCTGCAGGCGATGGAGGCGATCAAGCTGATCACCGGCATCGGTGAACCGCTGGTTGGCAGATTGCTGCTTTACGATGCGCTGACGGCGCGCTTCGACACAATCCGCTACAAGAAGAATTGACCGCATGGACCAGTCCACGGGCGTTTTCATCATGCAGCTTCCCGCCGATTTCGAACGTTGGGACGAGGTGCTGGTGCTGATCATGCGCGCCTTCGCCTCCATGGACGGCGTCATCGACCCGCCATCCTCGGCGCATTTGCTGAATGTCGAAAATCTGAAACAGAAGGCCGGCCAGGAGACAGTGTTCCTGGCGCTGAAAGACGGCGGGATCGTCGGCTGCGTTTTCGTGCTGGAGAGGACCGAGGACTTCTATGTCGGAAAGCTCGCCGTCGAGCCCGGCTTTCAGGGACAAGGCATTGGCAAGCAGTTGATGCAAGCTGTCGAAGCTCTTGCCCGTAGCCGCAGCAAGGCTGCCATCGAACTGCAGACGCGGATCGAGCTTACCGCAAATCATGCAGCCTTTGCCCGTCTCGGCTTTCGCGAAACCGAGCGCACCGCGCATAAGGGCTATGACAGGCCGACCTCGATCACCATGCGCAAGGTGCTTGCATGAGCCTCGCCCTCAGCCCTGAAGAACAGGCAATCGCCTCCGGCCAGGACGGTGCCGCGATGGCGATGCGCATCGTCGCCGATAGCGCCCGCCTGCTCGGCGCGCCGCGGCTGATCCCGATCGCCTCAGCACATATCGATGGCGCGCTCTATCACGGCGACTCCGGCACGCTGTTCGCCGAGAAACTGGTCGAAGGCAAAGCCCGTGTCGCTGTTCGGTCGACGCTCAATGTCGGGGCGCTCGACCTGATGGGTTGCTCGCGCATCCGCCTCGAAGAGCCGGCGCGCGGCATGGCGCGGCGAATGATGGACGCCTACCGCAAGCTTGGCTGCGAGCAGAGCTGGACCTGCGCGCCGTATCAGGCCGGGCATCGACCGGCGCTGGGAAGCGACGTCGCCTGGGGCGAATCCAACGCCGTGGTGTTCTGCAATTCGGTGCTGGGCGCGCGCACCAACCGTTATGGCGATTTCCTCGACATCGCCTGCGCCATCACCGGTCGCGCGCCCGACTACGGCTTACACCGCGCCGAGAACCGGCGGGCGCGGCTGGTGTTCGACGTCTCTAGGCTTGCCGCTTCATTCCTCGGTTCGGAAGTGGCGTGGCCGGTGCTGGGTAGCCTCTATGGCCGCGAGGTCGGCAATGCCGTCGGCGTCGTCATCGGCGTGCCGCGCCATCCCGGCGAGGATGCGCTGAAAGCATTTGGCGCGGCGGCGGCTTCGTCGGGCGCGGTCGGTCTTTTTCACATCGCCGGCGTGACGCCGGAAGCACCCGACGCCGAGACCGTTCTGGGCGGCGCCGCGCCGGAAACGGTGATCCGCGTCACGCCTGACATGATTGCGAAGGCCCGCGCAGGTCTTTCGACGGCAGCGAAACCAACAACCATCGATGCGGTGGCGATCGGCAGCCCGCATCTGTCGCCCGCCGAGTTCGATGCGCTGGAGCGGCTGATCGCCGGGCGGCGGCTCAGCGTGCCGATCTACGCCTGCACCGGACGCCATGTGCTTTCGGAGCTCGAACAGAGCGGACGGCGAAAAGCGCTCGAAGCAAGCGGGGTGATCATTGTTGCCGACACCTGCGTTGTGGTGACGCCGATCCTGCCCGACCTTGCCGGCGGCGTCCTGATGACCAACTCGGGAAAATTCGCACACTACGCGCCGGGCAATACCGGCTATTCCGTGCTCTACGGATCATTGGTCGACTGTGTGGAAAGCGCCGTAACCGGTAAGCCAAGGTTTACGGATATTGCCGCATGAGCGCCGCTGCCGAAATCCTGGTGCCGGGCAAAGCTGGCGAAGGCGCGGCGCTGGTGCTGACCGCGCCGATCAGTTTCTGGGGCGGCGTCGACCCGAAGTCCGGCCGCATCGCCGATGTCCGCCACCCGCAGCATGGCGAAAACCTTTCCGGGCGCGTGCTGTTCCTGCCGGGCACGATCGGCTCGTCGTCGGCATCCGCCGTCCTCTTGGAACTCGTCCACAATGGTCACGCGCCGGCGGCACTGGTGCTGCACGAGCCGGACGCGATCCTGCTGCTGGGGCTGATCGTCGCCAGGGAAATGGGTTGGCAGACGCCAATGGCGCTGCAGCTGAGGCGCGATGTCTTCGAGAGCTACCGCGGCAGCAATGTGAAAGTCGCAGACGACGGCGCCCTCACCATCGCGGCCTAACCGATCAGGTCCGCAGTGGCAGCACGCGGTCGGGCGGGCGGTGACCGTCGAAGAAGGCGCGGATGTTGATGATGACCTTTTCACCCATGTCGATGCGGCCTTCGAGCGTTGCCGAGCCCATATGCGGCAGCAGCACCACCTTGTTCTTGGCGGCGAGCTTCAGCAATTTGCCGTTCAGCGCTGGCTCGTGCTCGTAGACGTCGAGGCCGGCGCCGGCGATCTTGCCGTCCTGGATCAGCTTGACCAGCGATTCCTCGTCGATGATGTCGCCGCGCGCTGTGTTGACGATGTAAGCCGTGGGTTGCATGAGCGCCAGCCGCCGCGCCGAAAGCAGGTGAAACGTCGCCGGCGTCGACGGGCAGTTGACCGAGATGATGTCCATGCGGGCCAACATCTGATCGAGACTTTCCCAATAGGTCGCTTCGAGCCCCTCTTCGACCGCCGGCAGCACGCGATGGCGGTTGTGATAGTGGATTGAAAGACCGAAGGCCTTGGCCCGCCGGGCGACGGCGGTGCCGATGCGGCCCATGCCGACGATGCCGAGCCGTTTACCCCAGATCCGCCGGCCGAGCATCCAGGTCGGCGACCAGCCGGCCCATTTCTTGTCGCCGGTCAAGACATTGGCGCCTTCCGCCAGCCGCCGCGGCAGCGCCAGCATCAGCGCCATGGTCATGTCGGCGGTATCTTCGGTCAGCACGTTCGGCGTGTTGGTGACGGTGATGCCCCTTTTCGCCGCAGCCTCGACGTCGATCTTGTCGACGCCATTGCCGAAATTGGCGATCAGCTTGAGGTTCTCGCCGGCCTGCGCGATCAGCGCCGCGTCGATATGATCGGTAATCGTCGGCACCAGAACGTCGGCTTCCTTGACCGCCGCAACCAGCTCCGGCTGCGTCATCGGCCTGTCCTCGACATTCAGCCTTGCGTCGAACAATTCGCGCATGCGGGTCTCGACCGGATCGGGCAGCTTGCGCGTGATGACGACGAGAGGCCGTTTTTTGCCTGCCATTGTTTCCTCGAACCCGATCTCGTTGAGACCTCTTTAACCAAGACAGGCGAAACTGGAAGCCGGTCGCGGTGCCAGTGACTCATGTAACAAGCGGTGCCGCCGAAGACAAAGAAAAAGGGGCGCCGTTACCGATAGGCAGGCGCCGAAAGGAATGAAAGTGTCTGGTTTCGCGTCGCTTCGCCTGGCTCTCAGCGCAGCAATTCTCGGCGCTGTCCTTTATTCCCCCGTGGTGGCGGCGCAGAGCGCGGCTGCCCCCGCGCAGACCATCACATTGGGGCCGAGCGGCCTGCCGCTGCCACGGTTCGTCAGCCTGAAATCGGGACGCGTCAACTCGCGCGTCGGCCCCGGCGCCAACTATTCCGTCGACTGGATGTACATGAAGGCCGGCCTGCCAATGGAAATCATCCAGGAATTCGATACGTGGCGGCGCGTGCGCGATGCCGACGGCTCGGAAGGCTGGATCAACCAGTCGCTGCTTTCAGGCCGCCGCACGGCCATCGTCGCGCCCTGGCAGCGCAACAAGGGTGGCCGAATCAACCTTCTCGACGAGAAGGACAAGGATGCCGGCGTCATCGCCATCATCGAGCCGGGTGTCATGGGCACGATCAAGACCTGTGATGGCCAATGGTGTGAAATGACCTTCGACGGTCACACCGGCTGGCTGCCGCAATCGGTGGTCTGGGGTGCTTATCCGGGCGAGCACGTCAAGAACTGATCAAGAGCCTTCTTGGCGTCCAATGCGACCGAGATGGGTATCCTGGAAGCCGCTCGGTAGCTTGAGGCCGTAGCCCAACGCGCGATCGATGGCGATGTGGATGATCCAGATCAACGCGATCGCCGTCGCCATCGCGTTGCCGGATAGGCTTCCGGCAAGCGCCAACAACATCGGCACAATCAAGATGTGCAGGGTGTTGTAGGCGATGGCGCCGATCCGTGGTCCGGCGAGATAGCCCAGCATCGACAGGTCCGGCGCCAGAATGAGTACGGCAAACAGCCACCAGGAAACACCTGCCATGGCATAAGAGGCCAGAGCAGCCACCGCGATAGCGGCCCATTCCAGCCGGACTGCCAAATCCACGAATTTCATAAAGTGCCGATCAATCGCAGCGCTTGGGGCGCAGCCTCACCACGATATCGACATTGGCGATCTCCATGCCTTCCGGGGGCTCCGGCAGGTTGGAAACCGTGACAGGACCGCTGGCTATGTCGAAGATCCTGTTTTCACCCTCGATATAGAAATGATGGTGATCGGAGGTGTTGGTGTCGAAATACGTCTTCGAGCCTTCGACGGCCAGGATGCGCAGAAGACCGGCCTGGGTGAACTGGTGCAGGGCATTGTAGACGGTGGCCAGCGACACCGGCACGCCGGCGGCGATCGCCTCCTCATGCAATTCCTCGGCCGAAAGATGGCGGTCGCCCTTGGCAAAAAGCAGATCGGCCAGCGCAATGCGCTGGCGTGTCGGCCTCAACCCGGCTTCGCGAACCCGCTTGTCCACAGCGACATTTTCCTTCCGGCAGCCCAGATCCATCCGTCCGTCCAAGCTCACAGTTCTGCCCCAACACACGCCCAGAGTGGCAAAAAAACGTTATCGACCGAAACTGGATGCCTCCCGACATATATTCTGTCGGCTGAATACGATCAATAGCGCGCATTGACCCGGACAGACGGGCGGGTTAAGCGCAAACGCCGGTTTCCGGCCTGAAACAGATTGTGTTAGGAAACCAACGACAAGGGCGCCCTACCGCCCGGGACGATTACGGGGACGAGATTGATGGCGGGTACGAAATCCAGCTACGGTTATGAAGAATTGCTGGCCTGCGCCCGCGGCGAGCTGTTCGGGGCTGGCAATGCCCAGCTGCCCTACCCGCCAATGCTGATGTTCGACCGCATCACCGAGATCAGCGAGACCGGCGGCGCCTTCGACAAGGGCTTCATCCGCGCTGAATTCGACATCAAGCCTGACCTCTGGTTCTTCGCCTGCCATTTCATCGGCAATCCGATCATGCCGGGGTGCCTGGGCCTTGATGCGATGTGGCAGTTGACGGGATTCTATCTCGGCTGGCTCGGCGAGCAGGGCAAGGGCATGGCGCTGTCGACCGGCGAGGTCAAGTTCAGGGGCATGGTCACCCCTTCGGTCAAGAAGGTGGAATACGGCATCGACTTCAAGCGCGTGATGCGCGGGCGGCTGGTGCTTGGCATTGCCGATGGCTGGCTGAAAGCCGATGGCGAGCCCATATACGCGGCAACGGATCTCAAAGTGGGTCTGTCAAAGCAATCGGCGGTCGCCTGATCGTCACCGGACACTCTGGAAGGAGCAGCCCATGAGACGGGTCGTAGTCACAGGCCTCGGCATCGTGTCGTCGATCGGCAACAACGCCAACGAGGTGCAGGCCTCGCTGCATGATGCCAAATCTGGCATCAGCTTCTCCGATTCCTTCGCCGAACACGGTTTCCGCTGCCAGGTCTGGGGAGCGCCGACGCTCGACCCGTCGGCCATGATCGACCGCCGCGCCATGCGCTTCCTGAGCCAAGGTGCGGCCTGGAACCATGTCGCCATGGACCAGGCGATCGCCGATGCCGGCCTCGGTGAGGCCGACATCACCAATGAGCGCACCGGCATCGTCATGGGCTCGGGCGGTCCGTCCACGCGCACCATCGTCGAGGCTGCCGAGACGACGCTCAAGAACGGCAGCCCGAAGCGCATCGGTCCGTTCGCGGTGCCGAAGGCAATGTCGTCGACGGCTTCGGCGACGCTCGCCACCTGGTTCAAGATCCACGGCGTCAATTATTCGATCTCCTCGGCCTGCTCGACCTCGGCTCATTGCATCGGCAATGGCTACGAACTGATCCAGTGGGGCAAGCAGGACATGGTCTTTGCCGGCGGCCACGAGGATCTCGACTGGACGATGTCGGACCTGTTCGACGCCATGGGTGCCATGTCGTCCAAGTTCAACGACAGGGCGTCGAGCGCCTCGCGCGCGTATGACGTCAATCGCGACGGTTTCGTTATTGCC
The DNA here is from genome assembly GCF_056403215.1 of Mesorhizobium sp. P2_H9. Lineage (NCBI taxonomy): Bacteria > Pseudomonadati > Pseudomonadota > Alphaproteobacteria > Hyphomicrobiales > Phyllobacteriaceae > Mesorhizobium > Mesorhizobium sp. P2_H9. Next base: position 64,891 of record NZ_JBFUFX010000008.1, on the reverse strand, counting down.
GGTGGCGCCGGCGTGCTGGTTCTGGAAGAGCTCGAGCATGCCAAGGCGCGCGGCGCCAAGATCTATGCCGAGATCGTCGGCTACGGCGCGACCTCGGACGGCTACGACATGGTGGCGCCATCGGGCGAAGGTGCGATCCGCTGCATGCGGCAGGCCCTGGCGACCGTCTCGTCGCCGGTCGATTACATCAACACCCACGGCACCTCGACACCGGTCGGCGATTCCAAGGAAATGGGCGCCATCCGCGAAGTGTTCGGCGACAAGATGCCCCATATCACCTCGACGAAATCGCTGACCGGCCATTCCCTGGGTGCGGCTGGCGTGCAGGAATCGATCTATTCGATCCTGATGATGCAAGGCGGCTTCATCGGCGAAAGCGCTCATATCGAAAACCTCGATCCGGAATTCGAGGGCATGCCGATCGTGCGCAAGCGCATCGATAACGCCAAGATCGACACTGTTTTGTCCAATTCGTTCGGTTTCGGTGGCACCAACGCAACGCTCGTTTTCCAGCGCTATTCCGCATAAGGCCAGCGCTTTTATATAAGGATTGCCGGCCATGGACGGACTGATGAAGGGCAAGCGCGGGCTTGTCATGGGTGTCGCCAACGATCATTCGATCGCCTGGGGCATCGCCAAGAAACTGTCCGAACATGGGGCGGAACTCGCCTTTACCTATCAGGGCGATGCCTTCGGGCGCCGGGTCAAGCCACTCGCCGAGAAGATTGGCGCGGCACTTGTCGTGCCTTGCGATGTCGAGGACAGTGCGTCGGTCGCTGCCACCTTCGAGACCCTGGGCAAGGAATGGGGCGGGCTCGACTTCGTCGTCCATGCCATCGGCTTTTCCGACAAGAACGAGCTGAAGGGCCTCTACGCCGACACCAGCCGTGACAATTTCGTCCGCACCATGGTCATCTCCTGCTACTCCTTCACCGAAGTCGCCCGCCATGCCGCCGCGTTGATGAAGGATGGTGGTTCGATGATCACGTTGACCTATGCCGGCTCCGTCCGCGTCATGCCGAACTACAATGTCATGGGCGTCGCCAAGGCCGGGCTCGAGGCCAGCGTGCGCTATCTCGCCAACGACTATGGTCCGCGCGGCATCAGGGTGAACGGCATATCGGCGGGACCGGTGCGCACGCTTGCCGGCGCCGGGATTTCCGACGCACGCCACATGTTTTCCTACCAGCAGCGCAATTCGCCGCTGCGCCGTACGGTGACCATCGACGAGGTCGGTGGTTCCGCGCTCTATCTCCTGTCCGACCTGTCGTCGGGTGTCACCGGCGAAATCCACTACGTCGATTCCGGCTACCACATCGTTTCCATGCCGACGCTGGACGAGCTGAAGCAGACGGATGGCGGCAAGGACTAACCCTCTGATACGTCCGGTAAAATTAAATGCATCGGCGGAAACTCATTTTAAGGAGATGTCCGCTAGGGTCCCGCAACCTGGGGACCCTGTAATGCCTTCCGTCAGCAACCCGAAGCGAACACCGGTATTCCGGCTGCTCACCGTGGCCAGCGCGGGCTTGGGCAGTTTCGTTCTCGGTCTCTGGGGCCTGAAACTCGGTTTCGGCGACGACCTTATCGGCATGCAGGCTGGAACGATGGCCGGCATCACCGCCGCGCTTTGCGCACTCGCCGCGGCGGGAGCTGCCTTGTCCTTCTTTGCCGGCGTCGATGAATCGGCGGAGTACGTCTTCAAGGAAACCCATTTCGACAAGCTGACCGGGCTTCTGGCTCGTCCGGCAATGGTCAGCAAGATTGCCGAAGCGGCATCGGCGACGATCAGGACCGGCGAGCCGGTGTTTCTCATCGACATCGACATCGACCGCTTCAAGCAGATCAACGACGCCATCGGCTACAGCCACGGCGACGAGTTGATCAGGGCCTTCACCAGGCGGCTGAAGGCTTGCATGCCCGAGGGCACGTTGATGGGGCGCATTGGCGCCGGCGAATTTGCCATACTCCTGACGGAGCGGGAGATCCAAGGGTCGATGGAAAGCCTCGCCGAGAAGCTTATCGACGAGATGATGCAGCCCTACGATCTCAATTCCCACCTGCAATCGGTGGCCCTGTCGGTGGGCATCGTGGCGATGCCCAAGGACGGCGTCGATCCCGTCCTCATTCTGCGCCGTTCCAATCTGGCGCTGCAGAATGCACGCGCCGGCGGGGTGGGCAACTGGTCGATCTTCCATGCCGACATGGGTCGTGTCGCCGATTATCGTCAGTGGATCGAATCCGAACTGCACACCGCGTTCGAGCGCGGCGATTTCGACCTCCACTACCAGCCGCAGCTCGACCTGCCGAGCGGCCGCATCATCGGCTATGAGGCACTCATCCGCTGGAAGCATCCGGAACGCGGCATGATCCCGCCGATGGAATTCATTCCGATCGCCGAGGAGACCGGCATGATCGGTCCCATCGGCGAATGGGTGCTGCGCAAAGCCTGCAGCGATGCCCGCCACCTGCCTGAGGACTGTTTCGTCGCCGTCAACATTTCGCCGGTCCAGTTCATGACCAAGGACTTCGTCGGCATCATTCGCGAGACAATGGCGAGCACCGGCATCAAGCCGTCACGGCTGGAGCTGGAAGTCACCGAGACGGCGATGATGCAGGATCGCGACCGCGCCGCCATCATCCTGAAGCAGCTTGCCGACATGGGCATCTCGGTGGCCGTCGACGATTTCGGCACCGGCTATTCCAATCTGAGCTATCTCATCGATTTCGCGTTCGGCAAGCTGAAGATCGACCGCTCCTTCGTCAGCCGCATCGACACCGATTCCAGCTCGGGTGCTGTGGTCTCGACCATCGTCGGGCTGTCACGCGCCCTGGGCGTCAGCATCATCGCCGAAGGCGTCGAGACGGAAAACCAGGCGGCGCTGCTCAGGGCCGCCGGCTGCGAAGTGGTGCAAGGCTATCTGTTCGGCCGGCCCGCACCGCTCAAGATGAGGCCCGGCGAAATCCGCACGGTCGTCAGCGTTCGCGCACCGCGTGTCGCCAGCCTGCACTGAGCGGGCAGCACCGCGCTTGTTTCAGCGACGGGCCACGAAAACCTTGAACATGCCGTCGCGGGCGATCTCGGCATGGCTGGAAAAGGCCGCGGCCAGCACCGGCTCGTAGGGAAGCTGGCGGTTCGCCACCATGAACAGCCGCCCACCCGGCTTCAGCGCCTTGCTTGCTGCGCGGATCATGCCGGCGCCGATCTCCGGCTCGGTCGCGCGGCTGCGGTGGAAGGGCGGGTTCATGACGATCGCATCGTAGCGCTGCTCGACGGCTTCGCTGAGCAGATCGATCCAGATGAAGCGCGGCTCGACGGCGCCTTTGCCAACATTGCCTTTCGCCGCTTCGAGCGAGTCGAAGTCCGCCTCGTAGAGGTCGAGCCCGGTTACGCCGGGCGAGCGTGCTGAGACCTCGGCCGCGACATAGCCCCAGCCGGCGCAGAAATCGGCAACGGTGCCGCGCAGGTCCTTGGGCAGATGTTCCACCAGCAGCTTCGAGCCGAGATCGACGCGATCGAAGGAGAACATGCCCGGCGCGGTGTGGAAGCTGCCGTCAACCAGCAAGGCGGGATTGGCGGCGCGTAGTTTCTCAGCAGCGTCGATATCCGCCGGACTGCGAAACCAGAAAGCAATGCCGTGATATTTCGGCAGATGGTCCTCAAGCGGCACAAGCTCGCCGATGCGCTTGCGCAGGCTGGCAATGCCCTCATCCTTGCCGCCGGCGACGACGATCAATCCGCCTGGCGCCACACGCTGCAGCGCTTCGGCGATGCGCAGTTCGTTGCGACCGCGATGGCGACCGGCAAGCACAAGCGCTGCATCAAAGCCGTTGTCATGCGCTTGCGGGGTCACGGAAAAAGCCGACGCCTGCAGCGCACGTAAATACGGCCGGAAGCCCTGCACCAGATGGAGCGCTGCCTCGAAGCCCACGGGCAGGCGAAAACCCGGTTCCGCGCCCAGAAACAGCACACGCTCGCCCTTGCGCGGCAGAGGAAGGACCTCGGCCTCGAAGGGGTGGAACAAGGTCTTCAGCGGCTCGGTGGACATTCGATCTCGCTCTTACCGTGAAAATGAAACGGGCGCGACATCCGTCGCGCCCGTTTCGATAACTTTGTCAGACCGTTCAGGCGGCGTGTTCTTCGCCTTCGGTCTTCTTGTCGCGCGCGAGTTCCTTGCCGGTGGCCTGGTCGACGACCTTCATCGACAGGCGGACCTTGCCGCGCTCGTCGAAGCCCATCAGCTTGACCCAGACCTTGTCGCCTTCCTTGACCACGTCCGAGGTCTTGGCGACCCGGTCGTTGGCAAGCTGCGAGATGTGGACGAGGCCGTCACGCGGACCGAAGAAATTGACGAAAGCGCCGAAGTCGGCGGTCTTGACGACCGTGCCTTCGTAGATTTCGCCGACTTCGGGCTCGGCGACGATGGTATGGATCCACTTCTTCGCCGCCTCGATCTCCTTGGCATTCGACGAAGCGATCTTGACCGTGCCGTCGTCCTCGATGTTGATCTTGGCGCCGGTCTTTTCGACGATCTCGCGGATGACCTTGCCGCCCGAACCGATCACGTCGCGGATCTTGTCGGTCGGGATGTGCATGACCTCGATGCGCGGTGCGAACTCGCCGAGTTCGGGGCGGGCGCCGGTCAGAGCATGCGCCATCTCGCCGAGGATATGCTGGCGGCCATCCTTGGCCTGATCCAGCGCGATCTTCATGATCTCCTCGGTGATGCCCTCGATCTTGATGTCCATCTGCAGCGAGGTGATGCCGTTGGCGGTGCCGGCGACCTTGAAGTCCATGTCGCCGAGGTGATCTTCGTCACCCAGGATGTCGGAGAGAACCGCGAAGCGCTCGCCTTCCTTGATCAGGCCCATGGCGATACCGGCGACGGGCTTGGCCAGCGGCACGCCGGCATCCATCAGCGCCAGCGAGGTGCCGCAGACAGTGGCCATCGACGACGAGCCGTTGGACTCGGTGATCTCCGAGACGACGCGCAGCGTGTAGGGGAACTGGTCAGCGGAGGGCAGCATCGGGCGGATGGCGCGCCAGGCAAGCTTGCCGTGGCCGATTTCGCGGCGGCCCGGCGAACCCATGCGGCCGGTCTCACCGACGGAGTAGGGAGGGAAGTTGTAGTGAAGGAGGAACTTCTCCTTGTACATGCCGGTCAGCGAGTCGACATACTGCTCGTCCTCGCCGGTGCCGAGCGTGGCAACCACCAGCGCCTGGGTTTCGCCGCGGGTAAACAGCGCCGAACCGTGGGTGCGCGGCAGGACGCCGACTTCGGAGACAATCTTGCGGACCGTCTTGAGGTCACGGCCGTCGATGCGCGAACCGGTGTCGAGGATGTTCCAGCGCACGACCTTGGCCTGCAGTTCCTTGAACACCGAACCGATCTGCTCGGACGTGTACTTGGCGTCTTCGCCTTCGGCCGGGGCGAATGCTGCCTTGACCTTGGCCTTGACGGCGTCGACGGCGGCGTAGCGCTTCTGCTTGTCGACGTTCTTGTAGGCATTGCTGAGCTCGTCGCCGACGACCTTCAGCATCTCGGCTTCAAGCGCGGAATAATCCGGCGCAGTGAAATCGCGCGGCTCCTTGGCGGCAACTTCTGCCAGCTTGATGATGGCGTCGATAACCGGCTGGAAGCCCTTGTGGCCGAACATGACGGCGCCGAGCATCAGCTCTTCGCCAAGTTCCTTGGCTTCGGACTCGACCATCAGCACGGCGTCGGCGGTGCCGGCGACGACCAGGTCGAGCTTGGATTCCTGCATCTCGTCGACATGCGGGTTGAGCACATATTCGCCGTTGATGTAACCGACGCGGGCGCCGCCGACCGGCCCCATGAAGGGAACGCCCGAGAGCGTCAGGGCGGCCGAAGTGGCGACGATCGACAGGATGTCCGGATCGTTCTCGAGGTCATGCTGGACGACGGTGACGACGATCTGCGTGTCGTTCTTGTAGCCGGCGGCGAAGAGCGGGCGGATCGGGCGGTCGATCAGGCGGGAAACCAGCGTTTCCTTCTCGCTCGGGCGGCCCTCGCGCTTGAAATAGCCACCCGGGATCTTGCCGGCGGCGTAGGTCTTTTCCTGGTAGTTGACGGTCAGCGGGAAGAAATCGAGGCCTGGCTTCGGCTCCTTCATCGAGACGACAGTGGCGAGAACCTTGGTTTCGCCGTAGGTGGCGAGCACGGCGCCGTCAGCCTGGCGCGCGATCTTGCCGGTTTCGAGAATGAGCGGACGGCCGCCCCATTCGATTTCCACTTTGTGGTGATTGAACATGTCTTGTCCTTAATATGCGGAAAGGGCCGCGCCGTTTCACGGTGCGCGGATGCCCTTTCCTGGCTTCCTTTCTCGGGCAGCCACGGGCAAGACAACGGGAGGCTCGGGAATTTCAGCGCTGGTCGAGCGCGCGAGCGTCCTGCAATCCTGCCCCATGACCGTCCATGGGCGGTTTCGAGTGGCCCTCTGCACGCTCGAAACCGGGTCTGGCCAATCGATGCGACTGGCCGAATGCGCGACCGGCGGGCTCTCCTTAAGGAAAGCCCGCCGGTCAATTCGTCAACGGCGCAGACCGAGCTTCTCGATCAGCGTCTGATAGCGCGCGTCATCCTTGCGCTTGAGATAATCAAGCAGGCTGCGGCGCTGGGAGACGAGAGCGAGCAGACCACGGCGGGAATGGTTATCCTTCTTGTGGTCCTTGAAGTGGTCGGTCAGGTTCTTGATGCGCTCGGAAAGGATGGCCACCTGGACTTCCGGAGACCCGGTATCACCCTTGGCGGTTGCGAATTCACCCATCAATTCCTGTTTGCGCTCGGCAGTAATCGACATCGTGTTTTTCCTTATCTGTTTGAGGAAACGGGTCGCCCTCAGCCGGGATGTCGTCCAGCAGGGGCCGGTGCAAGCAAAGCGTCAGTGCGCTAAGCTGCGGCGCATATAGGGCAATTCCCCGGAAAACACCAGCCCAATTCACGAAGCCGGCTTGTCGCAGCCTTTTGCAGCAAAAACAGAGATTTTCCCTTTGGCTAAAGCCACTTCTTCCATCTGAAGAAGGCGATGAGGCCTATCGCGACCACCAGCATGAAGACGAGAGCTGTCGGATACCCATAGTAGGCCTTCAACTCGGGCATGTTCCATGGCGAGGTATCCGGGTCGAAGTTCATGCCCCAAACGCCGACGAGGAAGGTCAGCGGCATGAAAATCACCGAGACGATGGTCAGATAGGAGATGACGTCGTTGGTGCGTGCCTGGCTCAGCGACAGATGCATCTCGATCAGCCCGGTCAGCATGTCGCGCTGGTTTTCCACCAGTTCGATCAGCCGGAGCGAATGATCGAGCGTGTCGTTGAGGAAGATCTTGGTCTCGGCCTTCACAAAGGGCACGTCGTTGCGGATCATCGTCGCCAGCGCATCGCGCATCGGCCAAAGGACGCCCTTCAGCACGTTGGCATCGCGCCGCAACTCGTGCAGCTGCCGCATCTGGTGCTTGTGCGGCGTGTGCAGCATCTGGTCCTCGATGCTGTCGACCAGTTCGCCGGCCGTCTCGATCGGCGGGAAATAGCTGTCGACGATGGCATCGATCAGCGCATAAGCGAGATAGTCGGCGCCGCGTGCCCGCAGCCGGTTGGGCATCGAGCTTTCGATGCGCTTGCGCACCGGGTCGAACGGGTCGCCTTCGCGCTCCTGGAAGGTGACGACGAAATTCTTGCCGAAGAAGACGGCGATCTGTTCGTAGCGGTGCGCGGTGACATCGTCGATCATCCTGACGACGACGAAGGCATGGTCCTCGAAAAAATCCACCTTCGGCCGCTGGCCGGTGTTGACGACGTCTTCCAGCGCCAGCGGATGCAGGCTGAAAATGCGGCCGATCTCTTCGATCAGCTGGATGTTGGCGAGACCGGTGCAGTCGAGCCAGATGACCGGCCATTGGTCGCAATTGGCGGTGACGTCGTCGATGCTGGCATCTTCGATCGTCTTGAACTTGTCGGGCGAGATCAGCGTCAGCCGCAGTTCGGAGCGCCGTGCCGCGGGATCGGCGATCAGCGTGCCCGGCGAGGCGCCGACCGGCGGTCGCCGCGTTGTCACCGGCGCCCGCTTCTTCATCGTCCCAGTCTTTGCCATATGCCCCTCAAGCGCAAATCGAACCGAAACTAGATGAGAACCCTCACCCGGCAAAGACCCGCTTCGGCTTGAACATGCCCTGTTCGATGGCGCCGATGGCGACCAGCTTGCCGCGCGCGGTGGCGCATGCTTCCTCGGCTTCCACCGGCGCGTCGCGGCCACGGATGATGACCGGATTGCCGAGGCGGATTTTTGTCGCGGCGTCGTCGCTGATGGCGATCTGCGGTAGGCAGTCGAGTGCCGCCGATGTATCGACCAGCAGCGCGTCGATGGCGCTGAAGTCGACCGGCACATCCACGGCGTCGGCAGCGTCCGCTTCTTCCGGCTTCTCGTCACGCTGCTCGCCGAAACGGGCGGCTTCCAGTTCGGCGATGGTGACGAAGTCTTCCTGCGTGAACGGCTCGACTTCGATCCGGCGCAGTTCCGAAATGTGGCCGAAACAGCCGAGGTCGCGGCCCATGTCACGCGCCAGCGAGCGCACATAGGTGCCCTTGCCGCATTCGACCTCGAAAATACTGTGGTCGGCACTGTGCTCGACAAGGTCGAGGCGGCCGATCTCGACCTCACGCTCGGGAATGTCGACCGTCTGGCCCTCGCGGGCGAGGTCATAGGCGCGTTCGCCTGCGATCTTGATGGCCGAGAATTGCGGCGGCGTCTGCATGATGACGCCGGTGTATTTCGGCATCACCGCCAGCACATCGGCTTCCGCCGGACGCCGGTCGGAACTCTGGGTCACCGGGCCTTCGAGATCGTCAGTCGAGCGCTCATCGCCCCAGGCGACCGTAAAGCGGTAGATCTTGGCGCCGTCCTGGACGTAGGGCACGGTCTTGGTGGCCTCGCCAAGCGCTATCGGCAGCATGCCGGACGCCAGCGGATCGAGCGTGCCGGCATGGCCGGCCTTTTCCGCCTGGAACAGCCACTTGATCTTGGAGACGGCTTCGGTCGAGCCCATGCCGACGGGCTTGTCGAGCACCAGCCAGCCGGAAATCGGCCGGCCCTTCTTCTTGCCGCGACGCCCCACTATTCGCTGTCCTTCTTGTCGTCTTTATCCTGGTCGTTGTCTTTGTCGCTATCAACGGGGCCGAGATCGCGCGCGACTTCGGGCGACTTCAGCAAATCGTTGATCCTGGCGAAATTGTCGAACGACGTGTCGAGCTTGAAGCGGAACTCCGGCATGAACTTCATCTGCCGCAGCGCGCCGGAAACGCGGCCGCGCACGAATTTCGCATGCTTGTTGAGCGCGTCGATCACCGCACCGGTGTCCTTGGCGCCGAGCGGCGAAACGAAAGCCGTGGCGACCTTCAGGTCGGGCGACATGCGCACTTCCGAGACCGAAACCACGGTGTTCTCGATCAGCGGATCGATGATCTCGCCGCGCTGCAAGGTTTCGGACAGCGCATGGCGCACCTGTTCGGCGACGCGCAGCATGCGCTGGGATGGACTTGATGTGGTTGGACGGGGCATTTTTCTCAATCCTGAAAGCGTGGGGCGCGGGATGGGACCGTGCCGCATGTCTCAAATGTGTTGGGCGGCGGCCTTTCGACCACCGCCCGGTCTCAACAGGGCACTCGAACTCAGAGCGTCCGGGTTACCATCTCGACGCGGAAGCACTCGATGACGTCGCCGACGCGCATGTCCTCGTAGTTCTGGAAGGCCATGCCGCATTCCTGGCCACCCGGAACTTCCGAGACTTCGTCCTTGAAGCGCTTCAGGGTCTTCAGCGTGCCTTCGTGGATGACGACGTTGTCGCGGATCAGACGGACGCCCGCACCACGCTCGACCTTGCCTTCGGTGACACGGCAGCCGGCGATCTTGCCGACCTTGGTGATGTCGAAGATTTCGAGGATCTCGGCATTGCCGATGAAGGTCTCGCGACGCTCCGGCGACAGCAGGCCGGAAAGAGCAGCTTTCACGTCATCGACGAGATTGTAGATGATCGAGTAGTAGCGGATCTCGATGCCAGCTGCCGCGGCAGCCGCACGCGCCTGCACATTGGCGCGGACGTTGAAGCCGATGATCGCGGCGCCAGAGGTTTCCGCCAGCGACACGTCGCTTTCGGTGATGCCGCCGGCACCCGCATGAACGATGCGGGCGCGCACCTCGTCGGTGCCGAGCTTGTCGAGCGCGGCATTGATCGCCTCGATCGAGCCCTGCACGTCGCCCTTGATGACCAGCGGGAATTCCTTCAGCCCGCTCGTCTGCAACTGCGACATCATCTGTTCGAGCGAGCCGCGCTGGCCGGCATGCTTGGCCACTGCCTTCTCGCGCGCCAGGCGCTGACGATATTCGGTGATCTCGCGAGCGCGGGCCTCGTTGTTGACCACGGCGAAACGGTCGCCGGCCTGCGGCGTGCCTTGCAGGCCAAGCACCTCGACCGGCATTGCCGGCGGAGCTTCCTTGATCTGCCCGCCACGGTCGTTGACCAGCGCGCGCACCCGGCCCCATTCGTTGCCGGCGACGAGGATATCGCCCGGCATCAGGGTGCCGGTCTGCACCAGCACGGTGGCGACGGGACCACGGCCCTTGTCGAGCTGGGCTTCGATGACGACACCTTCGGCGGTGCGGTCCGGATTGGCCTTCAGGTCGAGGATTTCGGCCTGCAGCAGGATCGCTTCGAGCAGCTTGTCGATGTTGGTGCCCTTGGTCGCCGAGACTTCGACGTCCAGCACTTCACCGCCCATCGATTCAACGAACACCTCATGGCGCAGCAGCTCCGAGCGGACCTTCTGCGGATCGGCGTCGTGCTTGTCGATCTTGTTGATGGCCACGATGATCGGAACGCCGGCCGCCTTGGCATGGCTGATCGATTCGATCGTCTGCGGCATGACGCTGTCGTCGGCCGCCACCACAAGGATGGCGATGTCGGTGGCCTGAGCGCCACGGGCGCGCATTGCCGTGAAGGCGGCGTGGCCGGGCGTGTCGATGAAGGTGATCTTGTGACCGTTCTTCTCGACCTGATAGGCGCCGATATGCTGGGTGATGCCGCCGGCTTCGCCGGAGACGACATTGGCATTGCGGATGGCATCGAGCAGCGAGGTCTTGCCGTGATCGACATGGCCCATGATCGTCACCACCGGCGGACGCGACTCGAGATCCTCCGCGTTGTCGGCGATGTTGAACAGGCCTTCCTCGATGTCGGACTCGGCAACGCGGCGGACCGTGTGGCCGAATTCGGTAGCAACCAGTTCGGCCGTATCGGCGTCGATGACGTCGCCCGGCTTCAGGATCTGGCCCTGCTTCATGAAGAACTTGACCACATCGACCGCGCGCTCGGACATGCGCTGCGCCAGTTCCTGGATGGTGATGGTTTCGGGCAGGATCACTTCGCGCATAACCTTCTCGCGCGGCTCATTGTGCAGCGCGCGCTTGAACTTCTCTTGACGGCGGCGCATCGACGACAGCGAGCGGGCGCGCGCATCCTCGTCGGAAAGCGCGGTGTTGAGCGTCAGCTTGCCGCGACGGCGGTCTTCCTCGCCCTTGGTGGGCTTGGCCGGGCGCGCCACTTCGGGCGTAACCGGACGGCGCACCGGGGCGCCGGCGCCGGTGCGCTTCGGCTTGACGTCTTCTTCATCGTCGACGGTCGCCAGTTCGGCGGCAAGCGGCGCGCGGCGGCGTGCCTCTTCCTCGGCGCGACGGCGGGACTCGGCCTCGGTCTGCAACCGGGCTTCCTCCTCGGCCTGGCGGCGCGCGGATTCCTCGCGCTCGCGCTTACGGCGCTCTTCATCCTCGTTGCGGCGCTTGGCCTCGTCGATGGCGCGCTGGCGATCCTCGACGTCGCGGACCTTGGAGCCTTCGAGCGCCTTGCGGCGGGCTTCCATTTCATTGCGCGACAATTCGTTCAGCACCATGCCGCCGCGTTCAGCCGGCGGCGGAGGCGGTGGCGCCTTGGGCGCTTCCTGCACAACGGGCGCTGCCGCCACTGGCGGCTTCGGCGTGAACACGGACGCAGGGGCTGCGACCGGCTCTGGCTTGTCGCCAGGCATCGAGAACTTGCGCTTCTTGGTCTCGACCAGGACCTGTTTGGTGCGGCCATGCGAGAAATTCTGGCGCACAATGCCCTGCTCCGTACCGGGGCGCTTCAGCGTCAAGGTCTTCTTCGGCGTAACACTCAACGTCTTGTCGTCGCCCGATTTCGTATCGCTCATTCCATATCCTCTGCGGCATCATCTTCGTCAGCAACGGCCGCAAGCATTGCCAGATCGTCCGGGGTACCGCCCCGATATCGGTCGAGCGCAACCATGCGCTTCTGGACCGCCTTGCCCGCGTCTCCCGCGAGAACGGCAGCATGTATCACATTTGTACCCCCCAATGCCAAGCTCAACTCGGCCTCGGAGAAAAGTTTGTAGGCAAGGATGGCAGGCCCGCCGAGATGGACGGTGGCCCGTCTCGCCTGGCTGATCTTGCGCACGCCATCGTCCGATGCTTCGGCGGCATGGAGCACAAAAAGCGCCAGCCCGCCGCGCACCGCGCTCTCGACCTTGGTGGCGCCGAGGGAAATTGCGCCTGCCTTGCGGGCGAGGCCGAGCATGCCCAAAGCAGCTTTGGAAAGCAGTCCATCGACCATGCCGCCGAGATCGGGTGGCACGGTCACTTGCGCCTTGAAGGCACGGGCAAACAGGTTCTTCGCCGCCGCCTTGTCGATATGTAGGCGGTCGGCGGTCACCCAGCAACCACGGCCGGGCAGGTTTCTCTTGATATCCGGAACGACGGCCGAATCCGGGCCGACGACGAAACGGATCAGATCATCCGGTTCGGCCTGCTTGCGGGTGACGATGCAGGTGCGATCGTTCATCTCGTCCTGGGGCGGGTTCGGTGCGATGCGGTTTCACCTCACGCACCAACGGCTTCGTCAGCCGGGACTTCTTCGGCTGCAAGCTCGTCTTCGGTGATCCAGCCGGCCTTGAGGCGGGCAGCCAGAACCATCTGCTCGGCGTCGGCGCGCGACACGCCGTGATTGGCGAGCACGCCGGGGAATACCTTGGTCTCGCCGTCCTTGCGTTCCTTCCAGCCGGTCAGGTCGTCGGCGGCATAGCCGGCGAAATCCTCGATCGTCTTCACGCCGTCCTCGCCGAGCGTCACCATCATGGCGGTGGTGACACCGGGGATTTCGCGCAATTCGTCGGTCACGCCCAGCGCCTTGCGCTTGTCGTCGTGCTCGGCCTCGATCTTCTCCAGATACTCGCGGGCGCGGGTCTGGATTTCCGAGGCGGTGTCTTCGTCGAAGCCGTCGATGGAGGCGATTTCGCCGGCGTCGACATAGGCGACTTCCTCGACGCTGGTGAAGCCTTCCGAAGCCAGCACCTGGCCGACCATCTCGTCGACATCGAGGGCTTCCATGAACAGCGACGAACGTTCGACGAATTCCTTCTGGCGGCGCTCGGATTCCTCAGCCTCGGTCAGGATGTCGATGTCCCAGCCGGTCAGCTGCGAAGCCAGCCGAACGTTCTGGCCGCGACGGCCGATGGCCAGCGACAGCTGGTCGTCCGGCACTACGACTTCGATGCGCTCCGCATCCTCGTCGAGCACCACCTTGGCGACTTCGGCCGGCTGCAGCGCGTTGACGATGAAGGAAGCGGCCGAGGGCGACCACGGAATGATGTCGATCTTCTCGCCCTGCAGCTCGCCGACGACCGCCTGAACGCGGCTGCCGCGCATGCCGACGCAGGCGCCGACCGGATCGATGGAACTGTCACGCGAGATGACGGCGATCTTGGCGCGCGAGCCCGGGTCGCGGGCAACCGACTTGATCTCGATGATGCCGTCGTAGATTTCCGGCACTTCCATGGTGAACAGCTTGGCCATGAACTGCGGATGGGTGCGCGACAGGAAGATCTGCGGGCCGCGCTGTTCGCGGCGGACGTCGTAGACATAGGCGCGGACGCGATCGCCATATTTGTAGTTTTCGCGCGGAATCAGCTCGTCGCGGCGGATGATCGCCTCGCCGCGGCCGAGATCGACGATGACGTTGCCGTATTCGACACGCTTGACGGTGCCGTTGACGATCTCCCCGATGCGATCCTTGTATTCGTCATACTGACGGTCACGCTCAGCTTCGCGCACCTTCTGCACGATGACCTGTTTGGCCGACTGGGCGGCGATGCGGCCGAAATCCATCGGCGGCAGCTGTTCGGCGATGAAATCGCCGAGTTGCGCGTCGGGATTGCGCTCGCGGGCAGAGGAAATAGCGATCTGCGTCGCGTAGTCATCAACCTTCTCGACCACTTCCATCAGCCGCTGCAGCTTCATCTCGCCGGTGTTCGGGTTGATGTCGGCGCGGATGTTGGTTTCCTGGCCGTAGCGCGAGCGCGCCGCCTTCTGGATCGCATCGGCCATGGCGGCGATGACGATCGACTTGTCGATCGACTTTTCACGCGCGACCGCGTCGGCGATCTGCAGCAGTTCAAGTCTGTTGGCGCTTACAACCATCTTTTTTCTCCCGAGCTTGGTTGCCGAGCCTTTAGGCCCGGCCGCTCAATCATAGTTCCTGTTCGATTTCGTCTTCCGCGCCGTCTTCAGCACCCTCTGGCGCGTCGTCCGGTTCGCCGCGGCGTTTCTTGGCTTCCTTGCGCGCGCGGTTGTCCTTCGACAGCGCGTCACGGATGAGGTCGTCGGTGAGGATCAGCCGTGTCTCGGCGATCGCGTCATAAGGAATGCGCACCGTCGGCTCCTCGCCATAGGCGGCCTTGTCGCGCGCGATCACAACATCGTCTTCGCCGGCCTCAGTGATCTTGCCCTTGAAGCGCTTGCGGTCGGCGACGAGGACCGACGTTTCCAGCTTCACCAGATGACCGGTCCAGGTGACGAAATCCGATTTACGAACCAGCGGCCGGTCGATACCCGGCGACGACACTTCGAGATGATAGGCCTTCTCGATCGGGTCATCGACATCGAGTGCCGGCGACACCGCGCGGCTGACCTCTTCGCAATCCTCGACGGTCATGGTGCCGTCCTCGCGTTCGGCCATGATCTGCAGCGTGAGCCCGTTCTGGCCTGACAGATGCACCTTGACGAGGCGGAAGCCGATGCCGCGCAGGACCGGCTGTACGATCAGCGCGATGCGCGCATCGATACCGCTTTCGCGGATGATGCGGTCGTCGCCTTCGCTTGCCGTTGCAGTCATTCGAT
Source organism: Mesorhizobium sp. P2_H9 (assembly GCF_056403215.1). Taxonomy (NCBI): domain Bacteria; kingdom Pseudomonadati; phylum Pseudomonadota; class Alphaproteobacteria; order Hyphomicrobiales; family Phyllobacteriaceae; genus Mesorhizobium; species Mesorhizobium sp. P2_H9. Next base: position 49,655 of record NZ_JBFUFX010000008.1, on the reverse strand, counting down.
CCCTGTCGTTCGATTGGTGGCTGACCGGCAGGTAATAAAAAAGAGCGGGACCGGGTGGACCCACTCTTCGTCATACCGACCAAGAATTTGACGTTGATATAAACGAAGGTGGCTCGCCTTTCAAGTGCCGTCGCAGGCAGCGCCCACCCAAGCGGATTCTATCGACCGTTGCAGCAGACGCATGGCAAGCATGCATCTGCACCCCTAACCGACTGTCTTTGCGGCACCTACCTGCGTTTAGCAGGACGATTTCCACAATGTGCGGCAGTAAGGATGAAAAGATGAGTACCCATAAGCCGTTTGGCGCCATTGGCGAACTGGTGCGCCTGTTTGGCAGCGCCATTGCTGTGTCCGCCGCTGTTGAGCGCGGTCGCCGCCCCAACAATCGGGACCTGGTGACGCTGAGCATCGAGCCCCGCGATTTCCACAGCATCCGGCGCTTTTAAGCCTGTCAGTCCTCGCTGGCGCCAAGCTGCGCCAGCACCTTGCCCCGGCCACGGGCGCGCAAATAGAGCGGCAGCAGCACGGCAGTCGCCGCCAGCAGCAACAGCACCACCGCAATCGGTGACCCGACAAGGATCGACACATCGCCCTGGCTGATGGCCAGGGCGCGGCGCAGCTGCTGCTCGGCCATCGGCCCCAGGATCAGCCCCACCACGACAGGCGCGATCGGATAGCCGAAGCGACGCAGGCCATAGCCGAGCAGGCCGAACGCTAAAAGCATGCCCAGTTCAAAGGAAACGGGCAAAGTGAACAGGCCGAGGATGTTGACCTGTGACACCGCCGCGTTGGCACCTATGGTTCCGAGCGTCGCAAACAGCAGGATGCCGGCATAGAGCCAAGGCGTCGGTATGGTCAAAAGCTTGATCCAGACACCGATCAGCGGCAGGTTGAGCACCAGCAGCATAAAATTGGCCACGAGCAGGCTGGCGATCAGACCCCAGACAAGCTGGGGGTTTGTGGCGAAAAGCAGCGGACCGGGTTGCAATCCGAACTGCTGGAAGCCGGCCAGCATGATCGCGGCCGTGGCCGTGGTCGGCAGTCCGAGCGTCAGCAACGGCACCAGCGTGCCGGCGGCCGACGCGTTGTTGGCCGCTTCCGGGCCGGCAACGCCCTCAATCGCGCCGTGACCGAACTCTTCCGGCTTTTCCGCCAGCTGCCTTTCCACCGAATAGGACAGGAACGTGCCGATCTCGGCACCGCCGGCGGGCATCGCACCGATCGGGAAGCCGATGGCGGTACCGCGCAGCCACGGCTTCCAGGACCGGCGCCAGTCCTCGCGGGTCATCCAGACCGAACCCTTGACCGCCTGGATGGTTGAACTGCTGCTGTTGCTGGCAGCGACACTCAGCGCCTCGCCGATGGCAAACAGCGCCACCGCAAGCGTGGTCACCTCGATGCCGTCGAGCAAATCGGGAATACCGAAGGCAAGGCGTGCCTGCCCTGTCTGCAGGTCAATGCCGATCAAGCCGAGCGCCAGGCCGATGAACAGCGCGGTGAGACCGCGCAGGGTCGAGTCGCCGAAGGCAGCCGAAACGGTCATGAAAGCGAGGATCATCAGCGCGAAATATTCGGCCGGGCCGAAGGACAGCGCCATCTTGACGATGGTTGGCGCGATGAAGGCGAGGCCGATAGTGGCAATCAGGCCGGCGACGAAGGAGCCGATGGCCGCCGTCGCCAGGGCCGGCCCGCCGCGCCCGGCGCGCGCCATCTTGTTGCCTTCCAGCGCGGTCACGATCGAGGCACTTTCGCCCGGCGTGTTGAGCAGGATCGACGTCGTCGAGCCGCCATACATGCCGCCATAATAGATACCGGCAAACATGATCAGCGACCCCGCCGGATCCAGCTTGTAGGTGACCGGCAACAGCAGCGCCACGGTGAGCGCGGGGCCGATGCCCGGAAGAACGCCGACAGCGGTGCCAAGCGTGACGCCGATGAGCGCATAAAGCATGTTCATCGGCTGGAGAGCCGTCAACAACCCGTTAGCCAGCAGACCGAACGTATCCATCTAGGGCCGAACTCCCATGAAAATCGCTCAGAACAGGCGTTCGAGCGGGCCGGCAGGCAGCGAAAGCTGCAGCCCCTTGGCGAAGATGATCCAGATGACGAACGACAGCACGATGCCGATGGGGATCGTCTGCCACAACGGGCCGCGGCCGAATGCGCGCGCGGTCGCGGCGAAGAGCAGGCCCGTGGCAATCCCGAAACCCGCCACTTTCAGCAGCAGCATCTGAGCCACGAGGCCGCCGACGATCCACAGGATCGGGCCGATTTCCTGATGCTCGCGTTCGGGAAAATCACCGCGAACGGCCTCGAACGCCGTCCAGATCGACAGACCGAAAAACACCGCGGCAATGAAATAGGGAAAGGTTGTCGGGCCAACACGGGCATAATTGGCGCCGGCACCTTGGCTGGCGGTGCTCCACGCGATCACCACAGCCACCACGCCCAGGATAGCGGCAATGACAAGCGCCGCCCGATCCGGGCGGCGCTTCGCTTCGTTTTGGTCAGTCTGGCTCATTTCACCAGACCGATGTCTTTCAGGATCACCGCCGTGGCTTCGGTGTCCTTCTTGAGCTGTGCGGCGAAATCGTCGCCGGCGAGATAGGTGTTGGCCCAGCCCTTGTCGGCGAGGATCTTCTTCCACGAAGCCGATTGCACCATCTTGTCGACGTCAGCCAGCACGGCGGCTTTCTGGTCGGCGGAGAGGCCGGGAGCGGCCGCAACCATGCGCCAGTTCTGGATGGAAACATCGACGCCGCTTTCCTTGAGGGTCGGCGCATCGATGGTTTCGACCTTGGCATCGCTGGTGATGCCGATGATGCGCAGCTGTCCGGCCTTGATCTGCGAGTCGAATTCGCCGTAGCCGGAAATGCCGACGGTCACCTGACCGCCAAGAATAGCGGCAAGCGCTTCACCGCCGCCGGAGAAGGCGATGTAGTTGATCTTGGTCGGATCGACGCCAACGGCCTTGGCAATTAGCCCGGCAGCAATATGGTCGGTGCCACCGGCCGAGCCGCCACCCCAGGAAACCGCGCCCGGATCGGCCTTGAGCTTGGCAACAAGCCCAGCCATATCCTTGATGTCGGAGGCGGTTGGAACGACGATCGCTTCATATTCGCCGGTCAGGCGGGCGATCGGGGTGATCTGGTCGAGCGTCACCGGCGAAGCGTTGGTGAGGATCGCGCCGACCATGACATAGCCGCCGACGATAAGCTGGGTCGGATCGCCATTGGCCTGATTGACGAATTGCGCGAGGCCGATGGTGCCGCCGGCGCCCGGGACGTTGTTGACCTGGACGCTGCCCGAGATCTTTTCGTCCTGGAGCGCGGTCTGCATCGAACGCGCCGTCTGGTCCCAGCCGCCGCCAGGGGCTGCAGGAGCCATGATCTTGTAGTCGGCCGCTGCGGCCGGCAGGGCGAGTGCGCCCGCGATGATGGATGCCAACACGAATTGCTTCATTGCCGTTCCTCCCTTGCGACCCGCATGCGCGGGGCAAATGCCTGTTCAGTTTCGAAGCCCGCGTCAGGCTGCGTCTCGAAATAACTGGGGAAGGAACCGGCCCGGCTCAGGGCCGGCCGATATGGGCAGCGTTTCCAAACCACTCGCGGCGCCGGTTGCCGCCGTCGGGTGGTCTTTGCGGAAACGTGTTCGAAGTCCTCCCGAACTTTCCGAGCCTCGCCGCCTCCACGGATGGGCCAAAACCTACCTAGCGCAGCAACCTGACATCAGACTGACACCGATGCAACAGGATAGGAATATCGTACGATCAAGGACTGCGCAGCGCCGCATTCCAGCGTTCGATGAGGCGCATGCGCTTGACCTGGTCGAGATAGACCATCAGGCCCGGGCTGACCGGGACCGGACGCAATTGTCCGCCGAGAACCGCCTGCATTCTGTTTGCCGTGTTCTCACCCGAAACTTCCGGATTGACGGCGGCGATCTGCAATTTGCGCGCCATCACCGTCTGTCCTTCGGCGGACATGAAATATTCGAGATAACGGCGGCCAAGGTCCGGCGAGCGGGAGGCGGTGGGCACCAGTCCGATGCGCGACATCACCACCGTGTAGTCCTTGGGCAGGACGATGCCGACGTCGGGATCCCTGGCGGCCCAATCGGCGGCATAGGAACCCAGTATGTTGTAGCCAAGCACGAAGCGGCCATCGGCAATGCGCTCGAGGATGGCGGAACTGGTCGAGTAAAGCTTCACGCCGGACGCTCCCATGGCACGGATGACCGACCAGATGTCCGGGTACTGCTCCTGGTCGCGCGCCATGAACATGAAACCAACCCCGGAGCGCTCGATGTCGTAGGTAGCGATACGGCCATAGACCTTGTCGCCCTGGGTCTTGAGAAAATCGACGAACTGGCCGCGCGTGGCGGGCGGCGGAGCGTCCTTGAAGCTCGGCTTGTGGTAGACGAACACCGCGGGCTCGAAGGTCAGCGCATAGGCGGTGTTGCGCCAGTTTGCCCAGCGTGGCCAGAGATCGGAAAGCGGCAGGCGGCTTTCCTGGGCGTAGCCGTCATTGGCGAGCTTGACCTGCAGGTCCATGGCCGAGGAAAAAGCGATGTCGGCGGTACCCTTGCCGGCGTCGGTTTCGGCAACGACGCGATCATAGATGTCGGTCGTCAACAGATCCTCGTAGCGCACGGCGACGTCGGGATTGGCCTTCTGGAAGCCGTCGATCATCGGCTTGGCCAAAGGCGCGTCCAGCGAGGAATAGACGACCAGCGTGCGGGCATTCGAAGCCCCGTCAAGTGCGGGAAAGAGGGTGACGTCCGCCCATGCGGGCGCCGAGAGACAAACCAGAACGGTGAGGATGGCCAGGCGCATGGTCGCCAGACCATGCCTCAACAACGGGGACTGCACAACGGCGACACGCCACGACGCTAGTGACACGGCTCTGGACCTTTGCCTGTCGAATAGGCATCGTCGGTGCAGGGAGAACCCAGTGCGCATTCTGGTGGTAGAGGACAGTCAGACGTTGGCCGCCGGTCTCGCAGCCGTGCTGAAGGGCAGCGGCTATGCTGTCGACGTGGTCGGCGACGGCGCATCGGCCGTGGCCGTCCTTGCCACCGAGCGGTTCGACCTCGTCATTCTCGACCTCAACCTGCCGCAGATGGATGGTCTGGAAGTGCTGCGCACCATGCGCGGTCGCCAGCATGACGCGGCGGTGCTGATCCTGTCGGCGCGCCACTCGCTGGACGAAAGGGTCAAAGGGCTAGACCTTGGCGCCGACGACTATATGGTCAAACCCTTCGATGTCGGCGAACTGGAGGCGCGGGTTCGCACGCTGCTGCGCCGCCGCGCCGGCCTCAAGGCAGCGACCGTTGCCTTCGGCGAAGTGGTTCTCGACCTCAACACGCGCAGCTTCTCTTCGCAGGGAGCAACAATCGACATTCCGGCGCGCGAACTGGCATTTCTCGAAACGCTGTTCATGCGCGCCGGCAAGGTGGTGGCCAAGCAGGCCATCATCGAATCGCTTGCCGGTTTCGACGAGGATCTGAGCGCCAACGCCATCGAGCAATATGCCAGCCGCCTGCGCAAGCGGCTGGCGCCTTACGGCCTGACGATCAGGACCGCACGCGGCATCGGCTATTACCTCGAAAAGATCCAAAGCGGCTGATGGTGCCGGCAAAGCCATATTCGCTGCGCAGGCGGCTGCTGGTCTGGCTGCTGGTGCCGCTGGTCATCATCGGCCTGATTGCGCTCGCCGACACCTATCGCGAGGCCGTGAATACGGCAAACGCCGTCTCGGACCGGGTGCTTGCCGGCTCGGCGCTGGCCATTGCCGAGCGCATAGTCGTTGCCGAGAACGGCGTGCTGGAGGTCGACGTCCCCTATGTGGCGCTCGAAATGCTGACGTCGGCAGCGCAGGACCGCGTGTTCTACCGGGTCGACGGCCCCGGTGGCGTCTTCATAACCGGCTATCAGACGTTGCCGGTGATCAAAGGGCTTGCGCGCGAGGAAAGCGGCTATGCCGATGCCAGCTTTCGCGGCGAGCCCATCCGGCTGACATCGCTGTCGCGCGCCGCTTCGACCGGGGCGAGTTCGGTGCCTTTCGTCGTCACCATCGCCGAAACGACGATCGCCCGCACGCAACTGGCGCGGACAATCCTGTTGCGCTCCGCATTGCGGCTGGCCATCCTGATCGGCAGCGCAGCGGCAATCATGTGGCTCGCCGTCACCTTTTCGCTGCGGCCGCTCTATCGGCTGCGCGACGCCATTTCCGAGCGTAACCCCGAGGATCTGCACCCGATCGAACAATCGGTGCCAAAAGAGGTGCGCGGCCTGGTCGACACCGTCAATTCGTTCATGGGAAGACTTGGTTCGGCGCTTGGCGCGATGCGGCATTTCACCGGCAATGCCAGCCACCAGCTGCGCACGCCGCTGGCCATCATCCGCACGCAGCTGGCGCTTTCGGCGCGCGCCCATTCGCTTGAAGAGGCCCGTCATGCCGCAACGATCGGCGACGAGGCGGTTGCCCATGCCGAACGCGTCATCGCCCAGCTGCTGCTGCTGGCCAAGGTCGACGAAGCGATGTCCGATCGGCTGAAGAGCCTTGGCGCGATCAATCTGACCGAACTTGCGCAGACGCTGACCGCCGACTTTGTCGCTCAGGCCCACAGCGCCGGCATCGACCTCGGCTTCGAGGGCGAACAGGCGCAGTTCGTCCGCGGCGAGCCGATGCTGTTGAGCGAAATGATCCGCAATCTGATCGAAAACGTGCTCGCCTATGCCGGCAGCGGGACGGAGGCGACCGTCAGGGTTTTCGCCGACAGCAACGATGTCATGCTGGAAGTCGAAGACAGTGGACCGGGTATCGCGGCCAATGAATTGGCAGGCGTGCGCCAGCGCTTCGTGCGCGGCGGTGTCGGCGGCAAACCAGGAGCGGGGCTCGGCCTGCCGATCGTCGAGGAGATCGCGGCACTGTTTGGCGGACGGCTCGATCTGTCGGCGGGCAAGGACGATCGCGGCCTGCGCGTCCGCGTCGCCTTTTCAAATGCGAACCAGGATCAGCTTCGCACGAAGGTAAGATAGGCCGGCCGCCGGCCCTCGCGAATGGCCTTCGCCTCGTAGCGCGTGCCCGGCCAGCCATCATAGGGCCGGTGCCAGTCGGCCGCTTCCTGCGCCTGCCACGCGAATGCGCCATGCGCCCGGCAGTGCAGCAGCGTCCAGTTCACATAGGTGTCGATGTCGGAAGCGAAGCGGAACTTTGCACCAGGCTTCAGAACGCGCGCAAAACGGTCGAGATTGAGCGGGCTGACGAAGCGCCGCTTCCAGTGCTTTTTCTTCGGCCACGGGTCGGGATAAAGCAGGTCGATGCCATCGAGCGAAGCCTCCGGCAACCAGTCGAGCAGGCGCGTGGCGTCGTCGTCATAGACCTGAAGATTGGCAAGCGGCCTTTCCCGCACCGCCATCATCATCTTGGCCATGCCGTTGACGAACGGCTCGACGCCGACAAAACCGGTGGCAGGCGCCGCCGTCGCCCGGTGCAAAAGGTGTTCGCCACCGCCAAAACCGATTTCCAGCTGAACCGCGGAAACATCCGTCGCGAACAGATCACGCAGATCGGCAGGCGGTTTGGCCGTCAGGTCGAGCCTGTAAGTGCTGAAACCGCTTTCGAGTGCGGCCGCCTGCTGCGGGCGGATGGTCTTGCCGCGCCGGCGGCCGAAAAATGCTTCGGTCGCGCGGCTTGGCCTGTCTTTGGGATCCATGGGCTGACGCGTGGCGGCCACCGATCAGGCGGCAACCGCGTCCTTGAGCGCCTTGGCGAGATCGGTCTTTTCCCAGGAGAAAGAACCGTCGCGACCGGCCTTGCGGCCGAAATGGCCGTAGGACGAGGTCTTGGCGTAGATCGGCTTGTTGAGGTCGAGGTGACGGCGGATGCCGGACGGCGACAGATCCATCACCGTGCGCAGCGCTTCCTCGAGCTTTGCCTCGTCAACCTTGCCGGTGCCGTGCAGGTCGACATAGACCGACAGCGGCTGGGCGACGCCGATGGCGTAGGACAGCTGGATGGTGCAGCGATCGGCGAGCTTGGCCGCCACCACGTTCTTGGCGAGGTAGCGTGCCGCGTAGGCGGCGGAACGGTCGACCTTGGTGGTGTCCTTGCCGGAGAAGGCGCCGCCGCCATGCGGTGCGGCACCACCATAGGTGTCGACGATGATCTTGCGGCCGGTCAGGCCGGCGTCGCCATCGGGTCCACCGATGACGAACTTGCCGGTCGGGTTGATGTACCACATGCAATCGTCGGCGATCTTCAGATCGCCAAGCGCCTCGCGGATATAGGGTTCGACGACCTTGCGGACTTTCTTCGAATCCCAGCTTGCATCGAGATGCTGGGTCGACAGCACGATCTGCGTCGCCTCGGCGGCCTTACCGTCGATGTAGCGGACGGTGACCTGGCTCTTGGCATCCGGGCCGAGCTTGCCGGCGTCGCCGCTGCCTTCGTGGCGCGCGGCGGCCAGCAATTCGAGGATCTTGTGGCTGTAATAGATCGGCGCCGGCATCAGGTCCGGCGTCTCGCGGCAGGCATAACCGAACATGATGCCCTGGTCGCCGGCACCTTCCTCGCCCTGGCGGTCGGACGCGTTGTCGACACCCTGGCCGATGTCAGGCGACTGGCCGTGCAGGAGAACCTCGATCTTTGCCGTCTTCCAGTGGAAACCGGCCTGCTCGTAGCCGATCTCGCGGATCGCCTTGCGCGCAACCGACTTGAATTTCGCCGGATTGACGACCGAATGCCCGGCCGCGTCCTTCAGAATATTGCCGGCCTTGTCTCGCTTGAGCAGCGTGTCTGGAACACGCACTTCGCCGGCGATGACGACGCGGTTGGTGGTCGCCAGCGTCTCGCAAGCGACACGAACCTTCCACGGGTCCATGCCGGTCTTCTTGGCCTCACGATAGACCAGATCGACGATCTCGTCGGAGATACGGTCACAAACCTTGTCGGGATGGCCCTCGGCAACGGATTCCGAGGTAAAGAAGTAATTCTGCCGCGTCACGGGTGTCCCCTCTTGAAAACGGATCGGCAGGGCTGCCGACTTTGGCGCGCCACGTGTTAGCGGTGCCGGGCGTCGCTCGTCAAGCGGTGCCGCAGTTCTGGCACGAATGTCGCAGCAGTTATTATCTTGTACCACCGGCAGCATGGCGCCGCCGGCAGTCGAGCCTCCGGATCAGTCGGCACCTTCGGTGGAAAGAGATTTCACCAGATCTATGATCCGCCGGCGCACCTTCACATCAACGATCTTGACGAAGGCGCGGTTGAGCTGAAGCCCTTCGGGACTGCCGCAGAATTCGACGGCGAAAGCCATCGAAGCATCTTCAGCGAATCCGCGATTGCCTACGGGCTCCTGACCCGGGGCATCCTCGAAGAAGAAGGCAACGGGCACGCTGAGTATGGACGCTATTGCCTGCAGGCGGCTGGCGCCGACGCGATTCGTGCCTTTTTCATATTTCTGGATCTGTTGAAACGTGATGCCGAGATTCTCACCCAGCTTTTCCTGACTCATTCCAAGCATATTGCGCCGAAGCCGGATGCGACTTCCGACATGGATGTCGATCGGATTCGGTTTTTTCTTGTTTTCTTCTGTCATTTTTTCCTCGCCGAATTTTTCCGGCTTTTTCTATTTTTCTTGCCCAAACGAAGCCGGAGCCAACTGCCCCAACAGAACCTCCAACCGACTTCGAGAAATTTTAGGCGCGTACAGTATGAGTTTCTAATGTGTCGACTGTCAATTCACCCGTAGCCGTTGCCTTACATTCAATGCGAGGGCGATCATGGCAAACAGCAACATGATCAGCATTCCGTTAATGCGCCTCTGGCCGGCGGAGACGAGAGCCTGTCCGGAGACCGGCACCCGCACGTCGATGGCGCCTCGCGCATCGACGGCCAAAGCGTCGACGATGCGTCCGTGCGCGTCGACAACGGCGGAAATGCCGTTATTGGCGGCACGCAACAAGGGCAATCCATTCTCGACCGCGCGAATCTGAGCCTGCCTGAAGTGCTGGTACGGACCCGGCGTGTCGCCGAACCATGCGTCATTTGTGACGTTCACAATAAGCTCGGCTGACGCAGCGTCAACTGCTACCAGATCAGGAAAGATCACCTCGTAACATATAAAGGGCAGCGCGCGGATGCCGCCGGGGAGCGCGATCGGGTGGCGCTCATTGCCGGCGGCGAAATTCATCGGCCCGGCAACGAGCTGATCGACGCCGAAACGGCCAAGCAGGTCGGCAAAAGGCAGATATTCGCCAAACGGCACCAGATGAACCTTGTCGACGGCATCGGTGATCTCACCCTTGTCGTCGATCGCCACCACGGCATTGTAATAGCGGCTGCTGACATTCGCCGCCGAGCCGCCCTCCTCGCGCACGACGCCGGCAACCAGCACCTGGCCGGCCCCAAGCATCTCGCCCAGCGCCGTCAGCGCATCCGGGCGCTCGGTAAACAGAAACGGCACCGACGTCTCCGGCCACAGGATCAGCTGCGGCTTGCCGTGGCCAGGCTCCGGCGCCTTGGCCGACAACCCCATCAGGGTGGCGAAGATGCGGTCGCGCACCGAGGCGTCCCACTTCTCGCTGAGATCGACGTCAGGCTGCACGATGCGGACATCGACGGTGCGGGTTGCAGGCGCGACCGCAGCGGTAAGCCTGACATAGCCGAAGCCGACATGGGCGCCGACAAGAATGACCAGCAGCGCGGCACCCAGGCGCAGATGCCTTTGCGCCGCAAGCAGCGCCGGCAGCGCGAAAACAAAGACCGCCAGCGCGTTCATGCCGATCATGCCGGTGAGCGAGACGCTCTGCATCAGCAAGGGCACCGGCATCGCCGCATAGCCGACGGCGTTCCAGGGAAAGCCGGTGAACAGAAAGCCGCGCAGCCATTCCGCCAGGGCAAAACCAAAGGCCAGCGCGGCGATGCGGCCGATGTCGTTGCTCCACAGCAGCCGGGCGACGACCGTGGCGAAACCATAGAAAAAGGCGAGCGCGAAGGGGATGCCGATGACTGCGAACGGCAAGGCCCAGGCGAAACTGTCGGCCTCGACCAGAAGTGCCGAGCCGATCCACCACAGGCCGGCGAGAAAATAACCGAAACCGAACCACCAGCCGACGGCAAAGGCCGGCCGCAGGCGCCGCAGCCAGCCGTCGGAGGCTTCGCCGGTGGCGCCATCGAGAAGCCAGACCAGCAGCGGAAACGAAACGAAACAGACAGCGAAAAAATCGTAGGGCGCCTGGGCCAGAACCGCCAATGCCCCGGCGAGAAACGCTACCAGCGCGCGCCGCCAGCCCCAAAGCAGAATTATCCGGCCGGCAAGGCGCTGCATCGAGGCTTCCACATCGCGCGAATCACGGCAGAAGATTTAGCAGGCTGCAGTCCGCGCTCCAAACCGCTTAAATGTGATCTAGCGGTGCCAACCCTCGATCTGCACATCACCGACCCGCTCGGCCTCTTCGCGGGGAACCGAGCGTAGGGTTTGCGTGAAGGTCCAGACATGGCCTTCGGGGTCGCGCGCCCGATACAGCCGCTCGCCGTAGAACTGATCGGCGGGCTCCTGGACGATGTCGGCGCCGGCCGCCCGCGCCTGCTCGCAATGAGCGTCCAGGCCGTCTTTCAGCCTCATATAGACCGATTGGGTGTTCCTGCCGCCCACCGAAGCCGGGCTGGCGATGTGAGCGGCCCATTCGGAATCGACAATGATATAGCCGTCACCGAAGCGCATTTCGGAATGGACGAGTTTCCCGTCGGCATCACTGACGACCATGCTTGGCTCGAAGCCGAAGGCCGTCTCAAGCCATCGCAAGGCGGCGCGCGGGTCCTTGTAGAATATGCCGGAGCCGAGGGTCGAGTGCTTGAACGGATCGTCGACCGCCATTGGTCGGCGCTTCCTTACGCCTGCTCGGTGCGGACGGCGCGCCGGCGGCGCTCGCCTTTCTGGCTCTGCACGATGCGCACCCGCTTGACGCGGCGCGGATCGGCATCGAGCACGTGGAACTCGAAGCCGGGTATGGCTTGCACCACTTCGCCACGCGCCGGCACGCGGCCCAGCGTGTTGAAGATCATGCCACCGATCGTATCGACATATTCGCCATGCTCGCCGGCGGTAAAGTCCTCGCCGATCATCTTGGCGACCTCGTCGATCTCGGCCTTGCCATCGACGACGAACACGCCATCGCCGGTCTGGGTGATCATCGGCTCGTCATCGTCATGCTCGTCTTCGATGTCGCCGACCACCATCTCGACGATGTCTTCCAGCGAGGCGAGACCATCGGTGCCGCCATATTCGTCGATGACCAGCGCCATCTGGGTGCGCGTCGCCTGCATCCGTCCCATCAGGTCGGAAGCCAGCATCGACGGCGGCACGAAGAGCACCGGGCGGATCAGGCTCAACTCACCGATGGTGCGCGCAAGGTCGACCTGGGCGAGGTCGAGCAGCGTGGCGGCTGGGGCTTTCCTCGATGTCCTGCCCTTCTTGACGCGGGCGACCTTGGTGATGTGCGCCAGCACGTCGCGGATGTGGACCATGCCGCGCGGATCGTCGAGCGTCTCGGAATAGACCGGCATGCGGGAATGGCCGGACTGTTCGAACAGGCCGAGCAGATCGCCCAAAGTCGTGGTGATCTCGACCGCCTCGATGTCGGCGCGCGGCACCATGACATCCTCGACGCGCACTTCGCGCAGACGCAGGATGTTGTTGAGCATGGCGCGTTCGCCGGGCGAAAAGGCGCCGGCGTCGCTTGTCGTTTCGGCCAGGGCGCCGGCGATTTCCTCGCGCAGGCTGGTGCCGTTGCGCTGCCGGAACAGGCCGATCACACGGTCGAACAGGGAAGGACCGGCAGGCGATGGCTCGCTGGCAATGCTGCCAGAAACGGGGCTGCCGGTCGTGGTACTGGGACTCGAGCCCTCTTCCGTCGTATCGGAAGGCTTGGTCGCACTGCCGGCGTCGGGGCGGGCGGCAGTTTCTGGTTTGTCGTTCATCGTCGTCCGGTCATTTGGTCTTTTGTAGTTACGCGTAGGGATCGGGAATGGCAAGCCTTGCCAGCGCGGCGCGCTCGATGGCTTCCATTGCCTCTGCCTCGGCATCGGTCTCGTGATCGTGGCCCAGCAAATGCAGCAGGCCATGGATGACGAGATGGGTGATATGGTTGTCCATCGGCTTGTCTTCCAGTGCCGCTTCGCGCGCGACGGTCTCGGCGGCGAGCACGATATCGCCCAGCATCGGCGGCAACGGACCGCCCATGACGAACGGAAAAGCCGGGAAAGACAGGACGTTGGTGGGTTTGTCCTTGCCGCGCCAATCGGCGTTGAGGGTGCGGATATGGGCATCGTCGGAAAAGACGATGCTGAGCTCGGACTGCCCCGCAACACCGGTTTCGGCAAACGCGGCAGCAACGGCGCGATCGACCAGCCGCGTCAAGCTTGCCTCATCGGGCCAGTCGCCGGCTTCGACAGAGATGTCGATCTCGACGGGAACCGAAAAATCCCCGTCGCCAGGTTTTAAGTCTTCAGGCATGAGCCGGCATCGTCACATCAGCTCTCGACGCCGAGACCACGCGCCAGCTTGGCGTCGCGGTCATAGGCCCTGACGATTTCGGCCACCAGCGGGTGGCGGACCACGTCGCCGTCGTTGAAGCGCACCGTTACCGCGCCGTCCACGCCATCAAGGACCCGCAGCGCTTCGACCAGGCCCGATTTGGTGTTGGAGGGCAGGTCGATCTGCGTCGGATCGCCGGTGACGATCATGCGCGAGTTCTCGCCGAGACGGGTGAGGAACATCTTCATCTGCATCGGCGTGGTGTTCTGCGCCTCGTCGAGGATGACGGCGGCATGCGCCAGCGTGCGGCCGCGCATGAAGGCCAGCGGCGCGATTTCGATCACCTCGGCGGCAATGGCGCGCTCGACCTTGTCGGCGGGCATCATGTCGTAGAGCGCGTCATAGAGCGGCCGCAGGTACGGATCGACCTTTTCCTTCATGTCGCCGGGCAGGAAGCCGAGCCTTTCACCAGCCTCGACCGCCGGCCGCGACAGGATGATGCGTTCGACCATGCCGCGTTCGAGCAGCATCGCCGCATGCGCCACCGCCAGATAGGTCTTGCCGGTGCCGGCCGGGCCGATGCCGAAGACAAGCTCGGACCGCTCCAGCGCCCGCATATAGGCGTCCTGGTTGAGCGAGCGGGCATAGATCGTCTTCTTGCGGGTGGCGATCTGGGCGGCGGATACCTTGCCCTTGCGCTCCAGCGTCGGCAGCGTCAGCTGATCGTCGGCGGCGATCGCCATGCGCACGGCGCCATCGACGTCCGACTGGCCGATATCGACGCCTTTCTGGAGAATGCCGTAGAGATTGTCGAGTGCGCGGCGCGCCTGCTCGGCTGCCGAAGCGGACCCCTTGATGGTCAGCTGATTGCCGCGCGAGCGGATATCGATACCGAGCTTTTGTTCAAGTCGGGCCAGATTCTCGTCGAACTGGCCGTAAAGGGCGCTGGCAAGCTTGTTGTTGTCGAAAGTCAGAACGATGTGCGCCATATCCGAGGCCCCAGACGTCAAACTCTGAGGCAGATTCTTCACTTCAGCAGCGCTCAACCGTCTCTCCTCATCTGCCGAGGCCGTCAGGCCAATTCGGCGAACAGGCTATTGTAGCCCGTCTTCGTGATTCGCACCTGGATAATGTCACCGATTTCGCCGGCCTTTTCATCAACAATAACTGGCTGCAGCCATGGCGAGCGGCCAACCTTCTGGCCGGCCTGGCGGCCGGGCTTCTCGATCAGCGTATCAATGGTCCTGCCGACCAGGCTGGCGCCGAAATCCTGCTGCTGTTTCACAAGCAGAGCCTGCAGACGCTGCAGGCGCTCGTCCTTGACCGCTTCCGGCACATGATCGGTCATCTCGGCGCCCGGCGTGCCGGGACGCGGCGAATATTTGAACGAAAAGGCCGAGGCATAATTTACCTGACGGACCAGTTGCATCGTCGCCTCGAAATCGGCTTCCGTCTCGCCGGGGAAGCCGACAATGAAGTCGCCTGAAAGCGCGATGTCGCTGCGCGCGGCGCGAACACGGTCGAGCAGAGTCAGATAGTCCTTTGCCGTGTGCCTGCGGTTCATCGCCTTGAGGATGCGGTCGGAGCCCGATTGCACCGGCAGATGCAGGTAGGGCATCAGCGCCGGCAGGTCGCGGTGGGCTGATATCAGCTCGTCGTCCATGTCGCGCGGGTGGCTGGTGGTGTAGCGCAGCCGGGCAAGGCCGGGAATCTCGGCCAGCCGGAACAGCAGGCGGCCAAGGCCCCATTCCGCGCCGTTTTCGCCCTGGCCATGCCATGCGTTGACGTTCTGGCCGAGCAGCGTCACCTCGCGCACGCCGGCTTCCGCCAGACGCTCGGCCTCCGCAACGATCTGCGCCACCGGCCGCGACACTTCCGAGCCTCTTGTATAGGGCACGACGCAGAAGGTGCAGAACTTGTCGCAGCCTTCCTGCACGGTGAGGAAGGCGGTGACGCCGCGCTTGATCACTTCGGCGCGCCCGGGCTGCGGCAAATGCTCGAACTTGTCCTCGACGGCGTAGTCGGTCTCGATGACCTTCTCGCCGCCACGCACCCTTGCCAGCACATCGGGCAGCCGGTGATAGGTCTGCGGGCCGATGACCAGATCGACGGCCGGCGACCGCCGCAGGATCTCCGCCCCTTCCGCCTGAGCCACGCAGCCAGCGACGCCGATCACCATCTCGCGCCCGGCCAGAGCGCGTTGAGCCTTCATCTCGCGAATGCGGCCGAGTTCGGAATAGACCTTTTCCGCCGCTTTCTCCCTGATATGGCAGGTGTTGAGCAGCACCAGATCGGCCTCGCCGATGGCATCGGTCGCCGCATAGCCGTCGGCGGCCAGCGCATCGGTCATGCGCTGTGAATCATAGACGTTCATCTGACAACCATAGGTCTTGACGAAGACCTTCCTGGTCGTGGCAGCCGGCGTGACCGCGCTTTCGGCCGCCGTGGCAATGTCGTCCCGTTCTATCGTGTTCAAATCCATCCGGCGGCTTCTAACGCCTTTTGGTGACAAAAAACAGACGCTTTTGCCCGTAGCGGCTTGGAACTACCGGCTCGGCCGCGGCGCGGCGAGTGCCGCCTGCATCATCGCGCGCACCTGGTTTTCCATCAGCTTCGACGTTTCCTTGCGGTTCGAGCCCTTGGAGAAGGGAACCGGCTCGCCGAAATGCACCTCGACATCGAGAGCGCCCTCGGCCAGCAACACCTTGAGATGCGGCATCAGGTCCTCGTCGCCGATCCAGGCGGCAATCGGCCGGTGCCGGCGGCCGAGCGGCACGCCATGCAGGCGCGTGTAAACGATCGCCACCGGCTGGATGAACACCTGGTCGACTGCGCCTTCCGAGAGCGCCATCGAGGCGGCGCCGAACAGCGTGCTCTTGAACGGCAAAAGCAAATTGCCATCGCCGGTCGAGCCTTCGGCAAACAGCACCATGGCGTCGCCCTTGGCCATGCGGTTGGCGATCTCGCTCGCCTGATCGCCCGACGAACGCTTGCGCTCGCGTTCGATGAAGACGGTGCGCTGCAGCTTCGACAGCATGCCGATCAGCGGCCAGCCTTCCATATCGGCCCTGGCGATGAACTTTACATCGACCATCGATCCCAGCACCATGATGTCGGTCCAGGAGATGTGGTTGGACGCCACCAGCAGCGGACGCTGGTTGGACAGCGTGCCTTTGACATGGACGCGCATGCCGAGCGCCCTGACGATGATCCTGTGCCAGATCTTGAGGATGAAGGTCTCGGGCCAAATCCCGGTCTTCATCGACAGGATCTGCAGCGGCACAAGGATCAGCGAGCTGACGACAACGAGGCCCAGCGCCAGGAAAATCCGGATTTTCTTGATCATTCGCCCTGGCCCTGGCCCTGCCCGCGCCCTGCTAGCGAAGATCGCGGCGCATGACAAGCGCGCCGGTCGGGCCGTGTTCCGGCGATTTGTAATAGTTGGCGCGCTTGCCGACCTCACGGAAGCCGAGCCGCCGGTATAGCGCGATGGCGGCGACGTTGGTCTCGTCGACCTCGAGGAAAAGTGCTTCCGCGCGCTGGGCGTGCAGTTCGCGCAGCACGGCGTCCATCAATTGCCAACCGAGCCCTTGGCGGCGGTGCGAGCGCGCCACCGCGACGGTCAGGATTTCGCCCTCGCCGGCCGCCAGCCGCGCCAGCACGAAGCCGACCGGCGGCTTGGCGCCGTGTCCGGTCTCGCGCGCGGCATAGCCGAACACCGTGTCCTGCTCGAGCAGCGCGGCGAATTCGCCATCGGTCCACGGTCGCACGAAATCCTCGCGATGCAGAACCGACACCGCCGGGCTGTCGGCAATGGTCAGCGGTTCGAGCGCATAATCCCTACGGCGCGGTTGGAGGAAGGGAATGCGCATTATTTTTCCTGCCTCGAAAGAATAAAGCCGGCCTGCGGCTTTGCGTCGGCACCACGCAGATAGAGCGGTTTCGGCTTTTCGCCCTCGCCCTTGGCGGCGGCGAGCCGTGCGTAGACGGCGATGTCGGCGGTGGCAGCCGTTGGACCGATGTCTAGGGCGTGCCCGACGGTCGCGGCGATCTGCATGGCAGCGGTACCGGCAAGGACCGGAGACTTGTCCGCCGCCATGGTGGCGGCTTGCGAGAGCGTGGTCACGTCAGGACCATAGCGCAAAACCGACAATTCATCGTAAAGCGCTGCATGGATCTCCTCGCGCCCGGCATCGAGCGCGGCAAGCACGGCACGGCCGGGAAATCCAGCTGCGGCTTCCGCGGCCAGCGCTTCCAGCGTGGTCACCCCGATCGCCGGAATTTTCAGCGCCAGCGCCAGGCCACGCGCCGCCGAAACGCCGACGCGCAGGCCGGTGAAGGAGCCGGGACCGATGGAGACGGCGATGGCGCCGAGGCCGGCAAAGTCGGTTCCACCGGCCTTCAACGCCGTATCGATGACGGCCATCAGATGCTCGGCATGACCCTTGCCGAGGTCGAGCACCGAGCGGCCAAGCTCCTTCCCGGCCGCCGCGTCGTAGACGCAGGCAGCACAGAGAGAGGCGGCACAGTCGATGGCAAGCAACTTCATGAGGCGGCCGGTTCGAGAAACAATTCCCTGTGCCCGCCATGGCCCGTGACCGCAAGGGGATAGTGCATAAATCGTTAAGCGGCTTGTTTCGTGAAGGCCCGTTCCTTCTCCTCCTGTGAAGGGGAGAAGGGAGAGCCGCACGTGGCCGCAACGCTGAGGCAGCGCAAATCTGATGCCATTGGGGTGGTTGCACCGATCGCCAAGACCGCCAGTTTCCGGTTTTTGAGCACGATCTTTTCCAAAAACCGGTTTCCACTTTTCGGGATCATGCTCTAACAGAAGGCTGAACAGTCAACTTTCAGGTGCGGAATCCATATGGCAGCTCTCAAGCTCATCGCGCTCGACGACCAGGACCTGGCCATCGTTTCGGCCCATGTCCAGGACGCCGTGATGAAGGTGGCGGACCTCGAATTCCTGCCGACCGCCAAGCGTTTCGTACTGACCATGAACCGCTTCGTCTGGGAGGCGAAGTCCGGCCTGTTCAGCCAGCACAATGAGCGGCGGCAGGCGGTGCTGCATTTCGACCGCGTGCTCGGCGCCAAGACCAATGGCATTGCCCGCGACAGGCCGGCCGAGGTTCTGTCGCTGCTGGCGATCAGCTTCGTCGAGATCAGCAAGCCTGCCGGCATAGTCGAGCTGATCTTTTCGGGCGGCGGCACGATCATGCTCGATGTCGAGTGCATCGAGGCGCGGCTTGCCGATATTGGCGGCGCCTGGGGCGCCACGTCGCGCCCCGTCCACAGGGCCTGAGCGTTATCCGATGGCCATCACGCTTGCCCAGTCCGACGCCGATTTCGAGCAGCGTTTCGCCGCCTTCCTGCTGACCAAGCGGGAGGCGTCCGAGGACGTCGATGCCGCCGTGCGCGCCATCATCGCGCGGGTGCGCGCCGAGGGCGATGCGGCGCTGATCGACTACACGCAAAAGTTCGACCATGCCGATTTGAAAAGCCTCGGCATCGCCGTCTCCGGGGACGATATCGCCAAGGCCTACAAAGCCGCCGACCCGCAGACGATCGAAGCGCTGAAATTCGCGCGCGAGCGTATCCGCGCCCATCACGAGCGGCAGCGGCCAAAGGACGACCGCTACACCGACGCCATCGGCGTCGAACTCGGGTCGCGCTGGACGGCGATCGAGGCGGTCGGCCTCTATGTGCCGGGCGGCACGGCGAGCTATCCAAGCTCGGTGCTGATGAATGCCGTGCCGGCCGGCGTCGCCGGCGTCGAGCGCATCGTCATGGTGGTGCCGGCGCCGCAAGGCATCATCAATCCGCTGGTGCTGGTGGCGGCCGATATTTCGGGCGTGTCGGAAATCTACCGTGTCGGCGGCGCGCATGCGATCGCAGCCCTGGCCTATGGAACCCAGACCATCAAGCCGGTGGCCAAGATCGTTGGCCCCGGCAATGCCTATGTCGCGGCGGCCAAGCGCCAGGTGTTCGGCACCGTCGGCATCGACATGATTGCCGGGCCGTCGGAAGTGCTGGTGGTGGCGGACGGCAGCAACGACCCGGACTGGATCGCCGCCGATCTGTTGGCGCAGGCCGAGCATGACGTGTCGGCGCAGTCGATTCTGATCACCGACGATCCAGCCTTCGGCAAAGCGGTCGAGCAGGCGGTCGAGCGGCAATTGCAAAAACTGTCGCGGGCCGAGACGGCGGCGGCAAGCTGGCGCGATTTCGGTGCTGTCATCCTGGTGCCAACGATCGAAGCCTCGCTGCCGCTGGTCAATCGCATCGCCGCCGAACATGTCGAGCTCGCCATCGACGATCCGGAAGCCTTTCTGGCCAGGATGCGCAATGCCGGCGCCGTGTTTCTCGGCCGCCATACGCCGGAGGTCATCGGCGACTATGTCGGCGGCTCCAACCACGTGCTGCCGACGGCGCGCTCGGCGCGCTTCTCGTCGGGCCTCTCGGTGCTCGACTTCGTCAAGCGCACTTCGATCCTGAAGCTGGGCTCCGAGCAGTTGCGGGCGCTGGCGCCGGCGGCCATCGCGCTGGCCAAGGCGGAAGGCCTCGATGCGCATGGCCGCTCCGTCGCCATACGGCTGAACATGTAGGCCACCATGTCGGACGACGATCGAACCCGCGCCAAGCTGATCGACGTCGAACTCGACGAATCGATCGGCCGTTCGACGCCCGATGTCGAACATGAGCGCGCGGTGGCGATCTTCGACCTGATCGAGGAGAACAGCTTTCAGCCGGTCAATGACGACGGCGCCGGGCCTTACCGGCTGAAATTGTCGCTGGCCGAATCGCGCCTGGTGTTTGCCGTGACGCGCGAGGATGGCGCGGCCGTGGTCACCCACATCCTGTCGCTGACGCCGCTCAGGCGCATCGTCAAGGACTATTACATGATCTGCGAGAGCTACTACGACGCCATCCGCTCGTCGACGCCGAGCCATATCGAGGCGATCGACATGGGCCGGCGCGGCCTGCACAATGAGGGCTCGCAGACGCTGATGGACCGACTCTCCGGCAAGATCGACATCGACTTCGACACAGCGCGACGGCTGTTCACGCTGGTCTGCGTGCTGCACTGGCGGGGTTAATTCTGCCCGCCCCTTTGCCCCGCTCGATCCTGTTCCTGTGCGGCATGAATGCCGTGCGCTCGCCGATGGCCGAGCTTTTGGCGCGCCGGATGCTGCCGCCCGCGACCTTCGTCGCCTCGGCCGGCGTGCACCGCGGCGAGCGCGATCCGTTCGTCGACGCGGTGCTGGCCGAAGACGACCTGTCGCTGGGCGAGCGCCAGCCCAGAGCGATGGACGATCTGGAAGACGACTATTTCGATCTGATCGTCACCCTGGCGCCGGAAGCGCATCACGCCGCACTCGAACTCACCCGCTCGCTGGCCGTCGATGTCGAATACTGGCCGATGCCCGACCCGACCGATGTCGGCGGCCGGCGAGAACAGATCCTGGCCGCCTATCGCGATGTGCGCGAGCGGCTGAGGGCGCGTATCAGCCGACGTTTTTTGCTTCCAGAGGCAAAAAACGCGACGGATTAAGCGTGTTCACAAGCGCACGATTATCATATAGGTTCCGCCGAAATTCCGGCTCGAGTCAAAGAAGCAGAGCATGATGTCGTCCGAAAACCGCTTCACACTTTTCGGCATCATGCTCTAAGCGCCGGAACTGCAATCCAAGCAAAGGTATCGAATGCCGAAGGAAGAAGTCCTCGAGTTTCCGGGTGTCGTGACAGAATTGTTGCCCAACGCGATGTTCAGGGTGAAGCTCGAAAACGAACACGAAATCATCGCCCACACGGCCGGCCGCATGCGCAAGAACCGCATCCGCGTGCTGACCGGCGACAAGGTCCTGGTCGAGATGACGCCCTACGACCTGACCAAGGGCCGCATCACCTATCGTTTCAAGTAAGATTTAGAGCCGGCCTGGTCCCGCGATGAGCATTTTGCAAAAGCTCGTGCTTGCTTCGGGGTCGCCGCGCCGGATCGAACTGCTGCAGCAGGCCGGCATCGAGCCGGACCGCGTGCTGCCGGCCGATGTCGACGAGACGCCGCTGCGCGCCGAGCATCCGCGCTCGCTGGCCAAGCGGCTGTCGCAGGAGAAGGCCGAGAAGGCGCTGGCGTCGCTCAAGACCGAGGACGACTATACGCCGAGCTTCGTGCTGGCCGCCGACACGGTGGTCGCCGTCGGGCGGCGCATCCTGCCCAAGGCCGAGACGCTCGACGACGCCGCCAACTGCCTCGGCCTGCTGTCCGGCCGTTCGCACCGGGTCTATTCCGGCATCTGCCTGATCACGCCGGGCGGCAAGCAGCGTTTGCGGCTGGTCGAGACCAGAGTGCGGTTCAAGCGGCTGCCGCGCGAAGAGATCGACGCCTATGTCGCCTCGGGCGAATGGCGCGGCAAGGCCGGCGGCTATGCCGTCCAGGGGCTGGCCGGCTCCTTCGTCGTCAAGCTTGTGGGCTCCTACACCAACATCGTCGGCCTGCCGCTGTACGAGACGGTGGCGCTGCTCTCCGGCGAAGGCTTCAAGGTGCACGCCAGCTGGCTGGTCGCGCGGCCATGAGTGCTGACGCCAAGGTAACGCCCCTGCGCCCCCGGCGCCCCTGCCCCGAATGCGGCAAGCCGACGGCGCGCGATACCTATCCGTTCTGCTCGACGCGCTGCAAGGACGTCGACCTCAACCGCTGGCTCAAGGGCGCCTACGTCATATCAGCCCGCGATGATGAGGAAGAAACGGATCCCGACGGCCAGAAATGAGGCTGTTGGGGAAGGTTTGCGCCGGTGACCGTGACGGATGAATTGGCTCTACGGACCCAGTCTCGTTTCCTGCGGGAAATCAACGCTTAGGCGCTGGACAGGCCGGATTCCCGTGCTATAACCCACGCGCTTTCAAGGGGCGCCGCACGGCGCTTTCGTGAAATCCGGTCAGCGAGATTTCGTTTGCCGGCGAGGCCCAGATAGCTCAGTTGGTAGAGCAGCGGACTGAAAATCCGCGTGTCGGTGGTTCGAATCCGCCTCTGGGCACCATATTTTCAATGTCCGTATCGGCGTCGCCTGCCCCTGAGCTGCGCGATATCGCTGCCGAAATCACTTTGCTCTCATCAGCCAAATCGCGGATTCGATTTGCTTGGTGATCCCCCAACCTTAGGGCAAACTTCTGCCGGGGCTGCAGGAGGAGCAATGCGAGCACGCGCAGCTACGATCGGCGATCTCGAAGGTGTTTTCCGGGATCTGTCCACGCGGATGTCGGACGAATACGCGGCGGCCGGCAAGGACAGCAAAGTTGCCTATGATAATCTGATGATGAATTTGAAGGAAGGCCGCGCTCATGCGCTGGTCGAGGGCGACAGGACGGTGGCGATCATCGCCTGGCATGAGAACAGCGACGCCGCCGACACGCTGTTTGCCGCGCAGGAGGGCTTTTTCAGCGCCGCGACCATCCGCTTCTGCAGGCGGCACATCCGCCACATCCAGGCGCTGGCCGGCAACCTTCCCATCCACTCGCGCAGCTGGCTGCAGCGGGCCGACGTCGCCAGATGGTTCCGCATCATCGGCTATGTCGAGCGCGGCCAGGAGAACGGCGCCAATCTGTTCGAGCTGCCGCCGGCTCGAGGATAAACAATCGCGGTATATTGCAAGGCGCTGCGAACGAGTTGCGGCAATTCGGATGGCGAGCTGACGTTCATCTCCCATGCCACGAACGCCGCCTGCACCCGGGGTTAACCGTCACCGCATGCAATGGCTTCAGAAAAATGCGTTTGACCGAAGTCGGCTTCGGGCTTTGGTCTGTCTTTGCAGACTGAGCCATGCAAGGTAAGTTCGCGGCAGATTCGGCACGGGGCCGACTCGGTGGAACCAGACAGTGGAAGAAGAACCCAAGCCGGAGCGCCGCCTTCTCAGCCGCCCGAATGTGTTGAAGCAGGCAATCATCCTGGCGGGGAGTTCTGAAATACCGTGCTCGGTGAGGAATCAGCACAAAAGCGGCGCCGAGTTGCGCGTGGCTGCCGATGCATCCGTACCGGACCGATTCTTCCTGGATGTGCCCGATGATGGCGTTGTCTATCAAACCGTCGTGAGGTGGCGGAGGAACGAGCGGCTTGGCGTGCAGTTCTACGGGATGCAAGAACCAAGGCTGAAATGAGAAAGGCACTGGTGCTTCATTCATCGCTCGAAGCTGGATGAATTTGACCGTTGCCGTCGCCCCAAAAACTCTAGGAAACAGGCGTTCGCGTACGGCAGACCGAGGTCGAAAGAGTGCATCCGGATCACGTTCTCATCGACTTGATGCCAGAGCAATTTGGCTCGTCAGAAGCGGTCGTCGCCCGATATGCAGGCCTCATCGCCACCGCGTTTCGCTACCGGTCCGGCGTCGCCGGTCTGCGGATCAGCAATGAGCATGGTGAAATTGTCATGCTGCCGTTCCAGGGGCAGCAGATCTGGGATGCGACATTCCTCGGCCGCTCGTTGACCATGCGCTCGATGTTCGATGAGCCGGTTGCGACGCGGGACTATCTCTCCAACTATGGCGCGTTCTTCATTCACTGCGGCGCCACTGCGATGGGAAACCCAGGAGCGAATGACCGCCATCCATTGCATGGCGACTTGCCCAATGCGCCCTACAGGGATGTGCAGCTGATTGTCGGCGACAACGCGGAAGGGTCATTCATGGCGCTGACCGGCCGCTGCCGCCAGACTGTCGCCTTCAGCCACGACTATGTGGCGCAGCCCACCGTGCGGCTGCAGCACAATGCGACCGGCGTCGCCGTCGACCTTGCCATCGAGAACCTGAAACGCTCGCCGATGGAGCTGATGTATCTGGCGCACATCAATTTCAGGCCGGCGGATGATGGCCGCCTTGTCGACAGCGTGGCCGACGATCGCGCCGATATCGTCGTGCGGCAGGTGCTGCCACCGTTCTTCACGCCGAGCGAGCGCTATCTTGCCTACCGCAATGCCATCGTCGCCGATCCGTCGCGCCATCGTGTGCTGACCAAGGGCGAGCCGATCGACCCCGAACTGGTGTTGACCATGAAAGCGAAGGCGGACGCAGAAGGCTGGGCGCACGCCTTGCAGGTTCATCCGGACGGAACCGCGGATTTCGTCAGCTCTCGCCCCGAAGAGCTGAACTATGCCGTGCGCTGGATCACGCGCGGCGCCGACCAGGACGCGCTTGGCCTCGTGCTGCCGGCGACCGCCGAGCCCGACGGTTATCTCGCGGCCAAGGAAAGGGGACGGCTGGTTGTCGTCGCTCCAGGGGAAGCATTCCGCTGTGCCCTGCGCTTCGGCGCAATGACAGCGGAGGAGGCAGCAAGGCAAGAACAGGCCATTGCCAGGACAAAGGCCGCAGGCCTCTAGAGATGCCCATGCGGGTTGCGGAGCCATTGCGGGGCATGGCATCTGTCACCCTTCATTGCGAGACCGCCAGACCATGACACGGCCACCAGACATTGCCCGACGATCCGCGGCGGCCCCTGCTGGCGTCAGCCTTTGCCGTGCGCTGTCGAAGCTCGGGCTCTGTTCACGCAAGCAGGCGGAGCTTCTGGTTGCCGAAGGACGCGTTCGTGTGGGCGGCAAGGTGGTGCGCAACGGGTCACTGCGCGTCGACCTCAATCGCGACCGCATCACGGTCGACGACGAGCGTGTCGTTGCCGAGGCCAAGGTCTATCTGATGGTCAACAAGCCGCGTGGGCTGGTCACCACCCGCGACGATCCGCAGGGGCGCGGCACCGTCTTTGACTGCCTCTTGGACCTCGACCTGCCGTTCGTGTCGCCGGTCGGCCGCCTCGACAAGGCGAGCGAAGGTCTGCTTTTGATGACCAACGACACGCGCTGGGCCAATGGCCTGCTCGATCCCGCCTCGCATGTCGCGAAGACCTATCACGTGCAGATCGGCACGCCGCCCGACGAAGCGATGCTGGCGCGGCTTCGCGACGGCGCGGTCTTCGATGGCGAGCTGTCGAGCGCGCGCTCGATCGAACTCCTGCGCAGCGGCGGCCGCACGGCATGGCTGGAGATCGTGCTCGACGAGGGCCGCAACCGCCAGATCCGCCGGCTGCTCGGCGCCTTTGACGTCGAGGTGCTGAGGCTGGTGCGGGTGGCGATCGGCTCGCTTCTGCTCGGCGATCTCGCCAAGGGCAAGGCGCGGCACCTTACATCAGAAGAACTGGCGCTGCTGCCGGCCTGACGCTAACTATCTCTGGTTCCATTTGCGGATGACCGGCTCGGTCAAATCGTGCTCGTAGCCGAGTATGCTCAGGCTTGCGGTGTCGAGAACCAGCAGCGCGCCGTCTTCTGGCGGCAGGCCGAGCCAGCGCGCCGCCAGCACTCTGAGGAAATGCGCGCTCGAAAACACCAGGACGCTGCCATTGGCGGCGCGAAGCTGACTGATGATCGCATCGGCTCGTGCGCCGACATTTTCAGCCATTTCACCGCCCGGACAGCCGTCGCGAAAGACGTTCCAGCCCGGCCGATCAACAAGGATCTGCTTGGTGGTCAGCCCCTCATAGGCGCCATAGTCCCACTCTTGCAGATCATCCTTCTTGACGCCGGAGAACCCGGCCAGCGTACAGGTGTTGAAAGCGCGTTGCGAGGGGCTCGACCAGACAGCGGAAAACGACTGGCCCTTGAGGCGGTCGGCCACGCCGCGGGCAGCGGCCTCGCCCTTCGCCGTCAACGGGATGTCGGTGCGGCCGGTGTGTTTTCCCGACGCGCTCCATTCCGTTTCGCCATGGCGAACCAGGTAGATCTCGGGAAACTGGCTGCTCATTCGCGGGCCTTTCGATTCTCTTGCGCGGCCTGCACCCTAGCCGGGAAGACCCGGCCGGCACCAGCCGGGTGTGCACCTCGGTTGGCGACAAGAAGCAGGCCGCAACCGGGGCACCGGCTGCGGCCTGAACAGTCTTGGGGTCGAACGTCTCGTTCTGCTCTGCGATCAGGCGGCCTGCAGATCGCCCGACAGCGCCAGATCGGCCTCCTCGGACAATGTGCCGGCCATCGCTGCGGCGAACTTCGTCTGGTCGAGTTCGCCTTCCCAGCGCGCGACGACAACCGTCGCAACCGCGTTGCCGACGAAGTTGGTCAGCGCCCGGCACTCCGACATGAAGCGGTCGACGCCGAGGATCAGCGCCATGCCGGCAACCGGCACCGTAGGCACCACCGAGAGCGTTGCGGCCAGCGTGATGAAGCCGGCACCGGTGATGCCGGCGGCACCCTTGGAGCTCAGCATGGCGACAGCCAGCAACAGGATCTGGTCGCCATAGGTGAGCGGCGTGTCGGTCGCCTGGGCGATGAACAAAGCGGCCAGCGTCATGTAGATGTTGGTGCCGTCGAGGTTGAAGGAGTAGCCGGTCGGGATGACAAGGCCGACCACCGAGCGGTTGCAGCCGGCGCGCTCCATCTTGGCCATCAGGCCCGGCAGTGCTGCTTCCGACGACGAGGTGCCGAGAACCAGCAGCAACTCTTCCTTGATGTAGCGGATCAAGGCGAGGATCGAGAAGCCGTTGTACCAGGCGACGGTGCCAAGGACGACCAGCACGAAGAGCAGCGACGTCAAATAGAACGTGCCGATCAGGAAGGCGAGGTTGGCGATCGCGCCAATGCCGTATTTGCCGACGGTGAAGGCCATGGCGCCGAAAGCGCCGATGGGGGCGGCCTTCATCAGGATGGCGACGAGGCGGAAGATCGGCGAGGTCAGCGCCTGCAGGAAATCGACGACCGGGCGGCCACGGTCACCGACCAGAGCGAGAGAAATGCCGAACAGCACCGAGAAGAACAGCACCTGCAAGATATCGCCCTGGGCAAAAGCGCCGGTGATGGTGTCGGGGATGATGTTGAGGAGGAAGCCGACGATGGTCGTGTCATGCGCCTTCTCGGTGAAGGTCGCCACCTTGGTGGGGTCGAGCGTCGCCGCATTGATGTGCATGCCGGCGCCCGGCTGGACGACGTTGGAGACGACCAGGCCGACGACCAGCGCCAGCGTCGAGAACACCAGGAAATAGATCATCGCCTTGCCGGCGACGCGGCCGACTTTTTTCAGGTCGGAGACACCGGCGATACCGGTCGTCACCGTCAGGAAGATGACCGGCGCGATCACCATCTTGACCAGCTTGATGAAGGCATCGCCGAGCGGCTTCAGCGAAGCACCGAGTTCGGGATAGAAGTGACCGAGCAGCACGCCGGCGGCGATCGCCGTCAGGACCTGCACGTAGAGATGCCGGTATAAGGGAACCTTGCCGCGCGGTTCGGCGGCAGCGAATGCTGGCTGCATGACGTCCTCCATTGGGCGCCCCGATCGAAAGCTCGACCTCCCGGGGCAATTGTTATGACCTCCAGCAGCCTCGCGACTGCTGGATCGGTATTTGCAACTGTCGTGCCAGACTGCGCCGATCGGTCGATTCGTTGATTTTGTTGGGTATTTTCGAATCGGTGACCGCATCTCACACACAGGTAGTGCGAACATCCGCATGGTCTGAATTGCCCTTTGTGCGAAATCATGCACAAATGGGCGATGCTACAACGCGCTGCCGCTGCCTTGTCTTCGACGCCCGAGCAACTGCGCAGGCGGGCGCGCCGCGCATGGTTGCTGTTTGCGGCGGTCGCTTTTGCGATCACCGCGGCAGCACTCTACGGCGCCGGCCTCTACGGCCGCACCGCCGAGGTCGCGACCCTGGCGACGCAAGGGCGCACCGATGCCAATCTGAAGGTGGCGCTGCTGCGCGCCGTGCTGGAAAGCCCCCGCGCCCTGCCCTTGCTGCTGGCGGAGGATCAGCAGGTGCATGATGCGCTGACGCAAGGCGGTGCCGCGGCGATCGATCTGTTGAACCGCAAGCTCGAAGGGCTGGTCTCCGGCACCAAGGCTTCGGTGCTCTATGTCACCGGCACCGACGGGCTGGCGATTGCGTCCAGCAACTGGCGCGAGCCGATCAGCTTCGTCGGCAACGATTACGGGTTCCGCGCCTATTTCTCTGGGGCAATGCAGAACGGAACCGCGGAATACTTCGCGCTCGGCAATGTCAGCAAGCGGCCCGGCCTCTACATCTCGCGGCGAGTCGGCAATGCTGCCGCGCCGCTCGGCGTCGTCGTCGTCAAGATGGAGTTCGACCAGCTCGAGGCCGACTGGCACGAGGCGAACCGCCCAGCCTATGTCAGCGACGACCATGGCGTCGTGCTGATCACCAGCGTGCCGTCATGGCGCTTCATGACAACCGCGCCGCTGGCCGGACCGACGATTGCCGCCATCCGCGACAGCCAGCAATTCGGCGACGCGCCACTGGTGCCGTTGCCGATCGCGCGCCCCGAAACCTTGAGCCCGGACGTGGCGATCGTCCATGCGATCACACCGGGCGGCAGCGACGCGGAATATTTGCGCCTCTCCACGCTGGTCCCCTCGACGCCTTGGCGGCTCGACTATCTCGTGCCGGCCGAAGCGCCGATCGCCGCCGCGGCCCGCGAGATGCGGCTTTTGGCGCTCGGCGTCGTCATCCCGCTGCTTGGTCTCGCCGCCTATCTCTTGTGGCGCCGGCAGTCGGCGCAGATGCGGATCGCCGCCGAACAGGCAGCACGCACCGAACTCGAACGCCGCGTCGTCGAACGCACCGAGGATCTGAGCCGCGCCCGCGACCGGCTGCAGGCCGAGATCACGGGGCACCGCAGCACGGAAGCCAAGCTGCAGGTGGTGC
Source organism: Mesorhizobium sp. P2_H9 (assembly GCF_056403215.1). NCBI lineage: Bacteria > Pseudomonadati > Pseudomonadota > Alphaproteobacteria > Hyphomicrobiales > Phyllobacteriaceae > Mesorhizobium > Mesorhizobium sp. P2_H9. Next base: position 20,431 of record NZ_JBFUFX010000008.1, on the reverse strand, counting down.
AGCAGGAGCTGGTGCAAGCCAACCGTCTCGCCATCCTCGGCCAGGTCGCCGCCGGCGTCGCCCATGAGATCAACCAGCCGGTCGCCACCATCCGCGCCTATGCCGACAATGCCCGCGTCTTCCTCGACCGCAAGCAGACCTCGCCGGCCGTGGAGAATCTCGGCGCCATCGCAGCACTGACCGAACGCATCGGCACCATCACCGAGGAGCTGAAGGCCTTTGCCCGCAAGGGCCGCACCGCTGCCGAACCGGTCGAATTGCGCGGCGTCATCGAGGGCGCCGTGGTGCTGCTTAGAAGCCGCTTTGCCGGCCGGCTGGAGGCCCTTGATATCGCATTGCCGCCGCCAAGCCTCAAGGTGATGGGCAACCGCGTCCGGCTCGAACAGGTGCTGATCAATCTGTTTCAGAACGCGCTGGAGGCACTGGAGGGCCGCGACGACGCCAAGGTGCAGGTTTCGGTGGAAGAGACCGCGGACGGGGTGACGGTCAGCGTGTCCGACAACGGACCCGGTATTCCGCCCGAGATCCTCAAATCGCTGTTTACGCCGTTCAACACGTCGAAGGAAAAGGGCCTTGGCCTCGGCCTTGTCATTTCGAAGGACATCGTCGCCGACTATGGCGGCCGCGTCGAGGTTGCGAGTGGCGACAGCGGCACCCGTTTCACCATCCATCTTTCGAGAGCAGCGTAGTGGCAAAGGCGGCATGATGGAAAACGGCGCGGCGCCAGTCGTCCTGATCGACGACGACAGCGATCTCTTGAAAGCCACCGCGCAAACGCTGGGGCTTGCCGGCTTTTCAGTGTCGGCCTTTGCGGTGGCGGCCGAGGCACTGGCCGGGCTCGATGCCGGTTTTGCCGGCGTGGTGGTGTCCGACATTCGCATGCCCGAAATCGACGGGCTGCAGCTTTTCGACCGCATCCTGCGCCTCGACGCCGACATTCCGGTCATCCTCGTCACCGGGCATGGCGATATCGCGGTTGCCGTCAAGGCGATCAAGGATGGCGTCTACGATTTCATCACCAAGCCGTTCGCCGCCGACCGGCTGGTGCAGAGCGTGCACCGGGCGGCGGAAAAGCGGCGCCTGGTGATGGAGAACCGGGCCTTGCGCGAGGGAGCCGAGCAGGCGCAGGACGGCCTGCCGCTGATAGGCCAGACGCCGGCGATGGAGCGGCTGCGCCGAACCTTGCGACAGATCGCCGACACCGATGTCGACGTGCTGGTGACCGGCGAGACCGGCTCCGGCAAGGAGGTGGTGGCGAGCCTTCTGCATCGCTGGAGCCGCCGCGCCAAGGGCAATTTCGTGGCGCTGAATTGCGGTACGCTGCCCGAAACGGTCATCGAGAGCGAGTTGTTCGGCCATGAGGCGGGCGCCTTCACCGGGGCGCAGAAGAAGCGGATCGGCCGCATCGAGCACGCCAGCGGCGGCACGCTGTTTCTCGACGAGATCGAGAGCATGCCGCCGTCGACGCAGGTGCAGATGCTGCGGGTGCTGGAAATGCGCGAGGTGACACCGCTCGGCACCAATGAGTTGCGGCCGGTGGATTTGCGCGTCGTTGCGGCGGCCAAGATCGACCTCGGCGATCCGCGCCAGCGCGGCAGCTTCCGCGAGGATCTCTATTACCGGCTCAATGTGGTGACGATCTCGATCCCGCCGCTGCGCGAGCGCCGTGACGATGTTGCCCTGCTGTTTTTCTACTTTGCCGAGCGCGCCGCCGCGCGGTTCCGGCGGTCGATGCCAGCCGTGCCGGCAACCGTCCACCGCCATCTCAGGGAGCATGACTGGCCGGGCAATGTGCGCGAGCTGGCACATTTTGCCGAGCGCTTCGTGCTGGGCCTGGAAGAGGCAGCGCAAGCGCCGCCGCCTGCCCCGGCTTCGCCGAATGGCGCCATGCCATTGCCGGAACGTCTGGACCGCTACGAGGCCGACATCATCCGCGAGACACTTGGCCGCAATGACGGCGACGTCCGGCGCACGATCGAAGCACTGGGGATTCCGCGCAAGACCTTCTACGACAAGCTGCAGCGGCACGGCATCGTGCGCAGCGATTTTTCCAGATAGGTTGAGGTATGGCTGCGGCCAGCTCCAAAAAACAGTGGCGAGTCAGCATCAGAAGGTGTTGAAGACCGTATCGGCCGCCTTCAATGAAGCGTGATCCGGTTGCGCTTGGCAAGCCTTGATGGTTTGTTGCCGGTTAGCGGAGAATGAGTGATGCAAGAACCTGCCGGTCAAGATGAGTATGGGTCGACCAGTCCGTTCGATCCGGACGATCTGCCAAACTTGAACGCGATCGGCCCAGGCATGGGTGGCGGCAACGACTTCGAGAAATACGCCGTCGCCGTGATCATCGTGTTCGGCGCGGTGATTATTGGCGGACTGATGGCAGCCGGCTTGACCTTGGGTCACCGCAACGGCTTCCTGTTCGCGCTTGGCGGCGCCACGTCGGCCTGGATTTCCGGCAATGCGCTGCTGCTCGACCGGCCGCGCATCTATGCGCTGTTCGTCGGCATCGCCGCCCTGATGCTGGTTGCGTCGACCATTACGCTAGTCGTTTAGGCGGGTGCGTTCAGTAGCCTAACGCCTCGCCGGACGCGGCGCGGCTGTCGATGGCGCCGTTGTAGCGGGCGCCGCCGCCTTTTTCGATTTCCGAGAGGCTCTTGCCACCGACCAGTATGCCGGCCGCCTGGCCCCAGGTCGTATCGCCAAGATCGAGGTGATAGCCCATGCCGGCAAGCAGTCTTTCGGTATCCGGCGACAGACCAAACGGCTCGACATAGACCGTGTCGGGCAGCCACTGATGGTGGATGCGCGGCGCGTCGATCGCCTCCTGGATGTTCATGCCGTGGTCGATGACGTTGACGATCGCCTCCAGCGTGATGGTGATGATGCGCGAGCCGCCGGGGCTGCCGATGACCATGAACGGCTTGCCGTCCTTGGCCACCACGGTCGGGCTCATCGATGACAGCGGCGTCTTTCTCGGCTGGATGGCGTTGGCTTCGCCCTGGACCAGGCCATAGAGATTGGGCACGCCCGGTTTCTGGGTGAAATCGTCCATCTCGTTGTTGAGCAGGATGCCGGTGCCGTCGGCGACGACGCCGGCACCGAAGGAGCCGTTCAGCGTGTAGGTCACCGCCACCGCATTGCCGTCATTGTCGATGATCGAATAGTGCGTCGTCTCCTTGCTCTCGCCAAAGCCCTTCGGCATCAATTCCTGCGATACGCCGGCCCGGAACGGATCGATCTTATCGCGGATGTCCTTGGCATAGTTTTTGTCCAGCAGTTTGGTCACCGGGTTGTCGACGAAGTCGGGATCGCCGAGCGTCGAATTGCGGTCGACATAGGCATGGCGCATGGCTTCGACCATGACGTGGACGGTCTCCGCCGAACCGGAGCCGAGATAGGATAGCGGGTAGAATTCCAGCACGTTGAGGATTTCGCAGATGATGACGCCGCCTGAGCTGGGTGGCGGCGAGGAGGTGATCTCGTAGCCGCGGTAGTTGCAGGTGATCGGCTTGAGTTCACGGACTGTGTAATTCTCGAAATCGGCCTTGGCCAGAATGCCACCCTTGGCGCCACTCGCCTTGACGATGGCGTCCGCGATCGGGCCCTTGTAGAAGGCGTCCGCGCCTTGCTGCGAAATGGCCGAGAGCGAGGTGGCCAGATCGGTCTGGATGAGGTGTTCCCCCACGGCGTACGGTTTGCCGTCCGGCTTTAGGAAAATGGCGGCTGCCGCGGGATCCTTTGCCAATCGCTTGGCGCCGCTCTCCAGGGAGGCAACATCGCCCTGCTCCAACGCGAAGCCGTCCTTTGCATAGCGGATGGCTGGCGCCATCAGGTCCTGTCTGGACAAGGTGCCGTATTTCTCCCGCGCCATCTCGAAACCAGCCACCGAGCCCGGCACGCCGACGGCGAGATAGCCGTCGAGGCTGGCGCCCTTCACCGGCTTGCCGTCCTTGTCGAGATACATGGTCTTGGTCGCGGCCAGCGGCGCGCGCTCGCGGAAATCGAGGAAAGTCGAGCGGCCGTCCTTGAAGCGGATGGTCATGAAGCCGCCGCCACCGATATTGCCGGCATTGGGATAGACGACAGCCAGCGCGTAGCCGACGGCGACCGCGGCATCGACAGCGTTGCCGCCCTTCTTCAGCACCTCGACGCCGACTTCCGAGGCCAGGTGCTGAGCGGTTACCACCATGCCATGCTCGCCCTTCGCCGGCTGCGGCGAGGCGGCATAGGTGGCTGCGGATGGTGTCAGCGCTATTGCGAGCGAAAGGGTGACGCCAATCAGCGTCCGGCGGGTCAAGGGCATAGCGGTGCTCCAAGTGCAGTGTGCCTAGAAGAGCTACTTGGAGCGGCTGAGTCCATCATCAATATGAGCGAACACATATTGGTGTTCGCCTGCTGGCCGAGGCCAGCCAATCTCCCCCCTCGTGGGGGAGATTAGCCAACCTCAAACGATGCCGCCGCTGCCGCCGGCCACCGCTGGCCTCTCTGCCGCAACCTTGGCCCGATAGCCCGCGGCCCGATAGGCGGCAACCGGATCGATGGCGCCGCCGGTCTTCAACCGCGCCATGGCCAGGATCGGCTCGACATCGGTGCGGTAGGCCACTTTCAGCGTCTGCGTCGCCATCAGCGCGTCATTGGCGTCCTGAAACCCTTCCAGCGCCTTGCGGTCGACCAGCAGCGCCTGCGCATAAGCGCGCTGCACCTCGACCGCCGACAGCATAAGGCTCTCGATCGGGTCGGTGACGTTGTGGCTCTGGTCGAGCATATGGGCCGGGTCGAAACCCTCGGCGCCGGACAGCTCGGCATCGACCAGTTCGTTGAAGACGAGGAACAGCCGGTAGGGATCGATCGAGCCGGCGTCGAGATCGTCATCACCGTATTTCGAATCGTTGAAATGGAAGCCGCCTAGTTTCCTGAACTGGATCAGCCTCGACACGATCATCTCGATGTTGACGTTGGGCGCATGATGGCCAAGGTCGACCAGGCAGAACGCCTTGTCGCCCAGCTCCTTTGAGATCATGTAGTTGGTGCCCCAATCCTGCACGACGGTCGAATAGAAGGCCGGCTCGTACATCTTGTGCTCGGTGAACAGCTTCCAGTCATCCGGCAGCCCGGCGTAAATCTCCTTCATGGCATCGAGATAGCGCTCGAACGCTCTCGCGAAATTGACCTGGCCGGGGAAATTCGAGCCGTCGCCGATCCACACCGTCAGCGCCTTGGATCCGAGCGTCTTGCCGATCTCGATGCATTCGAGATTGTGCTCGACAGCTTGCCGGCGCGTGCCGGCATCGGCATGCGAGAGCGAGCCGAACTTGTAGGAAAGCTTCTGGTCCCTTGCGTCGGAGAAGGTGTTGGAGTTCATGGCATCAAAACCGAGGCCGAAGCGGGAGGCCGCCTGCTTCAGCCGGTTCGGATCGGCCTTGTCCCACGGAATGTGCAGCGAGACGGTGGGGGTTGCTTGCGTCAATTGCCGGATGACGGCGCAATCCTCGATCTTGTCAAAAATATCGCGCGGCTCGCCGGCACCGGGAAAGCGGGCAAAGCGGGTGCCGCCAGTGCCGACGCCCCAGGACGGGATCGCCACGGCGAATTTTTCGACCTTGTCGCGGATGGCGTCGATGGCGATGCCGCGCCGGTCGAGACGCTCACCGAGCGAGGCGTAGTCGCGTTCGAGGTTGGCCTTGCGCGCGGTGTTGTCCTTGTCGACGAGGTCGGCGGATATGATGGATTCGGACAAGTATTATTCCTCCCAAAATGCGTTCGGGCAGCGCTGCCCCTCATCCGCCTGCCGGCTTTCGTCGTTCGAAAAGCCAAGCAATTGGTTTTTCGTCCGCTACGCGGACCACTCCTCAACTCCCCGTATAGAGACGGGGAGAAGGACGAGCGACTATCGCGTAAAGCTCTGTGCGTTGCCCGCGTCGACATTGATGATGTTGCCGGTCGACTTGGCCGACATGTCGGAGGCGAAGAAATAGATCGCCTCGGCGATGTCCTCGGGGAACACCGAACGCTTCAGCATCGAGCGCGAACGGTAGTGTTCCTCGAGATCGTCGGTCGACATCTTGTAGGCGGCAGCGCGCTGTTCCTTCCACTCGCCGCTCCAAATTTTTGAGCCACGCAGCACGGCGTCCGGATTGACGACATTGACCCGGATCTGCGCTTCCGCGCCTTCCAGCGCCAGGCAGCGCGCCAGATGAATCTCGGCCGCCTTGGCGGTGCAATAGGCGGCGGCGTTGGGCGATGCGGCGAGCCCGTTCTTGGAGGCGACGAAGACGACGTTGCCGCCGATTTTTTGCACGCGGAACAGCCGGAACGCTTCCCGCGAGACCAGGAAATAGCCGGTCGACAGGATGTCCATGTTCTTGTTCCACAGTGCCAGCGACGTCTCCTCGATCGGCGCCGAGGACGCAAGGCCGGCGTTGGATACCAGGATGTCGATGCCGCCGAATTCGACCGATGTTTCGGCAAAGCCGGAGACGACCTGATCCTCGGATGTGACGTTGATCAGCACCGGCCGGACGAAATCCTTGCCATAGGCCTTGGCCAGCTCTTCGTTGGCGCTGGCGAGAGCCGTCTCATCGATGTCAGCCAGCACGACGCAGGCGCCTTCGCGCAGCAGCCGGCTGGCCGTTGCCCGGCCGATGCCGCCGGCGCCGCCGGTGACGACCGCGATCTGGCCGGCAAGCGACTTCGGCCTCGGCATGCGCTGTAGCTTCAGATCCTCGAGCAGCCAGTATTCTATGTTGAAGGCTTCCTGTGCGGGCAGGCCGACATAGGACGAAACGGTCGAGGCACCGCGCATGACATTGATAGCGTTGACGTAGAACTCGGCCGAAATGCGCGCCGTCGCCTTGTCGCCGGCGAAGGTGAACATGCCGACGCCGGGCATCAGATAGACCACGGCATTGGGATCGCGGATGGCAGGCGAATCCGCATGCTTGCAGCTGTCGTAGTAAGCCTGATAGCCGGCGCGATAGGCGGCAACATCGTCGGCAAGACGGGCGATGACGGCATCGACATCCGGCTTGGCGGGATCGAACTCGATGACCAGCGGCCGGATCTTGGTGCGCAGGAAATGATCGGGGCAGGATGTGCCGAGTGCCGCCAATGGCCGCAAATCCTTCGAATTGACGAATTCGAGCACGGCGGCGGAATCATCGAAATGGCCGAGCTTGTGGCTCTTTTCCGAGATCAAGCCACGGATCCTCGGCATCAGTTTTGCGGCGACGGCGCGGCGCGCCGGCGTATCGAGCGATTTGACCACTTCGCCGCCGAAGATCGCCACGCCATCGGAGCGGCGCTCGAACCACTCGATCGCCTGGTTGATCACCGAGATCGTCGTTTCGTAGCATTCCTTAGGGGTGTCGCCCCAACTGAACAGACCGTGGCTTTCGAGAATTACGCCCTTGGCGGCGGGATGGTCGAAACAGAACTTTTCCAGCCACAGGCCAAGCTCGAAGCCTGGGCGCTTCCACGGCAACCAGCCGATGGCGTCGCCGAAGATTTCCTTGGTCAGCGCCTTGGAATCCTTGGCAGCGGCGATGGCGATGATGGCGTCGGGGTGCATGTGGTCGACAAAGGGCTTCGGCACGTAGGCGTGCAGCGGTGTGTCGATGGAGGCGGCGCGTGGATTGAGGTTGAAGGTGCAGTGCGGCAGGAAGCCGACCATCTCGTCTTCATGCTCGACGCCGCGATAGAGACCCTTCAGCGCGCGCAATTTGTCCATGTAGAGCGTGGCGAAGCCGTCGAGCTTGATCGAGGCGCTGTCGCCGCCCGAACCTTTCACCCACAGCACTTCGACGCTCTGCCCGGTAAGCGGATCGGTCTGCCAGATCTTGGAGGAGGTGTTACCGCCGCCATAGTTGGTGACGCGCTTGTCGGAGCCGAGCACATTCGAGCGATAGACGAGACGCTCCGGCTCACTCATCGCCTGGGCTTTTGCCTCGTCCCACAGGTTTGCGAGGCGCGTGCCGGAGCGCTTGTCGAGCATTGGAATATCCTCCCGTAAGACGCGCAGACTGTGCCGTCGATTTTGGCTGAATGTCCATGGAAGCGTTCGACTTGTCAATCACAAACGATCAATATCGATCATATTGCACTGCACAATGAAATTATATGATCGGAAATGATTGACACTGCGCGTTTTGGGTGCCTAGATGGTCAGGCAGGGAGGAACCATGCACGAGAAAGAGCGCCACAGGATCATTCTGTCCGCCGTCCAGGAAAAACCTGTGGTGACGGTGCAGGAGATGGTCGACCTGACGGACTCGTCCGAGGCGACGATCCGGCGCGATATCGCTGCATTGCATGTGCAAAAGCGGCTGCGCCGCGTGCGTGGCGGCGCCGAGGCGATCTCGCCGCCGCAATTCATCGGCCTTGCCGGCCGGCCCTTTTCCGTCAACGAGACGCTGAACGCCTCGCAGAAGCGGGCAATCGCCCGGGAAGCGGTGGAATTGTGCAAGGATGGCGAGCCGATCATCATCAATGGCGGCACCACCACCTTCCAGATGGTGCATTTCCTGACCGGCCGCCGCATGCCGATCTTCACCAATTCCTTCCCGATCGCCGAGCACCTGCTCAAGCATTCCAAGAACACCGTGATGCTGTCGGGCGGCACCATTTACCGCGAGCAGAACATCATCCTGTCGCCCTTCGACAACGATGTGACGCGCAATTTCTATGCACGCCGCATGTTCATGGGCGCGCAAGGGCTCGGGCCGCTCGGCCTGATGGAAGGCGACCCGCTGCTGATCCAGGCCGAGCAGAAACTGATCGACCAGGCCGACGAGCTGGTGGTGCTGGTCGACTCCTCGAAGTTCCGCAAAYGCTCCAGCCTGATCCTGTGCGGCCTGTCGCGCATCGCCACCGTCATCACCGATGACGGCATCGAGGACCGGGAAGCCAAAATGTTGGAGACCGCAGGCGTGACGCTGATCGTCGCCAGCAAACAGACTAGCAACAAGGAAGAATCTTCACTGCAGGCCTGAGACAGGCTCACGCCAGCAGCGGCGATGGAATGCAACGCTCAAGGGAGGATATTCGATGAGCTTTCTTAGGAAACTGATGGTTACGGCGGCGTTTTCTGCCGCCATGTTCGTGAACGCCGCCTATGCCGAGAACGTCAAGATCGCACTGGTGGTGAAGTCGCTCGGCAACGGCTTCTTCGACGCCGCCAACAAGGGCGCCGAAGAGGCGGCCAAGGAACTCGGTGATGTCGACATCATCTACACCGGCCCGACCAAGGCGACCGCCGAAGCGCAGATCGAAGTGGTCAACGCGCTGATCGCGCAGAAGGTCAACGCCATCGCCATTTCGGCCAATGATGCCGACGCTCTGGTGCCGGCGCTGAAGAAGGCGATGGAACGCGGCATCACCGTCATCTCGTGGGATTCGGGCGTTGCTCCGGCAGGCCGGCAGCTCCACCTCAACCCGTCCGACACCGGCCTGATCGGCGAGACCATCATCAAGCTTGCCGCCGACTACCTGCCGGAAGGCGGCGAGGTCGCCATCCTGTCGGCATCGTCGACCGCGACCAACCAGAATGCCTGGATCGATGCGGCCAAGAAAATCCTGCCGGAGAAGTTCCCCAAGATCAAACTCGTCGCCACCGTCTATGGCGATGACGACTCGGCCAAGAGCACCGACGAAGCCAAGGGCCTGTTGAAGTCCTATCCGAACCTCAAGGCGATCATCGCACCGACCACGGTCGGCGTCGTTGCCGCTGCCCAGGTGGTGACCGACGCAGGCCTGATCGGCAAGGTCAACGTCACCGGGCTGGCGCTGCCGTCGGAGTTCAAGAAGTTCATCGACAATGGTTCCAGCCAGGCGGTCGCGCTGTGGAACCCGATCGACCTCGGCTACTCCGCCGTCTACCTTGCCCATGATCTGGCGGTGAAGAAGGAAGAGGCCAAGCCAGGCGCCACGCTGTCGATCGGCCGCGTCGGCAAGGTGACGCTCGACGACACCAACTCGGCTGCGATGGCTCCGCCCTTCCAGTTCGACAAGACCAACATCGAAAAGTTCTCCAAGATCTATTGATCTCGGGCAGCCTTCGACCTGGCGCGGCGGGACCAGATCCCGCCGCGGCTTTAAACGGACCTAGTTTCAGGGCTTGATACGGATATGGACACGACAGCCCAACACGAATTGGCAAAGCAAGCGCCTTTGCCTTCCGGCCCGCGGCTGACGCTGTCCGGCATCTCGAAGAGTTTTCCCGGCGTACGCGCACTGCACGATGTCAGCCTGTCGCTTTATGCCGGTGAGGTGACCGCGCTGATCGGCGAAAACGGCGCCGGCAAGTCGACGCTGGTCAAGATCATGACCGGCATTTACCAGCCTGACGCGGGCACCATCAGCATCGACGGCGAGGCTGTCACTCTGTCCAGCGCGCACGCGGCTTTCGGGCACGGCATCACCGCCATCCACCAGGAAACCGTGCTGTTCGACGACCTCAGCGTCGCCGAAAACATCTTTCTCGGCCACGCGCCGCGCACGCGCTTCGGCACCATCGACTGGCGCACCATGCGCAAGAACGCCAAGGAAGTGCTCGACACCATGCGTGCCGGCCATATCGACGCCGACGCGCGGCTGAAGGATCTCGGCATCGCTAACAAGCATCTGGTTGCCGTTGCCCGCGCGATGTCGATCGATGCGCAGATCGTCATCATGGACGAGCCGACCGCGGCGCTATCGATGAAGGAGATCGAGGAACTCTTTTTGCTGATCGAATTCCTCAAGAGCGAAGGCAAGGCGATCCTGTTCATCAGCCACAAATTCGATGAGATCTACCGCATCGCCGACCGCTATACGGTGTTCCGCGACGGCGAGATGGTCGGCGAAGGCCTGATCAAGGATGCCGGCCAGAGCCAGATCGTGCGCATGATGGTCGGCCGCTCGGTCGACCACATCTTTCCGCAGCGCAAGGCCGAGATCGGCGCGCCGGTGCTCTCGGTCGCCGGCCTGTCGCATCCCACGGAATTCGACGACATCGGCTTCGAACTGCACAAGGGCGAAATCCTCGGCTTCTACGGCCTCGTCGGCGCCGGGCGCAGCGAGGTGATGCAGGCGATTTCAGGCATCACCCGCACCTCGGCCGGGACGATCACGCTGGAAGGCGAAACAATCGCGCCGAAATCGGCAGCGGATTCGATCGATGCCGGCATCGTCTACGTGCCGGAGGAGCGCGGCAAGCAGGGCGTGGTGATCGGCCTGCCGATCTTCCAGAATGTCTCTCTGCCCTCGCTCAAGCGCACCTCCAAATCCGGCCTGCTGCGGCTGGCGGAGGAGTTCGATCTGGCCCGCTCCTACACCGAGCGGCTCGACCTGCGCGCCTCCTCGCTCAGCCAGGATGTCGGCACCCTGTCGGGCGGCAACCAGCAGAAGATCGTCATCGCCAAATGGCTGGCGACGGCACCCAAGGTGATCATCCTGGACGAGCCGACCAAAGGCATCGACATCGGCTCCAAGGCCGCCGTCCACGGCTTCATGGCCGAGCTGGTGGCGCAAGGCCTGTCGGTGATCATGGTGTCGTCCGAACTGCCGGAAATTCTCGGCATGTCCGACCGGGTCGTTGTCATGCGCGAGGGCCGCATCGCTGCGGTCTACGACAACAAGGAGCTCGACGCTGAAACGCTGGTCAGGACAGCAGCGGGGATCGCGGCATGAAAACTCTCGTCAAATATCGCGAAGTCTGGCTGCTCGCGGCCATCATCGTGCTGATCGGGCTGATCTCGACGCGCTTTCCGGCCTTTGCCGATCCCGCCAATTTGCGCCAGGTGTTCAACGACACTTCGATCCTGATGATCCTGGCGCTCGGTCAGATGGCAATTATCCTGACCCGCTCGATCGACCTGTCGATGGCCTCGAACCTGTGCTTCACCGGCATGGTGGTGGCGATGCTGAACGCTGCGCATCCGGCCATTCCGATCCCGCTGCTGATCGTCATCGCCCTTCTCGTCGGCCTGGGGCTCGGCGCCATCAACGGGCTTTTGGTTTGGCGGCTGAACATCCCCTCGATCGTGGTGACACTGGGCACGCTGACCATCTATCGCGGCGCCACCTTCGTCATTTCGGGCGGTGCCTGGGTCAATGCCGACAAGATGAGCCCTGAGTTCATCGGCTTCCAGCGCGCCGCCTTCCTCGGCATTCCGGTGCTGTCGTGGATCGCCATTCTGGTCATCGCTTTGTTCTTCCTGTTGATGACGCGCACGGCACTTGGCCGCTCGATCTATGCCATCGGCGTCAACCCGACCGCGTCGGTCTATGCCGGCATCGATGTCGGCCGGACCAAATTCATCGTCTTCTGCCTCTCCGGTATGATCGGCGGGCTCTCAGGCTATCTCTGGATCTCGCGCTACGTCATCGCCTCGGTCGAGGTCGCCAATGGCTATGAGCTCAACATCATCGCCGCCTGCGTCATCGGCGGCATCTCGATCGCCGGCGGCATCGGTTCGGTCGGCGGCGCGGTGCTGGGTGCGCTGTTCCTCGGCATCATCTCCAACGCATTGCCGGTGATCAACATCTCGCCCTTCTGGCAGATGGCGATTTCGGGTAGCGCCATCATCCTGGCCGTTGTGCTCAACGCACGCGGCGAACGCCGGCAAGGCCGCATCATCCTCAGAAAGGCGGAAGCGGCATGACCGACATCTCTGCCCCACGCCATATTCCCAACCGGCTCGACAAGCCGCTCCGTTCGGCCGTCTTTTCCTGGGAGGCGCTGCTGGTCGTGGTCGCGGTGGCGATCTTTGCCATCAACAGCTTCGCCTCGCCCTATTTCCTCGACCCGTATTCGCTATCGGATCTCACCTTCAATTTCACCGAGAAGGGACTGATCGCGTTCGCCATGGCGCTGCTGATCATTTCGGGCGAGATCGACCTGTCGGTGGCTGCCATCATTGCGCTGGCATCGACGATGATGGGCATGGCGGTGCAGGCCGGCGCCGACACGCCGGTGCTGGTGGCGATCGGCATCGTTGTCGGGCTCGGCTGCGGCGCCTTCAACGGCCTGCTGGTGACAAAGCTGGGCCTGCCGTCCATCGTCGTCACCATCGGTACGATGAGCCTGTTTCGCGGCATCGCCTTCATCATTCTCGGCGACCAGGCCTACAAGGGCTATCCCGACAGCCTTGCCTTCTTCGGCCAGGGCTATGTCTGGTGGGTGGTGTCGTTCGAACTGGTGCTGTTCCTCATTGCGGCCGTCGTCTACTGGTTCCTGCTGCACCGGACGAGTTTTGGCCGCCGTGTCTTCGCCATCGGCAACAATCCGGTCGCGGCGCAGTTTTCCGGCGTGCGCGTCGGCCGCATCAAATTCATTCTGTTTTGCCTGACCGGGCTGATGGCGGGCATAGCCTCGGTGCTGATCACCTCGCGGCTCGGCTCGACGCGGCCATCGATCGCGCAAGGCTACGAACTCGAAGTCATCACCATGGTGGTGCTCGGCGGCGTCAGCATCCTCGGCGGCGCCGGCAGCATATTGGGCGTCGTGCTGGCCGCCTTCATCATGGGGCTGGTGACCTTCGGCCTTGGCCTGCTCAACGTGCCCGGCATCGTCATGTCGATCTTCATCGGCCTGCTCCTGATCATCGTCATCGCTCTCCCGATCGTCTGGCGGCGGCTGCGGCGGGAGCGTTTTGCCTGATGCCTCAGAAATACGCGTTCAAGATGCAGCTCAAGCCAGGCATGAAGGCCGAGTACAAGAAGCGCCATGACGAGATCTGGCCATCGCTGGTGGCGCTTTTGAAACAAGCCGGCGTTTCCGACTATTCGATCCATCTCGATGCGGAAACCAACACGCTGTTCGGCGTGCTGTGGCGACGCGACGATCACAGCATGGCCGACCTGCCCAATCATCCGGTGATGCAGCGCTGGTGGGCTCACATGGCCGACATCATGGAGACCAGGCCGGACAACGAGCCGGTGGCGGTGCCGCTGGAAACCGTGTTCCATATGGAATGACTGATATCAGACACATCGCCGTCATCGATATCGGCAAGACCAACGCCAAGGTGGCGCTGGTCGATCTCTCTACATTGAGCGAGATCGCGCTGCGCCGCATGGCGAACGCGCCCGCCACGGACGGCCCCTACCCGCACCATGATGTCGAACGATTGTGGAGCTTCATTCTCGACAGCCTTGCCGAAATCAATCGCGAGCAGCGCATCGACGCAATATCGATCACCACGCATGGCGCGACGGGCGTGCTGGTCGATGCATCCGGCGCACTGGCGCTGCCGGTCCTCGACTATGAATTCGATGGCCCGGACAGCCTTGCGGCGGAGTATGATGCGATCCGTCCGCCCTTCGACCAGACGGGCACGCCGCGCCTGCCGATCGGTCTCAATCTCGGCGCGCAATTCTTCTGGCAGCAGAGGCGCTTTCCCACGGAGTTCGCCAAGGCAGCAGCGATGCTGATGTATCCGCAATATTGGGCCCTCCGCCTGACCGGTGTCGCCGCCAACGAGGCGACGTCGCTCGGCTGCCACACTGATCTGTGGAACCCGTGGAAAGCCGATTTCTCGTCGCTGGTCGACACAATGGACTGGCGTCGGCTGATGGCACCGGTGCGACTGGCCAAGGACCGCCTCGGCGCGATCCTGCCGGCTCTCGCCGCGCGGACCGGTCTTGATCCGAAGGCGCCGGTATTCTCAGGCCTGCATGATTCCAACGCGTCGCTGCTGCCGCATCTCCTGTCCGACACGCCGCCTTTCTCCGTGGTCTCGACCGGCACCTGGGTGGTGTCGATGGCGGTCAGCGGCAGACCGGTCACGCTCGACCCGGCGCGCGACACGCTGGTCAATGTCAACGCGCTCGGCGATCCGGTGCCTTCGGCCCGCTTCATGGGCGGCCGGGAATTTTCGGTGCTGACGCAAGGCCAGCCGGAAGACTGGAGCGAAGGTGATATCGCGGCCGTACTGGCGCGAGGGACATTGCTGCTGCCCTCGACCCAGCAAGGCTCGGGGCCGTTTGCGCATCACGCCTCCGCATGGCTCAATGCCGATGGCATCAGCACCGGCCAGCGCTTTGCCGCAATCTCGTTCTATCTGGCGCTGATGACGTTGACCTGCCTCGACCTGATCGGCGGCGACGGCCCGACCATTGTCGAAGGCCCCTTTGCCCGCAACCGGCTTTTCGTCAGCATGCTCGCAGCGGCAACGGGGCGCGCGGTCATTGCGTCCGAGGCCGCCACCGGCACCAGCATCGGCGCCGCGCTGCTGGCGTCGGATCAGGCAATGGCGCGAGGCAAAGGCCAAAGAACCGAACCGCCTGATGATCCGGCCTGGGCGAGCTACGCGCGCTCATGGCGCGCGGCAGTCGACGCCCAAGACTGACTACAAGATCCGCTTGCCGAAGGCCGACATGACGAAGTTGACCACATCAGTGCCGATCCGAGGCTCCAGATCCGCGGTCAGGCCCGAAACATCCATCGACAACAATCCACCGGAGAGCGCGATCGCCTCCATCGCCTGATGGGTTTCGCGCACGGTGAGGCCGCCCGAGCCGGCCGGCCAGCCGGCGAATTCGGTGACCTCAGGCGAATAGCTGACATGGAAGCCTTGCGTACCCGAGGTGGCGATGCGGATCGCTTCATGCATCAGGTCGCGCATGCCCATGGCGTCGATATCGGTCATGGTGAAGGCCGATACGCGCGAATCCTTCAGCACCCGCGCCTCGGCCGGATCGGCATGGCGCAAGCCGACGATGACGACGTTTTCCGGGGACAGCTGCGGCTGCAGCGCGCCGGGCTTGTGATCGAGGCCGAGCGTGCGCGCCAGCACCGAGCCCTCAGCCAGGTCGATGCCTTCCTCGTCTTCCGGCATCAGCGCGGCGATGGAATCGATCCAGATCAGGCCAAAGGAGTGGGTCGCCCGCGCGGTCGTCGTCAGCGCCTTGTGGGCGATGCGGCGATCGCCGCCGGCGGTCAGCCGGATCAGGCCGGAGGGCGGCCGTTCGACATCGGCGAGTTCGACGACATCAAAATTCATCGCCTCCAGCCGCGCGCCGGTCGCCTCGCGGGCCAGAATGCCTACCGCAGCCTGTTCGGCCGATATCTGCACCATCTTGCGGCCGGAAAAATCCTCGACATCGTGCATCGGGGCCTTTTCGACATATTCCGAGGTCATCGCCAGCAGCATGGCGCCATAGCTCATGCGGAAGGCGACGCGATCGCCGACGGCGGGCGGTGGGTTGGCGTCGTTGACGTCCAGCAACAGGTGGTCGCTGGACGCGCCGAGCACCCGCACCCCCTTGGCAATCGGCGTCAGCCCTTCGATCAGCACGTCCTCGCGGCCGATATTGGCAATGGCGCGCAGCCGGTCGCCCTCGTCGGGAAACACCGGCTGGTTGCCGAACGCGTCGTAGCCGGATTGCCCGATCGGCCGTGACGGCTTCAGCTTGACCTCGATGATGTCGCAGGTCAGGCGGCAGGCATCGGGTTCGAGTTCAGCCCAGGGCGTGTCGCGGAAGGTCTCGACGCCGCCTTGCAGGATCGCTTCGCCGACGCGCAGATTGTTGATGCCGGCGGGCAATTTGCCTTCGAGCAGCAGCGTCAACGACGAGGATGCCCCGCCGGAAATCAAGTCAAGCCGTGCGCCGGCCAGGCGCTCGGTCTTGTAGGCATGGGCGACGAGTTGTCCGAGATTTTCCGGCGTCGGCATGATGGCGCCGAAGCAGCCGAGATTGGTGCCGATGCCGGCGATGCGCACGCCCTTGAGCGTCAGGATCTGCTCGACCGTCGGCACCAGGTCGTTCGGCCAAATGCCTTCCCTGAGGTCGCCGAGATCGATCATCAGCATGATGTCGTGGACGCGGCCCATGCGCTCGGCGATACGCGACAGTTCGCGGATGGTGGCGAGTTCGGATTGCAGGCTGATGTCAACGGTGCGCACCATCTCCTCGATGCGCGCCATAGGCGGGCTGCGCAGCAGCATGATCGGCGCGTTGATGCCGCTGTCGCGCAAGCGCCGGATGTTTTCGAAGCGCGATTCGGCGATGCCGGCAACGCCGCCGCGCAGCATGGCGCGCGCCACCTGCGGCATGCCGCAAGTCCCCTTGGTGACGCCGAAAACCTTGATGCCCGACAGCGCGCAGCGGTCGACGATGGTGCGCGCATTGCGCTCGATGCGGCCAAGGTCGATGGCGACTTGCGGTCCCGACATGGCCTAGCCCCCGTAGACCAGCCCTTGCGGGTCGATCTCCGGTTTGCGGCCGGCGACCAGATCGGCGAGGAATTTTCCCGAGCCGCAAGCCATGGTCCAGCCGACATGGCCGTGGCCGGTGTCGAGGTAGAGGTTTTTGTAGCGCGCCTGGCCGATGACCGGCACCGAGTTCGGCATCATCGGCCGCAGGCCCGCCCAGAGAACGGCCTTCTTCTCGTCGAAGGCACCGGGGAAAAGATCCTTGCCGGTCCTGAACATGGTGGCGAAATCACCTGGTTTGTGGGTGCGGTCGAAGCCGGTGAACTCCGCGGTCGAGGCGAGCCGCAGCCGGTTGCCGAGCCTGGAATAGCCGATCAGCTGGTCCTCGTCGGCGCCGCCCATGGTCGGCCCCTTGCTCTCGTCCTCCAAGGGAATGGTCGCGGTGTAACCCTTGACGGGGTAGACGGGCAGGTCGATGCCGTAGCGGCGGCCGAGCAGACCGCTCTCCGGCCCCATCGCGATCACCACCGCGTCGCCCGCTATCGGTCCGGCCGAGGTGATCACCGCGCGTACCCGGTCGCCCTCTATGTCGAGGCCCTCAACCGTGGTGTCGTAGAGAAATTTCACGTCGAGCTTTTCGGCGGCGTAAGCGGCGAGATTTTGCGTGAACTGGCTGGAATCGCCGGTCTGGTCGATCGGCGAATAGACGCCACCGGCGATCTTGTCTTTCACACCGGCAAGACCGGGTTCGATCTCGATCAGCCGGTCGCGGCCGACGATCTCGATCGGCAGGCCGTGTTCGGCAAGAAAGCGGTAATTGTCGGTGCCGGTGTCGAGACTGTGCTGCGAACGGAAGAAATAGAGAATGCCCTTCTTGCGCTCGTCATAGTGGATGCCGGCGTCGGACGAGATGGCATTGATGCAGTCGCGGGAATAGAGCGCCAGGCGCAACTTGACCCGGCTGTTGGCGCGCAGGCGCTCTTTCGTGCACTGGCGCAGGAAGCGCAGGCTCCAGGCGATGAAATACGGATCGAAGCGCAGCCGCACCTTGATGCCGAGATCATGGTTATAAAGCGCGCGCAGGAACGTCTTCAGAGCGGCGGGAGAGGCCCAGGCGGTGGCGTCGCCGGGCGAGACCAGGCCGGCATTCGACTGGCTGGTGCCGCGTGCCGCCGCCGGATGGCGCTCGATCACGGTCACCTCGTGGCCGTCGCTGGCCAGGTAGTAGGCCGCCGCCGTACCGACCACGCCGGCTCCGAGCACCAATATCTTCATGCGGCCCCCCAAAAGGATCAATTCGGCCGAAGCGCCTCCACGCTTCGCCGCGAACCCCTTCAATAGCGCTTAAGCGCCCAGCCGACGAGCCCTTGGATGAAGAACTGTCCTCAGCCCCGCGCGGAATTCTTGCTGGTCAGGATGCGTTCCCAGGCCAGCGCGTCGGCCACGATCAGGTCGAGGTCGTCGCGCTGCGGCGTCCAGCCGAGTTCGCCGCGCGCCAGCTCCGAATTGGCGACCACGGCGGCGGCGTCGCCGGGGCGGCGATCGCCCATCTTCACCTCGAAATCATGGCCGAAGGCGCGGCGCACGCTATCGATCACCTCTAGCACCGAATAGCCATGGCTGTAGCCGCAATTGGCGACCAGGCTGGTGCCACCGTCACGCAGCCGCTGCAGGGCAAGGCGATGTGCCGCCGCCAGGTCGCTGACATGGATATAGTCGCGCATGCAGGTGCCGTCCGGCGTCGAATAGTCGGTGCCGAAGACCTGCATGAAGGGGCGCTTGCCGAGCGCGGTCTCGCAGGCGACCTTGATCAGGTGGGTGGCGCCCGGCGTCGACTGGCCGGTGCGGCCCTTCGGATCGGCGCCGGCAACGTTGAAATAGCGCAGCGCGGTATAGCGCAGCCCGTGGGCAATAGCGGCATCGCGCAGCATCCATTCGCTCATCAGCTTGGAAAGGCCGTAGGGCGATTCGGGGGCCAGGCGGGCATCCTCGCGCACCGGCTCCAGCCCGGCGGCGCCATAGACGGCAGCTGTCGAGGAAAAAATGAAATGGGGCACGCCTTCGCGCACCGCGGTCTCGATCAGCGTGCGCGTCTTTGAAGTGTTGTTCTCGTAGTAGCCAAGCGGATCGGAGACCGATTCGGGAACCACGATCGAGCCGGCGAAATGGATGATAGCGTCGACCTTGTTGTCGCGGATGACCCCGCCAACCAGCTCCTTGTCGGCGACATCGCCGACGACGAGCTTGGCCTCGGGCGCCACTGCCCACTCAAAACCGGTCGAAAGCCGGTCGAGAACGACGACGCTCTCGCCCGCATCCAGCAATTCCCAGACCATATGGCTGCCGATATAGCCGGCGCCGCCCGTTACCAAAACCGTCATCCGCGTCCTCTTTTACTCATGATTTATCGGAAACTGTCTCAACGACCGCCTTACTGGAAAGCCTGTGGCAAGGCCATTAGAAACGCCTGAATGTTAAATCTGTAACAGTCTCACCGGCCTGTGGCATCGTACGGAAACAAAATTGATCCACATCAAGGGAATAGGCCACGATCTGGGATCGTTAGGAACAGGCTTGGGGCGTGGCATTTTGACCAAAAAGGTCCGGTGGACGCCGAATGGGGCAATGATTATGATCCCGCGCAAAATTGGAAAGTCGACATGAATTATCAGCGGTTCTTCGAGGAAGCGATCGACCAGCTCCATGCAGAGCGTCGCTACCGCGTCTTCGCCGACCTCGAGCGCATCGTCGGAAAATTTCCCCGTGCCATCTGGCGTTCCAACGGCCGCGCCGAGGAAATCACCGTCTGGTGCTCCAACGACTATCTCGGCATGGGCCAGCATCCCGACGTCATCGCCGCATTCCAGGCCGCAGCCGGCAAGATGGGATCGGGCGCCGGCGGCACCCGCAACATTTCCGGCACCAGCAACCCGCTGGTCGAGCTCGAGCTGGAACTGGCCGACCTGCACGACAAGGAAGCAGCCCTGGTCTTTACCTCCGGCTTCGTCTCCAACGAAGCCTCGATCTCGACCATTGCGCGGCTTTTGCCCAACTGCCTGATCATCTCGGACGAGCTGAACCACGCTTCGATGATCGAAGGCGTGCGGCGCTCGGGCGCCGAGAAGAAGATCTTCCGCCACAACGACGTCGCTCATCTCGAAAGCCTGCTGCAGGCGGCCGGTCGCGAGCGCGCCAAGCTGATCGTCTTCGAAAGCGTCTATTCGATGGATGGCGACATCGCGCCGATCCGGCAGATCGTCGAGCTGGCCGAGCGCTACAACGCCCGAGCGCTACAACGC